>JBGSVD010000126.1:0-6568 GCA_041753135.1 Planctomycetaceae bacterium
TGTTGCTAGTCGATCCGTGGGGCGGCGTTCTTTCGTGACAGAATCTGGTGAGCGGCATGCGTCAGGTTGCCGGTAAAAGAACGAAGTACCGGAGGGCTCACGCCACTCCGCTCGCCGCAACCCATTGGACCGGGCAAAGTATAATACATTGCGATGGATGGCCGACGCCGCACCGCCAGTACCTCAACGATTGGAAACAAAATGTCTGTACTTACCTTACTTCGGCAAGGCAACCCATTAGCCGACGTCGAACGCCAACGCGACATTCTGGAAGGGAGCGGCGATGAATCTCTGCCACAGTTCCAGTCTGTTCTCACCGAACATGGATTTGCCGACCTGCGACGCGGCAAGCTGAAGACGTTGCAGGTCAATGTCGGAAAACTCTGCAATCAAACATGTCGGCATTGTCATGTGGATGCAGGACCGGATCGTCGTGAACTGATGAGCCGTGAGAACTTCGAACACTGCCTGCGAATCATCTCTGAGTCGGCTGTAGAGACGGTGGATATCACGGGCGGTGCTCCGGAGATGAATCCACATTTCGAATGGTTTGTCACGGAAGTGCGCAAGCTGAATCGCCATGTGATTGACCGCTGTAATCTGACGATTCTGTCTGCTCCGGGGTACACTCACTTCCCGCAGTTTCTGGCCGATCATCAGGTTGAAATTGTTGCGTCGTTGCCCTGTTACCTGGAAGACAATTGCGATTCGCAGCGTGGGAATGGAGTGTTTCGTAAATCGATCGACGCCTTGAAGCTGCTCAACGGTCTGGGCTATGGCATCGGCGGCGGAAACCTGACACTGTCGCTGGTCTACAACCCTGTCGGTCCATCACTTCCGCCGAATCAGCAGAAGCTGGAGCAAAGCTTTCGCGATCAGCTCTGGCAGAGGTACGGCATCGAGTTCAACCAGTTGTACACAATCACGAACATGCCCATCAGTCGATTTCTGGATGATCTGATGACCAGCGGACGTTACGACGAATACATGTCGCTGCTTGTGAACTCGTTCAATCGAGAAGCCGTCGATGGCTTAATGTGCCGGTCAACGATCTCAGTGGACTGGCAGGGGTATCTGTTCGACTGCGACTTCAATCAGATGTTGAACCTGCCCATGGCCAACGCAACGCGAACGCATATCAGCGAAGTGAAGGCGACAGACACAGAAGATCGCGTGATTGCTCTTGGCCGCCATTGCTTTGGCTGTACAGCCGGTGCCGGATCAAGCTGCCGTGGTGCCCTTCTTGAAAAGGCATCGTCATGATTTCATTTGCCATAATTGCAGCTCTACTGCTGGCATTTGCCAATGGGGCCAACGACAACTTCAAGGGCGTGGCTACGCTTTATGGAAGCAAGACAACAACGTATCGAACGGCTCTGATCTGGGGAACTGCAACAACGCTGCTGGGGTCTCTCATGGCCGTCTTACTGGCATCGGAACTGCTCCAACGATTCTCCGGCAAGGGCTTGGTTTCTGACGAATTGCTGGAGCTGCCTTCGTTTGGTGCGTCGCTCGCACTAGGATCGGCATTAACGGTTCTTGCAGCATCGCGGATTGGATTCCCGATCTCAACAACGCATGCGATTGTGGGGTCGATGATTGGAACAGCACTAGCACATGACGGAAGCGTCGGCTGGCAGAAATTGGCCGTCACTCTGTTGGCACCGCTGCTGCTTAGCCCTCTGGTGGCACTGGCAGGAACGGCATTGATCTATCCTGTCCTGCGGCGAGTCCGAATAGCGTGCGGCGTTACCAGTGAAACATGCCTGTGTGCCGGATCAGAAGTCCTGGAAGTCGTGCCTCTCGGCAATTCAACAGTCGCGTTGCAGCGAGCCGAAGTGTTGTCCGTGAAACTCGACACCACGGTCGCTTGTCGGCAAGTCTACGGTGGATCTGTGATTGGCATTGATGCTCGAAAGTCACTGGACGTGCTGCATTTTCTGACCGCCGGTCTCGTGGGTTTCGCAAGAGGGCTCAACGACACGCCGAAGATTGCAGCGTTGCTGGTCACGACGGCTGGCATTGGGGGTGTCTGGCCCGTGGCGACAGTAGCTGTCGTGATGGCAATCGGTGGGCTGGCAGGGGCGAGACGCGTCGCTGACGCAATGAGCAATCGTATTACGGTCATGAATGCCGGCCAGGGCTTTACAGGCAATGTTGTCACGGCGTTTCTTGTCACATGTGCAAGCCGCTGGGGAATGCCTGTTTCGACGACCCATGTTTCATGTGGTGCTCTGTTCGGAATTGGAATTGCAAACCGGCAGGCCCACTGGAAGTTCATCCGTACAATTCTTGCCGCCTGGTTGATCACTGCCCCAGTTGCCGGGGCAATTGCCTTCGGTGTGAGCTACTTATTGACGGCATGATTGCAATTCAGTTTGACTTGTTGCCAGAGGTTTTGATGGCCTGGTACATCGCATTCGCTGTCGTCGCACTCACTGCCTGTCTGGGAGTTGTGATCTCACAGGACTCTCGTCTGCCAGCCTTTATTCGCCCCGGGCGAAAAATACCGGAAATGACGCTGCAGCAATTGCGACAAAGGCAACTGAGTTACGAGGCTGTTGTTAAGCAGGCCAGACGATATGGTGCTCCAGAACCAGTTCCAGACTTTGTCCTGGTTGATGTGCGCACTCCGGAAGAAACAATTATCTCGGTCATACTGAACGCCTTGACCATCGATCAGTTTGAAGCAAATGCCGAAGACTTCAAGTACCGAACGGTGATTTGCTATTGCACCGTTGGGTTTCGCAGCGAGCACTACGCCCGTCTGCTTCGCGACCGAGGTTTTAATGCCTGGAATTTCAAGGGCAGCATAATGGAATGGTGCGCGGCGAAGTATCCGCTGCAAACACTCGCTCACCAGCCCACGAACCGAGTTCATACTTACAGCGACGATTACCAGGTTCCGCCGGAATATCAGGCAGTTTGGTAGCCTGAACAGTTCGATACGAGGACTTTCCAGTTGGCTGAACGCTGCATCATTCTTTTAGGAATCGGCCACACCAACGCGCATGTCGTTCGCGAATGGGTGAAGGCACCTCTTCCAAACTGCCGCTTGGTCTGCGTCTCAAGATTTCCCAAGGCCACCTATTCCGGGATGTTGCCCGGTACACTTGCCGGACAGTTCAATCCTGAAGAAATGGGAATCGATTTGAATCGCCTGGTGATGGCCGCAGGCGCGAAGATGATTCTGGATGAAGTGACAGGAGTTAGAACGGCGATTTCTGAGGCCATTGCTATTCTGAAACTCGGAACGAATTCAACAAGGCCAACAACAAAGTCATCTGTCAACCGGAGGAATGTGCCTGAATTCGTCTGCCGAAATTCGCATCCTCGAAGATCTCTGCCAGGAGTGTCGGACGAACCCAATCAGAGTTGTTTTTATGCCGATAAAATGATCAGAGAGTTGAGTTGTGAGTCGGCTGGCTCTGGAACGTTTTCGACGAAGGAATCATGCAATGATTAATTTAACTCACTTCACACCGTTTGTTGCCATTGCATTACTGAGCACAAGCATTCTCACCGGTTGCGGTCGAAGCACGAGCTGGGCTCGCCGTGGCGAAAAATCCGAAGTCCGAGGTATTGCAAAATTCAGTAGCGAAGAATCCCCAGGCGTTACGTCGGATCACTACGATGCAACAGACTTTCAGTTAACCAGCGTGTCGATGCCTGTTACGAGCCCAGGATTGGTGACACTGGGGGCAAGCGACGATTTTGAATCGCAGATTCGGAACGCGAAGGGCGTTGTCCTGGTGGATTTCTACGCCGATTGGTGCGGTCCGTGCGGAAGACAGGGAGCCATTCTGCATGAACTGGAAGAAGACGCATCGCAAATGGGCGCGGTGATTCTCAAAGTGAATGTGGATGAACACAAAGCCATTGCGAGGAAGTTCAGTGTTTCATCCTTACCAACACTCATTGTGTTTAAAAACGGAGCGATCGTTGATCGTCAGACTGGACTCACCGACCGAAAAAGCGTTGAACGTCTGCTGAAAATGTGAATCGCCGTAGGTTGAAACACACGGCAAGCATTGGAATAGGTGCGTAAATTACATCAATGGAAGTTCGAAGCGGCAGCATCCGAAATCGAGAGCTGCCGCCTTCTGCCGTGCCGCCTGACGAAAGAAATCGGGATTCAGGCTGTACTGGTTGAAGCGACCGTCCTTACGCAGCTGAATAATTCCCGCGTGTAACAGCACTTGTATGTGATGCGATACCAATGCCAGTGCGGTGTCCATGCGATTCGCGAGTGCTGTCACCGTACACGGCGCGACGACAAGCTCCCGAACAATTCGCAAACGCAGCGGCTCGGCAAGTGCTTTGAGCCACTCAGAGCATTCTTCAAAGTCTTTGCTTTCGTCCATTGGCTTTCTCGCGGATGTGGCTGTTTGCGAATCACGCAGGTTTATTGTAACGCGCGTCAGACGATACTGCGAGACGCTCTCCCGCGTGGCACTGCAGTTCGAGTCGAGCAAATCCTGTGGCACCTGACATTATCGGCCTCAGTGTAATCCCGCTCACAGACGTGGTGTCATCGATCAAATACTCTTTTGACCATTGGAGACTCAATTCCTGAGTTTCCGCGTTTCAACGAACATGGAAAGAGAGAATCACAAGATGACGGAGCACTGCCAAAATCACTCGAATGTCCGGAAGCGATTCCCCAAATCCACAGGCTTCACATTGATTGAACTGCTTGTGGTCATTGCCATTATTGCCGTACTGATTGCATTGCTGCTGCCAGCGGTTCAGGCCGCGAGGGAGGCCGCAAGACGAACTCAATGTCGGAACAATCTCAAACAGTTGGGGCTCGCTGTGCACAACTACGAAAGTACGTACAGCCGATTGCCGTCTGGCGGCCAGGGCACAGATTTCGCGACAAACCCGCCGTCCACAACGTTTGACCAGCATTCGATGTTTACTGCGATCCTGCCATTCATCGAGCAGGCCAATTCGTTTCAGAAGTTCGACCTGAACTTTGCCTATAACGCGACTCCCCAAAATGACGCGGCAGCAAAACAAGCTATTCCGGCGTTTATCTGTCCTTCCAACGCATGGCGACCATCGGCGACCGACCAAAGCGGCTACGGATGTACCGACTACGGTCCGATTTATTATGTTGATCTGGATCCGGTCACGGGACTGCGTGACAAGACCAAACGAGCGGAAGGCGCGATGGTAAGGGGCGGAAGTCGCTTTGCTGACCTCACAGACGGTCTCAGCAATACGTTACTCATCGGCGAAGACATCGGCCGCGACGAACGAATGCAGGCGAATCATGTCTACCTTGATCCGCTGGACGGTGCCAAACGCCGATTCTGGAGATGGGCCGAACCGGACAATGCCTTCGGCATTTCTATGCGAATTAACAACAATAATTCTCCGCCGGGCGGTCCTCCATTGTGTCCTTGGACAAGTAACAATTGTGGTCCATTCGAAGAAATCTTCAGTCAGCACTCGGGCGGGGCAAATATCCTGCTCGGAGATGGCAGCGTCCGGTTCCTGAGCGAGAATCTGGACCTCGGCACCTACCGATCACTGGTCACTCGCAACGGTGGCGAGGTCAATGGCGAATTTTGACGAGACCCACAACTGCGATAGCGATGCGATACTTGTCGGCAACTAAATTGCAGTTTTGTGAGGTGCATCACAGACGAGCACAGACAGAATCGTGAACATCTCGCAACGTTGATACAGGATCGAAATGCTGCTTCTTGGCCAGCGACATCGAAGTGTCTCGACGATGTTGTGCGATGCACATTCTGGATGTGAGATTGGCATCGATCCAACTGTCGATCTCAGGTGTGACTTTACAGAGACCGTTGTTTTTTCAGGGAGAATTGTCAAATGAGTAAGTTCAACGTTGGCCGTCGCAATTTCGCGCAATTGGCACTTGTTGCCACGGGGGCTCTTGTGGTGGGAGCGAAAGCGGCCACTGCCCAGGACAGTAAAGCAAAGGCAAAAACACAGGACGACAAGCCAGATCTTGGTGTGGATCCAGCACTCCTGATCGCTTCACCGAATACATGCAAAGGCTTGAACACCTGCAAAGGTGAAGGCAAGGGCAAGCATGATTGTGCCGGTCAGAGTTCGTGCGCCGCAGTGGAAAAACATGAATGCGCTGGTGTGAATGAATGCAAGGGAACCGGCGGTTGCGGTGGTTACCCTGGACAGAATACCTGCAAAGGCAAGGGCGAGTGTAATGTGCCGCTGAAGGCCGATACCTGGAAGCTGGCACGCAAGCAGTTTGAGCATCTGATGAAAGCCGCTGGCAAGAAGGTCGGACCAGCTCCCAAGTAGTCTGGCTAAAGTAGTCTTTCTGAGACCGAACCTGCCACGCCATTCCTCCTGAAGTGACATCGTCACTTCCAATGTCGCGGCAAATCTCGGCCAGTCATGCCCTCGCATGGCTGGCCGTTCTCCATTTCTATTCGATTCCTTTCCTATTTGATTCCTGTTGTATCCGCAGGACTTGCGAGCACTGCATGGTTCGTACAAGCGAAATCGGAGTTGAGAAGCCGGTGCCCTTACCTGCACTGCCGGATGGACTTGGGCTGGGTGTCGGCCT
>JBGSVD010000127.1:0-1837 GCA_041753135.1 Planctomycetaceae bacterium
TACTTTGCCCGGTCCAATGGGTTGCGGCGAGCGGAGTGGCGTGAGCCCTCCGGTACTTCGTTCTTTTACCGGCAACCTGACGCATGCCGCTCACCAGATTCTGTCACGAAAGAACGCCGCCCCACGGATCGACTAGCAACAGGGCTCATTCGGCCCACAGCAGGCGTTGCTGGCTTCTGTTGTGACGGCATACTCAGCTCCCTTGGTCTCACGAGGATCACGAAGCTTCTGCCGTTTGCAGTCGAATGCTGCGGCGGCATCGAGCGGGATTTGTTCCAGCGGCTCGATCGGTTCAAAGATGCCTTCGTACGGAGCCTGCTGCAACAGCCGATATGTTTTGTCGCAAACCGCCATGCGCTGACCTCGCACAAACACATGACCATCGTCATCTTCCACGCGGCGAAATGGACCTTTGTAAACCAACGCCTGATTGCGTTCCATACATGGCCCCTGCTTGCCCTTCCACGCGACGACTGTCATGGATCGAAATTCGATGCCCTCGATCGTTTGCCATGGCTCAGACTGACGCTTTGCGATCGAGATGCCATGGAAACCTGCATTCGCAAAGGCTTCCAAAAACAAATCTTCGCGGAAGGCTCCGGAAAGACAGCCCGACCACAAATAGCCATCCTTCTGCATGCGATCAGGGACCGTTTCATCGCTCACAATATCACTGATGACCGCTCGCCCGCCACGTTTGAGCACTCGAAAGATCTCATCGAACAGTTGCTGACGATCCTGCTGCCTAACAAGATTTAGTACGCAGTTGGAAACGACGCAGTCTACGGAATCGCTTTCGATCAACGGCTGTTCTGTTCGCAGTTGCTCTTCCAGATGTCGATTCTCCAGCCACGCCGGAGCGCCGTTGATTGGCAGATCAAGCAACCGTTCATGTAAGAGTTGCAGATCCAGCCCCAGGTCCTGAATCATGCCGTAACGAAAATCGACGTTTGAGTAACCGATCTTTCGAGCCACTTCCTGACGGTATTTGCGAGCCAAAGTCAGCATCTCGGTATTGCAATCGACACCAATGACACGGCCACCGGGGCCAACCACCTGAGCCATGATGTAGCACAGCTTTCCTGCGCCAGATCCAAGATCAAGCACTGTGTCACCTTCTTTGACATACGTGCTGGGGTCGCCACAGCCGTAGTCTTTATCGATGACTTCCTGCGGAATGGCTTTCAGGTACTGCCCGACATATTGAACTGGGCAACATAGCGCGGGCTCAACATTCTGTGAGGCCGCAGCGTATCGCTCATAAACAGAAGCTTCTGGTGACCCGGAAAGAGTCGAGACGGAATCCTGCACTTTTTCACTTCCTTGAGGAAACGGCAAACATTGAATTTAAAAGCAAACAGAGCTGATCGAGCTATGATTGCACAGCTCCGCATTCTTACCGCGACTCTGAATCCATTCTGTGATGCGGCTCACACTATGGTGAAAAACACCATTAATTTGAAGAAACAGCTTCATTCGGCGGCGTCGACTCGACGGTCGCTGCATTGCGGCTTACTGCTCGTGATTCCACCATCGGCGATGGATTCCAACCTCGCATCAGCCACGCATACTTGCCAATTGTCCAGAGGATCTTGTATCCGGCTCGGAACGTTCCGGAGATGGTCCCACTAATCTTGCTGACGCCAATTCGTTTTCGATAGGGCACGGGAAGTTCCACAGTGCGCAAACTGGCAATGGCTGCTTTGATCTGCATCTCTACTGTCCAGCCAAAGTTTTCATCCTCCATCCGAAGAGACTCCAACGCCCGCCACGAGATCGCTCGAAACGGCCCGAGATCCGAATACCGAACTCCCCAGAAAAGTCGCATCAGTCCACA
>JBGSVD010000128.1:0-36060 GCA_041753135.1 Planctomycetaceae bacterium
AACGATTTCGTTACCATCAACGGCAGGCAGTTCACTGGTTAGGCCAAGTGGCCCAACGTGAACCCCGCATGTTCGTTTTATGGTCACACGGAATTCGTCCCGCGACTGGACAATAAGAGCCGGATGAGCCGAGAGGTTCCCGTCCGGTTCCGTGAGGGCCTGAGGGTGAAATTCCACCGGGCTACTCGACTTGTCATCGGCTTTGAGGACCAGCATGACGCCGAACGCGTGTTCGCAGTTGTTCCGAAACGATTTGGCCGGTTTGGACTGACAGTTCATCCGACCAAGACGAAGCTTGTGCCGTTCCGCCCGCCGTCTCTTCGGACGACGGGTACTCACGGATCACACGACGATCGACCTGGAACGTTCGACCTGTTGGGATTCACCCATTATTGGGCCCGATCACAACGAGGTTACTGGGTTGTCAAACAGAAGACGGCGCCGGACCGTTTCAGCCGAGCAGTGCGGAGCATTGACTCATGGTGCCAGGCAAACCGGCACCTATCGATCCCTGAGCAACAGCAGAAGCTGAATGAAAAACTGCGCGGACATTACGCGTACTATGGTGTCACGGGCAACTCGGAGGCCTTATCGAGGTTTCTCTGGGAAGTGCAGCGTCACTGGCGGAAGTGGCTCTATCGCCGCAACCGCCTTCGCTCACTCAACTGGACCATGTACAGGAGACTGCTCCAGCGTTTTCCACTTGCCCCCGTGCGCACTGTCCATTCGGTTTACCGTAAAGCAGCGAAACCATGATCTGAGGAACCGTATGCTCTAATGCGAGCAAGTACGGGTCTGTGGGAGCCTCGGGGCGGCAACGCCCCGAGGCCACCCGGTCCGGAGCAGTTTGGTACCGTGTAAAACGTATTGCCGATCGGTTTTATCGAGGCAGATTTACGTACTGCTTCGCTGACGCCAATGAATGGGAGTGACGTAGTGCGCTTGCACTTAGAAGTCTGCATCAAGACCCGCTATCCAGAGTGTGTTCTGCATGGTATCGCCTCTGTCTCTGCACGCGATTATTTCAGCGATAACAAATGTTGCAGCTGTGTTGCATTTCAGTGAGCAATTTATCGATGTTTCGCCGACCTGCCGAGTAAATGGCATCGCCTGCCCATTTAGGGGTTCGACAACTGGATGGTTCTTGGCTCGATGCGGTACACAGATAGCGACGAAGGATGCCTGACATTGGACTCGGAAAGCGTGAAGATATCTTTTCCGGTCGATGCCTCCCGCAGGTCTACCGACACATTCAGGGCACTAGGAGCCACGAATTGAAAGGCCCGTTCACTGGCCGAAAACGTGACCCTCGCTTCAGTGGGAATCGAGTCGGGAAGTTCAACATCTCTTGGTAGATTCCGGTAAACGATTGGAAGTACGAAGACACGCTGTACAACATCACGGTCTGAGGCGATCAGAAGCCATCCCAAGCAGGAGATCACTACAGCCAGCAATTTTGAACGCGGATGCGAAATAAAGAATGAAACAAGTTTAGCCTTTTGGCTGACCCGATTGTCGGCCGTGAATTCAGCAAAGTGATTCTGAATTGCCTCAGTCAGCTGACTTCGTGCAACGTTCCGCTGTATTGCGCCATGGTATGCGATACTCACCTGCCGACGTTCTTCTGAAACAATAATAACCAGCGCGTCAGCCCGCTCGGAGAGTCCGAGTCCGGAACGATGTCGAGTTCCAAGCTGATTCACCTTTTCGAGACTATTCGACAAGGGCAAATGAGACGCAAAATGTGTAACGAATCCGTCCCGGATAATTACAGCTCCATCGTGACCATCTGAGTGCGGATCAAACAGGCTGTCCAGCAGCGCGTAACTCAATCGTCCCTGAAGCTCGACTCCACCATCTATGTGATGAGCTAGTGGCTCGCCGCCGGGCAGGACAATTAAAGCTCCATGCGCTTTTCCTGCAAGATTAAATGCACTGGTGACGATCGTGTCTGTTTCTGTCTGTCGCGCAGACACCTGACTGCGTCCCCACCATCGCCGAGTAAATTTTGTTAAAGCTACAGCGCGGCGAATGTCATCCTGAAAAACGACGACAGTCACAATCGCGGCAATCGTAAATACGAATTGCAGCAAAACGGTTGTCAGGTGCAGGTCGAACTGGTTTGCAGTCGCATAGATCAACCCGCCCAGTGCTGCCACAACTGCCGGCCCACGTGTAGCCGTCGTCTGCAGCCATCGAATCATGGGGTACAGGCAAGCACTGACAAGGAGAATGTCAAAC
Source organism: Planctomycetaceae bacterium (assembly GCA_041753135.1). Taxonomy (GTDB): domain Bacteria; phylum Planctomycetota; class Planctomycetia; order Planctomycetales; family Planctomycetaceae; genus SXXK01. Next base: position 2,242 of record JBGSVD010000128.1, read on the forward strand.
ACATCATACAGATCGAATGAGTCAAAAAAACTGGTCACATGAAATCCATAAACTTCCGTTGTAGGTGCATAAGCCGAACGGTCGCGCTAACTAAATTGTGCTGTGTTGTTGTCTATGGCCAGTCAATTGGTACTTGTCTTGATACAGCAATAAATTGGCCATCAATACTGCAACACTGCGAGATTTGAACAAAACTTGCATTCACGCAGGCGACCCAAGAATCTAGGTAGTCGCGTCACAAGTGAAAAATGCAGACAGAGTGACGAAATCTCTCCAATCGGGCAGATCAACGGGAAGCGTAACGCCAAATCGTTCCACGAAACAAGGCTGAACTCAGAGACGGAGATGCTGTTGGTCTTGAGGAATCCCCCTGGCATACGAAATGATCAGTTCCTCCAACATCCGCAAGACATGCAAATTATGTTTTGCGTCCACGCTTCAAAGCGAAGGAACTGGAAGATAGTCAGTCGATGTGACCGGAGTTGTTTTGAGCACAATGTTGACGCCGCAGCACGTTGGAGCACTGATTCGTCACTTTTTGTAGATCGACCTGAAGACATGTCATCGTCACTCAGGTTTGTGCAAGCCGATCCAGGCTGAAAACGCGATTGCGTCTGTGAACCAGGAACTACAGCAGGGTGACACCGTAACACCGTGAATCTATCTGACACAATCGGTCTCTTGAAACGGATGGATTGATGTTGATTACCTGAACCCGGATTTGTGAACGCTGCTGTGTTCATCTTGGAATCTCCAATCCCTAATCAGGTCGATTTGTTGTTTTTCGCAGGGCGTTTACAATTGTTCGAGTCACGTTAGATTACACCCGCATTCGCTGACTCGGGGGGCACACATTTTTGCTTCGATGTCGATGCTTATGCCACGGATGGCATTTTCTCAGGAGAGTCCAGCTGAATGTTTCGCATTCGAAGAATCTACGATGACGTTCTTCCGGTCAACAAACAGTCAATAGCTGAAGTTCGAGAGATCTTTGTTGAGCACTTTGCTGGCGCTCCGATCTCTGACATCGATTCACTGGGGGAGAAACTTCGCAATCCGTTCATGCAACGGTTTCGCATGATTCTCTATGTTGCAGAGAACTCCCGAGGCCACGTCAGCGGCTTTGCGATTGTGCTGCAGGAGCCAGAACTTAAGTTCAGCTACCTCGACTATCTTGCAGTCGCGGGAAAGACGTCGGGTCGCGGTGTCGGCGCAGCGCTTTACGAGTACATTCGAGACGAAGTCGTTGCCCAGAAATCAGAAGGATTGTTCTTCGAATGCCTTCCGGACGACCCGGGCGGTTGTGCTGATGTGGTCATGCGACGACAGAATGCCGCTCGATTGAAGTTTTACGAAAAGTATGGGGCTCGGCCCATCATCGGGACACGCTACGAAACTCCCGTTTCAAATGGCTCCTCCGACAACCTGCCGCACCTTGTTTTCGATGATCTTGATCAGGGGAAGCCTTTGCGAGCGAGCTTTCTCAAAGAGGTTATTCGCGCGGTGCTGGAGCGAAAGTACGGGGCAATCTGCTCACCAGCCTACGTTTCTGATGTGATTGCTTCCATTCAAGTCGATCCAGTTCAACTGCGTCCATTGCGATACTCAAAATCCATCGTTGAGCATCGTCCGGCGCACAAAGCGTCACACGATCAGATCGCTTTGATTGTCAGCGATCGGCATGATATTCATCACATTCGTGAACGCGGATACGTCGAGTCACCTGTGCGAATTTCGGTGATTCTTTCGGAACTGAATGCGAGTGGACTTTTTGAGTCTGTGAAGCCCAAAGAGTACCCGGTCAAACATATTCAGGCGACTCATGATCCAGAGTTGATCGACTACTTGCGGAAGGCCTGCCGCAACACGCCAGCCAACAAATCGGTCTATCCCTACGTTTTTCCAATCCGCAATAAGACTCGCCCGCCCAGGGATTTGTCCATCCGGGCTGGCTACTACTGCATCGATACTTTTACACCGATCAACAACAACGCCTACCCGGCGGCGATCCGCGGAGTGGATTGTGCGTTGACGGCAGCGGATGAGATATTGAAGGGCCGCCGAAGGGCGTATGCTCTTGTCAGACCTCCAGGGCATCACGCTGAACGGGCGGCATTTGGCGGATTCTGTTATTTCAACAACGCAGCAATCGCGGCTCAGTATCTCTCTTTGCATGGGAAGGTTGCGATTCTGGACATTGATTATCACCACGGAAACGGTCAGCAGGATATTTTTTACGAACGTGCCGACGTGCTGACCATCTCAATTCATGGTGACCCCGATTTTGCCTATCCGTATTTCACAGGATTCGCGGACGAGACCGGCAGCGGCCCCGGCCTCGGCTTCAACGTCAATCTGGTTTTACCAGAGCATCAGGACGGAGAGCAGTACCGCGTCGCACTGAAAGCCGCAATCAGGCAAATTCAACAATTCTCGCCGTCGTTTCTTGTTGTAGCGCTGGGACTCGATCCGGCAAAGGGTGATCCCACCGGAACGTGGTCGCTCGGTGCGAAAGATTTTGAGTTGAATGGTCTGATGCTCAATTCGTTGAATTTGCCGACGGTCGTGATTCAGGAAGGTGGCTACAGGACTCGAACTCTCGGAAAGAACGCCAGAGCCTTTTTTCAGGGACTTTCCGGGCAAAAATAGTCATGGAATATTTCCGTCCACTCGCGGATGCAGAAACCCCTATCACCATTTGCAATCAAGAAACAATAAAGGCCCCACAGTGGAACCGATCGACCTGAAATCGTATGAATGGAAAATCAACCTGCGTCCGCTGACGATGGATGATTACGAAGCGCTGATCGAAATGCAGCTGCTCTGTTTTCCCGGGATGAAACCCTGGGCGCGGGATCAGATTCAGAGTCAGATCAATGTGTTTCCGGAAGGACAGATCGTTGTTGAAATCGACGGCAGAATCGCAGCATCGTCGTCGAGTCTGATTCTGGAATATGATCCCAATATGGCGTGGCACGACTGGAAGAAAGTCGCGGACAGCGGATACATCCGCAATCACAGCTACAAAGGCGACACGCTGTACGGGATCGAGATCATGGTGCATCCTGAGTTTCGTGGCATGAAACTCTCCCGGCGATTGTACGAAGCTCGAAAGGAAATTTGCCGTGATCGCAATCTAGCTCGCATCATGATTGCTGGCCGTATCCCAGGTTATGGTGAGCACGCGGACAAAATGTCGGCTCGCGAGTATGTTGAAAACGTCATGGACAAGACGTTCTACGATCAGGTACTGACTGCACAACTGGCAAATGGATTTTCCGTTGAAGGCCTGATCCCGGACTATCTTCCGTCTGACACAGCCAGTCGCGGATACGCGTCGTTCCTCGAATGGAACAATCTGGACTACCAGAAAGGGGCGCGTCGTCGCTATTTGACGCCGTCAGAGTTAGTTCGCATTGCTGTAGTGCAGTACCAGATGCGAACGATCAAAGACTTCAGTGAGTTTGCTCAGCAGAGTGAGTTCTTTATCGATACGGCGAGTGAGTATAAAAGCGATTTTGTACTGTTCCCAGAGCTTCATACAACGCAACTGTTGTCTTTTCTCCCAAAAGATCGCCCCGGTCAAGCTGCTCGTCGTCTGGCACAATTTACGCCGCAGTATTTGGACTTCTATACTGAAATGGCAGTCAAGTATGACGTCAACATCATCGGCGGATCTCTGTTCGTCATTGAAGACGAATGCCTTTACAACGTTTCTTACCTGTTTCGCCGTGACGGAACGCTGGAACGGCAGGAGAAGATTCATATTACGCCAAGCGAACGTAAATGGTGGGGCGTTACGCCGGGACGAAGCGTGAGCGTGTTCGATACCGACTGCGGGCCGATCTCCATCCTGATCTGCTACGACATTGAGTTTCCTGAACTCGTGCGAATTGTGGCGCAGAAAGGTGCGGGAATTATCTTCGTGCCGTTCAATACGGACACTCGTCACGGCTACCTGCGAGTCCGTCATTGTGCATTGGCTCGATGCGTCGAAAACCATGTGTATGTCGCCGTCGCCGGATGTACGGGCAATCTGCCATTCGTTGAAAACTCAGACATCCATTACGCTCAGTCAGCGATCTTTACACCTGCCGACGCAGAATTTGCCCGCGACGCCGTCGCGGCCGAGTGCAGTGCGAACATTGAAACCATGATTATCCATGATGTGGACGTTGAACAACTCCGGCGGCACAAAGCCACAGGCAGCGTCCAGAACTGGAACGATCGGCGTCGCGATCTTTATAAAGTCGTGTATCAGGAAAACGGAAAGGAATATACGGTCTGATACCCAAACGACGAAGATTGCAGGAACCTATAGCCAGAGAAGTACAAGAAATCGGCAGCCTTTCTGAACTCCTGCAAGTTTGGAAGGGCCGTTGAGAAGGCTCGGAAATGTCAACATCGACTTCAGGGTGAAGTTTCGTTTTCAAGTCTTTGAAGCTGAGAGCCAGCGGAGAGTGCGATAGCTCCATTTTTTCTATCGTGTTCCATCGCGTGACGGAGGTATCGGGCAGAAAGACGCCTCGCACCAGTGGCATGCAGAAGTTGTGCGAGGATAAGGTTCAAAGAAGGCAGTTCTTTGTATTCACGTGCCAGAGCCTTCATGGAATTCTTTACGTCAACAAAAAGTCCCACATTCCAAAAGACAAACGTGTCGTGAAGTCGGCCCGCCGCGTTTCCATAAAGCTCCTGCGGTAAAGCGCGATGCAAGATCGAGCTGCATTGTCCGAAATCACCGAGCATGGCATTGCAATGCGCAAGGAAAATGTCCGCGCGAGGCCCTCGATCTTCCACGGTAGCGAGCTGTTCAAAGATTGCCTTCGCGATTTGAAATTTACGGCGGTGCCATTTTCGATGCCCAACAGAGAACAGCTGAGCGTACGTTAATTCCTGCTTCTTGCCATTCTGGTAGACTGGGAATCGTTTGCCATTTGATGATCTGTTGTTGATGGACCCAGGGTCGATCATGTTTGATTCTCTTCAGAAAACATTTTGTACTTCAATACCGGAACAACTCTGTTGATCGATGGATATATTTCGCGGGAACAACTGCCATGGTAATGTCCATTGCGATATTTCTCCTAGAGCGCTATTCGCTTTCGGTATCGATGCTGGCTGGCAACTGCGAGTGAATTGAACCTGATGATCGCGATTCAATTTCCCGGGTGTAAAAGTCGGCAAAAATTTCCCGTCAAAACACGAGATCGACGATCTTGACTCTTCAACGAAAAATTGTGTTCGCGTGTCTGTATCTCAGCGAAGGAGCTCCCATTGGATTCCTGTGGCTCGCGTTGCCAACTCGTCTGAGAGCTGCGGGAGTTACGATTGAAGACATCACTGCCCTGACAGCAGCTCTGGTTCTGCCGTGGACATTTAAATTTGTGTGGGCACCTCTGGTTGACGTGTTTCAGAATCATCGCTGGTCGCTCAGACACTGGATCGTCTGTTCTCAGACGGTCATGGGGCTCACGCTGATTCCCATGCTGTTTCTGGATCCAGTCGCCGAATTTCGATTGATGATGACCTGCCTGCTGGCTCACGCCTTCGCAGCGGCCACTCAGGATGTGGCCATTGATGCTTTGTGCGTCGCGGTGACTCGTCCCGAAGAACGAGGCTCGATCAATGGCTGGATGCAAACCGGCATGCTGCTGGGACGATCGTTGCTTGGTGGCGGAGCATTGATTATGGCTCCCTACATTGGTTGGGGCGCTGTCGCGATGCTCCTGATCATGGTGACCGTGTTCTCTGCGGTTCTCGTGATTGCGATCCCGATGCATGAGACAACTGCGACTGAACAAAGTTCTGAAGAGCCGTTGCAGCCTAGTCGACGGCACAAGACATGGGATGGCGTCAAAGCGGCGCTCACCCAGCAGAACACCTGGGTTGGATTGATCTTTGCTCTCACAGGTGGAGCCTGCTTCAAAGCTCTGGAAGTCATGTACGGACCATTTCTCATTGATCGCGGATTCAGCGAAGCCGAAGTGGGCAGCTTTGCGTCACTGCCGATGATCGCTCTGATGATTTGTGGATCGCTGCTTGGGGGAACCCTCTCAGATCGGTTCGGTCGACGCGTGCTGGTGGGATCTGTCCTCGTAATGATTTGTATCGCCGTTTGTCTGATGGCCATGTGCGACCTTGCGATGGATCTTCATCGCAGTCCGATCCTGCTGACATGCCTGGCCTTCGCCGCGTTTGCGATTGGGATCTTCACATCATCTTCGTACGCATTGTTCATGGACCATACGTACCCGGCTGTGGCAGCGACGCAGTTCAGCGCGTTCATGGGCATGACGAACGGTTGCGAAGCATGGACGAGCTGGGTGGCGGGAAGAATCACCGCCGATTCGGGGTATCCTCAGGCGTTTCTGGCGCTGTGTCTGGTATCAATGTTATCGCTGATGCTCTTGCCGATGTTTCGCCATGATCATGCAACGCGGACGTGATCACACAAACACCGACCAGCCCGTGAGCTTCACCAGAGTTTCCAGAGCAATACTGCCGACTGTCGACGTGCCAGCAGAATTCAGTCCAGGCGACCAAACAGCGACGCTACCGTGACCGGGCGCAATTACCAGGATTCCGCCGCCAACCCCGCTCTTGCCAGGTAGACCAATGCGAAATGTAAAGTCACCGCTGTTGTCGTAGTGACCGCACGACATCATCACCGCATTGATTCTGCGACAGGCTTCACTGCTAACCATCCGAGTTTCCGTCACTGGATCACATCCATCAAACGCCAGAAATAATGCAGCGCGTGCCAGCTGTCGACAGGACATGCTGATGGCGCAATGAGAGAAATAAGCTGTTAAAGTCTGTTCAACAGGATTCTCAAGGTTTCCATAAGATGCCATGAAATGTGCCAGTGCTCTGTTGCGTGATCCTGCTTTTGATTCAGATGCCGCAACAACTTCGTCGACAGAGACGGAAGTATCTCCGGACAGCAATTGCAATCGAGCCAGCAATTCGTTGATGAGTGCTTCAGGTCCTGACTCGTCAACCAAATGATCCGTGACCACTATCGCTCCAGCATTGATAAATGGATTGCGAGGAATGCCACGTTCGTTTTCCAATTGCACAATCGAATTGAAGGGCGAACCGGACGGCTCGCGACCAACTCGCTGCCACAACGTTTCTCCGACTTTTCGCAGCGCCATCGACAGTGTAAACACCTTTGAGATACTCTGAATCGAAAACCGCTCGTCTGCATCCCCGAGGCAATGCTGCAGTCCGTCACCGGTGGCGATGCACAAGCCAAACTTCATCGGATCGACTGCGGCGAGAGCTGGAATATAGTTAGCAACAATGCCTCCGCCGCGATGCGAATGAACGGCATTTTCGATCGCGGAAAGAACGGACACCCAATTGAGATCAGATTGCAATGGCATTGGAACCTCTATGCTGGAACCCAGTGTGTGCCGGTCAATGACAGGTTGCGACTCTTAAACATGACGAATCGTTCTTCGTCTCAGATCAATGCAGTGTTTGCTGAGTTTTGACGACGCAATAGGAACCGACACAATTGGCTCTGTGACTTGTTCAACCACCAGGCGTTCGTTGCGGCGGCGACGAGCTTCTTCGAAGTCTTTTGGCTGCCCGTCGTAAGGCTCAACATCCGGACGCCAGCTATGCAGTCGCACGCGCCAGGTGGTTGAGTCATCGGCGGACGTCAAAAAGAACTCCAGCGGGTCGATAGCCTCAACAAGCGGCGAGACCGTCATTTGCGGATGAAATGCTTTGTAGCGCACGCCGCGAACCAGGGCGGAACAATCGTGCTCCTCAACGACGACCCACGGGACCTCAAACCCCATCAACGTCAAACGCCAGGGAATTTCGCTAACCGTCGCAGGAGTACCGTTTTCCCTCGGGACTCGCACCAGAATCTCGACGCGCTGCGTGCTCGAATCCATCAGACGAAACGAACGGTCATTCGCCGAAAGGTCTCCCACAACAGGCCAGAATTCAATCGCCTGGCGAACGATCAGTTGAGCATTCCCCAGATCGAATTCACCCAGCACCAACAGAGAATCATCCAGCAGTCGCTGAGTCACAGTCGGAGGCAACGGAAATCCGGCGGCTTGCATTTGAGTCAGCACTTCCGACAGATCCTGCTGCAGAAAATACGGCAGCGAGAATCGATCGTGCAGGCGAGATCCCCATTCGACCAAATTCGGCGCGTCGTCTCTTTCGGCAAGCCAGACGATCAGCGTCTGCATAAACATCGCGATCGCCGCAGCATCTTCCGGAGATCGAGTCATGCGGAACGCGCGAAGTTCGACGAGTCCCAGACAGCCGCGTTCTGAGTTCAATGTGTTCCAAAGCTTCTCGACGTTGATTTCGCAACGATGAGTGTTCCCGAATCGATCACAAAGAAACGGCGCCACGCTCCGCCAAAGCGACTCGGGCGGCACGCTTGTGCTTTGAAACAGTCGGTCTACGGCGACGGATAAACCGTCCAGAGATTCCGGCGAAACTTCGTCGGGACGAGGCTGTTGGCCACAACTTCCGACCGCGCGAACAGCAAACCAATAGGAAAGCGAAGGATGATGATTCAAACAGGTGACTAGTCGCGGGAGAAGATGTGGCCGCAGCAGGAACGGGCTTGCTTCCGGAGATGGACCGCCGAAAGTCAGATGCTGACCGCCGCCGGAATCCACAACTTCGCCGTTGAATAACAGCTGAAACGCCGACAGCCCGACGAATGCTGCGGCAGCATGCAGTTTTCTCTGCGTCGTCAAAAACTCAAGCATTGACGCACACGGGGCCATGTTGATTTCCAGAACTCCCGGATCAGGCGTCACCGTTGTCCAGGCAACATGCTGATCGACCGGCGGCGGAAATCCCGTGAGCACCAGTGATTTCAGGCCCGCTTTGACAGACGCGTCGCCAAGGAACTCAAGGAAACGCAACCAGTCCGCGACGCTGCCAAACGCCGGTAACTCGACTTGCAGACTGTTTTTATCGCAGGTAAATTCCGTTTCGCAGAGCCCGATCGCCACAAGATAAATACCTCGCGCAGCGAGTTCATCTCTCCAGCCGTCCACAGGGATTGGAACCGAATCAAGCCTTGGACGCGCGACACAGGGGTCCTGATTCCAATCGCCATGCAGGAGTTCAGCATCGGCAGAGAAAAGAAAACGCGTCTCACGCGGATCACTCAACAGTTCATAATTGGTATGCAGTCCAGCGGCTTGCAATGCAAAACCCAGTGCCGTTTGCAACTCCTTACAACGAAGCAATTCGTCCCTGTTTTCATGCTCAGGGGACTGGGCCGCGATAGCCTGGCCTTGTGACTGGTGTATTCGTGCGGAGATATCTGAATTCTGAGCTGTGACGGGATCCTTTGCTCCGCGCCAGATCGGCGTTCCGTCGCGACGCGAGTAGATGCCGTAATTCCATCGCGGTTTGCTTTCACCAGGATACTGTCGACCGAGTGTTCGCAGCACGACGGCACCAGGCGCTTCGCTGGCAAGGACCTGCATAAAGCGTCGACCAACTTGCTCCTTTTCTATGCCGAGGGCCAGAGTCCGCCATTCCGCTGCGTTCGTTTCGGGTCTTGTGAATGTAGGCTCAGCCCCCATCCAGAGCTGCAATCCAGACTCAGCGATCTTTTGATCGTGCCGCAGAACTGCTTCATCGAGACTGTCGGAATCGTCCATTGCTGAAGGATCTGTTCGTGCCGGCTGTGAATGATTCATGTCTCATGTTCCTTCCGGTGTTGAAGTCTCCGCAGCGACTCGATTCGCTTCAGTTCTGATCAAATCGTGAATGTAACGCATCTTTGCCGCAACATGCGGACCTATGATTTCCGGGACAAGGTCAGTGAGTCCCATGGAACGGTTCATCTCATTGAAGACAACTCCCAGCCTGATGTACCGTTCGATCAGGGATGGGAATTCATCTCTTGTTGGATCGCAACTATCGGTAATTCCCATCTGGCGTGCGGTGTCCAGGACGCTGACCATATCCAGATATGTGGCAAACGTTTCCGCAAAGTCTTCCCACGGATGCATGGTTGCATACGCGCTGATGAAGTGTGTTTGCCAGTCTGGCGTGGGCCCCTTGCTGTAGTAGCGTTCCTGAGCTTCTGCATAACCGGGCTTTTCATGGTCACCGAAGACAGCGTGAAATGCGGCCACCGCTTCAACTTTTCCCTGGATCAGCATCTCCCAATAGTAGTGAGCGATTTCATGTCGGAAGTGGCCAATCACAGTTCGATGTGCTTCCTGAAAGATGACCCGCGCTTTTTCGCGTTCCACCGTGTCTGCTTCCCTCAGATTGATTGTGATTTTTCCGTTCGCATGTCCTGTATAGACTCGTTCTTCTTTTCCCAGTGACCACCACCATTTTGGCTTGAGTGTGATGTCCGCTTTGAAGTCAAACTTTAGCGGCGGACTGGCTCCATCACTTGCCAGACCATAGGGCAGTCGCAACAGATCCAGAGTGTACAACAGGCGGCGTTTGGCAGATTCCAAACGATGCCATAGCTCACGATTTCCTTCGATGGACAGATCAGGAATCGTATCGTTGAAGCGACAGTAATCGCACAATAAGATCGTTTTGGAAGGCTCCTCGGTTGCCACACAACATCGGTTGCAGACGGCTTCGACGGCGTAATTATGGCATTTGATCAGCAGTGCGTTGCACTTGTCATTGGCACATCGAAACTTTGAATTTTCTTCCGGCAGCAATGCTGTCATGTTTCGGCATGCTGGACACCAGCCAAGATCTCGCAGGCACGCAACGCAACGAGTATTCTCGAAGAAGATCATGTTCGAGCATGCGCAAGTGAAGGACTGCATTGTTTCAGCCTAAAGGACGAGTGGACGCAGGGGCGATTAAGCGACAACGGCTCCGTCAAGATGAAGAAGTCGGGTTCGAGTTAGTGGATCTTGCTAAAGATCCTTTACTTCCGACTCTAACCGGAATTCTCACGAATCAAGTTCCATTCCGCCAGCACTACTAACGAACAATACTCGAGGAAGAACTCCGGCGGTTTTCTCCATTCGGTCGACGAAAACAGCTTCTTCGCCTTCGACAGGTGTCTCAAATCCCATCAAAACAACGGCCGACTGTGCAGAAGCAGACTGAATGACTGCCGGCGGGTCATCGGAAGCAATCACAATTGGCTCGGCGGAGATCCGGGCACTTTGGCAAACATCATTGATATTGGAGACGACTTCAGCAATTCCATCCGAAGACCGGACGACACGTAACATACGAATTGGTCGTTTTCGCCATTCGGGATTTTGATGCAGCAGATGAGCAAGAAGCAGCATCAGTCCCCCGTTCTTACGTCCACGCCACCAGACGTCAATTGTGCCATCTGGAATCGCCCATGGGTCTCTGGCAGACGACTCAACATCTGCCTCTTCACGAAATCGCACAGCAATTATGCTGCGACCAAGGCGGGAGAGAACTCTTAAGCTGGCCCCAAAGGATTCCGAGCGACTTAGAGAACTCGGCCAACCAAGCAGAATTGTATTGGGCCGAAGTCCCCCGATTCCATGACATTGCACAAGCGATTCGATACCGTCGGACAGATAATGAGAAATCACAACCGTTGGAAATGCCATCAACTCCTCCTTCGCGATAAACGCTCTCAGAGTCGCCTCAAACTTATCACGTCGCTCGGCATGTTCTTCAACATCTCCGGTCACCACATGAGCCAGTGAAAGGATCCCGTGCCCCGCAGTTAACCAGTGCCCGTAAATCGCAACATTCGGACGTGTCCAGCCTGTTCCGCTGAGCGCAAGGATAATCGGACGCCAATTCTTCGGGTGATAGGCTTGTTCTTCCAGACGCAGCAGACTTTTTCGTGCACGTTCAAATTCAACCCCACTGCGCAAATCACCCCAGCGAGACTCGATCTCGCGAAACCGAATCGCTTCATGAAGTGTCCCGATCACGACAATTGAGACACTGGCCCAGATCCAGTTGATCAGAAACATCACCGCGAGACATCCGACGGTCCCCGCAAGTGAAACAGTCCAGTGGCAGTATTTAAAAGTTGGCCTGTAGCTGGGGTTTTTTGTTACTGATTCATAAAACGAAGCCAGATTCAACAGACCATACGTAATCATGAAGAACATCGTGATAATCGGAGCGATCGCGTTCAGGTCACCCAGCATGATGCAGGCCTGAGCAATCAGAAACGTGACAACAGTTGCCCGCCTCGGCTCATTGGACGCCCCACTGCCAACTCCGAAAGACTTCATCCAGCCGAAGACTTCGTCGCGAGCAAACGCCTGCAGAATTCGTGGTGCACCCATCATTGAACCAAGTGCTGACGACAACGTCGCTGCAAAGACTCCTGCCGTAATCAATACGGGCCATGCGGAGATCTCATTGATGATGAGGTTATTGGTGATGAGTTCCTGATGCGGTCGTGCACATCCCAGTAGAACTGCCTGCGAAAGGTAAACGACTCCGGTCACTCCCACGGCTGCGAGAGTTCCACGAGGAATCGATTTCGAGGGACTAGCGAGATCACCAGACATATTGGCGCCAGCCATGATGCCTGTCACCGCCGGAAAGAACAACGCAAACATCGAGAAGAATGAATCGCCTTCGAGATAATGAGGCATCAAGTTTTGCTGCATGATGGCCGGATCAAACTCTGTGATTGCTCCGTAATAGAACGACCCCAGAGCGGCGGCCAGAATGGCCAAAATGAGATACTGAACTTTGATCGTCCATCCAGCTCCAATGTAGACGCAAACAAATGTCAGCGTATTCACCACCGTGGCAATCGCAATGAAGTTGCTGCTGAATTGGGGGTAAGTGGCAACAAGGGCTTCAGTGAAGCCGATCACGTACATCGCCACAGAAATCGCCTGGGCCAGATAAAAAACGACTCCAATGGCACCGCCAAATTCGACGCCCAGACTTCGGCTGATCAGATAGTACGCACCACCGCCTTTGACGCGAGTATTGGTCGCAATGGCTGACAAGGACAAAGTCGTTAGTGTCGTGATCAGTTTTGACGCCGCAACGATCAGCAGTCCGTAAAGAATTCCAGCCTGCCCGATGACCTGACCGAATCTCAGGAACATGATGACGCCGAGAATCGTCAACGTACATGGCGTGAACACGCCACCAAGGGTCCCAAACTTTACGCTCGACCTGTCATCCTGACTCATACACTTTTCTTTTGATGTGCTGGATCAAAAACCTGCGGAACGGGACAATCCATCGTGCCAGCGTCCTGTTGTTGAGGCATCGTCAGTTCTTTCGGAAATGTGCGAACGTGCAAGTCTCTCTGCGGAAATGCAATTTCGATTTGATGTTCCCTGAAAAAATCATCGACAGCCAAATGCAAGTCATGTTTTAGTCTACGATAATTCTGAAGGCCGTTTACATACAATCGCAGTTCAAAATTCAAGCTGCTTTCGCCAAATTCGGTGAAGACAACGACCGGCTCCGGGTCATCAAGAACCAACGCATTCTCTTGCGCGACCTGGTAGAGCAGGCGTGTTGCCAGGCGCGTGTCACTGCCATAAGCAACCCCAACCGTTACGATCAGCCGAAGTGTTGGACTGGAGAGGGTCCAATTCACAAGGTTTCCAGTCACAAACTCTCTGTTTGGAACAATGAGCTCTTTGTTATCCCAATCTAAAATTGTTGTTGCCCGAATTTGAATTCTCGTGACAGTGCCAGTGATGTTGCTCACTGTCACAGTATCGCCGATTCGTATAGGTCGTTCGAACAGCAGAATAATCCCGGAGACAAAGTTGGCGAAGATTTCCTGCAGTCCAAATCCAAGTCCAACTGTCACTGCTGCAACCAGCCACTGCACGCTGGACCATCCGATTCCGATGGCTCGAAATCCAAAGAGAAATCCCGTCACAATAATCAGGTACCTTGAAACGGTGCTCACTGCGTAACGTGCGCCAGCGTCGAGTGGTAGCCGCTGCAGAATCGAGATTTCCATTAATCCCGGGATATTGCGCGATGCAAAAATCGTTAGGACGCCAATCGATACAGCAATCATCACGTCCGCCGCAGTAACCCAGACAACCGGTAATTCACCAGCCACGGTCACTAGAGTATTGGGCCAGAGTTCAAACTTGCCGAGGATCCCAAGTGCTGGCAGCACATCGATCCAGATAGCGTAGAGCGCTATCAGGGTAATCAAGGAAGCCCCAAGCTGCAGTAAACGACTTGTCTGATCGTTGATGTCAGCCAGCCTTAGCTCCGGAGTTGTATCCTGAGGAATTGGTTGGTCTGAATCTGCCTGTGCAGCCTGAAGCAACTGACGTCGTCGTTCGCGACCGCGTTGAATGGCCAGTTTGCGATAACTGACCAGTAACCAGCGAGATAAGAACGCCGTGACTATCAACGCTGCTAGCCCGCTGCCAATCGTAGCGGCCATCCGAACAGACAATTGCACAGCGGTGTAGTGATAACCGGTAGCTGACAAAGCACTCAAGACGATCGGGCTCAGCAGAAGCAACCCTGTCCAAAACCAACGAGTTCGCCAGAGTAAATCTTTTGGATGTTCGTTTTCTAGTGCCTGCAGGATTGCGCTGTCCGGGCGAAACAACCGGAACGATGCAAAGCCTGCCCATGCCATGGCAACCAGGTACGCCAACCGTCCAATCGACGAGAGCATTTCCTCATCACTCAGGACTTCCGTGTACGCAACAAGCAACAGGCATGGAAGTGCGGTAATTGAAAGTATGTGCATCGTCCGACGCACAGAAGTCATTGACGTTTCTGACCATTCGAAATGTGAATCGCCGAGGTTGTCAGGTTGAGCCACCTGTCGAATCAAATCTATCGACAGCCAGGCAATCGCTGCTATCTGCATTGCGACTCCTAGTGCCTGAAGCGTATTCTCACCACTGCTGATGGCCTCAATACGCAGCCCGAGGCAACAGAGACTTAATGGCAGCGGTAATGCAACAATCCCTGTCAGAAGTAGTGTGACCAAAGTCGGTCTCAGCTCGACACAATTTGATCGAGCTGCAATCTCCCCGAGACTCCGTATCTGACGCTTTGCTCGCCGTCTTGCCACAAACAGCAAGAGCAGACCAACGCAAATCCCACCCCATCCCCATCGATGAGTCGATGCATCATCCTGCAGAATTCGAATCGTCCTGCTCCACGCATTTTTGTCGAAGAAAGTTGACGCCGACTTCAAGAATGCCTGATGCTGTGTGCCAATGATTCCCGAACTGCGAACCCACAAGACGTGCTCTGCAAGCCAGAGGGACTCTTCATTAACTTTGGCAAGAAGTTGTTTTTCCTGACCATCGACTTGCACGAGTTGATCGAGCTGAGCTCCACCATTTTCAATTAAGTCGCCTAGTCGCTGGAGGCGAGCTGCCAAGATAACCTGCACCTGTTCCTGAAGGTCAGTCGCAGTGATCGACTCTGGAAAAGTCTCCAGTTTTTCGATAATTTTCGCAGCTGCGCTTGTGAGGTCAATGAGTGGCTTTCGCTCGGCCTCCCATTCCATCAATTGCAAATTGAGCGAAGAAATCTCTGCTTGTCTTTCGTGAATCCGGAATCGCATGTCATCACGATCCGGTAGAGTCGTTCTTTGCGTCCGCAGAAGCACACCAATAGCGGGAGAAAACTCCGCTGCTTCAGATCGCTTTTTTAATGACTCGAACGCCTGACTCCGCGTGTTAAAGTTCGCATCCAGCCGATCCAGTTCAATGCGAGTTGTTTGTCGCAACTCGACAATTTTTGCGTTCTGATCCGCAAGCTCACGGTTTCGCTCGGCTTCCTTACGAACAGACTCATGTGAAAGTGCCAACGCAACTCGCGCGGCGCGGGCTTCATCGTCGGCCTGGATTCGCCTCGCCTCCGCTGTCTTTTGTTGCCAAAACTGAACAATTCGATCTGCTTCACGGACATCTCTTTCGGCCAGATCGCGTTGAAGTGTCCATAGACGAGTCGTCCCCTCATAGGTCCGGGCTTCCTGCTCCAGTAATGTAAGTTCTCGTCGTAATCGCAACTGCCTGCTCTGAAGACGGATGATGCGAATCGCAGTGACTTGCGGATGCTCATCATCTGGATTTGGAGCGAGCAGGAGCTGTCCTACTTCCGCCAGCTGTTGATTTGCCTGTGCTCGTAGGTCCGTTAGTTGCGAACGTCGTACAGCGCGACGTTCGACTTCTGCCGCAGTGTCCTGATTGTTCTGACGTGCAGCAGTTGCAGCAGTTTCGGTTTCTTTGAGCCGCATGGCCAGAGCATCAAGACCGATCACGTCTGAGGCATTCGCGGGAATTGCGTCCTCTTTGAGTGGCGTTCCCAGACGTTGCTGAAGTTCTATAACCCTTTGTGGTGCTCCGTCAAGTTCAGTTACTAGACCACTGGTGCTTCGCTCTGCCTGCTCGATTGCCTGAAGATTCTCGATAGACTTCGCGAAGTGCTGATCGATCGTTACCTTTGTCGCTTCGTCGAGATCAGTATCCTGGGAAGCCACCAGTCGCCGCGCTGTCAAGTCTGCAAGACTGGGTAGTGGAGTCGCCGTGGCGGGATTGGCGACAGCGGGCAATTCTTTCAGCTGTGTCTGGGACGGTGGAACATCCTGCGCACTAACCGGCAATGCCAGGAGTGTTACGTAAGCAGTAAAGATAAAGACAGATCGGGTGATATTAGGCTTCATTCTCTGGCTTCTCCGGTATCAGAAGAAGTTGATTCAGCACGTCCAGTATTTGTCGATCATAATTCTTCAGAACACGTTGTTCGAGTTGTTTGTCGCAGATCTGTTCCCCAGCGGAGTCGCCTTCGTCACTAGCACTGGCATCTAAAAACATGCGATGAAAATGTTCCCCAGCGTGCATGCAAAAAAAATCGTCCACATCGGCAGGCGAACCTACGATCCCGGCGTCCACCGCAACAACAGCGATGCCAACATAAAACTCGATAACGACGGCAAACTCAGTTGAAGCAGTGCGATAGACCTGCAGATTGTGCCATGGATCGCCTTGTCGATATCCGGGTTGCTCTTGCCCGGAAGACGTTACCTGCAGAACGCCGTTGAATCGAATCGGAGCCCCGTTGTTCCGTTCAATTGAAAATTGAAAATCGCTGATCGCGTCAACAACACTCGTTCGCTTCCAAAGTTTTGCAAACATTTCAACAGCCTTCTCAAAACGCGCGAGTCTGTTTGAACGTGAATTTCTTATGCAACAGTCGCAATATACACGAAAGCGAACTTCGGCATTAGTGACATTATTGAATGTCTATGGATGCGGAACAGTTTGAGTCTCAACGAAATCATGCAAGCCTTCCAATCCACCTTCGCGTCCGAAGCCCGAGTGTTTCATACCACCAAACGGTGCTTCTGCTGTCGGACCGGATCCTGTATTGTAGCCAACGTGGCCGAAACTGAGTCTCGGAATTACACGATCAGCGCGGTCCGAATCAGCAGTGAAGACGTAGGCAGCGAGGCCATATTCTGTCCGATTAGCCGCCTCGATTACTTCGGCTTCTGTCTGGAATTCAATAATCGGAGCGAGAGGACCGAATGTCTCGTCATTGACGCATTCCATTTCTGCCGTTACGCCGCGCAAGACGGTCGGCGGGTAAAAACTGCTCGTGTTGAGCGATGTTGAAATCGGTGTCGGATTATTGACACAACGCGCACCGCGTGCCACCGCATCTTCAACATGCCGTTTCACTTTCTCGACTGCTTTAGCATCAATCAATGGCCCCATTGTTACGCCATCATCCATTCCGTTACCGACTTTGATAGCATTGACTCGCGCGGTGAGTTTCTCGGAAAAGGCGTCAGCGACTCCCTGCTGCACATACACACGATTGGCGCAGACACACGTTTGTCCGGCTCCGCGAAATTTATTGGACATTAACTGTTCGACGGCTTGATCAACATCCGCGTCGTCAAAGACGATGAAGGGTGCGTTGCCGCCAAGTTCCAATGCCAGTCTCTTTAAATGCGGCGCGGTGTCAGCGGCGAGTTTCTTGCCGACCGGTGTGGAGCCCGTAAAGCTGATGACTCGGACGGCCGAATGTTCGCATAACACATCGCTGATCTCGCCCGCTGGACCCAGCACCAGATTGGCCTTGCCCGGTGGCAATCCAATTTGCTCAATCAATGAAAACAGAGCCACCATCGAAAGTGGGGTCTTCGAGGATGGCTTGATGACACAACAGCAGTCCGCTGCAAGTGCAGCTGAAAATTTCTTAGCCAGCATCGCCAGCGGGAAATTCCAGGGCGTGATGAGTGCGACGACACCCGCTGGACGATAGTAGACTGTCCACGAATGATTCCGTGGGCGATCAGTCAGCACTTTCGGCTTCAAATGATCGACGACGCCAGCATAGTAACGAAAAAAACTGGCCGCGTAGTCCGCTTCTCCCTGAGCCTCTGCGAACGGCTTACCATGTTCATGAGTGATGATTCGGCCCAGTTCCGAACGGTGTTCTGCAATCAGATCGGCGAGCTTCCCAAGCCACTCGCTTCGCTGCTCAATGGAAGCAGGAGTTGCCAAAGTACGGGACGCGACATCCACGGCACGATTTGTTTCAGTGCGGCCCATGACAGGAACGATTGCGATCGTCTCCCCCGTCGCAGGATTGATGACTGGCATAGTGCGAGCCGAATCTGCCGGACACCATTGCCCGTCAATAAATCCATGAGTACGCCTAAGAAGTGCAGATGAAAGCATAGAAACGCCCTTCGTATTTATTATTTGTTCGATTTAGCTTCGCGTTCAAGACGGGTGAGTTCCTCGAACTCTTCCTGTTCTTCGACAGCTTCAGAATGTTCCTTGTCACCCGAATAGCCCGCACGGCGGCGATCCAGTTTTTCGATGTCTTCAATGTCACCATACAGAATCAGCGTGTCGCCCGCACGAATGATATCTTCGCCGCGAGGTGTCCCGTGGAATTTGCTGTCCCGTGTGCGTATGCTCAGAACAAGGATCCCTTCATCCGAAAGCCGCAGTGAAGAGAGCCCCTTGTCTGCCAGCCAATCGCCGCGGTCAACCAGCATTTCTGTAATTGCATATCCACGTGAAAGCTCCAGCAAAGCGACATAGTCGCGAACGTCTAGGTCTGTAAACTTCTTTAATGCCCATGCAATCACTCGATTCATGTGGCGTTCGACCCAACGACTACTAAACACAATCCACAACACAACCAGTCCCACGACGAGCAAACTCATGAGAATCAGCTGCTGCTGATATGAAGCCGAGGTCGTGCTCATGAATGACACCATGACTGTCGCACCGACCGTCGCGAGCCCTATGTTTCCGATCAACATCAACATCATGATAATACGGCGGCGAACCGGATGATTCACAGTCTGCTCAGACTCTTCTGTCGTGTAGCCGCAGCCTGTGAAAGCGGATCGAGCCTGAAACTTTGCAGCCTCTCGTGACAAGCCGGTAAACATTAAGGCCATCGCAGCAACGCGCGTAACAATCAAAGAGAGCGTCAGCGCCACAAGCAACGACAACACTCCAATCAATGGCCACCTCCGAATTTGAATGACTGGTCAATATTTACAAGACAACATTAACTCTTTGGACTTTGAGGCAGCGCTGCCTCGTTGCTTAACTCACCCTCAATGCCCGCCATCGCAGCCTGCCCCGCCTTGTCAGTCAGACTCACAACGATCGCGACAACACCCGACACCACAAATGCTGGGGGCAATTCCGATAATGCGACGAAGTGATGACCGAAACTTGGAATCATCGGCACGACAAACTTAAAGAATGGGACACCTGCAAAACCCGTCAGCATGGCCGCCAAAGCCCCGCGTGCTGTGAGTCTTGACCAGAACAGTGAAAGAATCATCGTTGGGCAAAACGTTGCCGAAATACCAGACCAGCCGAAAATCGTAAACCAGAAGACTGTTCGTCCGGGGGAAAGCAGAGCGACCGAGAAGGCGATCATCAGAGCGGCCGCCGCAAGCCCGAATGTAACAATACGACTCCTGCCAAGTAATTTCTCATCAGACATCTCCGGATGCCGAACCCGTTGGAAATAGTCACGCACAAAAGCGCTCGATGCCAGAACTAACAATGAATCCACGGTCGACATGATTGCCGCAAGGACGATTGCAATGTAAATCCCGGCAACCCAGTCCGGCACCGCCTGCGCGACCAATAAAGGCAATACATTTTCGCCTCCGACTCCTAATTGCTGTGTGAGATCCTGTGACGGTTCCATTAGAACGGCTCGTCCCACCATCCCGATCAACACTGCGGCCGATGTTGCCAACAAAGTCCAGATGACAGCCACTATAGCTCCGGGCTTGATTTCTTTTTCCGAACGAAGTGAAAGGAAACGAATAAATATCTGGGGCGACCCCAGAAAGCCAAGGCCAATGGACAGGAACCCAAGAATCGCGAAGAGCGATTTCAGGCTTCGGCCATCCGGCCCCCACATCGACAACAACGCTGGGTCGTGGAGTCTCAGTTCTGCCAGTGTCGGGGTATATCCTCCAGCCGCTGCGAGTCCAAAGAACGGCAATGCGACGAGGCCGAGCACCATCAGCGATCCCTGAAAAACATCCGACCACACGACCGCCACAAAACCGCCGCTGACGATATACGCCAGCACTACGGCAAATCCGATCAAAGACCCGACAAAGTAATTCCAGCCTAGAAATCCTTCGAACGCCGTGCCGATCGCATGAATCTGAGCGCTCACGTAGATCGTGACAAACACTACCAGGGTGAAGGCCGCGACAAGTCGAATGCGATGTTTGGTGTCACGGAGTCGTGATTCAAGATAATCCGGAATCGTAATCGAATCATATCGGTCCGTCAGATATTTGAAGCGTCTGCAGAGGAGAATCCAGGCCGCCGCAACTCCCAAAACTTCGCCCACCACAATCCACAACGCCTGAGCACCAGCGGCTGCCCCCATGCCGGTAAGCCCAACTAACAGCCATGCCGATTCGCCAGTGGCTCGCGATGAAAACGCAGCAGCCCAAAAACCAAACTGCTTGCCTCCTGCATAATAGTCTCGCAAATTCTTCATCCGCCTGGACGCCAAGGCGCCAATCACTAACAGGATAACCAGATATACAAAAACGCCTATGAATTTCATTCCGTTATTTAACTTTCGGTCTTTGGCCGCATCGGGGCGTTAAAATGTCGCCGGTGTACACGTGCTGACAATTTCGCATTCTTCGTTATCAACATTTCGGAATCGATGAGGAAAGCGGCTATTGAAGTAATACGCATCACCGGCATTCAACACTTCGCACTGTCCGCCCACTGTTAGCTCAATTCTTCCCCGAACAACGACACCGGCCTCTTCACCATCATGTGACAACATGTCTTCGCCAGTATCGCCACCAGACGCGTAGGTTTCGTGGAGCACTTGAAGCTTCCGATTCATGATGTTGCCGCCAACCTGTCGCAAAATCACGCGATCGTCAGCCAGCCGAGGCAACTCATGAGCACGATAGAAAACCTGTGGCGCCTGGTCGAAATCTGACGCGAAGAACTCCGCCAGCGTCATTCCAAACGCTTCAAGAATCTTTTTCAGCGAAGCAACGGACGGGCTCACACGATTCTGCTCGATCATCGAGATTGTGCTGTTGGTTACCCCGGCCTCTTTGGCCAGTTTTCGCTGAGACATCCCGTATCGTTCACGCAGGCGAAGCAGACGCGTCCCAACCTCCGCGGAATCTGGTCCATTGCTGACTGCGCCGACCTCAATTGAATCAAGATCACTGTTCATTATTTTGAACACCTGTTCAAACAACAATCGAATTGACAACTGATTAATATTGCTTTATACATCACAGTGTTCAATATATCAATCACCATTCGTGCTGCCGAAGTTGGACAGGCGAAAGATGAAGAGTGGAAGCATGGAGACGACTTGGTATGACGCAAAGTGAAGACCTGATTGCTCGCCGTATGGCTGTAACTCCGCGCGGAATCCCGATGGTGAGTCCAGCAGTCGTCACATCAGCCACGGGAGCGTCACTTCTTGGCCCGGGTGGTCAGGAGTGGATCGATTTCGCCGCGGGTATCGGCGTGATGAATGCCGGGCATTGTCAACCGTCGGTGATTGAAGCAATTCGGCAACAGGCTTCTCAATTGCTTCATACTTGTATTCACATTGCCACTTACGAGCCCTATGTAACGCTCTGTGAAAAGCTGATCGAAATACTTCCGCATGGCGGCAGCACCAAGGTGATGTTGGTAAATTCAGGTGCTGAAGCAGTAGAAAATGCGATCAAGATCGCGCGGCAGGCGACGAACCGGTCGGCGGTGATCTGCTATACAGGCGGCTTTCACGGCCGCACGTTAATGGCCATGTCCCTGACTTCAAAATATGGCTACAAGATTGGCTGCGGGCCTTATGCACCTGAAGTTTACCGCCTGCCGTTTCCCAACTATTTTCATTCCGGAGAAGGCAAGGATGAGGCAGCGTATGTCGAACAGGAGCTCTGTCGATTCCGTGAATCTCTGGTGGATTCAGTCTGCGTTGAACAGGTTGCGGCAGTCATCATGGAGCCAGTGCAGGGCGAAGGCGGATTTGTTCCTGTGCCCAAAGCGTATCTCCAGGGGCTACGACGAATATGCGACGAAACTGGGATTTTGCTGATTCTGGATGAGGTGCAATCTGGCTTCTGCAGGACCGGCAGTTGGGCGGCCTACGAACACTATGGGGTTGTCCCGGATCTTTCGACGTGGGCAAAGTCAATGGGTGGTGGCATGCCCATCGGCGCTGTAATGGGGAAAGCGGAAATCATGGATGCAGCCCGACCGGGAACGATTGGCGGGACCTATGGCGGAAATCCTGTCTCCTGCGCGGCTGCTCTTGCGACGATCAAAATTATGGAAGACCTGCAACTAGGCAAACGCGCTGCAATCATTGGCCAACGAGTTTCCGCTTGTCTTAAAGGACTTCAGAAGAAGTATCCAGACTGGATTGGTAATGTTCGAGGGCTCGGCGCGATGATCGCTGTCGAATTCGTGCATGATCAGAATCCACATTCACCGGCAACGGAACTCACTGCGGAAATTTTAGCAAACTGTGCGTCTCGACATTTGTTGATCCTGGGCGCTGGTGTGTATGGCAATGTCATACGCTTCCTTGCTCCGCTCGTGATTACCGACGGACAACTCAATGCCGGACTTGCGATCCTCTCAGATGAAATTGCCATGGCGATTGAACGACGATCTGTAGGCAAGCAACCTTAAACGGGCCAGGCCAGTACAAAAACCTGCGACTACTCGAACAGCCTATTTTGCAAAGATTTCAGATGACACCGTATGCTATCGGCGGATTGCAGCTTACAACTTCCGGGCTACGAGACAACCTCCCGTATTTGAAGGCGAAACTTGACTATTTCATGTACCTGTTTCCGTGGGTGCAAATGGTTGTTTTCAGCGAACTCGCAGCGTATGGTCCAAACCCTGCGAAGGCTGAGCCACTGCCTGGCCCAGCTGAACGGAGCTTTCAGGAGATGGCTTCCAGTCATAAAATATGGCTTGTGAACGGTTCACTGATCGAAATGCTCAATGGTGCAAAATACAACACTCTTTCTGTCATAGATCCAACTGGAAAAGTGGTCGGCCGGTATCGAAAGATGTTCCCGTTTCTTCCCTACGAAGAGGGCATCACTTGCGGCAGTTCTTACTTCGTATTCGATGTGCCTGACGTGGGACGATTTGGTGTTTCCATTTGCTACGACATGTGGTTTCCCGAAACGTCGCGTGTACTGGCAAGCATGGGGGCTGAGGTAATTCTGCACCCAACCCTAACGACGACCATTGATCGTGATGTAGAACTGTCCATCGTGCGTGCGACCGCAGCAACGAATCAGTGTTTCATGGTTGATATCAACGGTGCAGGTGACGGCGGCAACGGACGCTCGATTATTTGTGGTCCAGCTGGCGATGTATTGCATCAATTTGGCGCTTCTGAGGAGCTCGTACCAATGGAAATCGATCTCTCCCGTGTTCGGCGATACCGCGAAGTGGGGTTGAGGGGCCTTGGTCAGCCGCTCAAGAGTTTTCGAGATTCCGAAGTGCAGTTCCCCGTGTATGCACCCGGTGGAAAGAAGACGGAGTATTTGACTTCACTTGGACCATTGGCAAAACAGGTTCGCGGTTCACGATTGGGACTGGGGGATCAGGGATAAGTCCGTTTACGAGTCACCAGAAACCCCAAAGAGTTGGTCACGGAAAACACATGCGTCACGGACTGCGTCGCATGGAAGGTCTAGTTTTTCTTTCGTGTGTTTGGGTGTTTCGCAGGCCTGAATGCACTTTCACAATCCGCATTACAAGAAATCGCCTATGCCGGAATCTTCACACGACTACTTTAATCTGGAATCACTGAATCCGTCGCACGTCGCGATGTACAACGTCGCTCGTTCACGGACTGATATGTGGCATTTTCTGCGCGATAGTGCTCGCCGACTCAATCGTCTGGTGAAGTCTGAAAGCCCATCTGCCCCTTCAGAACTGATGTGGCTCACCGATGCCTGTACGGAAGTCTTCAACTTCCTGAGAACAATGGAAGCGGCATTCGTCTTCCCAGGCCGCCCGGCATTGGAGCAAGTCGCCGTATCATTTGAAGAGAAACGCTACGAAGATTTTTCACGCCAGACACTTCGCATGGTGCGAATGATGTCCAACGGACTTTATCGGAAGCTGGACCTTACAGCATCTCGACTAACAGACTACGGCGACTTACTGAATGTGGCCAAACTCAGCGAGGACATCCACAACCGAATCCGTCAGGAAAAACGGCCGTACTTCCAACTACTCGTTGTCGACGACATCACCGAAGTTGAAGCCAAAGAACTTCGAAGGCAACTTCGTGACTTGCGACGACCGGACGACATTTTCTTCTATGAAATGGTCGTTGCTCGATCATTTGAGGACGCTCTGATTTGCGTGCTGCTGAATCCGGACATTCAAACTTGCGTGGTCCGGTATAGTTTCCCGTTTCAATCATCTAATCGATTTAAGCTTCTCGAAGAGATTCATTCACTTCTGCATATCGATCCGCAGGAAATTGAAACTCTGATGCCGACGGAACGCAGCCTGCGGCTTGGCAATGCCATGAAATCACTGCGACCGGAACTGGACCTGTTCCTGGTGACCGATGCTCCTGTGGAAGGGATCGTTGGTGAACCCAGTCGGGCTTTTCGGAGATCTTTCTATCACCAGGAGAATTATCAGGAACTACATCTCAGTATTCTGAAGGCCGTCAACGAACGTTTCGAAACCCCATTCTTCAGTGCTCTGAAAAAGTATAGTCAGAAACCGACGGGCATGTTTCACGCGTTGCCAATTTCGCATTCTGCCACGATCGTGCGTTCGAACTGGATTCGCGATATGGGAGAGTTCTACGGCCAGAAGATTTTTCAGGCCGAGACATCCGCGACAACGGGTGGTCTGGATTCTCTGTTGCAACCTGTCGGGCCGCTTCGAGACGCTCAGGAGCGAGCAGCCAGAGCTTTTGGCGCAAAGCGAACGTACTTCGTAACGAATGGAACATCGACCGCAAACAAAATCGTGATGCAGGCCATCAATCGACCGGGAGATATCGTGTTGCTGGCTCACGACTGTCATAAGTCACATCCATATGCAGTTATCCTTTCTGGCTCGCACCCGATCTATCTGGACGCGTATCCACTGTCTGAATATTCCATGTATGGTGCAGTTCCGTTAGTTGAGATCAAGCGTCGTCTTCTTGAGCTCAAGCAAGCTGGCAAACTTGATCGTGTGCGAATGCTGTTGCTGACGAACATTACGTTCGACGGGATTGTGTACGACCCAGCTCAGATCATGGAGGAAATTCTGGCGATTAAGCCGGATATGATTTTCCTTTGGGATGAAGCCTGGTGTGCCTATGCCAGGTTTTCGCCGATTCTGCGACGGCGAACGGCGATGTGGTCGGCGTCGTTTCTGCGTAAGAGGTTCGCCAGCAAACAGTACCGCGCGGCGTATCACGAATATCGCAAAGAATTCGAAACACTGGATCCAGATGATGAAGGCACGTGGCTGAATCGCAAACTTATGCCCGACCCGGACCTGGCCCGCGTCCGGGTCTATGCAACACACTCTACGCACAAAACGCTGACCGCATTGCGGCAAGGTTCCATGATTCATGTGCACGACCAGGACTTTGAACATCATGCACGCAACGCCTTTAATGAAGCGTACATGACTCATACGTCGACATCGCCGAATTATCAGATTCTGGCTTCGCTCGACGTGGGGCGACGGCAAGTCGAGCTTGAAGGTTATGAAATGGTCGGACGCAGCATTGAGCTGGCGATGATGCTTCGGGAGCGCATCGAATCAGACCCACTCATTGCCAAATATTTTAGTGTGCTGCGACCAAAAGAGATGATCCTGCCGGAATATCGGCCCTCCGGATTGGAAACATATTTCAGTAAGGAGCAAGGGTGGGGAAGCATGGACAAGGCGTGGTTGTCAGACGAATTTGTGCTCGATCCAACCAGAGTCACGTTGCATGTCGGTCGCACCGGTCTTGACGGAGACACGTTCAAGAAATTGTTGATGGATCGATTTGACATACAAATCAACAAGACATCGCGAAATACGGTGTTGTTCATGATTCATATCGGGATGACACGAGGCACGATTGCGCACCTTGTCAATGTACTGACGGAAATTGCTCGCGATCTGGACGACAAGCTGGATCGCTGGAGCCGAGTTGAACTGCTGGCCTACGAAGCACAGGTAAAATCTCTTACCGAGGATCTGCCACCGTTGCCGAATTTCAGCAGATTTCATCCGGCATTTCTGACATCGTCAGACAGCACTACGCCTGAAGGCGACCTGCGTCGCGCGTTTTATAGTGCCTACAACGACAAGGCTTGTGATTACATCAAGCTTGAAGATGGCGCTCTGCTGCGCGAGATTGAATCAGGGAATGATCTGGTCTCCGCTGCTTTTATCACGCCGTACCCTCCCGGCTTTCCTGTTCTTGTTCCGGGGCAGGTTATCACCGTAGAAATTGTACAGTTTCTCATGGCTCTGGATGTCAAAGAAATCCATGGCTACGAACCCGCATTCGGACTTCGTGTGTTTGCGGCAGAAGTGCTTGAACAACAGACTGCGGGCATCAGACCGTAGGCCAAGCCATCGCAAAGTTCAGTCGATGTAACGCCAACCAAATTCTCGGCCGAAACTGCGTGTGGTACGACCCGCCGAAATAAAACTCGCAAACTTCTTTTCTTTGTAAGGAAATTCAAATTATGACGACGTCACACACAACGACTCGAATCCTGCGAGGCATTCCCGATATTCGATTGTTTTTTCATCGGAATGAGGTGCCGATCTATTTTATCAGTGCCACGAATTTCAACCTGCTCGGCCTTGATGAATGGGTCCGCAACTTCCGCTTCATCAGCTACATCGACTGCTTCGACGGGCAGCATCCCAGCGTGTTTTCTCCGTCCGAGATTCCGCATCGACCGTTCACATCGATCGAAGATATCAATAACTATCTGCTGGAGCATAAAGAAGTTGTCGATTTCATTCGTGGGCGGTCGAAAAACGGCGACTCAGGTAAAGCGGTATTCCTGTTTTTTGACGAACAGACAGAACAGTTGTGCGAGCAACTTGGGCTGGAAGTCTGTTTCCCGAAAGCCAGGCTACGCCAGGAAATTGACAACAAGATCATGACCACACGTATTGGCGACAGGGCAGGAATTGCGAGTGTGCCGAATGTGCTGGCGAAGCTGGACAGCTACAAGCAGATGCGGGCACTGACATCGCATCTGGGCGAACATGTTGTGATCCAGACAGCGTTTGGGGATTCAGGTCATACCACGTTTTTCATTTCCAACGAGGCCGACTGGGACAAGCACGCTGAAGAAATCATTGCGGACCCCGAAGTCAAGATTATGAAGCGTATTCGTTGTCGCGGGTCCGCTCAGGAAGCGTGCGTGACGCGACACGGCACGATCGTTGGTCCTTTGATGACGGAACTCGTCGGCTTCAGGGAATTGACTCCATATCGCGGTGGATGGTGCGGCAATGAAGTCCTGGCGGAAGCATTCTCGCAGGACGTTCGTAACAAGGCGTGCGATATGACGTATCGCTTTGGAGAAGAATTGAAGAAGCTTGGCTATCGTGGATACTTCGAACTCGACTTTCTTCGAGACCTCGATACCGATGAATTGTATCTCGGCGAAGTGAATCCCCGAGTGACGGGGGCCAGTGCGATGACCAATCTGGCAGCGTTTGCTCACGCCGATGCGCCGCTGTTTCTGTTTCACCTTTTGGAGTGGGCCAACGTCGATTTTGAACTGGATGTCGAAGAACTGAACGCCCGCTGGTCTGATCCGCAGAACATCGACAGTTGGGGACAACTTGTGATCAAGCACACGGCTGATACCGTGGAACTGATCACTGCCGCTCCGCAAACTGGGATCTGGCATCTGCACGACGATGGGCGAGTCGAGTATGTTCGCATGCAGACTCACCGCCGCACGGTGGAATCTGAGAATGAAGCATTCTTCCTGCGTATCGCGAAACCCGGCGACTACAAATACGAAGGCGCCGATTTGGGAATCCTGATTACGCCGGGGCGTCTGATGACCGAAGAGTTCGAGCTTAACGATCGTGCTAAAGCGTGGACAAATGGCATTCTGTCTCAGTTTGTTTCGCGACCGCTGCAGTCAACTGAAACAGTGGAAGCAGCCGAAGTCGTTGAAGTCGGAAATTTCAAGATGATGTAACGAACTATGGAATCTTTGCTGAAATGTATCTCCGAATTCGCCCCCGGCGAAAAATGGCAGGGGCTGTTCGACTTGGCATGGCCCGCTTACCATAAGTGGTTCCTGCGCGAAGGCGACGATGCACGACCTCCGTTTCTAACCTGTGAACGGAAACTGCGTGAATTCATGCCGGAAATCCTGCCAACCTACAAGCGGTTGATGGAGCTTGCCGGCAACAGCGATCAGGCGGCACGTTTTTTGAGTCTCTACCGACCGACACCTTATCTGACAGGCTGCTCGCAGGCCGTGTGGAAACGCGACGAGCCTTTTCTGATCCGTAACTACGACTATAGTTCGAAGTTGTGGGAAGCAACGCTGTTGCGCACTGCATGGAATGGCCGTCAGGTGATTGCTATGAGCGATTGTCTCTGGGGAGTCCTCGACGGCATGAACGAAGATGGACTCGCAGTCTCGCTTGCCTTTGGAGGTCGGAAAGTTGTGGGAGACGGTTTTGGCATACCGCTTATTCTTCGCTATATTCTGGAATTCTGCGAAACCACCGCTCAAGCGATTGATGTGCTACGACGCGTTCCCAGTCATATGGCCTACAATGTGACGGTCTTGGATCGCGTTGGGGAACACGCCACGGTTTTCATTTCTCCCGACCGGCCAACAAACGTGTCACGTCAACGACTTGCGACAAACCATCAAGGCTCCGTTGAATGGCCCGAACATGCCACTGCAACGGCCAGCGTGGATCGAGCGTACTTACTGACACATCGTTTGCAGGACGAAAATGAATCTCGTGAACGCTTTATTTATCGTTTTCTTGAGCCCCCGTTGTACCAGACCAAACACCACCTTGGCTGGGGCACTCTATATACCGCAACATATCATCCAACGACGGGCCATGTCACATGCCGCTGGCCTGGCTACAGTCTGGACGCGGATTTCTTGAACTTTAATGAACAAATGCTGACGTTGCGATTCACTTAAACAGGCTGCAGATCCTCTGGCGGGAATATTTTGGAGTTTTGGTTTAAGCAGCCTGTCGAGAAGTGGAATCCAGACGCGACGCGCCAAATGCCGTTTGCTGCCATTTTGCTTGGCTGACTCCCGCGAGATTCATCGCTATTTTTCAAAGTCCTGCATATCACGAGTTGGGATTTGTCGAAGCGTCTCCACCAGTGGCATCGAATTCGGAAATTCTCTATCGAAAAGCTGCATACATCGACTTGCATGGACAGAAATGCCAGGCACTTTGGCAACAGGGCTTGCCGCGGTGATAAAGACTAAGGTGAGCTCAATCCGGTGGATTTTGGCCTCAACAGCCTGCGTCGGTGGTCACGACCGCGTGTTAACAGCGTACGTCTTGCACGCGTCGGTCCGACACGCCGACGCGGCCGAGGTCGATGTGACCGGAGCAGCGAACGACGGGGCTCCGACTCGGGTCGGTCGGTCTCATTTCGGTCTCACCGACGCAGGTTAGGCATCGCGTTGCAGATTTGCCGTGTTGGACCAAACCATCAATCGTTTCCAAAAATCTGTGGCGGGAAACACTCTTCTATGCACATGATGCAACATCGCTGGCCCGCGAACGACATCGCTGGGCATCACTAGATTGTCCTACGGAACGGTCAGCCAAGAAAATGCTTGCCGGTCGATTCTCCAGAATCCCGTAAGGCGGCTTCTCAGTCGGTTGAACCGGGAAGGAGATCAACGGAAGATCTGGCGAGGATATCGTTGTCGACAGTCAGACCAGTGCCTTTCCAGCCCAAAGGCCATCAATGAGAGTTCACGCATTATTGACGCTGGCCGTCCTTCTATGGTGCAACATTGGAAACGCACAATTGAGCAACTTCCGATCAGTTCGCGAAGAACTGTTGCCGGACGATCAAAGAGGCATCGATGATCAGACCGTTGAGAAAGGGAAGGTCGTACCCACGGAAATCCGAGTCGACTGTTACGGCTTCACGCTGAATGATGACTCGAACGAAATCGAGGATGTTTATCAGTACCCCTTCGCTGATCCCACGTTGGCGCCTGGTGACAAGATCATCAAAGTCAGGACAAGGGATGTCCGTGACGCCGCTGGCATCATTCGTGAACTCAGGGCTTCGGCCACCACTCGCTATCGCTTGCAACAACAGCTCAGCCAACTGCAAGGTCCGAGCCTGTATCGCCTTCGGTAACCAAAGGTTGCAAAGTCGCCCGAGACGCGCCGCGAATGCGATCCATTAGAACAGTGATTCGCGTCTTGCAGACTAAAGTGAGCCCCAAGGCGAACCCGTAAGCCGAAGGCTCACACATTCTCCGTCTATTTTACGACTCGACATCCCGGCACGGCAGCCTGAAACTCAGCCAGCGCCTGGGGCGTGATACTGGTACGTTCAAGATACAATATCTTGAGAGAGGGTAACGCTTTTAACGACTGCAGCCCGATATCACTTACCTTCGTGCCTGAAAGCCCAAGAAAGTTGAGGGCTTTGAGATTTTTTAGCGATTCCAGCCCCTTGTCAGTGATCGGAGAATCCTGAAGGTTCATTCCTTCAAGCGAGGTGAGCGTTGCCAACTGCATCAAAACATCATCCGTAATCTCAGACTCCAAAATGATGAGTGATTTGAGCTTTTTCACCCTGACGATAGACGCAATCATTTCCTGTGAAAACCGTTGCCCTCTAATCGCTAAGGCTTGCATTGCTTCTAGTTCGGTAAAGCTCCTGAGAACTTCCGGAGTGATTGGTGTTTTGGAATAGTAAGTCAGAGAGGAAAGAACCGGGCAGTTCTTCAGGTACATCACACCGGTTGCGGTCATGCTGTGCGGTCCATCCAATCCAAATCCAACAAGCCCCGGGTGCTGTGACAACTGTTGCAGCGTCGCATCAGTGAGGACTGCTTGTTCAGTGAATCTGACAACCACGAAACTCTGTGATAACAGAACGTTCCAGATCTCTGCAGAGATGAGACCATCGACAAGTTCTATCGAACCCGCATGGACGACCTGTTCTATGTCGGAATTTACGTCATTTACGTCTTTGCCGGACATTAGCACGGCACGTACTTTCAGCTCTTTGAGTCTCTCAGACGCCTTGATCCATGCGGCGTAGTCGAAGCGGGGACTCTCAGACATTGTCTCTCGCATTCTGCTTAACGTAAGGACCGCATGTCCAAGAGCTGCATTGGCCACAAGTTCGGTTGGAGGATTCGCCCCCGGCTTAGACATGCAAACGTTCAGCGTATCATTCGATATGTTATAGATCCATGATTGATTAACGGGCATGTTTGATATCACGTTGCTGAGCCTCGTAAGTTCGATCCCTTTTATTGATTTGGTAGAATCGATCAGCACCGAAAATGCAGCGACGCGTCCGCTTCCTCTTAGAAGGAGGAACCCCCCGTCGAACGTGCATGTTGTTTGCTTCATGGTGCTCAAAGCTTCAGGTGGCGTCGGTTGATTTGCGTCGGTCTTGAAGTCGGTAACCTGCCAGGTGCCCTGCAGCAGTTTGAGATCGTCGTTGAGTTCAGGGGCCACAGTTACTGCCGGTGTCATGCCGACTGTTGTTGCATTCTGTGAGCCATTTCCAACCGTTGGAGCGTTGGAGGCTGAGGTGGCTGTTTGCTGCTGTGGGGATGAAGATGTCGTCGCGTTTGCGACTGATGAATTTGCAGTTTCGGTGCCGTTGGCTGCGTTTCCAGAATCTGCGTCTGGCCCTGCTGGCCAAAGCATCCAGCCCGCCAGTCCGATCGCCAACACACCGATCCCTGCCGAAAATGCAATCAGCGTAGTCCGATTCCCGCCGCTTTTCGCATTTGCCTTCGACCGTCCTTGAGCTCTTCCAGAAGGCCGTGATGCTGATGTGAGGCGAGCCCGTGACCTGCCGGTTCTCGGTGGTAGCGGCTTATCAAAGTAGTTGGTATCAGTACGTTCATTTCCGCCGTCCTCCTCCGCAAGCTTCGCCTTTGTTGGAATTGTCGGTACGGTCAACACGACATCACAGGCCGGGCATTTAACACGCCGCCCAGCCATCTCGTCCTTAATCGAAAGCTTCTTGCCACAACTACACTCCAGCCGAATACTCATTCGAACAGCCTTTTTTCTATCGCAAGACAGCCGCAAGACACCAATTTCAGCTTACGATGACTCTCGTGCCTGAATTCTTTCGATCAAATTGAATTGCCGTTAACCTTTTCGAGTCTCCTACTCTATTTACCGGATAACCTTGCAGCCCGGTAGCGCCGCAGCAAAGTCAGCCCAAGCCTGGGGAGAGATTGCTGTGTTGCGTACAGCGAGGAGATTTAGACCACTATGAACCTTTAACGACTTTAGGCCTGTTTCAGTGATCCCTGGTGCGCCAGTCAGGAAAAGCTTTTCAAGGTGAGTGAGGCTTTTTAACTGCTCCAATCCCTGATCTGTGATTGTTTCAGGGAGAAACAGCACTCGGAGTGCAGCCAACTTGCCTATCTGCAACATTCCTTTATCTGTGACTTGTGTTTTCTCCAAGTGCAGAGTTTCGAGAGAAGTGAGCGTTGCTATTAGAGTCAGATCTTCGTCAGTAACGCCTGTACCATACAAGTGAAGTGCCCGAAGCTTCTTCGCCTTCGCAATCAACGAAATCAAATCTCTGGAAACCGGTTGCTCATTGATCGCTAAGTTTTGCAGTGCGTCTAAGTCGGTAAAGCTTCTGAGAACCTCCGGAGTGAGTGGTGTCTTCGAATAGTAAATCAGCGTGGTAAACGCCGGGCATTTCTGGAGCTGCTTCACACCGATTGCGGTCATGCTGTGCGGACCGTCCAGTCCAAATCCAACAAGGCCCGGGTGCTGCGACAATTGTTGCAGCGTTGCATCGGTGAGGACTGCTTTCTCAGTGAATCTGACAACCACCCGACTCTGTGATAACAGCACGCTCCAGATATCTGCAGGGATGAGGCCATCAACAGGTTCTATCGAACCCGCAAGGACGACAAGTTCTGTGTCGGAATATGCGTGCTTGCCGGTCATTAATTCGGCACGTACTTTAACTGGACAGCGCCAGGTTGGGCGAGTTATTGAGCATTTTTTGGTGGGACGGATTTGATTTTGTCGGGGTCAATACCGAGTTCTACCAGTCGTTTTCGTCTGGTTTTTTGGTGGGACTTGCTGGCCTGGGCATTGCGGCGAG
>JBGSVD010000129.1:0-18383 GCA_041753135.1 Planctomycetaceae bacterium
CTTCCTCTGGTCCGCAAGCTGATGAAACCCGTTGCGACCGGCTACGACGCGAATCTTTCGCCATCCGAATACCTCACGCAGAGAAACCGATCGATCTACGGAACGCTGGTCGAACACATCAGATTTCATGGCGTTGATTGCACTCGCTTTTCGCCTTCCAATTCCCGCTTTGATCCGCTCAAAGGTGATGAATCACCTGTGATTCTCAGCACAGGAAGGATCGCTCGCGAGAAAAATGTGTGGCAATTGATTGAGGCATTCCGAGATGTTCACACTGAGCTTCCGACGGCACGACTGGTCATTCTCGGACGTGGCCCACTACTGCAACAACTGCGGAAAGCTGCCAATCCTTTCGGCGACAGCATACTTTTGCCGGGGGCCGTGTTCGGCGATCAACTCAAGGGTTGGTACGCGCGAGCCAATGTGTACTGGACCGCTTCAGTCACCGAAAACTTCTCCGCAAGTATTCTTGAGAGTCTCGCTTCCGGCACGCCCGTCATTGCTGCAGCGGCCGGTGGAAATGTAGAACAGGTCATCGATGGCGTTTGCGGCCATCTCGTGGAGGTCAACAACGCAACGGAGATGGCTCGCCGCACAATTGAACTACTGCAGAATCCTGCACGCCAAAGGTCCATGTCGCGCGCCGCGCGAGAGCGGGCATTGGAGCTGAGTCTTGAATTCGCTTCCCAGCGACTGGTGACTTACTTGCGAAACCTGATCGACTTCAAGCACGGGATCGAACGCGACACTGACGATTGCCGTCCGAGCGGATCATTAAGCAGTTCAATCGGCGGACTTCGCGGCTATGAGAGCGTCGATCAGGAAACACCGTTCGCTGTCGATGCCTGAATCAAATCCCTCAATCCGGAATAGCCTTTTTCATGAATTCGCCGTCCTGCAAGTTCCATATAAAATGGATCAGATTTCAGCCCAGAGCCCGCCACGATTCGATTCATCATTGAGAAGAGACCTGAGATCAATATCACCTGCAATATTGATTCGTCCTGCCAGCCCGCTTCCCGCATTGTCTCAATGTCTGCTTGAGTAATCTCAGAAAATTTCGTCGTAAGCTTCTTTGAAAAATGAAAGACTGGATTCAATCGATCTTCAATCGAAGCGGTGTCAATATCATCCAATAACTGCTTCAACACGATTGAATCGGTGCCAAACAGGTGAGACGCGGTCTCGTGAATTCCCCTGCAGTAGTCGCAGCGGTTCAGACCAGAAACAAACGCTGCCAGCAATTCGCGTTCAGCAGCAGACAATTGGGATGGCGAATGCATGAGTTCTGCATGGACGCCCATGAGTGGAATGGCTACGTTGGGAAACTTCAAAAACACATCCATCAGTGTGGCGTTTGCCGGGAGACACTTGAGAAACGGCTCGGTGGAAAGATTGCATTGTTGGCGATTCGGAACACGGTCGCCCTGATTCATAAGGGTTTCTGGATCGTACGGTTTCCGATTCCCCACGACGTCTCGATCGCGCATACTCAGCACTGTCGAAACTGTCGCGACCACATACGGCGTCAGGAACGTAAGCGCGATACGAAACAACCGCCAACTGTCTGCGCTGCCTCGAAGCAGGGCATCGCCGTGGTTGATTGCAACAAGAACGAGTCCGACAATCATCGCTATCAGGCTCGAGCGACGGATCACGTTTGGCGAGAACGCCAGGGCGGCGAAACTTTGTTCTGTGTTTTCCATTTCGAAGTACATCCGAGGCACCGGGGCATGACGAAAAGTCGGCTTGCAATGATATGCGTCATTTCCAGCAGATCGATCATTTCTGATTTTGATCTCGGATGGGCAGCTCTTCACTGCGAGGATAGAAAGCACTCCAGTTCTGTGTATAGGCAATCGTGCCGATTTCCTGTGTGAGTTGCTTTCCTTTGAGCGGGCCGTCAATCGCAGTTCCGGAATAGGCATCCCATGTGGATTGGGTTTGAGTGTCCGTCATCAGAACTGGCGGCTTGTTGTTCAGAATCACCGGTTCAAACGACAGAAGTGTCTCATTGACTTTCCGGCTGAACAGGTGAATCGAAAATGTTTCTTCGTCCAGCGTCACGACCAGATTGTCGTCGCCGGGTGACAAGTTCATAACCCGATCCTTACGGAGTGTCTCCAGAGTGATGTGATAGGGACGATCGGCAACAAAGCCAAATACGAACGGATGCGGCTCGTCATAGAATTCTCTGACAAAGCGGTCCTGCATATGCGACATATTCAGTACCGTTGTTTCCGGATGCAGCGACTTCCACTTTTTCCATGTCGTGAGTTCACTGGGCAATGTTTTCAGCTCCCGACCCTTCTTCGGCCCGGTCATTCCTTTCGCCAGCAGCAGGCTCCACAGGGATTTCGATTCACTGTCGTACATGACCAGCGTCTTGTTCCAGAGCATCCCGGACACCTGAAACGTCAGCACCTGTTCATCCATTCGGCGATCAAACACGATTGCGCTGTGACACAGGTGGCACCACATGGCCACGATGGGTTGATCTCCCAGAGTGTCGTTGATGATTTCGCGACGGGGCCCGTTCAGCATATTGATCGGATACGCTCGGGCTTTGCCGTTGACCACTACACCCAGAACAAGGTCAGACTCGGTGACCTGATTGGTAACTTGCGAAGCCGCCAGCATCGGCGGATGAACAATTGCTGGTTGACGCGGCAGGACATGGCGCGGCTGAAACTCTGGATCTGCATCGCCGGACTGCTCAATCACGGTTTCCTGTGCCGAGGCGGTTGTGTCTGGCCGGACCGTGTTCGCAAGGGTAGCTGCCAGGAAGAACAGACAACAAGAGGCGGTGCGGCTGTGTAAAGAACACATGAGTCGTGTTTCCTGGCTGTCCATGGTCATTCCACCTACGATGAAGCGGAATCGAAGTCTGAGAATTGTCCCAGCCGACAGCTTAACCAGTGCCTTCTGCGCGATCTGTGAGTTGCCGTACACTTTGTGCCAGCGTAAGCACAAATGCTCCCCGCGCTGCATGCAACGCGGGGAGCTGGAATCGATGGTCGGCGACAATACGCCAAATCACCGCCGGGAATCACTTTGCTTCGCAGCAACCGGATTCACAGCTGGCTGCGACCTCGCAGCACGAGCCGCTGGAGCAACACGAACCACTTTCACAGCAGTTGGCGTCACATGCGCACTCGCCACCCGTGTCGCAAGCGCACCTAAGAACGGAGCAGAGACAATCTTCGCAACTGCAGTCAGAGCAGCAGGCACACGGACCAGCCACAGAGGACTTTGGTGAGGCGTTTTCTGCCAAAGCAGCATACGCAATCGAGCTTCCAGCAACACAAACGGCAACAGCGATCAAGAAATTTCTCATAGCAAAAACTCCAAACAGATTTCAGGAAGAATAGAAACAGCGAATGCTCAATTTCCTGATTTCGTTAGTTCTGCCAGACGCACAGCATGGCTTGTCGAAGGTTATGAGTGGTCGAATCCCGAGTAGCCAGTACATCGCGGCAGACGTCGGTCAACGTTGCCGCCGGTATCACTGCCATGTCGCAAACGATGTGTGCCGGCCCATCTTGCCGCTTAAGTTCATCCGTCACACGACGCGAATCGAAGAGTCGTGGCGTGGGCACAAACAAGTTACAGTCACAATCTCGGTAACATTCCGCAGAACACTGCGGCGAAGTTGCGTTGTCACGGTTCACGCAGCACGATGACGACCGTTGTTGTTCCGACCGGAAGCAACAGCAATCGCAAGTATGCTGGCACGTTACAGAAGTGAGATTTCCAGCTGCCGCCAAAATACAACAGCCTGCCGTCGGCACCTTTATTGGCCACAGCATCAACGCAGCCAGCACTACTTGTGCGGCTCGATGGGCTGAAGTTGTGGCAAATCGATTCATATGAGCTGAGTTTTTGGGAGAATTTTGTCGGGTGAATGAATGGCTTGGCAGTCATCCGAATGATGCGAACGTCTCGGCGTTGACTAACTTCTTATTGCTTAACTCTACGCTACACAAAGCCTGCACGTTTGTGAGATTTCACACAGAGAAGGGGAATTCCAGATCGGATTCCCGATAGGCCTGTCAGATTCTTCACCGTGAAGGCAGGGGATGTGGTTGTGAGATTGGGCCTTCCGGGCCGTGCGCAAAGTTGGAATAGATCAGCTGGATTGGGACCACGCCATTATTATTCGCAAGTGAAACCTCTCGAAAGACGCTATTCAACGGAATGCGAGCCCTAATCGGAAAATCAGCAATCTCCATGCCGGAATCTGAGACCCATCCCAGATACTGTTCTCCGCTACCGTTTGCGGCGTTCCGCATTGCCTCCTCTGCATCCGGGTTCGTACGGCTTTCAGTAAGTTGATGATACAACGTGGCAACGACATTCTTCCATGGCAGGCTGAACACCGGAATCCCGTTCGTCGTGGCGTTGGCACCACGTTCGGAATAGACGCTGACTGTATAATAGACGCGGTCACCGTTTGCTGTGAGGACGGAGCCATGATAACCAGCCAATCCTGCCAGGGAGGTGCCTTCTTCGAACGCAGGTATCGCATTGTTCGATTCACCAGGCACACCATCAACAACTTCGCTACTCAAAGTCAAAGTTGCCTGATTATCGACTGTCAGGACGGTCCCGGATGGCAGCAGAAGATTGAAGACGGTGTTTCGCAGATCAAAGGAGTTCAGAAACCCCTGGCGATGCAACCAGCCGACCATATATTGAATGTCACCCCGAGTGACTGTTTTGGTGGTATAACCGACGAGTGGGTGGGACGCTAGCGCTGTCGATCGAATCGGCTGATTTTCGAAGTACTGCATCAGAACATTATTCAGATTTGCATCACTCATCGCCGCAGAAAGGCGATTGTCAATTTGTTCGACATCGGTTCGTGACCATTGCGTGTCGCCGCTGACATACAAATTGACGTACGAAAGGTCGCGGATTGTCCGACCGCCACGATATTTTAAATCTTCCGTTTCGGCTGCCGTTCCATCGTTTCCGATCGACTCGTCAAACTGGCGAGTGTTGCCTCGAAAACGTTGTGATGTGAAAAGATAATGATCCTGTGGACGCGCAACCACGCCAGCGAACGACCTGCCTGGATCAATAGACGCGGCATTGACACTGCGTGGGGGGCGAGGTGTCCCCGCCGCCGAAGAGTTCCCGCGAGGTGGAAGCGGCCACGGGCTCCAAAAATCCAGCGACTTGTCCGAAGGAACTTCTGGTCCCGGCATCCCAACCGGAATTGTTGGCGACGTTCCCGGTTGCGGGTTAGGGCCAGGAAACGGCAGGCCTGGTGATGTCCCTGGCACGGGCGTCGGTATGAGTACAACTGGGATGGATGGGTTTCCCGGGTATCCGACGTTGCAGCACCGAGGTGCTCCTGGATTTGGAAGGGAAGAAACTGGCGGATAGCCGATTGGTCCCGGCGTCGGAAAGTATCCGGGATACGCTCCGGCCCCACCCAAAGGCGTGCATCCGGCGACAAGGGTTGCGACAAAATACAGCCCAAAGACTGCCAGCATCTGTGCGGAAGGAGTTTTCATGTTACTTAACGCAGCAAAAGGAGAGTGCTGCAATCCGGCTCCGCCATGGACCACAATGTGAAAACCACAATTGATTGCCAGCGATGTGCGGTGGATTACAGGAGTATGATTTTGCAGGTCACAGAAAACAACCACCGAGACATATGGTGTTTGTTGCCACTTGCGAGAGGTGAGCGGCAATATACGCCGGAATGGCTCAACCGGGAAAGCTCAAGTGAGCGGTTGTGTTTTTCCCTTGCTGCCCGTGTTCAGGATTGTCAGGAAGCTGAACCGCCCGATACCCGGTTAGCAACTGACCTTTACCCAATTTTCTTTGTGCGATAGCGTCCGCATCGGGCATACTGTCTTCAGGAACGTTTTTATGAATCATTACGCGCGGATAACGTTTGAAAATTTGAGCGTGAGATGTTCAGGCCGTGTCACTTGCTGGCTCGCTTTTTTTTACTGCCTGAGCCTGCTGCAGCCACTGTCAGCTGACCCGTACCGCTTGCGCCCGACATGTGGTGCGGAAAATCGATTGTCAGCCGAATTGGTCCTGGTCCGTCGGGCAAAGTCACATTACAAAGGCATCTGTCGCGATGGGAAAGCAGTGTACGAGGTGGCCGAGGGACAGGTAGCATCGGTGCAGACCATGGCAGCTTCAGTGGACACTGATATTCCGCCAGTCTCAGAACGTTCCACTCGGCTGCTCATTAGTTATGAAAATCCGAACTCCAGACCGACGAATGCCACGCTGCAAGCAGCGGGACTGAACTTGATTCAGGACTACGAACATGGTTCATTTCTGCTTGTTGAACCCGATGCAGCCACAGTCACTGCAGCGACGGTTGCAGCACTGATGGCCGACGATGCCGTGTCTTATGCGTGCCCGGATTACATTGTGACGGTTTCGCAATTAGGCGAAGCGCCTCCAGCCACTTCCAACGGTCGACCCAATGATCCATTGTTAGACCGTTTATGGGGAATGCAGAACTGTGGTGCCGTGGATGTCTGGCCGGTGACTAATGACGCCTCGAATGTCGTTGTCGGTGTCATCGACACTGGTGTCGATTACCGACATCCCGATTTGCAGGCCAACATGTGGACTCGCGGGGGAAAGCATGGCTACGATTTTTACAGCAATGATGATGATCCCATGGACGAACAGGATCACGGCACCCACTGCGCGGGCACAATCGCTGGCGTCGGAAACAACGGAGTTGGCGTCACGGGCGTGAGTTGGAACGCAAAAATTATGGCGTTGCGTTTCATGGGGCCGGATGGCTCCGGGGCAACCTCTGATGCCATACGATGCATTGACTGGGGCGTCGCGAATGGTGCACACATTCTCTCGAATAGCTGGGGCGGGCCGGACGCTCCGCCAGAACTCGCAGAGGCGGTTGCGCGAGCTGAAAGAAAAGGTGTGCTGTTTATTGCGGCCGCAGGGAATACAGCTGGGTCAGGAAATGATAATGACCGGCGCCCCAGCTATCCTTCTTCTCTGCGGCAGTTGAATGTGATCTCCGTTGGTGCGATTGACGTAAAGAATCAGCGTGGTTCGTTTAGTCACTACGGCAGGCAATCCGTCGATATCGGCGCGCCGGGCGTTGATATCGTGAGCACTGTTCGAAATAAAGGTTATGAATCACTCAGTGGAACTTCAATGGCAACACCACACGTCGCCGGGGCGGCCGCTTTAGTCTGGGCCAGTACGTTTAACTCACCGTCGCAGGATCCGGCCCAAATGAACAAAGTGCGGGATCTGATTTTTGAAAATGCCAGGCCTGTAGCCGCACTCCGTGATTTCTGGGGACATTCGGCACCGGCAAAAGTGCAGGGCGGCGTCCTTGACTTGACTTTCCTGCTGAAGTCTTCACCCGGTGGTTCGTCTCCTCCGGCGGGTCCACCCATCGTGGATATTCCGAAACGAAAGAGACTGGTCGAGAACCGTATGATCCTCGACCCCGGTCGTTTGCAATAAATCTTATCCCGAATCATGACTGACCACGCCTGTTCCCCAATTTCTCCCGTACGCCTCCCCTATTTACGCGAGGGGATATGGGCTGAGCCTTCGCCGGTTCAGTACCTGAGAACCTCTTCCTGCAGATTGAAACTTCCATGAACAAAAGATTCTTTTTGATTAGTTCCCTTTTCTTGTCGGTCTGCACCTGCTCGGTCTTCCTGCTCGCAGATGAAGCGTTCTTTGAAGAGGATCAACCCGAGCCTTCTGTTTTCGTGCAGTGTAACGGTCGACTCCGCCACGGAGTCGTAGCAGTCGGGTGTGAGACAACGGGCACCACGATTACGTTTCGTCGTATGATCTGGGAGCTGCAACTGCCGGATGATGACAGCAGGGAATTCGCAAAGCGGCATCATAATGAACCCGTCGTCGTGACCGGCGCGCTGAGAAAAGTGATCGGGACCGAAGACATGGTCCGCTGGATTGTTGACGTGAACAAGCTCACAGAAGCTGATTCCGGCAGCAAGAGTGACGAAGACGCAAAAGTAACGATACGAGGCACTTTACGAGCCGCGCTGTCGCAAACTCGCGACACTCCTGACCTGTCAATTCGCACAGACGATCAAACCTGGCAACTGGATTTTGCTTCCGGTCAAAAGACCAGGACTGCGGCAGAATTGCTGATCGGTCAGCCCGTTCTTCTGACGGGAAATGTGGTCCCTCTACTCGAAGGTTCCGCACATGACGAAGCATCGAAGTCGTCCACAAAAAAGCCGACAACGCAAACTGTTCGTGTGAAAACCATTGATGCAGCAGACATCGCCTCAGACGACTTGCAAATTCGAAAGTAATGCCACGCGAACTTTAGTTTTCGCTCGCGTAGTGGCTCGTTCCACACAACAAGACTGCTCGATCACGGAGTCGTTGCCGCAGACAACCATCATTAAGAAGTGTTCGGGATCGTCAATTCTGGTTTTCGCTCGCATCCACAACGCTCCGAACGCCATTGGCTGCATGCCCAAAGATGGCTCCGACCATTCGCATATAGGCACTACCGAAGGGAATCACTGAACCGAGCCCGGCTCCCCAGTTGCCGCCGTAAGATGGATAGAGAATGCGGTACGCTTCTTCACGTTCTTCAGCGGTTCCGGTTTTGGAAATGTATTCCAGTGCTTCCTGGGTTGATTTTGTTTCGTGCCACATGCCGAGTACCGGAACCACTTTGATAGTCGCATAGGCTCCGGGCGTTTTGTGGTCGCGCACCTGACGCGCGTAGACGGCTTCGTTGATTCCTAGTGACGGAATATCTGAGTAGAGATGAAGTGACTCAGTAAATGGGTTGTACCAGTCTTCGCCAAAAAGTCGCCCAGGCAGCAATGTATACTTCAATACATCAAATGCTCCTCCTGTCATTCGCCAGCCAAGCGGAATGTTCTTGTTGCGACACAATCGAGCCCACTCACCCAGCGGATCGTACTGATTCACTCGGACCATCACAGAGTCCATCTCGTGCTCTCTCAGATGTCGTGCGACCTTTGCCACGGTTTCGGGTGACACGTCGTGATTATCGGCACGTCTGTCCCATAACGACAACTTCGCCGGGATGCCAAGCACCCACCCGGTAGCATCTACAATTTGATTTGAGTGACCAACCACGATCTCCGGACCAGCGCTGTTATTGCCTTCATCATTGAGGCTGCTGCAACCGACGGTCGATCGGTCCTGACTGGTCAACGCAGCACAGCCAGTAAGAGTGAACGCAACGACAGAGATCAGCAGCAACAGTTGCATGCGACACATCTGTACCTCCCTTTCCCAAATTCTGCATGGACGCATGCTTATTCGTTTGGAACAGATCCCGAGCCAAAACTGACAGGCTTAATTGCACCGGACGTCCCCGACTGTTGTTGGGTATTCAGGGACCAGTCGTATTCATTCCAGCGAATGTCTGGCTCATTTTTCAGCATAGTATCCAGTGCCGATCGGACTTCCGGTTGAGCGGTGCGGAGCAGAAGCCATTTGAGATATCCGCCTTCATTCGTCCAGTCGTCGCCATACCAATTCAGAATCGGGCTGAGAAGAAGTTCGCCACTCGCGGGATCAACGGAGACGTAACGGGCATCGTTGGCGAACAGGTAGCTTTGGTCAGCCAGTTGTGCATCAAGGCGAGGCCCGGTGTATGCTTCTGCTCTAATCGACGGACAGCTCCGAGCTGCACAAACCAATGCCACATGAACACGTGGTTCGCGGAAGATCTTTCGTATCACTTCATGCTCAATGTGATTCAGACTCATCGTTCGTCCTGCCAGAATGTGCTCGGGGATATCGAAGAACTCGCGCCCCTGTGACTGGTAGTTCATCACCGAATCCCTGATCTTGTGACTGATGACGCCGTTAATCACAAACGCATTATACGCATTGATCAACAGCGCCAGTCGTTCGGGCTCTTCGGTCAGTGCCGAAGGGCGGCATTCCGCTAACTGCTTCAGGTAAGAGCGAAACAGGTAGTCTTTGGCCATCCCGTCGTAATCGACAAGCCCTTCTGAGACGTAACTTTTCAGCAGATAGTCCCAGAGGGCGTGATCGACGCCGGATGTGTCCGGATGAGGAATGGGCTTCGTCGCCGGACGTACCGCATCAAACGCCTTGTAAGCCACGACAAGGGGTACCAGGAACGAAATCGCGGCGATCCAGAAGAATCTGCCGTAGTATCCGGACTTCGTTTTCGACATTTTATCCATCCCTGTGTTGTTGCTGAATGCAGTTGAAACGAAATGCTGCGACAGGACTCTCATGTGAGGACTCGTCATGCC
Source organism: Planctomycetaceae bacterium (assembly GCA_041753135.1). Taxonomy (GTDB): domain Bacteria; phylum Planctomycetota; class Planctomycetia; order Planctomycetales; family Planctomycetaceae; genus SXXK01. The sequence goes on from JBGSVD010000129.1 coordinate 10,275, forward strand.
GCGTCGGCACTTCCGAAGGAGAGAATCGGGAGTAGTGATGTGGCTCGGGAAGGTACTTCGCGATCACCCAGATGCAGCACATCCATCGGGCAGCGAACGACACATTCGGCACAGCCCACGCACGGAGTTGTCTCCAGCGTGACGGATTTCCCCTGCAATGCCAGGGATTTGATATCAATGCCCATTTGGCAGTATTGATTGCAGACGTTGCAGTCGATGCACTTGCCTTTGACCGCCGTGATTTTGAACTTTGACCAGCGGCCCCAGAAGTTCATCCAAAAGGCCAGCGGACACCACATGCGACACCAGACGCGCTGCCCCAAAAACGGATAGAGCCCAATCGCGACCGCTCCCGCGAGAGCCGTGCCCACATAAGTGTTGTACCACTCGAACGGTCCGGGAATACCCAACAGATCGGCCACCGTTGCCACGGACGCCAGCGCAATGAAAACGAATCCCATTCGTTCCCAGCGTCGTGGAGTATCACCTTTGGGACCACGATGTCGGAAACCGTTGCCAACAGTTTCCGCCAGGGCTCCACATGAACAGATGTACGAGCAGTAGATTTTTCCCCAGCGAATCGTGAACAGAGGAATAACGACAAACGTCAGAAACACGGCCCAGACAACGCCCGCGACAGCGACCAGCGACCACCATTCGGGATCGCCGTTATGGACGACCGGATCGACCCGGAAGGCCGTCATGTTCAGCGGCCACGCATTGATGAGTTTCGATGCAACGGGCGTCCACGCGTTGCGTCCCAGCGTCATCGCAAGAAACGTCGGAATCCCCCACCACAACGTCCACTGCGTCGCAATGATGGTGAGATTCCGACGCCAGACCAGCCGGTGCCCGGACTTCTTCGCCCAATACAGTCCAAAGCCCGTGATCGCTGCAAAGTAGGCCAGATAGTAGAAGCCGTAGAGATTCGAAAAGTAAGTCGGGACCACTCGAAACACCCATGACAAGCCGGGCAGATAATAAGGTCCTGGCCCTGCCTCAGCGGCGTTCAGGGTTAACAAAGTTGGTGCAACTTGCCCAGCAACATACAGCAGCGAACCTGCAATCAACCACGTTCCGGTGTGCGAAAATCGAATCAGTGGCGGAAGTCGTCGCAGAGATCTCTGCTTGTTAACGATCCATGCCATGTAGAATGCGGCACAGATGACGGGAAGCACGGAATTAAACAACATTTCCAGCGTCAGGGGAACGGGAGCCTGCCGCAGAGCGTTCGCAAAAGGCACAAGGATTTTGCCGACACCTGCTTTTTCGGGAAGCAGCACAAAATGTTTGGCCTGAAAGTAGATCAGGAATCCAACCAGCAGTCCCACCATGGACATCAGCACACGCCGCAGTGTCCAGATACCATCCAGCTCCAGCCCCATGTCCATCAGGAATGGAATCGGAGGAAGCGTGCCAATCTGAACAATCACGTTGTCGTTGGCGATCCGTCGCCGTCTTCCCGCCACATCGATTTCGACTTCGGTTTCGTCAATCGCTTTGACACTGCTCTGATACAGAATCGTGACGCGACCTTCCTGCTCAGCGTGCTCTATCAGCCTGCGGTTTTCTTCTTTCGCCCGATACAAATTGTCTCCACGATACGACAATGTCACGCGATTATCGTTTTTCAGCAGTAAGACCGCTTCGATGGCCGAGTTGCCGCCGCCGACAACCAGCAAATCTTTCTGATGATAGTCTTCTGGTGAATGCAGCCGGTAGGTGACCTTGTGAGATTTCTCCGCACCGGGGCATTCCAGCAGTCGCGGTTGCCCCTGGCGTCCTATGGCGACGAGCACCATCCTTGTCGGAAAAACCTTTCCGCCTTCCGTGATCACTTCAAAGTCATGATCTCCAAGACGGCGGACGTGCTTGACGTCAGCACCTTCCTGAACCTTCAGTTGCTTCAGTTCGACCAGCGATGAAATCCGTTGCAGGAATTCATCCTTGTCAACATCTTCCGCGACATCAAGCTGACTGACGTTGGGGAGAAACTGCGGCTCAGCATAAACCTTCTTTCCTGGTGGAAAACTGCGGATGGTACTGGCGAGTCGATCACGTTCCAGGACGACGTAGCGAACTCCCAGTTTTTCGGCCTCTGCTGCCGCAGAAAGGCCAGCGGGTCCGCCTCCAATAATGACGATATCCAGCCCTTCCCGATCGCCGGACCCAGTGAACTCCCCAGCCGCCTTCATCGCCGCAATGACTGCAACACCCTGATTGGCAGCAACTTTCACCAGAGGCAGTCCGGTGACATCGCCAATCACATAAATTCCGCTGACACTGGATTCGAATCGACTGTTGATGATTGGCACGATTTCCTGAACAGGCACCGTCGAGAAATACTTTTGGCCGGCCTTCGTGTCCGCAGTCGCAGTTGAAGGCGAACTCCCCTGACGGTGTGGCAACGACGCTTGATTCGCTTCCGCCGGATGTTCGGCACGACGGTACTCAACAGCCGCAGGAGTCAGCAACGAAAGCAAAGAAGAATCAGGATCCCGGTGGTTGGTCATCATACATCCATGTCGCTTGTTATGAACAAAAGTCGCCTCATGCGACTCGCACTGATCGTCGTCGGCTGTGGTCGTATTGGCCGTCGATTGCATCTCGCATTTTCCAGCGAAATCGAGACGCAGGCACGAATGCCGTCACAATGTCGGATTTTATCCTGTCTCACGGGTTGCGTTGTGTGAGCGACCTCACAACACCGATACCGTCTCACCGACTACACTGTCTTCCGAAGCAGCAACCCGCAATTGTTGCCGAAGCGACGCTGCTGGCGTCGCAATTAGTCAGCGAGCCCATCAACGGCACTGCTTTTGAAACGGATTTCATCAATGCACATGCGAAGTTTGATTTTTTTATCGTGCCTGTTCCTGGGAGTTTCCCCCGGCCACGATTCGTCTGAACAGACGAAAACCAATGCGTCTGCATCCACAGCATTCTCCCTGGCACCCGGATTAGCCTCACCAGCCTCGTCTGCCAGCACATATCAAACGGTCAGTTTTCTCACAGCGGCGGACGATGCGACGCCGCAATTAGGCCGCATTTATTCGCGAGCGGCACAATCCAACGATGGTCATCGCAATCCGATCATTGTGATTCCGGGCATGCTGGGTTCGAAGCTGGTTGATCCGGACAGCAAACATGTCGCCTGGGGCGCATTTCGGATCGCAGCTTTGAAGAAATTTCGCGGCGAAGACGCTCATTTGGTGGCGTTACCGATGGGATTTCGAGAACCTCTCTCGGAACTTCGCGACAACAAGATTGCATCCGGAATTCTGGACGATTTCGAGATCAGGATTCTGGGAATTCCGGTTGAAGTTCACGCCTACCGGGACATTCTGTCTACGATGGGAGTCGCTGGCTATCGCTCTGAGACTGTGGCCAGTCTGGGCGCAGTTGATTATGGCAAAGATCATTTCACGTGTTTCGAATTTCACTACGATTGGCGCCGCGACTGCACCGAGAATGCTGCGAATCTGCATGAATTCATTCGGGAAAAGACCGCCTATGTTCAGGAAGAAAGGCAAAAACGCTTCGGAACTGCCGCTGCGCCCGTTCGATTCGACATCGTCGCTCACTCAATGGGCGGCCTGATCGCACGTTACTACCTGCGATACGGTAATCAGTCGTTGCCGGAGGGCGGTGAATTACCGGAACTCACCTGGGAAGGTGCTCGACACGTCGAAAAACTGATCGTTGTCGGTACACCCAACGCTGGTTCGTTGATGGCGATGGAGAATCTGATCAATGGAGTTCAGTATTCCAGATGGTTTCCGCGTTATGAACCTGCAGTTCTGGGAACAATGCCCTCGGTCTACCAGTTGATGCCACGACCGCGCCACGGATCCGTTGTGGATAGCGCAACAGGAAAACCAATCAACCTATACGACTGGAATGTATGGAAGAAATATGGCTGGGGCCTGATGAATCCCAAACAACACGACACACTGAAGTTACTGCTGCCTTCAAACAGTGCCGTCCAGCGTCAACAAATTGCAGAAGATCATTTGATGAAGTCACTTTGGCAGGCTCGTCAGTTTCATCACGCAATCGACCTCGCGGCCCGACCGCCGGAGGGAACATCCATCAGCCTGGTCGCCGGGGATTCCAAAATGACGGATTCTCGACTGACCGCTGACGCGACATCTCAGACGCTGAAGGTGTCACAACAAGCTCCCGGTGACGGAACGGTCTTGCGTGCCAGTGCCTTGATGGATGAACGCCAAACCGTGGATCGAGAATGGTCGCCTCGCATGGAAGGCCCAATTACCTGGTCCAATGTCACATTCTTGTTCACCGATCACCTGGGGCTGACATCCGATCCGGGCTTTACGGATAACGTCTTGTACGAACTCTTAGAACGGCCACGATAGCAAGATCATTTCCCCTCGCTTCTCTAATCGGACCTGTGTCGCTCCAATGCTTCAGGGACAGAGTCCAGTGTGATGTCCCTCACACTGCGACTTCTTGCATTTTCCGAACACACAAGCAGATCAATACGTTTCGTGTGTCTTCCCCCTGGAGTCGAACTCTTGCGCACGCACTGCTCTAAACTTGCATGCTGTATTCATACACTCGGAATGCTGCTCCTGCTGACTGCGATCGTCGTCGCGACCGGAAAGATTTCAAGGGCAGGCGACGCGCTTCGCTTTGGAGGTCCGGCAGTTTCTGCCGATGGCTCCGCTGCGGGGTCTGTTTCGTTTGACCAGATTTCCCACGCCGCTTTGGATGTGATGCTGCAGCACTATATCGACTGCGATGGTCAGGTGTGCTACAGCGACTGGCAGGACAGTCGCTGCGATATGAATCAACTCTGCGCCTACATCACTTCGCTGTCACAAGTCGATCCTTTGTTGCCATCCAACGATGAGGCAATGATGGCCTATTACATCAACGCCTACAATGCTCTGACGATCTGGGGCATCCTGCGTGAATATCCAGTCGCAAGCATTCAGCGAATCGATGGCAAACGCGCTCAGTTTGCGATCTTTGATGATCTGCAGTTCTGGGCGGGCGACCGCTATCTGTCATTGAACGGTATCGAAAACGACGTGCTGCGTCCGCTGGGTGATCCTCGAATTCACTTCGCCCTGGTTTGCGCCGCTAAGGGCTGTCCTCGCCTGCGCAACCGAGCGTACACGGCAGAGCAACTGCACTGGCAACTGGACGACAACGCCCGCGAGTTCTTTGCGGATCGAAATCGTTTTCACCTGTCGAAGTTGACGAGAACCGTGAAAATGTCGCCGATTTTGAAATGGTACCGTGTAGACTTTGGGCAGACAGATCATCAAGTCGTCCAGACCGTGTTTCAGTATCTTCCTGCTGAAGATCGCCAGTGGCTTTCATGTCATCCTGGCTGGAAGTTTGAATATCTCGGCTACAACTGGGCACTCAACGACCAATGCCCGACACTGGGTGTCGCATTCGCGGCAGGGCCTTATCGAGCTTGGTCGAAGGTGTCTCCAAAGGTGGAACCGTTGAAGGACAAACTGTTGGGCGGCAGCAAAAACTCCGCCAACGATGCCGGATGTGGCTGTGCGGATGTGTCGTACTCCGAAGCGTTTTCGGAGTTGTCCCCAGGAGTTTTCACTGCACCTGGTTCTGAGTTGCCGATTCCTGACTTCGGAGAGCCTGTCGATATACGATCAAGCAGTGAACGAGACCCGCAGATTTTCATCCCAGCCCCGTACAGTGAATTTCCAATGCCACAGGTGGGTACCGGTTCGTAGTTCTGCAGCCAATCCACCAAATCCACCGGGTCCACTCAGTCCAGATGATATCCGACTTTGATTCGGCTACCGACGTGGCTATGATGGACGTTCTTGGAGTTGCGTAGACGCTACTTGATTGAAGAAAGATTGCAGCGATGCCGTTGATGTATCGTCCAATGAAGTCGGACAATGACCAGTTGCCTGTGTGTGGATCAAATTCCAAAGAACTGGGTGTAAGGGTTCCACCCAACGAAAACGCGGATATTGACGTCACAGAGACTCAGACAGTGATTTTGAACCGGCGGGGAATGTCCGTGGCTGAAAACTGGAGGTCTTTGCCAGGTCATCTAATTCCAAAGCGACTGACCCCGGTGTTTCCCGGAGCAACTGGCTCCAATTCGCTGTCGTGTTTTCGCATTGGCGAAGGTGCATTTGCCGACTGCAATTTCAATGACGAACTTATTCTGGTTTTAAAGCCTGGCAGAACAAGCAAGGGAAATCTGGCACCTGGCAGGGAAATGTCGGTGGGGGCCTTTCAAGCGGCTCTTGCTGCGACTCGCGAGCAATGGCAGATTGACGAGTCATGAACACAATGAGCCAACAGTTTTTCTTCAATCCGGCGTTTCGTAGATACCTGTCATTGTTGCGCAATCTGCACGAACTCATTCGCGGTGGCACAGATGAAACGGCGGCAGGTGAAGCATTGCGAGATTCTATGGACCAGCCTGCAGAGAACTTGACCGCTGAGGAAGTTGAATGCCTTAACGGAATCTCTGCAGATTTCTACTCGCTGTCGAGCGACTTCGAACATCAGGTTTTGCCAAAGACTCCGACGGCTGATTCATTCATTCGCGATTCATTCAACGCCAGAAATGTGAGAGATTATGCGAAGTCGATGACTTTGCTTCGCAAGGCACAAGATCATCTTGAACTCTGGCAATTGAGTTACGTTCGAGGCAGTATTCTGTCGGAAGCCGGAGAGCCACTGGCTGCTGCCGACTTTTTTCTAAAAGCAGCCAATCTCTATCCGCAGAATTCAAATTTTCGATTCATGTGGCTTGCTGCCCTTGCCAAGGGAAGTCCAGAGGCTGCTATTGCTGAATCGATTCGTGTTTTACAAGACCCTTCCGCATACGCGGCAAAATTCGTCTATAAGGCTGCCGACATCGCTTTCGCCGCTACGCGCCACATGGATACCGCAACGGCAATGAGTCGAACAGAGGAATTGATTCCGATATTTGAAGAGACGATACTGCGGCTTCAGGTAAGTGGAGAAGCAAACGAGGATCCAGGCGTGTTGGCTGGAGCAATTTCCCTGCTTGGATTTTGCTATGAACATGTCGGTCACAGCGATAAGGCATTGAAATGCTTCGACGAGGGGCTGGTGATGTTTCCCGAGAACGATGCTCTCAGAGTGGCACGTGGAATTCATCTCTATGGTACCGACACAGAGAGGAGCGTGGCAGATTTCGCTGAGGCAACACGACTCCATTCGGTACTTGTGTGGCCTTATTTGTTCCTCGCACACTTCTCGCTCATGAAAGGTCAAGTGGAGAATTGCCTGCGGTATTCCGGTGAGGCATTGCGACGATCGCGGCATGTTCAGGTTACCGCTGACTGTCTTGAATGGATTGCAATTTGCCAAGCAACATTGGGATACCCGCCCAGCACGGTGCTGTCTACCTTTGACGAAGCTCTCATGCTGGCACCGGATTGCGCGCGAATCAAGTCGAACAAGGCATATTTCGAGCAGTACCGAATGACCGCAGAACACCCATCGTGGCGACAGGTTTCTACTGATGCGCTGCGAGATACCGGACGTCGAAGCTTCATGCCACAGGCTGCATGACGCTTCGCAAAAGAAACGCAGCGTTGCAAACTCTTAGGTAAATCAACGTTACTTTCGAAGTACATCACAATGCAACGCAGCAATGCCTGTCGATCACAGTTCCCACATTTCAGGAGCATTCCCTTGTTGACCATTGTTTTTGCCGCTGCCATTTGCATGTTGTCTTCGGTTGTAATGGCAGAAGATGCCCCAATAGCCTCAGAAGCGAAAGCCACGACGCCACTGAAAGCTGGGGCCGAAGTTCCGGAAGTCTCCGTGCAAGCAGCGGATGGTGAAGAAGTCACGATCGCGTCTCTCCATGAAAAACGTCCCGTGGTTCTGGTATTCTTCCGAGGCGGCTGGTGTCCGATTTGTACGCGGCATACCGGCGAGCTGGTCAAGGCCTATCCGGAGATTCAGGCACTGGGTGCAGATCTGGTGGGTATCAGCCCGGACACGCCGGAGAATTCCAAAGGCAACGCCGAGAAGAATTCCGTTCCATTTCCACTTTATTCCGATGCCAGCCTTCAGGCTGCACGAGCGTTCGGGCTGGCATTCAAAGTC
>JBGSVD010000130.1:0-80039 GCA_041753135.1 Planctomycetaceae bacterium
TCAATAGCCGCATCCAAGCCATCAAGTCCAACGCCCGAGGATTCAAGTCCTTTCAAAACTACAGAACTCGTATCCTCTTCTTCTGCGGAAAACTGTCCCTGAAACCTGCCCTAAATTGCCACTAAACTCCCGGAAGAACCGGTCTAATTGTGTAACGGGGCCGATAGAAACAGATTCGGGTTTAAGTTGTGAATAGCATAACCTGACTGAAGTCAATGAGTCATCCACCAGATTGTCGTCATTGCCAATGCTGGGCAAGAAGGCGACTGAGGAGGAGTCGGGGCGGCGGGGAATCGGTCGTCCTTTGGCAGATGAAAAGAGCAGAGCGGCTCCTCAGTAGCATATCACTCAATTGTCGTCACTCGTTCGAGCTCTTCTATTTCTTCTTCAGGAACGGCACAGGCCTCAGTTCGATCTCTTTGATGGACTGCAGATAGTCCAGCACTTCTTTGGCATCATCGCCGCCGACCTGAGCGTGGAAGTGCAGACTGAATCCATGAGGCCCCTTTGCGTCGATCAGCGTCGGCTGCAAAATCAGGAACGATTTAATCACGTCCAGCTGTCCGAGCATAGCGGCACAGAAGATATCAATGCGCGCACCGCGTTCGAGCAGAAATGTCACGATATCACGGCGGCCCATATGTGATGCACCACCAAGTGCCGTTTCGAAATCGCCGTTGCCCCAGTCGACGGCCCCGTTCAGCAGTCCTGGTTCGCGGTCCAGAAGCTTCGTTGTCATCTCCAATTCCGAATGAGCGAAAATGACAAAGTCCTGAATCATCTGGCGATTCAGCTGCTCTTTCTTCCATGAAGGCTTGAATGCCGGAGCGTCATAGTCCCGTTCAAAGGTCGCTTCCAGTGGGCCTGCAGGCTTTCCTTCCTGTCCCTTGGGTTCGGATACCTTTTCGCCGTCCTGCGCCAGAAGTGGCGAACAGATTCCTGCCATGAACGAACTGCCTGCGGCAGCAGTCAAGAATAGTCGACGGTGGATGGATTCACGATTCATAAGGTTCACTTCTGATGTCGGAGTGATTGTTCAAAATGCCGAAAGCGGGAGACTAGCAAATCACGAGCAATATTGCAGCCGACGGTAGATGCATGAAAAAGTGAAACGAATGCCGCCCCATGCGAGCATCATTGGAAAACGTGCCTGGCTCACCGTCAGTTTGATGACGCCCTGGAAGGTCTCGCAAAATCCTTTGGACGCTCGGCCGATGTAACTGGAGCAGCGAACGGCTACATACAAACTTGAGTCGGTCGATCGCACGTAGGTCGCATCGACGCAGTTTGTCGCGTTGATTCTTTGTCGCTGAAGTCATAAATGACTGATTCAAAGCAGCACAATGAATACCAGTTGCGATCCGCTTCGCAATGAGCCGACGGCTCGAATACTGATGGGGCGGCAACAGTCATCGCGCAATAGACACTATCCAGCGCGGGACACGTGATGCTGCTGAGAGTGCCACGGACTTCTCACAACACGCTGTCCCGTTGCACGCTATTGCCGCGCCGAAAAATAGCCCCAAACCAGGAATATTGGGAGTCCAGGCGTCAACAGTAAATTCTTCCAGCATCGGTCAACGACCAAGTCGAGATAAGCTTCTGTCGTCGACAAGGCGTAATAATCGAGCTCGATCACATTACCGATGAACCACGTAATAGACCAGGTGATTCTCTGATGATTCAAATTCGCCAGACACCGGATCGCCTTTGCTTTCGATGTTATAGCCCACGCCGCCGACTTCATACTGCAGCCTGCGAAAAAAGAAAGAATCCCGATTTGCTTCCGAAATAAGATCGGGCGATGAACCGGTCCTGGAGATATTCCACTGCATCGCGGCCAGCACTCCTGACAGATCATCGATTTGCGTACGCATTCTTATCGATCAAAATGCGCATCGCAAACTGCTTCACGAGGTCTTCGTTTTCCGAGGTAAACTACGTCACATGCGGACCCTGATGTCCGTGTAATAGACGATGCATTTGCGAGCGATCGAAGGATCGATGACAAAAGCAGACGCAAGCGTTGCCGACTGTCCGCCCATATTGACGATCACCGGTCGTTGTGGATCTTTGTCGAATTGTCGATTGATGAGCTTCACGTACAGACGTGCCCCTGCAGAGTCCTTTCTTTCGCCAGTTTTCTCACTCTCCGCTTCGGTACCAACAGTGACTGGAGGAATTCTCGTCATATCGAGGCCAGATTCTTCTGCGCGATCTCTGGCGTCAACGGCCGTGCGGATCTAATCAGGCTTAGAAAATTCTCAGCCATCAGTCAGGAGCGGCGTGATAATCAAACCAGCCAGATTCATTTTCCCGGTACTCGCCATGGCGAAAGCCAATTCGTCATCGAACACATTGTCGAAAACATCGTTGTCATAGATCACGGGATTTGCAATCTTCTGGCCTACTGCGACCGTAATCCCGTGAACGTAAAGGCCCCTCGGAAGACTCGGACGGTCAAACCCCCATTCTCCGATTGCTGGATCGGGTCGCTTCGACCAATCTGAGATTCCGTTATTCCATTGCTCCGCAAAGATTGCAAACGGTGAGAAGCAGAATATGACGCAAGCAAAAAGTGTTCGAAGCGATATTGCGAATGATCCTATGCCTGCGGATTCCAGGAATGTGATTCAGCTCAGGATGTCGCGCACAACATTCCCATGCACGTCGGTCAGTCGAAAATCGCGGCCAGCGTTGCGGTACGTGAGACGCTCGTGGTTGATTCCCAGCAGGTGCAGAATGGTGGCATGAAAGTCGTGCACGTGAACTCGGTTTTCTGCTACGGTCGCGCCGATGTCGTCGGTGCTGCCGTAACTGATGCCGCCTTTGACTCCGGCACCGGCCATCCATGATGAAAAACACGCGCTGTGATGACCGCGACCTTTGTCGCCGTCGACGCCGGGAGTGCGACCAAATTCCGTGGTCCATACCAGCAGTGTGTCCTGGAGCATGCCGCTGCGTTTCAGATCCTTCAATAATCCGGCGATAGGCTGGTCGATGACTTTTGCGTGGTCAGCATGTTCCGCCATGTTGCCGTGCTGATCCCAGTTGTGGCTGGAGCTGCCGTCAATGAGTTCGATAAAGCGCACGCCACGCTCAGCAAGTCGCCGTGCGACAAGACATTTCCAGCCGAATCCTTCGGACTGTCCATCCTTCAAGCCATAGAGTTCCAGTGTCTCCTGAGTTTCCTGAGAGATGTCGAAAGCTTCGCGAGCTTCCGTCTGCATGTGGAAAGCGGTTTCGAATGTGCGGATCCGAGCGGCGAGTTCCTGATCGTTGCTACGCCGCTTCAGATGTCGAGCGTTCAATGCGGCAGCGAGACCCAGTTCCAGTTGTTGCACTTTTTCCTGCGGCGTGCGGCGTTCCAGATCGACAATCGGTTCTTTTCCCGGGATGACTCGTACACCTTGATGATACGCTGGAAGGAAATCGTTGCCATAGACCTGAGTTCCCGCGTATGGAAGCTGAGCCGCCAGAACCATGAACGATGGCAGATTACTGTTGACGGTGCCAAGCCCATAGCTGACCCATGATCCAATACTGGGGCGTGTGAAGAAGAACGAACCGGTGTGCATGCCAAGCGTCGCATTGTAATGTTCGTTGTCGTTCGAGTTCATCGACTTGATCAGACAAATGTCGTCCATGCATTCACGCAGGTGCGGGAACAAGTCGCTGACCAGTGTGCCGCATTGTCCGCCCGGTCGAAATTCCCATAGCGGCTTGAGGAGTACTCGTTGCTGATTCGACAATCCGCCGCCGATGCCGGTCATCTTTCCATCGGCTTTGAAGAGTTCGGGCTTATGGTCAAACGTGTCCATATGCGACACGCCGCCGTTGGAAAAGATAAAGATGACACGCTTCGCTTTCGCTGGAAAATGCGGCTGCTTCGGCGATAGCGGATCACTGCTGTTGTCTTCTGCCAGAAGCTGCGACAACAGGCCTGGCATCAGCAGCGAGCCAGCGGCAAGGCTTTGCACAACATGGCGGCGAGTTGGTTTTGACGACATTGATTCGATCCAAAATGAAAACATAGTCAATCGGGATACACGAATTCGTTGGTTCTGATCAACGAACGCAACAAGGCCTGCCAGCTTTCGAGATCCAGGCTTCCGCCGTCAATTCCCCTTGAAGAAAGTTCGGCGCGAGCATTCTTGAGAAACGTTAAGGCGACTCCGGATTCATCAGTCTCCGGCGAACGTCCGAACATCAGCAACCATGCACGTTCAATCCGAACTGAATCGTCGTTGGAATCTGCCAGCAATCGCTTCGCCACCCCGGCAGCCTGCTCATGCACGAACTTGTCATTCAGTAGATACAAAGCCTGCAGCGGCGTGGTGCTTGTGAAACGATAAGGAGTACTTGTTGACGGATCGGCCCCATCGAAAATCGCCAGATAAGGATGCCGTTGGATTCGTTGAGTCATCAAATACACACTGCGACGATTCGATTCATACACGGCTTTGAACGGGTTGTGTTGAGTAAACTTCCATTCGCTTTGCGGCGGAAACGGATGCGATTCGCCGGGCGTCGAATCAAGATTACCGCTGAGTAACAGCAACGTGTCACGAATTGCTTCCGCATCCAGACGATGGCGAGGATACGCCGACAGAAGTTGATTGGCGGGATCGAGTTCCACCGCAGCGGCTGATCGAGTGCTGCTCATTCGATACGTGTGAGACAACATGATTGTGCGATGCATTGCCTTGATCGACCAGCCTGAATCCATGAAATGCTGAGCCAGCCAGTCGAGCAATTCCGGATGCGTTGGCGGCTGTCCGTGCCGACCGAAATCATTGCCCGTCTGAACGATAGCCTTGCCAAAATGATGCAGCCAGAGGCGATTCACCATTACTCGCGCGGTGAGCGGGTTGTTGTGATCGACGATCCAGTCGGCCAGTTGAAGACGTCCGCTGGTTTGATCACTGCCTGCGAACGATTCGCCATGAAGAACTTTCAGAAAGCGGCGAGGGACTACTTCGCCGCTTTTCGTTGGATCGCCCTTCAACTGCACAGCCACATCTTCGAATGTCTTCCCTTCGGCAACAGCGTAAAGCGTTTCATAGGGCAACGATTGCGCGGCGTGCTCGCGTGCCGCGATTTCTGCTTGCTTCAATTGCTGATCCAGGTTCTTGCGAGCATCATCTTTGGCCGCGTCGCGTTGCTTCTTCAACTGTTTAACAACTTCATCAAGCTCATTCTGACGCGTCTCGCGTTCCTTCTGAATGCGGCTCACCTCGTCGGGTGCGGCAAGCGTTACGAAGTCTCGTTGCCTCTGTTCGAGTTCAATCCCCGGCCAGGGATATCGCGTGCTGTGAAAGATTCCGTACAGAGCATAATAGTCTTCCGACGTGACTGGGTCGAACTTGTGATTGTGACAACGAGCACAATTGATTGTCGTCGCCAGAAACGTGCGGCCGAGGTTATCGATCGTGTCTTCAATCGTCAGGTGCTGCGGATAGTCATCGACTCGCGAGCCAAACCGCCGAGCGTTCGCGATGTAGCCAGTCGCAATGATCCGCTGACGTTTTTCCTCTGCGTTGTCACCACCGATCAGATCGCCAGCGAGTTGTTCTCGCACGAACTGATTGTATGGCAGATCGCGATTGAAGGCGCCAATGACCCAGTTGCGATACAGGTAGGCTTGCGGAATCGGGAAGTCCGAATTGTCGCCGGCGGTGTCCGAATATCGCACAACATCCAGCCAGTGACGCCCCCAACGCTCGCCATACTGAGGCGACTGCAGCAGCCGATCGATCACTTTTGAAAATGCGTCGGGATTTTCATCCGCTATAAATAGGTCGATCTCTTCTGGCGACGGAGGCAATCCGATCAGATCGAAAGTTGCGCGGCGAATCAGTGTTCGCTTGTCGGCATCCGGGGCTGGCGACAATCCAGCAGTGTCGAGTTTCGCGGCGACGAATTGATCAATAGCGTTCGTCGGCCAAGCGGTATTTTTAACCGCCGGAGGTTCCGCTTTTGACAATGGCCGAAGCGACCAGAAATCCCGAGCTTTGGTCCAGTCGATTTCCGTCTTCGCTTTCACAACGGCGACGGTGTCCTCTGAACGTGGATCAGGAGCCTTCATGCGAATCCATTCGGCGAGGTCCGCGATTTGATCGTCAGCCAGCTTCGCATCCGGAGGCATCTTGAGGTCAGCGTCTTTGTACCCGACGGCTCGCATCAGCAGACTGTTGTCAGGATCACCGGGCACCATCAACGATTCCGTCGCGCCACCTTTGACGATGCCCGCTCGCGAATCCAGCAGCAAGTTCCCGCCGAGTTCCTCCGCATCCTTGCTATGACACGCGTAGCAATTATCGATGAGCAACGGACGAATGCGGCTTTCGAAAAAGTGCAGTTGTTCCTCAGTCGGCGTAGATGCGAACTGTGCGACGTATGGATCTGGAACTTGACCAGTTCCCAACCAAACTTCGATGCCCGAACAATTCGCCGCGCCACCGCTGGCTGAGAGTTTTAAGCTGCCATCTTTGACGATCGTTTTCCATGGGCCGAGTCGTTTCCATTGCCCTCGTGTGCCGCTGTTGAACTGTGCGACGACCGTCTTTCCGTTCAACTGTATGGCATACTGTTCCGGATCATTGTCTTCCCAAACATAGGCGAAGACCTGATAAGTTCCTGCCGGAACTCCATGCAATTCGACACTGAACTTCTGCCCCCAACGGCTGCTGCGAATCATCTTCGCGCGGTTGGAGTCCGTCGTTGGTTTCAGCGGCACATCCTGATTCTCAAACGCCATTGCTTCAAATCGCAGATCCTGTGCATCGCCCGCTTCCCATGGCTGGCCGTCGATCACCATCGCAGGACCGTTCAGATTGACGGCTCGATAAAACTGCGCGATCGAATCCTGTCCAAGGACGGGCGTAGAGACAATCAGCAGGACTGTTGTCAAAAGGGTTTGCAATCGATGCATGGCAATCCACAAGCTCTTGGAGCTGAATTTGAAACAAACGATCGGCAGAGTCGATGCGACAACGTTGTCGTGCCTAGTAAGGTTTATTCCTCGCACGGACGAAATCGAGAAGTTGAGATGTAGCCGAATTCGTGAGAACTCGGGCGGAAAATCGATTGGCGTTTGAATTCCTGCGAATCCGGCTACTCCTCATTTCACACGAAAACAGTTTACCGATGCCCGTAAACAATCAGCAGGACATAATGCGTAATTCTTTTGTCGTTTTGCGACAGCTACGCTCTCACAGCCTGCCAACGAGATTCCATTCAATGACGTCTTCGAAGATCCGTGTCGGCCTGGTACTCAGCCATTCATTGTCCTACTGTCGTGAGATCTTGCGCGGGATTCGCACGTTCGCATTAGAGCGGCCCGAGTGGCTATTGACGCCGATTTTCCCAGACCGCCGAGCCGTTCAATTGGCAACTTCACTGAAGTGCAACGGCCGCAAAGCCACCTGGATGTTGGAGACTTCGGACGTGATTCGTCCATTCTTGACGCAGCAACTTTTGGCGTGCTTGACGTAGGCAATGCACAGCTGGGCGATCGTCAACTTGCAGAAAGTCACATTGAGAGTGCCCTTCATGTGGTCCATCACCAACTCGTCGTAGCGACCACGGGATTCCTCGGAGCCGTACTCGCCAAGGTAGATGGACTTCCCGTTGATTCGCACACGGGCTTGCCCTGTTGCTTTGTGGAGGGCGTACTTCAGCTGTTGCTTTTTCATGGCCTGCGGTTCCCAAAACGAAATGGGTAGTAAAACGGGTAGTAAACCGTTTCACGCCGCACTGTCTCGAAAGACAGGTTTCCATAAGTGATGGAACGGCAAGGACTTAAAGAATTGCGCCCGAGTGGATTCGAACCACTGACCTACCGCTTAGAAGGCGGTTGCTCTATCCAACTGAGCTACGGGCGCTTGAGCAATGGAAATACTGATTGTTTGATAAATCCGACCGGGTGCAAAAACGACGGTTTTTCCCAAAACTACACCGGTGACTACACCCCGGAGGATTGTGGCACGTGGCGATGAAGACACACAAACCGGCCAAACGATACAAAGATTTCCAGCTTTTTGCACACGCAAGTGTGCCAATGGACAAAAAAAATCAAAGGCAAGATGTGGTGCTTTGGCGTCAGGAGCGATCCTCAGGCCGCGGCTCCGAAGTATCGGGCAGAAGTTGGTGATATTCTCGTCGGTCGGGATTCACGACGGCTGCCTGCGGGTGTAGTCAGCCAATCAGGATGCACGGTGATCGACCTCGTCAGTGCCTTCCTGACAGAAAAATAAGACAGGATGCTCGCCGGGCGCCTGTCAAAGTAAATGCCTGGTCAGTATCGCGAAACTGGCAACATGATCGTTGATCGTTTTGCCCGACAGTCGCAGAGAGCGCCTTGACGCCTCAAGACTGTGCCGCACTGCTCGCGTCATTCCCCAAGACCGGAGACCTGCTGATGGCTGGTGGAACCGTTGTATTTGCTCGCCCCGACTCTGTTAGAGCAAATCCAGGCTCTCGCTTGCCAAAAGGTCCGTGATAACGTCATCCAAGGCACTGAAGTACCAGTCGGCTCCGCTGCTGCCTGTGAGCCTATCGATAGCCGGCGCATCATTTAACACGTTGACTTTGGCCTTGAGCGAAGCGCCTGAAGTACCTACTCCGATACGCAGGCTGGCGATTCGCGTTGCATACGGACTGGACGAAATCCATCCTGTGCGCAGATCATTTAGGTTGCTAAATAAAGCGTCACTGGTCGTCCGCCCCCCGATCAGAATATCATCGTCTGCCCCACCATTAAGAATGTCGATCCCAGTTCCACCGATCAGGATGTCTCGTCCCGTTCCTCCCAGGAGCTGATCATTGCCGGCATTGCCAACCAGCAGATAATTTCCTGCACCGCCGGTCAGAGTATTCGCATGACTGTTTCCGACCAGTGTATCAGCACCGGAGCCGCCGACGACATTTTCAAATGTGGTGGCGGAGTTCAACTTCAGTGTCCGATTCGTATGCACACTCTGAACGGCAGTTGAACCCAGATTTAGAATGATACTGGTCACCTGAGCCGCGAAGTTCAAAGTATCAGTACCCTGATTCCATCCTTCATTAACTTGATCAGATTCCCCTGCCGAGGATGCGCCAAAGTAGTAGGTGTCGTCATTCAAACCGCCGGACAGGATGTCACTGCCGGAACTGCCGTTGAGCCGATCATTGCCTGCACCGCCTGACAGAGTATTCGCCAAACGGTTTCCAACCAAGGTGTCTGCACCTGAACCGCCAATCACATTCTCAAAGGTGCTGCCTGAGTTCAACTTCAGTGTACGATTCGTATCCACGCTCTGCACAACAGTTGAACCCAGGTTCAGCGTGACGGCCGTCGTCAGCGTATAAAAATTCAGAGTATCGTTGCCCGCATTTGCAACTTCGGTCACAGTGTCTGCTTCCGCAGTCGTCGCAAGACCGAACACATACGTGTCATCTCCGGGTCCGCCGACGAGTGAATCATTGCCTGGGCCTCCCGTGAGACGATCATTTCCTGGGCCGCCTGTCAGAGTATTCGCGAGACTGTTTCCAATCAGCGTATCAACGCCAGAGCCGCCAATCGCCTTTTCAAACGCCGAAGCGGAACCAAGAACCAGACTAAGATTTGTGCTATGAACAACCTGAATTGCGGTGGCACCAAGATTGAGCGACACACCAACGGTCGTGGTAGGCGAAAGGTCGATCGTGTCAACGCCGCCGAGGGCTTCGTCAAGAGTGAACAGTCCCAAAACCGCATCGGCGTCAAACCTGTAAACGTCATTCCCCGCACCGCCGGCTAGCGTCCTGGTTTCGACACTATCAAGCAATAGGGGAGCTGCATTTATAGAAAGTGCAGCACTGGATACCGTGAAAACGTCCGCTCCATTCGTACCATTGATCAAAACCGAATCGGAACCCCCAAGACCACTCAGCATTAACGGAGCGAACAAAGGGAATGTCCCTACACTACTGACGGGGCCACCATTCGTGGAAACAGTGATCTCCACAGTCCCGTCGGGAGCTGCTCCCGAATAGTTCAAGACAAAAGCGTCGTTTCCAGCTGTGCCCTCCGGCTGGTTAAGCACGCTGATAGTGAAAATTTTAGTCAGCATGTTTCCGAGTTGATCCGTGGAACGAACTCTGATTGAGTAGCTGCTCTGAGATTCAAAGTCAAAAACGTCCTTCGCCTTTAGCAGATTGTTGCTGATCGAAAAACGTGCGTTATCAACACCACCGACACCTGACACCAAAGCGTAGCGATAGGTATTGCCTGCGGTTGGAGTTGAGCTGAACGATCCGATCGTCGTTCCGACAGGCCGATTTTCTGCGATTGAAACTGCAGACAGGACAACCTCAGGTGGTGCTGGAATTGAAAGAGAGACTCCAAAGTCGTTTTCAACTTCGATCTCACCTTCCTGCAGGTCATCAAACTGATACCCGTCTCCTGGAATCGGTGTCCCGATCACAACAGGAATAGACCCGAGCACAACATTCGTTCCTTCTCGAACAAACTGAAGATCAAAACGATGCGGAATTCCGTCGCCAACAAATTCAAAATCGAACGAAGCAGTCTGCCCCGCCGTGAGACCAGTCAGAACGCCCGTGTGATTGATAATCCTGACTCGTGGATCTGAAGCCTGAATCGTCATGTTGACGGCCACGTTCGTAACGGCATTCTGAATTGCGTTCTTCACTCCATCGGCGACGCTGCCACCAAAGCCAGTTGAGATCTGAAAGTAAAGCGGATCTCCAGGAGCGATCGGATCTGTCGTTCCGTTGGCAATGGTTGCCGAAGTCTGATTGGTCGCGCCAGTCAGCTTCGAGATAGCCTCCAGGCCCTGCCGCGGGTCAACGTTGGCCTGAGTATTTGTTCCTAAACCAATCACCAGTGCGCCCAGCGCGTTGAGCCCCGTGATTGTCTCCTGAATCCCGGCTCCGGAATTGAATGGTGTCGATGCACGCGATGTCTGAGTGAACGCACTGACTGGCAGAGAAAGACCACCCAACCCATTGACCGATGTCTCTCCTTTGGGCTGATACGCAAAGCCTGTATCGGTCGCCAGCAAAATGACAGGCAACGCGCCGGCTCGGAATCCGGCGCCGCCGACGTTACCGGCTGCGGGTAAAACGGACGCAGACGCATCAGACGTAAATGATGCGAACGAAGGGACGTCCCCGCTATTGCCGGGTGTAAGTTGAGTCGTACTCAATCCAGCGGGACCGCTATCCAGCACTGAACCATTATTATTTCCATCAAACCCCGCGCCTGTGACCAATTGATAAAGTGCTTCAATATCGGTTTCCGGCTGATCGCCACCGTACCCAGGGGTCGTGCGGTTCAGCGCCGCCTGAATGGCCGTCAGGTAGCCAGCTGTACTGGCTGCAACCATCGGCTGATTCAGAACGAACGGACGGCCTGTGGAGTATTCGGAGGCGAAGTTCGCGTACTCCTCCAGTCGACCTACGCCAAACGCAAGATCAATTCCCGTGAGTGACGCCTGCAGCTGTGAAATGATCGTGGGGAAGGCCGCTCGAACGATAGGGCTGTTGTTGACGAAACTGCCAGTGTCGTCAAACAACAGGAACACATCGACCGCGTTTGTAAGAGCACCGGTGGAGGGCAGTGTCAGGCTAACGGTTTCGCGGTGAGACTGTCCAACCGCCAGCGAGCTGCTGATACTCAATGGGGTGACGTTGCCCTGTATTGGATTACTTGCTCCAGCAGGCCACAAGATGCCTCCGACAGTTGTCGGATAAGTTTGAGCGAAACCAGATGTCTCCAGTTCTCTCACAACATACGCGCCGGGACTCAAATTGGTGAACGAATAAGAACCATCGGCCAAAGTTGTCGTACCTGGCTCGCCCGCATCGAAGACATCATTGCGATTGAGGTCAATAAAAACTGAGGTTCCCGCAATCCCTGCTTCACCAGCATCCTTCAAATGGTTGTCATTGGAGTCTGCAAACTTAACTCCATGAATCTCGTTGGGGCGAAACACATCCGCAAAATCAACGCTGGTTCGATTCTCCGCAGACACAATCGTAACAGTGTGTGAAAGTTGTGTCACCGGCGTGGAACTAAGGACAGCCGAAAGAACCTGTCGCACAGTATAGGTGCCGATTGCAAGGTGTGAAAAACTATAACTGCCCGCTTCATTCAGCGTCGGAGTGTAGTAGAGATCTTCGGTTGTCAGCGTGCGAGGTTCGTCAGCATCAAGTGCAGCGTTGTTGTTCAGGTCAATATAAACAGTAACACCGGCCAATCCTCGTTCCACGGCGTCTTTTATGCTGTTCTTGTCTGTGTCCGCAAACACCACGCCACTAATAGAGGAATCCCGAAGCTGTTGATTTCCGAAGCTCTGTGCAACTGCATTTTCTCCGTTGCGAAGCGTCAGTGATCGTTTGCCGGTGCTTGGCCCTGTGGCATGCCAGCCTGCGGGCAGTATTTCCACAATACTGATCGTCCCCGGCTGAACACTGGAAATCGTATACGAGCCATTTGCTCCGGTTGTGGCCTGAGGCTCAGTTGCGTCGAGTACACCGTTGGAGTTGAGGTCAATAAATACCTTCCATCCACCCAAACCAGGTTCGACCGCTGGAGCATTGTCGAGGACACTATTGCCGTTCAGGTCATTCCATACAATGCCACTGACGGAACCTGGCGTTGTGGCAGCAAGGTCAATATTCGCAAAATCCTGAGCCCTGGATTCAGCTCCGGAAAAGACCGCAACAGTTTGATTGTCACCGAACGTTGGCGCGGTCTCCCACCCGGAAGGCAGAATTTCAATCACGTCGTAGTCACCGACCTGCAGATTATGAAAGTAATACGTGCCACTCACATCGGTGAGAGCCGTTGGTTCGGCGCTATCGAAGACATTGTTTCGATTCAAGTCCAGATAGACGGACCAGCCACTCAGGCCGGGATCCGTAAAAGCTCCTGAAAGATTCTTGTTCCGCACACCATCTCGATTAACGTTATTCCAGATAGAACCTCGAATTGAGCCATTCAAGACTGTGAAGTTGGAAAAATCACCGACGCCAGTACTGTCCCCCGCATTAACAGAGACCGTCTGCCAGCTATCAAAAGTTGGTGAAGGGTCCCAGCCAGCGGGCAACACCTCGGTGACTTCATAATCGCCAACGGGCAGGCTGATAAAGGAATAGATTCCATTCGCATCCGTTGTCGTCGATGCCTCAGTTGCGTCCAGTGTGTGATTGCCGTTCAAATCAAGAAAGATCGTCCAGTCAGCAAGACCCGGCTCCGTAAACGCACCAGTGGAAGAATTCGTTTGTCGAATTCCGTCAGCATTCATATCGTTCCACACGGTCCCCCGAATAGCGCCGTTGACAAGTGAAAAATTCGCAAAATCCTGGGAGACCTCAGTCAATGCCACGACAGTCGCTGTTTGTTTAATGTCATATGTCGGCGACACATCCCAGCCAGCAGGCTTCACCTCGGTGACTTCGTAATCGCCGGCTGGTACGTTGGTAAAGGAATAGTGTCCAGCTGCGTTGGTCAGCGTCGTGGGTTCAGCCGGATCGATTGCGCCATTGGTGTTGATGTCCAGAAAAACAGTCCAGCCAGCCAGACCCGGATCAGTAAATGTCGGCGGCGATCCCGCACTTGCACGAATACCGTCTGCGTTCAAGTCATTCCAAACGGTGCCAACAATGCTTCCGCCGGCAAAGTTGAGAAAGTTGGCGACGCTGTCTGCTGTGCTTGTGACTTTGATGTCCTTTGAGGCCGGAGTGGTTGGTGTCCAGCCTGCCTTGACGACCTCCGCCACACGGTAGTTCCCGGGCAATACTCCGTTGATTGTGTAGTCGCCATCCACATTCGTCTTTGCTGCGGGCTCGAGCGTTCCATCAGCCTTCTTGTTCCGGGTGCCGCTGTTGTCCAGATCCAGGTAAACCGTCCAATTGGCCAACCCGTCTTCGCCGGTGTTCACGACGCCATTAAAATTGAGATCGTCATAGATGGTCCCCACAACAGCCGAAAGCAGAAGTCGAGATTCCAGGACCTCACCACGGAGACTGCCTCCCGGGAATGAGGCCACCCGGGATCGCGATTTTGAATGTTGAGTCCACATTGATCGACAAAGTCGTGCAAGAGACATAGCCATAAGATTATTCCGGAATCACACTTAAAACAAAGAAGGTCTGTCCTGAGGAACTTCCGCAAATGATGCGCCGGGATCACGTGTGTCACAGCTTTGCTCGCACCACATCATTACAACAAACGAAATGAAGCGTCCAAAACATGGAAGCCATCCGGCCTGCGGCAATACAGTCAAAGTCCGCATCCCTCGCGAGTTTTCCGATGAATCCGTTATTCTCGCGGATCCACGGTTCAAGTGCGCGATACTGCTGAAGATGACTGGAATCTCGCACACAACTGATCGGAATCGCACGCCTGCACCGACTTCGGCAGCGCTACAAGAGATATTCAAATGCGATTCGTGCCGACCAAAACTTGTCCCGTTCTTTCTTTGGGCGCATCTGCGATCGAGCAACATAAATCAACCTGGGACAAGCGGAGGTCCGTCTCCAGTCCGGGTATCCAGGCAACAATCAAGAGCTCCCTCCACGGATGTTTGCAAGATCTGCACCGCAGTGCCCAGACTCGATAAACCTGACTCAACCTGGGCCGATTTCGAACAGCACGTGTCACTGAAAACGTCGGTGAATTCGGTGCCTTGTTATGTTCAAGTTTGCGTGGCGTTGATCGATTGAATCAATCGTCAATCTTGTGGAAAAATGGGTCTTCGGGCTGTTTCTTGTGGCAGACAGTACATTTGGAAATTGTCCCGGCATGACCCTGATGCTGAATCGCCTGAGCGTTGTCGGCAGCAGTAACAGCTGGTCCGGTTGCGTGTTGTGGCCCATGACAGGCTGCACAATGAACGCCGCCATGCCCGCGAGAATCTTTGAATAGTTTTCCAGGTTCCTCGAATTGAAAGTTTGGCTTTCGCTTTTGATGGCAACTACCACACGTCGGCTCATCAACCCATGGCCGTCGAGCAGGATTCGCCACCGCTGTCATCGAGCCGTGGCACTGTGTGCAGGTAATACCCTTGGCAAAATGAACGTCTCGCTGGCAATTTGTTTTGAAGCCGGGATGGCATGCATAACACGTGTTACCCAGACCTGATACAACCGACATTCTGGACGCATGCGATCCGTGCATCGCCTGTGACATGCTCTTGACGCCTTTCACTCCTGTTGTGCCGAGTGCAGGGTCCGCATGGCAACCTGCACACAGGACCGGCTTTGCGAATTCAAGTTTTGTCTTATGCCGCTTGTCATGCTTACGGAGAATATCAGTCGCAACACTGATGCCTTTCGTATTGTGGCAAAGGTTGCAACTGATTTCCCAGGAGATAGGTACGACCGCAGACGTGGAGGCGACGGTTTTTTGATTCAGCGCGACACTGATTCTGGACAATGGATACGGATTCAATTTTCCGTTGTCCATGATTGGTGTGATCGGAATTCCGGTCGCTGCCCAATCATTCTTGCCGGTCGGCTTCAGTACGCCTTTAAGACCGTTTCCAGTTAATCCTATATTCGGCTGAAGCGAAACGCCAAACAGACTTTTCGAATGGACCCAGAAGTTTGTCTTCGTGCTGGAGATCGTATTGCCAGGGATTGAGTAATGTAACGAAACACCTGAGGTCACAATCCGCGGCTCTTCGCCACGCCGATCGATCACCTGAGCTTTCAGAGTGTTGTACGGCGGCAGGATGCACATTTCGGAAAAATCCTGATTCATACAGTGCATGCCAAGGTCGTTGTATCCCAAAACGACGAAAGGATTTGGATCGACCGGCGCAGCGGGAGCCGCGCCTGTAACTTTGGAATTAGTTTGGGGCGGAACGGCGTAGGCAACATTGTCATTGGAGGAAAACAAACTGGATGCGACCCAGCCGGCTAAACAAATTCCGAAAGTGACAATCAGCAAACGAAAAATTTGTTTGATTGACTTAACCATACCAAACCTTCCTTACATGCTTGAGGACTCAAGACATTCACTGTTCAGTTAACAATCTCTCGAACAAACTCGGCCCTGAAGTTGCCTATTCCGTTGGTCACACTGGGATGGTAAGTCCATTGTTCAGCTTTCACGGAACCTACGAAATTGAGGCACATGGGTTGAGGCACATTGGGTTGCGGCAATCCGCTTTTCTCAACGGACAACGGTAAGCCGACAATCAGAAGAACGCTCACGAATAAAAATGCCGTCGATCAGTTGTCAGCCTGGGAAAGTCTGCATTCCCAGACTCTTTGTATCCCGGAAAACTCTGGTAAAACCGTCCTGACAGCTCGTTCCGTTACCAGCGAGCTGGCAAACAATTTCATCGGACGGTCTCTGATTTCAGAGATGAGTCATTTTAGGTTTGCGGAACCGCCAGGTTTCTTAAGAAGATTGATGCAAAAACTCCGAATCACCTGGATCTGCACCTGATTGTGGACAACTAAGCAACCCACAAGCACCCGAACTTCAAAGCATGGCTGGCGAAACAACCTCGATTCCACATGCACTTCATTCTGACCAGCGTTTCATGGCTGAACGTGATCGACCGCAGCTTCCGGAGTTTCACTCCGGAGCGTATTCGTAACGGAATCTTTCGAAGCAAAGCTGAACTGACAGCAGTCATTAACGACTACGTCCGTCACCACAACGAGAACGCAATCACTTTCGTCTCGATTGAGTCAGCAGAACAAATTCTCGAAGACGCTTCACGAGCAAAAGCCACCCTGATGATCCGGTAAGACTTTCGCTTCGCCGTTGCAGGCGTCGCTTCATAGCCAGCAAAAGCACTGGCCGTCAGCAGTGCGACAGACCCGCTCTCGCCGAATTCGCAATTCAGCTGCGAGGTCCGATATGGTGAAGTCCGCCGAGATCGTGACCTGCTTCCGTTTCGGAGTATCAGACAGAGAAGAGACACCACTCTCCATCAACCATCTCCTCACGCGGGAGCCAATAACCACAGTGAGTCGTCATGGTCGCATTTCTGCATGCCTGAATAATGCCGCCACTATTCGGCGCCGCCGACTTCTTTCATCAGGAGCTGTTTCATTTTTCGGTACAGATTCGAACGGTGCAATCCAAGCAGACGAGCCGCATCTGTCATATTGTCGTTGACCTGACGAATACTTCGTCGAATAAAATCGCGTTGAAAGTGCCGTGTTGCTTCGTCGAGCCCAAGTTCCAGAGCGGGTAGTTTGGATGAATCGGCGTCCGGATTCAGAATGAAAGCAAGGTCCTCCGATTCAACTCGATCGCCGGGTGAGAGAAAGGCAATGCGTTCCATCAGATTTCGGAGTTCACGCACATTGCCAGGCCATGCATGCGATTGCAGGCGTCGCCGTGCTTCCGATGACAACTGCAAACCCGGTCGACGAGCCTGCGTTGCAAACCGACGAAGGAAGAATTCCGCAAGGGGAAGAATATCTTCCGGACGCTCGCGCAGAGGCGGAAGGTCCAGCGTGACAACACCAAGTCGGTAATACAAATCTTCACGGAACCGCTTCGCTCGCACGGCTTCACTCAAGTTTGCATTGGTGGCAGCAATAATTCGCACATTGATCGGAATTGGCTGCGAACCTCCCACACGCGTGATCACTTTTTGCTCGAGAACACGCAGCAGCTTCGCCTGACCACCGGGACTCATGTCTCCAATTTCGTCCAGGAACAACGTGCCTCCATCGGCCAGTTCGAACTTGCCCTGCCGCATATCGCGAGCATCCGTGAAAGCACCACGTTCATGACCGAAGAGTTCACTTTCCAGCAACGATTCTGTCAGCGCGGCGCAGTTCACAGCGACGAAAGGACAGCTGGAGCGGTTTCCTGCATAGTGCAGAGATTGAGCGACAACCTCTTTCCCTGTCCCGCTTTCTCCGAGCACAAGAACCGGCAAGTCGGTCGACGCAAGTCGCAGAACAGTATCACGCAAAGCAGAGATCGCCATGCTCTCGCCAACGATCGAGACACCTTTTGTAACCTGCTCTGCAAGCTGACTGTTACTGCGATGCAGCAGATTGCGTTCCTGCAAATTGCGAAGCGCGACGGCCGCCTGAGTGCCCAATTGAGAAAGGCATTCGATATCGTCCTGAGTAAACGGACGATTCTCATTCTGATTGATACCCTCGAACGCTCCCACGACATTATTCTGAGCATCGCGAAGCGGAACACAAATCAGATTGCGAGTTCGATAACCACTCTTTCGGTCCACCTCCTGATTGAAGCGAGGATCGTCGTAGGCATCATCGACGCAGATGGATTTTCCGGTCTTGAGAGTTTCCCCAACAACACCTTCGCCAGCCGGAAGTCTCAGCGATGATCCTTTTACGCCCAGCGCGGGGCGTGCTTCAACTTCATTTCGATCTTTATCCCACAGGAAGATGCTGCTGCGATCACAGTTCAACAGGCGAGTTGCTTCCTGCGCGATTTGCTCAAGCAGAGGAGCAGCGTCTTCGGCCATGGACAATCGTGACGCAATATTCAGTGTCGAGCGAAGTCGTTCTACTTGTCGAAGATTGTGCAATTCGCGATCGACGAGCGTAAGCGCCATCGACAACGTTCGCGCCATCAGGAGACCAGATTCGGCAAGGTCGTCATCGGCGTGACGGCCAACCGTCACCATCAAATGGGCGAACGGAGTCCCACTCGTTAATGGAAAAGCGGCAAGAGTTCGCCCCTGTTCATTTTTTGTGACACCGGCCGCATCACGATCCAGCGCATCGTCCCAGAGGTTTACTGGCCGCGATGCCAGTGCCTGTTGCCCGTGCTCCGCAATCACGGCCCAGCCGGGACCTGGGATTCGCTGAACCAACGCGATCCACTGCACAGAAAGTTCAGTGGCAATCTCAGAAAGACTGGAGCGAATGAATGGCTCGAACTCAGAAGCTTTCACGGCATCCGAAAGCAATTTCCCGCTGAGCTGCATCAGAGTGCCAGCTGCATTTCCAGGGGAATACAAAGAGACCTGATGAATGGTCTTCCAATCCGTTGTCGCCACAATTTCATCCTTGATGTTCACGAGCAACCATCTGACCACACTGCAGATGGGCTACAGATCGCCAAATGTATTCAAACCGACCAAACAGCGCCATCGAGATGACAGCAGAGGAAGGGTATCGCAAGACAAAAAAGCGTCAACTAAAATTCTCAACAATTCCAGAGGATGACGCCAACGACGAATTTACCAACAACCCGATGGCGCGGGTCAGATGCGGTGAGCGGCTGAAGTCGCGTGAATCCACATCAATCTTACGGAAACGCAGTCAATTCGGAACCGGATTCGAACCGCCAGATTGCATCAGGCACTGACGGTTGTATTTCGAGTTAATTCGCTCCAAGCTGTGCAGACAACAACGCCTCTCCCAACCATTGGCGAATCCATCTTCAGCGAATCATAAGATGCAGATTGCAGAAAAAGTGCCCCAGCCATTGTTACCTTCCCTTGTGCTTATCCCGCAAAGGAAGCAGCCTACGCTTCCATTTAGAATCATCGGCTCCATGGTGGCCGTCATCACGACGCTCTGCGCGGGCATGCAGCATGGTGCAATCGCCGCAACAAAACACCCGATCTCAATCACTGAAGCCAGCATGTATGTGACTCGCACCAAGGCGATCGTGCGAATTCAGATGTTTGCGGAAGATCTGATTTTGTTTCAGGGACTCGAACCGAACGACCAAGATCAAATCCTCCCGGAAGATCTGAAGCGAGGACTTGAGCAACACAAAGATTTCCTGCTTGAGAAATTTTCCGTTCGTGATGTCAACGGAGAACTGCTTCAAGGGCACATAACAGATCTGAAGCCATTCGAAATTCCAGAGGCAGGAATTCCTGCGTCAGAGATGATGCAGCACACGGCGACTTATGAGATTGAATTTCCGTTCGAAGTACCTCCCGATTTTTTGACCATTTCTCAAGACATCAGCGATCCGAATTTTATCGTCCCAAGCGAAATGAGTCTCAATGTCCATCAGGCAGGAACGGCATTGAATTATGCAGAGCGATTGCTGCCTGGAGGATCCACTACGATTCGGTTCGATTGGCAGCAGACACTTTCCGAAGATGCTTCGGATGCAGAATGGGAATCGTGGTTCGAGAAGCAGCGTGAGGCAACACTCGGGATCACCAGCTACAGCAGTGTGTATTCCTTTATCTATATCGAGCCGGTTGAAGTTCGCCATGAGATGCTGATACCGCTTGCAACACTGGCAACCATTCTACCCGTGAATCACGCAGATCCGGCGTTTGTGGAAGTGTCGGAGCAGCAGGCCATTCGCGATTCCATTGCAAAATGGTTAAAGGATGAGAATCCGGTTCTGATCAACGGAACTCGAGTTTTACCAGAGTTCACGCGGATCGATTTCTACTCATTAAATCTTTCAGACTTTGCAACTCAGGCGGAAGCCCAACGTATCAGCTATGCAAACGGTCGAGCCGGAATCATCATGACTTACCGCACACCGGACGACTCAGTCCGTGATGTTTCGCTGAGCTGGAATTCATTCTATTCCACGATGACAAAAGTCCCGGCCGTTGTCATTGCCTACCCGGACAGCATGGATCGGTTTGAGTTCTCCCGCTTCAACACTCCGGATGACAACACTCTGACCTGGGAATGCAAAGTGGATGACCTGCCGAAGCCAATTGCCTCTGTGCAGGCAAACCTCCCCGAGAAACCACAAATGCGAATTCCGGTCGGCGGCCTCGCAGCAATCGTGGGTGCAACATTCTGCCTGCAACAGATAAAAGGGAAGAAGCGGCTGTGGACTTCTGCCGCGTTACTCTTACTTGCCGCTGTCGCCTGGCGTTCGACCAGCATTGTCGTGGATCATCCATGGAAGAAGCCTCTGGAGCTTTCTCAAGATCAGGCGAAGGATGTTTTTTCTGAGCTTCACAGCGGGATTTATCGATCGCTCGACTTCGGAACCGAAGAACGCATCTATGACGTCCTTGCAACAACGGTAGATGGCGATTTGCTGGAAGACCTGTACCTTCAACTTCGCCAAAGCCTTGAACTCAAAGAGCAGGGCGGGGCAGTCGCCAGAATTCGCAGCATCGCCTACGAAAATGGGGATTCGATTTCTCGGGATAAATCAACTCTGCCATGGCCCAGTTTTCAATATCGTTCCACATGGACCGTGGCAGGAACGGTCGAGCATTGGGGACACGTACACGAAAGACAGAACCAGTTTGAGGCTTTGTTCACAATAGAGCCTCGCGACGGCGACTGGAAGATCACTCGAATGGACATGGAAGGGCAAGTGCAAAAGTCGTCCAGAACTACACTGAGAAAATTCTGACCACTTCGTCGTGACGCTGATTTCCAGTGCCGTACGCAACTGAACCAGACGGACCGGAAAATGGGATTTTCCTGAGAGTTCTCAATTCCATAAAGATTGTTGAATAAATCGAAGAGTCGAGTTCGTGTCTTTTACGTCGTGAAGTTGCTTTCGCGCGAAACCACCTAACACAGGAAACGCTTTTGCGACCCGAACTGGAACAGGTTTATCGCCAGCATCGGCAGTCGCTGTTCACCTTGGCGCTGACGATTCTGGGTTGCTCCGGATTGGCTGAGGATGCCGTCCATGAGGCCTTTGTACGCCTGTGCCAAAAATCAGATCGCCCAAAAGAAAGTCTTGTGGCCTATGTGTTCGCTGCCGTACGCAACGCGGCGGTCGATTTTCATCGGCGACGAAACAATCAGCAGGCACTGATGGAATCGCTGTTCCATGAGAAAGGGAAAGCGTTCCTGTTGGATGGCACTGCGAAAGCAGAGAACCACACGAAAGAAGATGAACAGGAAAACGAGCTGAAATCTGCAATTGATCAACTGGATGAAACATCTCGGCAGATTGTTGTCATGAAGATTTTTTCAGAGCTGACTTTTGACGAAATAGGTCACGTTTTGGAAATGCCGCCAGCAACTGCGGCAACGCGATATCGCCGAGCGATCATGAAGCTGGAAGAAAAACTGAGGAAAAACTCATGAGCGACCTGGAAACACAGATTCGAAATATCAGCCTGAAGTCCCCCAGCGAAGCTCTTGATGCCCGAGTATTTGCGGTGCTTCGCGACAATGACGAGTCCATAATTGGGGATAGAAAAAACGAGCAACAAGACGCAGCTCGAACTTCGGATTCCATTCAAACAATTCAGCCCGGACGAAGAGGCGCAGCGATGACATCGGGGTGGATTGTCGCGGCTGTCTCCATGGCCATCGGCGCGATCGCAGGTCGGTCGCTTCCTTCGTTTAGTGAGATTCACGGCCACCGCTCTCAACATGTGTCTGTTGAAGAAACGACGGCATTGAATTCCGAGAATCAGCAGCAACAATTCCTGAACACGCCAGAGCTGGAAATAAAAAACCAGGATTCGAGATTGGTGAGCACCACGAATGGGCATACCGAATCTTCCCAAATTGCGGAATCACTCTGGATATCTCCGCTCGCGGCAGCTGTTGCGTGGGAGCAACAAACCGGCCAAATCTTCAATGTCCGCAATCACATTAATGACCGACGATTCGACATGTGCCGCGATTGTCACCGTGTTGGCGGCTGATTTTAGAAGAACCCGCGACCTTCGTGAAATTCGGTTGCTGCTTGCGTAGAATATCGCATTCTGCAGTGACGGCAGTCTCTTGACCTGATTGTGGCTGCAGCGAACGCGTACTCAACAATTTGCAATTCCCGCCTATTTATCCCACCTGACCATACAATCATTCATGAACGCTTTGAAGATCACCGCAATTATCTTGCTCATTGCGACCGCTCCTGGTTGTGAGTCAAATTCCGTCGTTCGGGAGTACGAAGTTGATCGCGAACAGGAAAGAGTCCTGACGTCCGACCTTTTACGCGATCAATTTGAAGCCGTGCCGTTCGTATGGAAGGTCCCCAGCGATTGGACTATCGCTGAAAACGATCAATTCAGTGCATTCGCCTGGACATCAACGGCCGCTGGAGCGACAGCAAGAATCACCGTCAGCGATTTGCCGACTGCGGCGGGGATCGAACCTCAATTCATGCGATGGCGGGGACAACTGCAGTTGCCAGAATCTGATCCGGCGGATGTGATGAATTCCGTTGAAACTCTGTTACTCAAAGGCCTTTCCTGCCAATGGATTGAAATCAATGGTGAGACGGAAACAATTCTTGGAATGATCGCTCCGTACAAAGACAAGTTATGGATTTTCAAATTTCGTAGTGCGAATTCGACCGCCAAAGAAAAGAGACAGGCTTTTCGAGAATTTTGTGAATCACTTTCAGTGGAATGAAGCAGCGTGTTGATAGCTCGTCGATTGTGGGTTTTCGATTGTCAGGTCCCATTGTTCACAAGTGCTTTGTTCAGGTGAGAAATTTCAGATAAGAGATTAGTGTTGGAGGTAGTGCATCTTGCTAAAGATCCCGGAACTGCAGGACCTTTAGCAAGGTCCACTACCCTGGAATCAAATCCTGACAAAGCACTAGTTTCGTTTGCAGCTCAGGTCCAAACTGAATTCAAAATTGAATCTACCGTGTCCGCCAGTAGAACGTAGCAGCGACAGAAGTTCTGCTAATCACACTGGTGTTCTCGTAAGACAGATCTAAAGGAATACGAAATGTCCTCCACATCCTTGCCCGGTGGAATGTCGTCTGTTCATGGGGAAACCCACGCGATGTCGAAAGTTGCAGACGGTTTTTCAATGGGAGCAGTGCGTGCCCTTGCTTCACTGAAACTAACCTGCGTTCTTTTTGTGCTGGCAATGATCATTGTCTTCGTTGGCAGTCTGGCCCAGGCGCGGCGTGACGTTTGGCAGGTCATGGAAGAGTACTTTCGGACGTACATTGCCTGGATTCAGGTTCGCGATTTGTTTCCCCCATCCATGTTTGGCGATCAGGGTGATCAAATTGCAGAGCGACTCGGTACGTTCAGCAAAATCCCATTCCCCGGTGGATGGACTATCGGATGGGTGATGCTGGCGAATCTTATCGCCGCTCACACATTGAAGTTCAGGGTACGTGCGGAAGGCGGACGACTTGTTGCGGGAATTGCACTCATCGTTGTTGGCCTTGCATTGACCTATGGGGTCGTCGTCACCGGCAACATGCAGACCGGAGTCGAATATGGTGACACGCTGCTGAACTCAAATCAGATCTGGAACCTGCTTTTGGGAGTGCTCGCCGTTTCGGGCATTATTGCGTTCGTCACCGCGTTGATGTCGAAATCCAGTTCCCTGGTTTCTCGCGGTGTACTGGTGACCATTTCCGCTTTACTGGTCGGGGTATTTCTCTACTTCTTTATTGGCGGCGAGGCAGCGAAACTGAATCTCTCTTCGATGCGAATTCTTTGGCAGTTGCTGAAGGGAGCAGCGTGCTCTCTGGTACTGCTGCTGGGTGCGAATCTGCTGTTTGACAAGCGTGGTGGTATCGCGTTGCTGCACTTTGGTGTTGCAATGCTGATGATCAGTGAATTGCAGGTTGGTTTACTTGCCAAGGAAAATATGCTGTCACTGGTCGAAGGAGAATCTTCCGTTTTCGTGCGTGACATTCGCGAACGAGAATTGGCCATTGTCAGTCAAATCCCAGACGACAAAAAGACAGATAAGACAAATGACGAAGTCAAGGACACAACAGACGACAAAGACAAAACCGTCGGACGAGATAAAGTTGTTGTGATTCCAGAAGCACGGCTCACGATGGCGGCAAAGTTTGCGACGCAAGGCGACGGCAAAGCAGCAGACGATGCAGGCAAGGATGGCTTGAACCCTGGACAAATTGTTGAACTGCCGTCGCTTCCATTTGATATCGCCGTTCGCAAGTTCCATCGAAACAGTCGGCTACGCGGGCGCATTCCTGGCGATGAAATGCGAGCAACCGAGGGGCTTGGATCATTTGCGGTCCCAGAGCCACTGCAACCGGTCACAGGGATGGATGACACGCATGACATCAGTGCAGTGTACCTCGACGTGATCAATCGAGAATCAGGAAAAGTCCAGCAGTCAATGCTCGTCGCGCAGGATGTCAGTGAACTACGCGGCGCACCCCTGGCCGAAAAGGCGACCGTGGATGGAAAAGACTATTTCTTCTATCTTCGCTTCCAGCGCAACTATCGAGATTATGAAGTGAAGCTACTGGATGTGAGCCGAACGAATTACGTGGGCTCAGCAACTCCGAAGGATTATCGTTCTGAGATCGAAATCACCGACCCAACTGATGGATCGAAAGATCACTTTACGCTCTGGATGAATAATCCGCTGCGATACCGAGGCGAGACATTTTATCAATCGGGCTTTCAGGCTCTTGAGGGCGGCAAGGAAGCAAGCACGATTTCGGTTGTTAACAATACAGGATGGATGCTGCCGTATATCGCCTGCATGATTGTTTCGTTCGGGATGTTTGCTCAATTCGGACAGACTCTGTTCCGATTCCTGGACAAGACGGAACGAAGTTCGAAGCAACTCAGCAGTTATGCAGCGAATGTCGGCATGGATGCAAAGCCTAAATTCGCCCCTGCAACCAGGACGGTAACAGCAGTCGAAGAGCATGAACCAGCAGTATCAGGCCTGTTGACGACCTGGATTCCTCTAATGGTGACGATTCTGTTTGCCGCATGGCTTGGCAGCAAGATGCGTCCCCCGAAAGAAATTCCAAACACGATGAATCTGTATGGATTCGCCCAACTGCCGATTGCCTGGAGCGGCCGCGCGCAGCCTATCGATTCCGTTGCTCGTACTCAGTTGCTTGTCATTTCCCACAAGTCCACTTTCGAAGGTGAAATGGAATCTGTCGAACTGAGTGTTCCCGAACAGCGTGAAAAACTTTTGAAGACATTTTCAAGTGCCTGGCCGACTGCGCCAGTAAAGGAACTGGAGACCTTTGAAGGATCGTACACAGAATGGATCGACAAGGTTTCCGCAATCACAGCCTCCGGAAAAGCGGCTGTTGAGGAACGAATGCGACCGCTAATGGTGCGACGTATGCCGGCAGTGCAGTGGTTCCTTGATGTGATCAGTCGCCCCGAAGTTGCGGCACGGCATCGAGTGATAAAAATCGACGACGATCAGGTGTTGTCACTGCTCGGTCTCGAAAAACGAGGAGGCCTGACATACTCTCTCGTGGAAATTCGGGAGAACATTACGGAGCTGGATTCCATCCTGAAAAAGGCTCGTCAGAAGCAAAGAGACAAGCAGGAAAACACAATGTCGACGTTGGAGCGTCGAGTTGCTGCACTTGCGGAATCAGTTTCTCGTATCGACCAGTTATCCCAGATGTTTCTTATGCGAAACAGTGACGGGGTACTTGGTTCCTACATCGACTGCTGGCGCATCCTGCGACTGCTTGGCAACGACCCGGCTGTGATGGCCGTACCAACGGGCTCGGAAGATGAGCAGCGATCGTGGGAGACCATGGTTGGTTCAAATGCAGTGCGGCAGTTGAATGAGCAACTGAAGAAAAGTGATCTTGTGACATACGACCAGTTTGCAGTCTACATGGCAGAGAAACTTCCGCAGGAACTGATCGAAAAATCGCTCGTTGGCAGCTACCGAATTCTGGCTGGCGGAACCAGCGATTCGGAAAAAGAAACAAGGGATGGAAAAGAAATTCAGCAGCGCGCTGCGGAAGCAATGGCTCGTGTGGATGACCTGTTCCTTCGACAGGTTCTGGCATTGATTGCTGCGGCAGAACCGGGATCGACTCCGGAACAGATTGCCGCAAACGTTTCGGTGGAGAAGGCTGCGGAAATTGCATCGGAACGCATCTCATCAGAGATGTTTGAAGTGTTCACGATGATTTCCGAAAGTAATCCTCAGGATCAACGCCTGATGGAGATACGAACAAAGCTTCAGCAAATGGGATCTGACGATGCAGCATCTCTGGCGACTGCTATGAATTCGGAACTCGCCAAACTTGTTTGGGATGACATTCACAAGAGGGCCGGGCATTTGCTGCCGGGCGGAGAATGTTTTAATACGTTCGAGAAGACATCGACCTCAATGGCAACATTGCTGACGGCATGGAAAAGCGGTGATGTGGCGTCGTTTAATACGGGAGTGAAGGACTATCAGCAATTCTTGTCGACCGGCGTGATCCCCCATGTGAATATCGCGACAGTCCGAAAAGAAGCCTGGTTCAATTATTTCGAACCATTCATGAAAACCATTTATCTCTACCTGCCGGTCATTGTGTTTTCGTTTCTTGGCTGGTTGTTTTTCGGGAATGTGCTTAGACGGACTTCATTGTTTCTGCTCGTGCTGGCCTTTGCAGTCCAGTCGATTGCTCTGGTTATGCGAATGCAGATTTCAGGGCGGCCGCCGGTCACAAATCTGTACTCATCGGCGATCTTTATTGGATGGGCTGTGGTGATCGCCTCCTTCGTTGTGGAAGTGATGCTCAAGAACGGCATCGGAAATATTCTTGGAGCATCAGTCGGCGCTGGAACATTGGTGATTGCTCATTACCTGGCTCGTGACGAAGGTGATACGCTGGGCGTGATGCAGGCCGTTCTTGATACAACCTTCTGGTTGGCGACCCATGTGGTCTGTATCACGCTGGGATATGCGGCAACTTTCCTGGCCGGCATCATTGGTCTCTTCTACTGTGCTCAGGCACTGCTTGGCCGATCGCTGTCCTCTGGAAGGTCGAATGTAAACTTTCCTGCTGAATTGAAGAAGTGTGGCAAACTTGTCTACGGAACGCTTTGCTTCGCGTTATTTTTCAGTCTCGTCGGCACGGTACTGGGAGGCCTCTGGGCCGACGATTCCTGGGGGCGATTCTGGGGCTGGGATCCAAAAGAAAATGGAGCGATGCTGATCGTTCTGTGGAATGCCCTGATCCTTCACGCACGATGGGATAAGATGGTCAGCGATTATGGGACCGCAGTGTTGGCAATGGTGGGCAATATCGTAACCGCATGGTCCTGGTTCGGCGTTAATGAACTTAAAGCCGGACTTCACACTTACGGATTCACGGAGGGCCGACTGCTGGCACTTGCTCTCTTTGTGGCAATACAGTTCGCAATCATCCTTTGGTTCATTGCGACTGCAAAACTAGCACGCAATCGCATGATGAATCTGAAGGCGTAACTAACACCCATGCTTCAACGCCTGCGACACGATGTCGCAGGCGAACTATGAATTTGCGTCGTTCCTTCCATGACTGAACCGCTCGCCTGGATCAATGGTACTCAGCAACCGTTCGCACAGACGGCCGTTCCGGTCTGGGATCTCGGTGTCGTCGCTGGTGCGTCGGTGACGGAGATGGCACGAACATATCGTCACCAACCATTTCGGCTTCGGCAACATATCCTGCGTCTGACGAATTCATTGACGGAACTCGGCTTTCCTCAGCCATGGAATGCTGATGAACTGATCGACGCAGCGCAGACGATTGTTCAGCACAACGCTGGACTCATTACTCCCAAACAGGATTTGGGAATCGTTGTCTTTTCCACCGCCGGATCAAATGCCACTTACCTCGCTGGGCAAAGCAATCAGACAACAACCGTCGTTCACACTTTTGTTTTACCATTTCAATTGTGGAAGCCAAGTCTGACGAATGGCGTTCGTCTGCGAGTCCCGAAGGCTCGGCAAATTCCGGACGATTGCTTCTCCGTCGCCCATAAGGTTCGAAACCGTCTGCATTGGTGGCTTGCCGATCAACAGGCCGCTGTCATTGAACCAGGCAGCAAAGCGTTGCTGCTGGATCATGAGGGATACGTGACCGAAACCAGCACCTCTTGTTTTTTTCTCGTACGAAACGGCCAGATCGTGACGTCGAATCGCGGCGTGCTGAATAGCCTGAGCGGACAGATCGTGGAAGAGGTTGCACTTTCGTTGAACATCCCATTCGAACGTCGCGCGATATGCGAATCTGAATTGGAAACAGCCGACGAGGCATTTTTATCATCAACGCCGGTTGGCATTTTGCCCGTGAGCCATCTCAACGGTCGACGTCTAAGCCCGTTTCATGACACGAATGTCACCGGCCTGATCACGGATGCCTGGAGCCAGCTCGTCGGACTGGATATTGTCGAACAAGTTCTGAACTCCTGAAGACAGCTTCGGAAGTCCCGATGAAGTGCCAATACGTTAATACTCATCGACGCGATGTTTGAATTGCGCGGCAAACTCATCAGACCGAAAATTC
This sequence comes from Planctomycetaceae bacterium, assembly GCA_041753135.1. Taxonomy (GTDB): domain Bacteria; phylum Planctomycetota; class Planctomycetia; order Planctomycetales; family Planctomycetaceae; genus SXXK01. The sequence goes on from JBGSVD010000130.1 coordinate 29,129, forward strand.
CGAGCCACCGAAGCGTCTTCATAATTCATTAACAATCGATTCAATGATCCACACTCAATTGACAAGGCGAGTCTGTTTCGGAATTAATTCGCCTGATCCCACTTCCAGTTTAGTCTGACGGAATAATTTCAGCGATGTTCACCTCATTCCATTGTTGCAGCGTTTCTCTTGTCGCTTTTTTACTGCTGCAGGGATCGCTTTCGGCCAGCGATTCGCCGAAACTTGAATTTCTGGGAGCGGCTAGTATTCCAGGCGACGCAAGGGACCTGTCAGGCGATGCCGCACTCCTTGAAAACGGTGAGCCTCGAAACAGGCTGGGTGGATTTTCAGCAATGGACTATTCCGGCACCGGAAATCGCTTTGCTGCGTTGTCAGATCGCGGCCCTGATGATGGAGCAGTAGGTTATCCATGCCGAGTGCAGATGTTCGAAATTCAACTTCAACCGAAGGCCGCGGTTCCCGTCACGAGCAGCGTCGTTGAAACCATACTTCTGGCTGATGATAAAGGTCGGCAGTTCACAGGTTCATCGGCCGTCATCGTGCCGACTTCGAATTCAAGTCATCGTCTGGATCCGGAAGGCTTTCGATTTGCGTCGGACGGAACAATGTTTGTTTCCGACGAGTATGGGCCGGTGCTCATTCAATTTTCGGCAGCAGGTAAAGAGCTCCGTCGTTTCGAATTGCCCGGTCACTTATTAATTCAACATCCCGACGCGGATCGAAAGCGGGAGAACCAGGGCAACTCAAAGGGTCGCGCGTCCAATCGTGGCATGGAGTGTCTGGCAATCTCATCTGATGGCAAGAGTCTCGTTGGCCTGATGCAGAGTCCGCTCTTGCAGGATGGGGAACGCATGGAAGATGGAACTGTTCGAGGTCGAAATTGTCGACTCGTTCAACTCGATCTTGAAAGTGGCCATACCAGTGAGTTCGTTTATCAGATGGACAGTATAGACAACGGCAACAGCGAGATCGTCGCTTATGCGCCCAATGAGTATCTGGTGCTTGAACGCGACAGCCTGGCAGGAACTGAAGCGAAGTATCGGAGACTGATTCATATCTCCCTGCAAAGTGCTACGGACGTTGTCGGGATGGAATCTCTGCCGCACGGCGATTTGCCGAGCGGGATTCGGCCTGTTGCAAGGAGCGCATTCCTGGATTTTCTTGATCCTCAATGGGGCCTTGCAGGTCAATCCATGCCGGAGAAAATCGAAGGGCTCACTTTTGGTCCACCCCTGGCCGATGGTCGAAAAACTCTGCTGATTGGCACAGACAACGATTTTGAATCAGCAAACGCATCGCTGATCTGGGTATTTGCTCTCACGCCCTGAGAATACGCGTCCGGCAGGATCACACCGGAAGTGAGGGACCTTAAACGCGTCGTCGATGATATCGAACCGCACGTTTGGCGTTCCCCGGCTTCGACGTTAAAGTCTGCGTTAGAACTTCGGCCCGAACGTTTGGGGCCGAGTCGGGTCTTTGTATCCCAGTGACGCAGGTTATCATGGCCAAAAAACACGGCGTTCGATTTGAGCAATTGGTGGACTCTGTACGCCCAAACGTTACTGAATGCACCATTCAGGATGTGGTTCGCCGTCAGGCTCAGGGTGACACCTTTGTTCTGGTGGACGTGCGTGAGGAAAGCGAGTTTGGGGCTGCCAGGATTCCAGGGGCCAGGCATCTGGGCAAGGGCGTCATCGAGCGCGATATCGAAGAAGCCCTTCCGGACACTGCGACGCCGATGGTCCTGTATTGCGGCGGCGGATACCGTTCAGCGCTGGCGGCCTACAATCTTCAATTGATGGGGTATACGAACGTCATTTCGATGGACGGCGGATTTCGAGGATGGAAGGAAAGTGGCCTGGAAATTGATTCCTCACAAGCCCAATGAATGTGATAATCCCAACACAGTCCCGCCATTCTGATCTCAATGCCAACCTCCGCGTCAGCATTTAATGTCCAGCCTCTATTGTCCAGCGTTGGATCTTCACTTCAAAGAACTGCCATGCAACAAACTGCCGCCACATTTGCGATTCATTTTGAGCACGAAGACAAATCGAACGCGGTTCGCGACTTGATCGCTGGCAACGAGCCGCATTCATTGCGAACTTTTACACCAAGTCAGGCTGTTCTTGCAAAATCGGCTGGCGTGTTTCACTGGACTCCTGAAGGACGTCGGCTGTTCGATTTTTCCTCAGGCGTTCTTGTGGCAAATCTCGGGCACAATCCGAGACGCTGGATGTCTCGATTCACCAACTATCTTGGCTGGAATCCGTCACACTTTTCCTCAACGGAAGATGGTTTTTTTCAAGCCGTCTCACTCACGGCCTACAACGCGATCACAGAACTTGAAGCAGACGCCAGCCGGCGCCTTGTCGCCAACCTTCACGCCAGCGTTGGCGGCAGTCGGCTCGATACGGTGATCTGGGCCGCCTCTGGCTCCGAAGCTGTCCAAAAGGCATTATGGGCTTGCCTGAAACGAGACGAAAAACGACAGGGTATTCTGGCAACACGTTTTGGGTTCCATGGAAAGAAAGGTCTCAGCGGCGCAGTCACGGGATCGGAGAGCGATCCTGATCGTGATCCACGAGTCCACTTCATCAGCTTTCCGCGTGAGGAATGTTCAGACATCGATCATCCACAGAAAGCATTTGATCCCGCGCCTTATCGAGCGGAGCTTGATCGCCTTTGGGCGGAAACAAAGGGAACGATCGGCTGCCTGATTACAGAACCTTACCTCGGCGGTGGCGGCAGTTACCATCCACCGAAAGAGTATCTGCCGATGCTCCAGCAGTTCTGCCGAGAACACGACATTCTTTTCATCCTGGACGAAGTGCAGGCAAACTTCGGTCGCACAGGAAAGATGTATGCCTTTGAAGCCTACGGGATTGAACCGGATTTTGTGTGCCTTGGAAAAGGACTTGGAAACGGTGTTCCCGTAAGTGCAGCTGTCGGCCGTCGTGATATTTGTGATCCCATGGGATATGGGTCTACATCCGACACATGGAGCGCGAATCCACTTTCTTCAGCGGCAGTGCTTGCGACACTGGATGAGTTTGAGTCCACAGACATTCTCGAAAGGACTCAACACCTGAACGAAATTTTTGTTAACGGCCTGCGGCGACTGAAGGAAACAGGCCTGATCGTTAACGTGCGTGGCGAAGGTATGGTTTTCGGTATCGAATGCGGGCCACATGGGGATAAGACTCCAAACCAGGTTGCAAACGCAATTGTCGAACGATGCTATCGCGGCAACACGAGCAACGATGGAATTCACCTTCTTGGACCATTGGCGAATTGTGTGATTCGAATCAGCCCACCGATGTGTATGACAGACGAAGACGCACATCATTCACTGCAGCTTCTGTTTGAATTCATAAGCGACGTGGCAAAATAAAATTCGCAGCTTCATAGGATCGGCAATGAGTTTCGCCACTCATGATTGCTGCCCTGAACCTGGTGCTGAGTTTGTTCCGTTGTCGACAGCCCGTTGAATGGACCGCGTTGAAAGATGTTCCGCCTTCTCGCATTTCATCACGGACGACGACTCGACAGAGAATTTCTGCTCGTCGGGGACAGCAGCTATGTGCTCGGTCGTGCAGACGACGCAGGTCTTCAGACGACCTGGGATGATCGAATCTCTCGGCGGCATGTTGAAATCGCCGTCGACACGCACGGAGTGCAGATTACTCGACTCTCAGACGCATCGAATCCCGTCTTCGTCGATGGTTCCGAAGTCGCTGGAGCAAAGCTGGCATCCGGCCAGTCGTTCGTCATCGGTTCCTCTCGATTTGAGTTGCAGCAGGTGACGCAAACAGATTCTCCTGGCAATCAAGTCGTGCAGCAACTGGCAATTGATCGACAGCAGTTGCAACGTGTTCGCTATGACGACGCAGCCAAACGCATCGAAGTGTTGACGAGCCTGCCGGCCGTGATTCGTGAATCCGGTGTCGAGCGTGACCTTCACGTTCGACTCGCCAGTTTGCTGCTGGCCGGAGTTCAGAACGCTGATGGAGTTGCGATCGTTGGGTTATCGGAGAATCAACGTCCCCGCGTTTTTCATCAGGAACAGCGATTTGAAACCGGGATTCTGATGCAGCCCAGCGTGCGGCTGATTTCCAATGCCATGGAACAACAGACAACGGTCCTGCACGTCTGGGACAAAGCCGGCCCGACCGATTCTCAGTACACACAGGTGGCGGGTTTCGGCTGGGCGTTCTGCACACCATTCAATGATCTCAGCGGTGATCGAGCTCTCTACATTACCGGCCGAAGCGAACCAGACAGCCACGACGCCGGCGAACGACGTCTGCACGCTGATATCAAATTCACTGAATTCATCGCCGACATCGTTGGTTCACTTCAGCGGCAACGTCGACTGGAACGGCAGCAGTCCGGTCTGCGTCAGTTCTTTTCACCGCCCATTCTTGAAGCACTTGGCCGCGACCTGGATACCTCGCTGCTGGAACCTCGGGAGTGCGATGTTACGGTTCTCTTCTGTGACCTGCGAGGATTCAGTCATCGAGTCGAAGAAGAGGCGGACAATCTTACGGGTTTGCTCGAACGAGTCAGCCTGGCACTCGAAGTCATGACCGGCCAGATTCTTCGCTTCGGCGGGGTCACCGGTGACTTTCAGGGTGACGCGGCTTTAGGATTTTGGGGCTGGCCGATCAGTTCTGACGAAGCACCACTCAATGCCTGCCGAGCAGCTCTGGCGATTCGAGAAGAGTTCAGCAAAGCACAGGCGGACCCAAACAATCCGCTGAAAGACTTCGAAACAAGCATCGGAATCGCGCATGGGCGGGCAGTTGCCGGTAAGATTGGCACTCGGGAACAGGTCAAGGTCACGGTCTTCGGGCCAGTTGTCAATCTCGCAAGTCGGCTGGAGAGCATGACTCGCGAGCTACATGTGTCTATTTTGATCGACGAATTTCTGGATCAGCAGATGCGACAAAAAATGTCGCCTGCAGAAGGGCGAGTTCGCCGATTGCTGCAAGTGCTGCCCTATGGAATGGATCGCACTTTGATGGTCAGTGAACTGGTTCCGTCAGAGCAGAAACTGCCGATGTTGACCGATCAGCATTTGACTGATTTTGAAAAGGGAGTGGCGTCCTTTATTGCCGGGAAATGGGCCGATGCCTGGAAGTATCTGCATCGTATGCCGGCGGAAGATCGAGCCCAGGATTTTTTGTCGATGATGATTACTCAACAGGACCGCAAAGCCCCACCGGATTGGGATGGCATTGTTCGTATGAAGAAGAAATCCAGCTGATGACGCATGTGAATCTGGAACAAGCCGACGCGGAAACTGACCTGCTGCTTCGGCTGAAGGCGACGCCGGAAATCTTCGAATTGATTGCCCAAAGCACTGCTGCCGAACTTGCCAGTCAGAAAAAACTGCGTGAGCAATTCGATACTGAACTTGTGCGAGCCGCCTTGTCAGTCCACGATGCCCGAGTCAGAGCTGCGGGAACACTGCCTGATGCCGACGCTCTGTGGTTGACTCGTGTCGGTTTGGAACAATCGACAGCCTGGCCTGTCGCTCAGCATAAGGCGCAACGATTCAAAGATTCGGTTCTGGTGGTCGATCTTTGCTGCGGTGTCGGTGTTGATTCAGGAAGCATTGCCGCACAGACAACGGTACTCGCCGTCGACAACTCACCATCCATGTGCGTGCGTGCTGCATGGAATGTCGAAGCCTGGGGGCACTCCGATCGATTCGAAGCCTTGTGCGGCGATGTGTCGGTCTCCAACTGGGCCGATAAAATCGTACACGTTGATCCCGATCGGCGAGCTGAATCGGATCGTCCTACGAAGCGCCTTGAACAGTATCAGCCGAATCTTGAGTGGATGCAGAAGCTGACTCGATCGGCCGCTGGCGGCGCGATCAAAGTGGGCCCGGCGAGCAATTTTTTGCAGAAGTTTCCAGGTTGTGAAATTGAACTCATCAGTCTTCACGGCGAATGCCGCGAAGCTACCGTTTGGTTCGGCTCGCTTGGTGGCGAACATGCGTTTCGTGCAACCATCCTTCCAACTGGCGAATCAATCAGTGCGGATCCGCTATCCGCCTGGACGAACACAACTCCCAACGTCGGCGCTTATATCTTCGATCCGGATCCCGCCATTGTGCGTTCCGGACTTCTGGATGTAATGGCGGAGAAACATGGGTTACTGAGATTGGATGCTGAGGAAGAATATCTGACGAGCGATAAGATGCCGCAAACCGGCTTTGTCACCGGATTTCAGGTCGAAACAGTTCTTTCAAACAGCATTAAGGAATTGAAGCAGTACCTTCGTGCACAGCCTTCGCAGCATTACGAAGTGAAATGCCGACGCATTCCAACTGAAGCCGATGGAGTTCGCCGACAACTTCCAACGGGCAATGAACCGCCTCGTACCATCATCTTCGCCCGCGTCGCCGGTCGGTGTGCGATCGTCGTAGCGAAGCGAGTCACCGGAGATTAGAGATGTGGCGATCCCGTGAGAACTCACCAGACGCCAGCCAGGGATGCGGTATCCTTCGTTGGAAAACTCGAAGAGCTTCAAACGAACGAGCCTCTGCAAGCCGCCTGAATCTGACGAACCTGTACGCCGGATTTATCGGCATCTGTGTTGCATTCACCGTTTCTCTGCCATGCACATTCGGCCAGACCACCGAATGGCCCGATATTCGTACAGTGACACCTGATCTGATCGTCCCTCCCATCACCGAAACACTGCCTTCACCTGGCCACCGTGTCCGTCGAACTCTGAACGACTTTGATGCATCGAAGATCTACCACACCTTAGCATTGCCAACGGACTGGACTGCCGACAGGAAATTTCCGGTGATCGTCGAATACGCGGGAAATGGTGGCTATAAAGATGCAACCGGGGACGAATGCAGCGGACGCCCCGAAGGCTGCAGCCTTGGTTATGGAATATCGGGCGGTCAGGGTTTCCTGTGGATCTGCCTGCCTTACCTCAACAACAACGGCACAGACCTTGCCATCACATGGTGGGGCGACGCACCACAATATGATCCTCAACCCACGCTCAAGTACTGTCGTGCGGCCGTCGCAGATGCGTGCGATAATTTTGGCGGTGATCGAGACTGCGTGATTCTTTGTGGATTTTCCCGCGGAGCAATCGCCTGCAATTATCTGGGCCTTTACGACGATGAGACGTCTCAATTGTGGCGAGCATTCGTCCCGTACAGTCACTACGACGGAGTTCGCAAGTGGCCGTATCCAGCAAGCGATCCGGAGTCAGCCGCAATTCGTCTTGCCAGGCTCGCAGGAAGGCCACAGTTCATTATTAGTGAACGGAATTATGCGACCGAGACACAAAGATATCTGATGCCGTTGAATCAGACTCATCAGACTTTTGCAACGACCGGTTTTCGCAATCACAACGACCAGTGGATTCTTCGTCCTGGCCCGGCACGCGATCAACTGCGTGCCTGGCTTCGGGAGATCGTGCAAGAAACAAAAAGACAGTAGCGAAGATGAGATCAGCTTATGACAGCCTGCGACTTCAACGACCCGCGAATTGATGAAGGCATCCGGCTTTTTAACTCGGGCGAATTCTTCGCGTGCCATGACGTCCTGGAAGATTTCTGGGGCGAACAGATCTGTCCGGAGAAACCTTTCTTCCAGGGCCTCATTCAGGCTGCGGTTGCACTCTTCCATTTCGAAGAAGGGAACCTCGGCGGAGCTCGTCGAATGAGCGTCTCCGCGCGAGCCTACATGAGCTCGTTTGCTCCAACGCTTGGCGGCATTGATGTGTCACAGTTTCTGGAGGATATGGATCAGTGCTTCCACGAGTTATGTCAGCCGCACGAGTCCTATCCGGCACACGTAAAACTGGACTCTTCTTTGATCCCCAGAATAAGAAGAACGCAAAGCTTGTAAGAACTCCTGACAAAACCGAGACTGACTCACCAGCAAAGCAGAAAAAGTTGTCAAATAAGCTCTGGGCCGATACATCATCCACAACCTGAATCCGGAATGCGGCAAGATCTTTCAACCGAGAGTCGCAGGATCCTGTTCATCGAACATTCTGGAAACAAGCTCTTCGTCCATCGGTTTGCTGGCAAGACTTCCGAGAACGCCACAAATCCCTGAAGCCAGAATGCCCCAGATCAGCGGCTCAAACCCCAACAGATAGTAGGGACGAAACTTGGTCGCAGCGCCAATCGGCTGTTGAGGTAGTAACGAAAAAATTCCGATCAGGTAGAGCACCAAAACCACCAGAGCGCCGCTGATCATGGCAGAGAAAATTCCAGCGGTCGTCGCGCGACGCCAATAGCAAGCCATCAGCGCAGGCACGAGAAAGGTGGCTGCAGCGCCCGAAGTGCTGAAAACGATGAACGCCTGCAGATACTGCACTGGGTACCAACTGACGCAAACAGAAATAATGCCCGCAACTGTCATCGCGCCCCAGGCGACACGACGAAGATGATCACGGTCCGCGTTCGGGCTGATAAATCTCTGATAAATATCGCGGACGACTCCCGAGGACAGTACGACCAGGTATGAACTCACTGTCGCCATCACCGCTCCAAACGGCGCCGCGAGAATCAACCCGGCGACAAAAGAACCGCCTGACCAGTCGGCGGTGGTCATGATTGCCATGCGAGGAATTATCTGATCGGTGCTCTCCAATGAAGGAATCAATGCCCGGCCGCAAATGCAAATTACGATCAACGGCAAATAGATTCCCATGTTGTACACGCTGAGCAGATAAATCGATCGGCGGATCACACTGGTATTCTGGCTGGCCATCAATCGTACAAGCCCGGCCGGTGCGCCCACTCCGCCCCAGATCCAGACAATGAAGAAGGAAATTGCCAGCGACAGAGGCAGAAACTCCTGAGTGGAACCATCTGCCATGTAGCCTGGTCCGAAAACAAACCCCGGGCCAGTATTCTCAAGCGATGTCTTCGTTGCCTGTTCAAGTCCGCCGACGGCACTGAGTGATGCAATCAACAGGACGACGACTCCGACAAACATCAGCAGGCTCTGAAACAAATCCGTCCAGACGGCGGCCAGAAATCCGCCCATCAGAGTATAGCCAACCACGGTGACAGCAAAGATCAACAGTCCGATATGGTAACGCGTTTCAGAGACAGAAATCGTATCTTCCGAAAGCGAAAGCTCACCGCCGCCGGGCCAGGCCAACTGGATCACGATCGCCCCTGCTTTAAATTGTGCAAACATCATGAAGGATAGATACAGCAAAATAAAAATCGTGCAGGTTAACCCCAGCGCAGGGCTATGAAAACGAGTGCGAAAAAGATCGGGGACAGTGATCGCTCCGGTGCGACGACTCAATTGAGCCAGGCGTTTGCCAAGAATACCGAAGCCCGTGATCGGAACCACCATGTAACTTCCGATCCACAAGGCAACGATCCAGCCGTGAGAATACACCAGTGATGGAAATCCCATAAAGGTTCCACCGCTCTGAATCGTGGCCGTCAGCGCCAGGGCCCAGGCTCCAAGTCCTCGATTGCCAAGGAAGAAGCCTTTCATGAAGCCGCCCTTTTCCGTCGAGCGATTTGCGATCACGCCAATCCACATGGAACCAGCGATAAACAAAATCAGCATCGTCATCGCGCCATAACCAACCGGAGGTATGGCGGCGGCATCTGCGGCAAGCAGAATCGGCAACTCGAAAATAGGATTCACAGCCTGAAGCATGATCAACCTCCCAGTCCAAGATCATCAGTGTCTTCCAACTCTTTGCCCAGATCTCCGTCACGAACGAAAATCAGGCCGAAGACAATCGATACGACTGTGCAAGCAGACCAGGGGACAACAATGCCCCAGAAGACCCAGTCCGGAAATCCCAGGACCAGCTTCAAATCGTCTACTGAACGATGGTATCCCATTTTGTAGGACACCGAGATGGACCAAACTGCGGCAGCCAGCCAAATGCCGGCGACGATAAGTGCTTCGCGAAAGGACGAATGCACCAGCGGATCAGTTTTGCGAGTCATAGAGGCAGGCTCGATCGACGGAAGGAAGAACTGACGACAAGATCGGTAAGACACACGCATGCTAGGGATTGTTGCGTGAAACCAAAGTCTAATCGACTATCGCCTCAAGGGAATTCAAAAGCCGAATCACCAGACAATCTGCGTACTCATAATTCCGCTGCGCACGTTACGCGCCGAAGGACATCACATCTTGCAGGCAGAGTCTTTCACACAGACTCCGCAGAATCAATACAGGGAGTGTTTCTCGGTACGTCTGATTTCGGTACGTGTGGTTCAGGCCAAACTGATCGATATCCAATTCGCCAGCGTGCGACTTCGCTTGAGGGATGTGCCTCGAACTTCACCATCGGCCAACGACGTGATAAGAAGAGAGGCTCGTTGGCTCTCATCTTCGTGCCACGCACAGAGCAGGGCAATGGGATCATCGGACGATCATCGAGAGCGGAGGCTCACTCTGGAATCAGCATCAGAGCAATGGGCAGACATCACACTCCGTACCCGCCAGCAGCGCAAGAAAAAACGACTGGTAGTTTGCACTACCAGTCGTCTTAGGATCTTCGAAGAAGTCAGAAGACTACTTCTTCTTTGCAGCCTTCTTAGCAGCTGGCTTAGCGGCTGGCTTAGCAGTTGCAACTTTCTTCGCGGCCTTCTTAGCAGCTTTCTTTGCCACAGTACGTTCCTCCAAAAAAAATTTGAACTTGAGTGGCCGTCCTGCCGAAGCTTACCGGGCTTAAAAACAAACAGGAACAACCACAGACCAAAACATCAGATCATCTATGTCCCCATGACAAAGACGATGCAGATTCCCTTCTTTGCTGATGACCGTCTTGAAGTTCCGCTGTGACGCGTTTCCTTCGCTACGTGCATCCGAAAAACAAACAACCGAATCTGCTGTTGGTGATCGGAATCGTAGGTGATCGCATGAATAACGCAAGACTGTTCCGCGTGTTTCCCATGCTCACGCAAACTTTTTTTTGACATCCATCAGAACACTTTATGAGGCTCTCTCAGACCATCAACAACGGTTGTCACGATCACCAAATCGAACTCTACAATCGATGACGGATCTACGACATCAAACGTGATCCAAAGCACGATGGCTTTCAACAACATGCGTCTGACAAACTCGTATTTTTTGTTCGTCATGCATATGTGTCACATCATTCAAACCGACGCTCACACCACTCAATCGCGTTTCAAAAACCCTGTATTTTATCGTATGAAAACACATTCGAGACCCATTCAACAACCATCGCATCACGCTGAAACGCTATCGCTCTGAAGGTCGTTCAGCACTCGCTTCATGTACTCAATACTTTGCACCGCAATGTTCTGAGCGCCGGGCTTATAGTCGAACACTTCGACGGAAACCCAGCCCTCATAAGAGCTCTCAATCAGGGCTTTCAGAATGGGATGATAGTCCGTTTCACCCATGCCTGGTCCCAGCAGATTGGTGTCGTTGACATGAAAATGTTTACAAAAATTTTTGTAACGATGGATCAAGGAGGGTATCGATTCGGTCTCTGCGCCCAGCATTGCTTTCACGTCCTGATGCAGCATCACGCTGGGATGATTCACGCGATGAATGATCTCCATGGCCTCATCACAGGTATTCACGAAGTCCGTCTCCTTCTTCGTGAGCGGTTCCAGGCAAAGTATGACCTGATGCTGGTTAAAGTCATCGACGACCTGATCGAAGACCTCAACGGCAAAATCTGCCGCTTGATCGCGGGTCACGCCAGGAAGCAGATTGCGTTGCATAGGTGAACCAAGAACCATGATCTGACCGCCCAACTGCCGACAAACCCTGGCTAATAGCCGCAGATATTCGGCGGTCTTTGCCCGGACGTCTGCATCCGGACTCGTCAGGTACAGACCAGTCGTTTTTGCCAGCATCCAGTGCAAACCAATCACCTCAAGACCATTCCTGGCAGCTTCATTTCGCATGGTGTCAAAAACAGAGTCGGGGACTGATGCCAGATCGCCGGAAATTGTGAACGGTGCGACTTCAATCCCGGTGTAGCCAGCCTCGGCAATGAGTCCGCATTGAGTCGCCCAATCTGTGTTTTCGTACAGTTCATGGCAGATGGCAAATTTCATGGTTTAAGTTCTTCAGTCTGGAGGATCAAAAACGACGGAGTCCGATCGACACCGAATCAGCAACACTCTGGTTCGGATTGCATCAATCAGAACGAAAACACAAGGAGTCAGGATCGTAACGATTTGTTGATCCCGCGACGCAGAGATCGCACAACCGAACCACAAATGCTGCAGCATTCTGTTGAAAAGCTGTTCGGTTGCAACTCGATTTGACCACACATGCCCCATGACATACAGCCTTATTACGTCGAAGTGGGCTTTCAGATTCGTTCTTGAAAAGCTGCACTCCTTCTGAACAGCGTTATTGATGAAGGCAAGTTTGCCGTTTTCTGCCAAATGTTGAAGGGGACTGTCTCGTGTCAAATACGCAACCCACCAAAAAGGACTCTTCAACCGAAGGACTCGACGAACTGTTCAATAGAGTCAATATGCTGTTGGGAGAACCAGCGGCCGAGAGAAAAGATTCATCGAAGTCAACGGGAGGATTTGTACCGCGACAGCCCCGAACGATGCGAGAAACCGGTGTTCCGCCAGTGATGGTTGAAAAAATCATCATGAGGTTTCTGTTTCAAGTCGGCCTGGAAACAAGTCGCAAGATTGCCAGTCAGATCAAACTGCCATTCCGAGTGATTGAGCCCATGCTCAAACAAATGCGGCAAGACAAGCATATCGACCTGGCAGGCACCACGTCGACGGGCGATTCCGAATACGTCATTACTGAAGCTGGGCGAGATCGTGCCCGCCGATATGCGGAGGAATGCACATACTTTGGTTCGGTGCCGGTGTCGCTTGAGGATTATGTCGCGTCCGTGACTGCTCAATCGATTGCCGGACAGGTTGTCACAAAAAATGACCTGAGCCGCGCCTTCAAGGGCCTGATCATCAACGAAGCGATGATGAATCGCCTCGGTCCAGCAATCAATTCAGGTCGAGGCATGTTTCTCTTCGGCGAACCTGGTAACGGGAAGACCAGTATTGCAGAACGAGTCACCGAAGCCTTTGGAACATCGGTCTGGATTCCGCGTGCAATCGCCATTGAAGGCGAGATCATGCGAATCTTTGACCCTGCTGTTCACGACGTCGTCGAAGAACAATCACAAGGCTCGGCACTGCTGGATTCGCTGGATATCGATCGTCGCTGGGTTCAGGTCAGACGACCGACTGTTATCGCAGGTGGCGAATTGACGATGAATGAACTGGAGATCTCGCTGAATCCGACTTCGAAAATCTGCGAATCACCATTGCAGGTCAAAAGCAACTGCGGGACGCTGGTAATCGACGACTTCGGTCGCCAAAAGATGCCCGTCGATATGCTGCTGAATCGATGGATCGTGCCGCTCGAAAAGCGATACGACTTCCTGAATATGCCGAACGGAAAGAAGATCCAGATTCCTTTCGACCAGTTGATCGTATTTTCAACAAACCTGGAACCTAAAGATCTTGTGGACGGTGCGTTTCTGCGACGTATTCCTTACAAGATCGAAGTGCCGGATCCGTCAGAAGCGGAGTTCCGGGATCTGTTTCGTATCATGTGTGAAAAGCTTAATTTTCCGTACGTTCCAGCAGCCATCAATTATCTGGTAGAGACACATTATAAGAGCATTGGACGCCCATACCGACTGTGCCAGCCGCGAGACCTTCTGCTTCAGGTTCGAAATTTTTGTCAATTCCATGCGGTACCGCTTCAGCTTAGTGAAGAGGCTTTCGATGCAGCCGTTCTGAACTACTTCTCCGTGATGGAATAGTTCCATTCCCGGATCATGAATCCGGATACCTTTGGGAGACCCTTCCCAGCCGTTGCGATTCTGCACGACGAATCCCAGATCACAATAGTCTGTGCAGACTCCGTGGGTAGTACATTGACGATGGATCGACAATCGGCGAGATTGTCGATCCATTGCTGTTTTATGGCCAATCTCCTGCGATATAAGGCCATCAGACTCACGCTACCCGGAGAATTCGAATGGCTCATTTTGCCAGAGCGGCTCTTGCACTGACCCTTCTCGGATCCGTCTTCACTCAAACTTGTCAGCCTGATGATCAGGCTGATGCCATCGCGCCGATTCGGACTGTGAAACCCAGCCCGCAAGATGGGGAAGGCCAGAATTTTAACTGGGTCAAGGTCACTGACAGATCAGAATGGCAGCCCAGAGACTCCAGCGGTGAGTTGGTTTTTCAGGATAAGTTGTGGCTGCTCGGCGGATGGTTCGATTCCTTCGCCGCGCCGCCTCGCGATGTCTGGTCTTCCGATGATGGCAAATCGTGGACTCAGGTCACGGCTGAAGCTCCCTGGAAGTTCAGTGATCTGCCTATGACAGTGACATTCCAGAACAGAATGTGGCTGATGGGCGGATGGTACAATGGTCGACTGGAAGGACACGGAGCCACCAACGAAGTGTGGTCATCTGCGGATGGAAAGCAATGGCAGCTGGTAACGGCCGCCGCCGACTGGTCGCCTCGCATTGCATCAGCCATCGTCGAATTCAAAGGTCGAATCTGGATTCTCGGCGGGACGGAAAATTATTACTTCGGAGACAAGTCCAGCCTGAAGAATGATGTCTGGTCATCTGCGGATGGGAAGTCGTGGACGCAAGCGACAGAAGCAGCTCCCTGGTCCGCACGGTCCTATTTGCAGGCCGTTGTCCATGACGAAAAGATCTGGATCATGGGCGGTGGAAATTACGTGCCGGAGTATCACGCAACGAACGACGTCTGGTGCTCCACAGACGGAGCAAACTGGGAACTCGTGACGCCGAATGCGGAATGGTCGCCCCGGCTTTGGTTTTCATCCGTCACCTTCCGAAACCACATGTGGGTCCTTGGTGGCTGGTCCAACAATCCGGCAAGAAACTGGGGCGACGTCTGGTACTCGAAGGACGGCAAAAGCTGGAATCAGCTTCAATCACATATCTCATGGAAAGAACGCCACGAACATTCAGCCTATATATTCAGAGACAAACTCTGGATTGCTGGCGGACACGCACAGCCATTAAGCAGCGAAGTCTGGTCTTTGGAGTTACCTCAAAACTTTGGCCGGAAATAACATCGGCAAAAACTGCCGACGGTGAGGTCTGATTTTCCGAAAGACCTGAGTCAGGAGTCTCTCCAGTTTGTACGAGGCTGCCGTTTATCACTGATCCTCGCACGGTCTTCATACTCTTCTGCCGCAGGAGTGCCGATAACGGTTGCAGCACGGCCACACTTATTTCAGTGTGATAGCATTGCCAGGCCAGAGGATAGTCTCATGTGCGGTATCGTTGGTTACGTAGGATTTCGACCAGTCGGTGACCTGTTGCTGGAAGGTCTCCATCGTCTTGAATATCGCGGCTACGACAGCGCTGGCGTTGCAGTACTCAGCAACGGAGCCGTGCAAATACGCAAAAAAGCTGGACGAGTCTCCGAGCTCGCCGGATTGTTAAAAACAAAACCGGTGACCGGTCAAGTTGGCATTGGACACACTCGCTGGGCCACTCACGGAGCGACAACCGATCAGAATTCGCATCCGCATGTCGGCGGTAACGGGGAAGTGGTGATTGTCCACAACGGTGTCATCGAAAACTACGACATTCTCCGGCGTCAATTGCAGACGCATGGTTTTGTGTTTCACTCGCAGACCGACACTGAAGTCGTTGCGCATCTCCTGGCGCATAACTACGCGGAGCAGATCAAGCTGAACGGAGAGCCTGATGACCTGGACGTCTGCCTCAAGGCTGTCGAGGCTACACTTGTCCGACTGAAGGGAACCTACGGTCTTGGCATCCTGTTCCGAGACTTGCCAGACACTATCATCGCGGCTCGCTGCGGCAGCCCGCTCGTCATCGGCGTAGGGAAAGATGAGTATTTCCTCGCTAGTGACGGCAGTCCACTGGTTGGTTATACGAAAGAAGTTGTCTACCTGTCCGATAACGAGGTCGCGGTCCTCCGCGCGGATGGGATCAGCATCAATCATCGCAGCAACGGCAGCGTTTCAGTCAGTGTTCAGACACTGGAACAAGTGTCGTCGGACACTGATCTCGGCAACTTTGAACACTACATGCTGAAGGAAATTTACGAGCAGCCGAACACTGTCGAAAACGCACTCCGAGGTCGACTCGACAGCGAAGAAGCAACTGCTGTCATTGGTGGTCTCAATCTGACTCCCAAAGACCTGAGACGCGCTGATCGCATCATTCTGACAGCTTGCGGAACCAGTTGGCATTCCGGATTGGTCGGCGAATACGTCCTTGAAGAATTTGCTCGCATCCCGACTGAAGTTGAGTATGCCAGCGAGTTGCGTTATCGCAATCCTCCCATGACCGACCGCACTCTTGTATTTGCCATTACGCAAAGTGGTGAAACAGCCGACACGCTGGCTGCCATGCGAGAATGCAAGCGGAAAGGTCATCCGACACTCGCGATCTGCAATGTTGTTGGATCGACAATTGCTCGTGAAGCCGACGGTGGAATTTATCTGCACGCGGGTCCGGAAATCGGAGTTGCTTCGACCAAAGCGTTTACATCTCAAGTCACAGTACTGACGCTGCTGGCGCTCTATCTGGGGCGGATGCGTCATATGTCTTTTCCGGCCGGCGGTCGAATCATCCGACAGCTTCGAGATATGCCGGAGAAAATCAGCAAGGCTTTGGAATGCCATGATAAAGTCCGAGAAGTTGCCGAGAAGTACCACCACTTCAACAATTTCCTGTACCTGGGTCGACTCTACAATTTTCCGGTGGCTCTCGAAGGTGCCTTGAAGCTGAAGGAAATCAGCTACATTCACGCCGAAGGTTACCCGGCCGCCGAAATGAAGCACGGACCGATTGCACTGGTCGACCAGCAGACTCCAAGTGTCTTCGTGATTCCTCGTGGAGGCATTTATCCCAAAGTCGTCAGTAACATGGAAGAAATCCGTGCTCGTCGCGGCCCCGTGATCGCCATCGCCTGCGAAGGTGACAAGGATATTGCTCGCATCGCCGACGATGTCATCTACGTCCCGGATGTAGAAGAGTACCTTCAACCACTCGTCTGCGCGATCCCGCTGCAATTGCTGGCTTACCATGTCGCGCTGCTGCGAGGCTGCAACGTCGACCGACCGCGAAATCTTGCGAAGAGCGTGACGGTGGAATAACCAACTCGCCGTCTGATTGAATGCGAGTCCCGACAGAAAAATTACTGCCGGGACTTGTCCGGTTTTCCAGAATGGCCCCGGCCCAGAATGGTTATTGAGAGACTGGCAGCAGTTGCACGGCGTCAGCAATGACGTGGCCGTCTGTGTCTTTGTTCGAAATCACAACCGTGATTTCGTCATTAGTGTTCAGTTCGAAGAAGCCAAGCGAATGGAACATGCCGTCAATTTTCGCTCGCTTCTTTTGATCGATCGTCTGAGTCATCGACTGACCGTTCACTGTGATGGTGACTGGAACATTCGTTGCGCGATTGGGACTCTCCGTGTAACTCACCCGAAGTTCGAATCGTCCATCTCCTGGTGACACCAGTTTCCATGAAACGGATTTTTCGCCCTTTTCGGCATCCGCGTCGTGTATGTAGTCCACGCCGACAAACTTGCCAGCAGAAGCACTGTGAGTCCAGACGCCAATCAAGGTGGCATCCGAGTCGTCCAGGACAACCCCTTTCAGACCAGCTTTCGTGATCAATTCCTTTTGAGGTGTCTGAGGCGGCAAGTCGAGAACCTGGCCATCTTTCAGCAACTGTTCACGCAAGCCGGCAAACGGAACAGACTGCAGATCTGTGTTCAGTTTTATCGCCTGCACGGCTGCAGTGGCCGCACTTTGCCCAAGGATCATGAAGACGGGCTCCATCCGAATGGAACCGTAGGCGATATGAGACGATGAGAGGCAAACCGGAACGCCGAGGTTTGTCACCTGCCCCTTCGCAGGAACGATTGAGCGATAGCTGATGAGATAGGGGCCTCCAGGAGAAACCTGAACATCGCCTTCATTCTGGACGAAGCCATCCGCGGTCACAAATCTCCGCGCGTTGTGTGAATCCATGTTGTAACTACCAAGGCCGACAGAATCTTCGACGATTCGAATGCGTCGGCAATCGGCTTCCGTTACGACATAGTCGCTGACCATCCGTCGCGCTTCACGGATGTATAACTGATGCGGCCAATTTCCATTGTCAACGAATTCATCCGCAGGCAATCCCCATTGCATCATTTGCTGACGAATCACTTCTGGTGATCGTGGATGATTGGCAAGACTCCACATGAATCCTTTCTGGTAGTCCTCGTGATCTCGAACAATCGCCTCTCGTTCTGCATAACTTGCCTCGGGATAGGCATAGTTGCCACCGATGTAGTCGGTTGAAAACGCATGGTTATTGTTCGTATCCGTCTTACCATTTGGCATCATGTCCGGACTCAACGGGAAGCGCAGATCGCCGGCTTCAAAGTTGCGAAACAGTAGTTCATACCGATTTTCGTCGTAGTTCGCCGGCTTTGGAAACGGAAGACGATTCGCCGGCGCCTTGCTCATGCACATGCGAAAACAGTAGGCCTGGATGCGATGATCGCCCAAACCATCCGTTCCTGCACCTTCGTTTTCTATACCAGGAAGTAAGCCACTGGCCGGAACACCCGGCTGGATGTAGGGATCGACGTTCTTGATAAAACGATGATTATGAGTGTTTGCCTTCACCTGGTTCCCGTTCAATGCTTCACCGTACAAAGTGTTGGATTCGCGACCAACGGTGTATTTCACTCCGGCAGCGGCCATCAAGTCACCTTCGTATGTCGCGTCGATAAATTGCTTTCCTTCAAAGAGCTTTCCGGACTCCATCCTGATGGAAAGGATTCTGTTGCCGTTCAACTTGATGCCAGTGCCACGATCGAGTCGCTCCTGCATAACGACAACCACATTGGACTCTTTCAACATCGCATGGAATGTGGCTTCTGCGACTTTCGGCTCAAAGGTCCACATCGCATCGTCGCTGGCCCGATAGCGAGGATAGTCTGAAGATCTTTCCTGAACCCATGCCTTGGGGTCGTCGTAGTGTCTGCGAATTTGCTGGTAGAACTCCCGAGAGATTCCTCCAATCACACGTTTGTCACCACTGTCAGTAAAACCAAGGCCGCTGGACGTCAGGCCACCGATGTGGTTACTGGGTTCGATCAGAACAACAGAATGTCCCATGCGAGCGACCTGAATCGCGGCGACCACGCCAGCCGATGTTCCTCCATAGACGACCACATCCGAACTGAATTCCGTTGCGTTGATAGCTCCGTCGGCATTTCGAGCGGCCGTCATAAGAATGACGACAAGCGCCAGGTGTCGAGTTATCGCGGGCGTCAATGACCTGAGAATTCTGGTCACGTGATTTCCTTTGTACAGAAAAATGAAAACGAGCATGAGCTTTGTGGAGACAGACAAACTCGCGAGTCGCGCGAAGGTAGTCTAATTGCAAACAGACGGCGAATCAAAACGCTCAGAATTCCGTCTCGCCGGGTCATCCGGGTTTTTCCGCCTGTGCCGAGTCTAGCAATTCGTCAGTCTCGTCGATTGCTGAAGAAGCTCGCGCAGCAATCCCGAAATCGGAGTGTGCGTCGGCTTATGCCACCCATCTGCCCCAATCGCTACACCAGAATTTCTCTATTTGGAGCGATTCCGTTACTCGTTCACAAGTATGAGCTAATGTTGAAATAAGTCACCCTTGACCTAACAAGGCCGGATGAGTCCAACGGTCGCGGAATTTTCCGTAGGCTTCAGACATAGCGGGACAGATCTAAATGAGTTCACATGACATGACAGTTGCTGGTCCGGTATCAGGATATGCTCCTGCGGGGCCAACCATGGATCCGACGACCGAATCGCCGTTTCCTGAAGGACTGTGGGTACTGGTACGCAGTTCAGCCGACAGCGCTTCCAACCACCGAATTAACATCGCATCACAAACGTTCTCCGTAGGACGCCACCCGGCAAATAGTCTTTGCCTCTGCGACACAACTGTCTCTGGTCGGCATGCTGAGATCCTCACGATCAACAAAGACCTGTTCGTGCGCGACCTGAACAGTACCAATGGCACTCTGCTGAATGGTCGTCGAATTCAGCATCTGACCGGCCTTCGCTCTGGTGATGTGCTGCACTTCGGCAGTGTCATGTATACGTTGCAGTCATCCACTGATGAATGCACAAGTTCGACGGTCACAGCCGATGTTTCAGCCGATGCGCTGGCCCATTTGCAGTTCGACAAACTTCTTCGTCGTCCGGCATTGCGCCCGTACTTTCAGCCGATCATACGATTAAGTGACAGCGGTCGCGTCGGGTTTGAAGTCCTCTCCCGAAGCTACCTTCTGGGACTGGAAACTCCAGAAAAAATGTTCCGCGTAGCGGCATCGAAACATGTGGAAGCCGAACTGAGTCGTGTCTGTCGAACGGAAGGCCTGCGAATTGGCGAAACCCTGCCGGCAACACAGTTTTATCTGAACACTCACCCGGCTGAAATGCTTGGGCCGGAACTTTTCGCGTCACTTGAACAACTGCGAAGCGAGTTCCCGACAACGCAGATCGTTCTCGAAGTTCACGAAGGCGCAGTGGCATCCAGTGCCATGCTTCGTGATGTTCGCAAGGTTACTGCCAACCTTCAAATGGGACTCGCCTATGACGACTTTGGAGCAGGGCAGGCCCGACTTAAGGAACTGTTCGAAGTCCCGCCGGATGTCCTGAAATTCGACGTGAAGTTCGTGCATGGACTTCCTTTCACGACGACTCAGCATCGTGCGACCATTCAGTCGCTGATCCGAATCGTTAAAGACCTGAACGTCGTGCCTCTTGCAGAGGGAGTTGAGACTGTTGAGGAAGCGTCAGTCTGCTTCGAATTGGGTTTTGAACTGGCTCAGGGTTACCTGTTCGGACGTCCGGAAACGGCCAGTCACTGGATCAATGCGTAACGCGCGTTCATCGCGAATCATCCATTCTTTCTGAACAGAATCGAAACACTCACTAAGCACCTGCCATTATGTTGATGTCGCGTCCTTCACCCGGTAGATCCAATGATTCAGCATTGCTGAATGCACTGCTCGCCGGCGAAAGCTTCTGGCCTTCTGACCCAGCCTCGATGCATGAGCTGGGTCTGACGGAGCCATTTCTGGAAGCCATGGTCTGCCGACTACTTCGCTCTTCGGGCAATTTGTCCGGAAGGTCCATTGCTGGCGACTTGTGCATTCCGTTCCGAATGATCGAAGGGCTGATGGACCGCCTGAAGAATCGCCGCATGGTGACTCACTGCGGCAGCGCCAGTTTGAATGATTATGTTTTTGGATTGACTGACGAAGGTCGACGTCGCGCAGAACAGTTTCACATCGAATGCGCTTACGTGGGTCCGGCTCCGGTTCCGCTGGCTGACTATGTTATCTCAGTCGAAGCTCAGGCCATCTGCGATCAACCAGTGCGTCGAGAAGAACTGGACGACGCTTTTTATAACGTGTCGGTTTCCGAAGAACTGATGGATATGATGGGTCCGGCCATCAATTCCGGAAGCGGCTTGTTTCTCTACGGTGCTCCGGGCAACGGCAAGTCCACGCTGGCAAGATGCCTCACGAGTTGCTTCGGCCAGGAAATCTGGATTCCGTACGCCATCATGGATGGTCGTGAAATCATCACTTTGTTCGACCCTGCTTATCACCAGGAAGTTCAGCAGCCAGGTGACGGACTCGCCTTCGATCGCCGATGGGTTCGTATTCGTCGTCCGACGGTGATCGTGGGTGGTGAACTGACATTGGACAGCCTGGAAATTCGTCACGACTCCACCAGCAATATCAGTGAAGCGCCGCTGCAGATGAAGAGCAATTGCGGTTGCCTGCTGATCGACGACTTTGGCCGTCAACGAGTTAAGCCCGAGCAGTTACTGAATCGCTGGATTATTCCACTTGAAAACAAACACGATTATCTGACACTGGCGACAGGGAAGAAGATCCAGGTTCCCTTTCAGCAATTGATCATCTTTTCGACCAATCTGGATCCCGCGGATCTTGTCGACGAAGCATTCCTTCGTCGCATACCATATCGCATTGAAGTGGATGATCCGGATGATGAAGAATTCCATCGCCTGTTTCAGATCTCCGCGGAAAAACTTGGCTGCAATTACGATCCGGAAGCCGTTGAACATCTGATGAATCGATGCTATCGCGAAGAAAAGCGTCCGATGCGTCGCTGCCACGCCAGAGATCTTCTGCTGCAGGTCCGCAGTTATTGCCTCTATCGAGGATTGCAGTTTGAAATGCTGCCTGAATACTTTGACCGAGTGTCCGAATGTTTCTTCACGCGTGTTCCAACGCGCCCTCTGAACGCCTCATTCGAGATCGCTCAGCCAATGTGTCGCTGAAAGGAGCCATCGCGTGCTGAAAACAGAAGTTCAATCTACGGCATTACTTTCCGAACCTGAGTCTCGCCCGACGTCGTCAATCAACCTGACTGAGGTTGCAGGCTATCGTCTGCAGGAACGCATCGGCATGGGTGGCTTTGGCGAAGTCTGGAGGGGCGTTGGCCCTGGCGGATTCCCAAAAGCAATCAAGATCCTGTTCGGCAATCTGTCCGGCCCACAGGCAGAAACAGAATTGCGATCACTGAATCGCATGCGCGAACTTCGTCATCCGTTTCTGCTCAGTGTTGAACGAGTTGAAGTCATTGACGGGCGAGTGATCATTGTCACGGAACTGGCTGACCGCAGTCTTGACGACCGATTCAAGGAAGTTGTCGCATCCGGCCAGAAAGGAATCCCACGCGAAGAACTGCTGGGATACCTGCGCGACGCCGCTGATGCCCTGGACTTTATGGCCGAGCAACACGGTCTGCAGCATCTTGACGTCAAACCAGACAATCTCCTGCTTCAGGGAAGCCACGCCAAGGTTGGTGATTTTGGTCTCACCAAAAGTCTGACTCAAACCGGCCATTCGATCGTCAATGGATTTACTCCGCTTTACTCACCGCCAGAACTTTTTGATGGACGGCCCGAACGCGGCAGCGACCAGTACAGTCTGGCGATTGTCTACCAGACGATGCTGACAGGACTGCCACCGTTCAACGGCCGATCTGCAGCACAGCTGACCTCGCAGCATTTGAAGAGCGCCCCCGATCTCAGTTGCCTGCATCCATCCGATCGCGCTGTTGTTGCTCGAGCGCTCTCTAAGACACCGAAGACGCGATTTCCAAGCTGCCGTCAATTCGTAGACGAATTGTCACGCCGTCGATTTGCAAATTCATCACTGCCGAGAACAACTGAAACCAACGACACAGCCGCTCTCAACCCACTCACAGAATTTGTTGAACAGGGAATTAGTGGACTCAGCAAATCTCAATTGCTCCCACCAGCCACCCCGTTACGACCTCCAGGAACACAAGGACTCAACTGGTTTGTACGTCCGACAGTTTTTATCTCTATCGGCGGACTTGGAGCCGGCGCGCTGATGCAACTGCGCGATCGACTGCAGAACCGGTTTCCCGGAGCAACGATCCCATCAATGCACTTTGTCTGCATTGACGTAGACTCCGACATTACTCACGCAGTGGAGCGACAAATCGCCGAGAATGCATCCCCGGCTTTGACTGCGGTTTATACTCCTTTACGTACATCTCATGAGTATCGGAAGACACCTGGAGATTTGCTGAATTGGCTCAGCCGACGCTGGTTGTTCAACATTCCGCGTTCTGGAAAAGTGGAAGGAATGCGTCCGCTTGGACGTCTAGCTTTTGTCGATCATCAGGACAAGATTCGTGCGACAATCGCAAAGGCAATGGACAAAGCGTTCCTTAGTGAGTCCGTCAAAGCTTCTCAGGATGAATCCAGCCTTCCGTTTTCGCGAGATGGTTTGGACTTCGTCATCGTCGGGGCAACCTCTGGCGGCACATGCAGCGGGTCGCTGATGGACGCTGCGTGGCTTGTCAGATCATTGCTGGCAGAACGTCGACTTCCGCCCTGCAATGTTTCCGCCATTTTGATGCATGGCACCGGCAGTGGCCGACAATCGGCCGACATGAATGATGCCAATACACTGAGTTTTTTGAAAGAACTCAGTTACCTCAGCCTGCCGGGTGTTCAACGCCCGGGTACGCAAAATCGCACGACCAATCCCGAATCCGCGATGCCACTTGATGAAGTGACGATCCTGCATCTGGGTGACGATCTGGAACCTGTTGGCTTTCAGAATGGCCTTTCGACCGTCGCTGAGTATCTGGATCTGCGAACTCTGACACCAGCGCGACTGGAACTGGATTCGTGGCGAAGTGCGACGGGAAACAACCGCGACGGAGAAAGCAGCTTTCAGATCCGGACGTTTGGCATGGCGAAAGTTGCGTGTGATACCTGGGACCTCGCGAATGCTGAGGCGAACCTGCTGTCTGCCGCAATGATTCAAAAATGGATTGCTTCGCGTTCAGGCTCTGACACATCAGGCGCGAACACGTTTTCGGCAGCACTACCGCAACTGATTCGGGACCTCGCCCTCAATCACGAAGGCGTCGTCGAACTTGTGCCCAGACTTCTGAATGCAGAGCGTACCCGTCGGGTTGACGAATACGCGTCTGACATCTGGACTCGTCTTGGCTCACTTTCTGGTGTGTCCGACGTTCCCGGTGTGATTGCGGAGTTAATCAGCCAGGAAACTGCAGCGACGGGTCAGAAAAGTGTGATTGCCACTGTGGTCGAAGATATCCGACGGGATCTGACCGCGGGACTTTCTCGATCGATGTCTAAGGTGGTGGAGTTCTTTCAGACTTCGGTTGATGGGAAAGGCTCGATCAACGCTGGCGAACAGAGTCTGACGATGTTGGTTCAGGCTATAGATGAAGCAACAATCATTGTGGCTCGCCAGAAACACGATCTTCAGAACGCATTCTCAGACCTCTGCGCGAAATTCGCCGATCAGAGTGGACGCACGACGGAACAGTTTGACGGCAATCGTCTGAAAGCATTCTGCCGCCAGTATTGTATGCTGCTGGTCTGCCAGACGGTTTGCCAAAACGTGGCCTCTCATGTTCAGCGACTGCGAGATTCCGTCACCAGATTGAGAGATGAACAGGTTCCTCAGCTGAAATTCAAATTGCAGTCATTGGCGGCTCTGATCCAACCCTCGAAACAAAGTCCTGTTCAGATCCCAGCACCAATGCTGTCCGCATTTGAAGACTTCCTGCTGAGAACAGCCAGGTTCAAACTTTCTCAACTATCACAGCGAGATGTTCGCCCCGCAGACGCAACAATGCTCAGCAGCGAAGCCGCAAATTTCCTGTTTCAGAGTCTCGACAAATCGTCCAGTGGCTTGCCTGACCCATCAGTCGTAACAACGTCCGCATTTCCGGCGTCGGCACGGCCGTTCCTTCGCAACGTCGGTGGCGGCCAGCGAGTTCTCGCCTCTCTGCCAGAACAGATTCCCGCTGAGAAATGGAAAGCGGAAATCCAAAAGGAGTTTGGACAATGCGTTTCTGTATGCCCAATGGATCGCAAAGATATCAGCGTTCTTTGCGAAGTCGAAGGAATCGCGATCTCCGCCGTTATGGACATCCTCTCTAACCTGAAACCGAAGGTTGTTGAACTCGCCGGTCGAGTTCATTCGCGGCAGGATATTCCGTGGTAAGCGAATCATCAGTGATGATATAAACAGGCTGGAAAACGAAAAGGCCCGACAAGATACGTCGGGCGTTTTTTTAAGTCTGCGTATTCATACCGCCGAGTTCGTCTTTCGGTATCAACAATCCAATATCCTGAATCGTGACATTTCCGCGTGGCCAGCTGAGAACAAATCGAGTTCCCTGACCCGGGCCGCCTTCTACGCGAACTCGACCACCATGTTCGCGCAGAATCTTTCTGCTGACGGGCAGGCCAATGCCGGTCCCGCGAGCCCCCTTTGATGACTCAAACACGTTGAAGATCGCAGCTCGCTGGTCGTCCGGAATTCCAGGACCATTGTCACTGACCGCCACCAGCAGCATATCAGCGGTCTTGTCATATCCTGTTTGAAGAACGACGGCTCCTCGATCGATGCCTTCGACCGCATCTATCGCGTTGGACACGATGTTCAGCACAGCGCGGTGAATGCCTTCACTGTCGAAAAGTGATGTGGGTATATCCTCGCCCTTGCGAAACTCCAGCGTGACGCCACACTCGGCAGCACGAGCCGACGCCAGCTGAGCAACTTCGCCGATCACAGTATTCAACTCGGCCAGCTTCAACGACGGAACTCGGTCCTTGCTGAAACTCAACATATCCATCACAAGGTCATAGATGCGAGTCTGGTTGCGTTCGACGATGTCCGATCCCTGGCGGATCAGATCCTTCTTTTCCTGATCCAAACCCATTCGAATCAAATAGCTTCCGCCGCGAACGCCCTGCAGAATGTTCTTGATGTGATGGCTGAGCACAGTGATCGTCTGCCCCATCGCGGCGAAACGCTCGGCTTTCAGCATTGCATCCTGAAACTGTCGCGACTCAAGAGCCAGCGCCGCCTGACGCGCGACGGTCACAACGGTTCGCAGATGCTCGTCATTCAGTCGCAACTGAATTCCTGAAGTCATCGCGTGTTCGAAAGTCGTTGTCGTATCAAGATAGAAAACTCCCAGCAGATCCGAGCGACCGCGCATTGGTGCGCAGATGGCCTCGCGAATCCCTGCTGTCACAATACTTTGCCCCGTCTGAAATCGATCGTCCATACTGGCATCGGACGTGCGCACAGCCGTTCCGTGACGAAGCACATAGTCGGTAATCGACCGAGACACCGGCATCTGCTGAGTATCCAGGGTCGTTGCCCCTCGACGCGAAAACGCAATCGCAGTCAGGTCCGCACCAACTGGATCTTTCAGCAGCACGCAGCCTCGATCAGCGCTGACCGCGTTCAGAGTCAGATCAAGAATTCGCTGCAGCAACACCTCCAGCGAATTCACCGGTGTAACCAGTTCCTCCGCCACATGATAAAGCAACTCCAGCCCGCTTTTCGGGTCGCCCAGAACCGGCAGCGCGGTCACGGCATCAACACCAACCGTTTGAGCAAACGCGGAAGGATCGAGCGAGCGAGAATCTTCGATGAAACGAATCTGATTCGCTGAAATGACCGGAGAATGATTGCTTTCGGAAATTTGAAAGGCAATCACACTCGAACCGAACTGCAAGTTGTCACCGTTGCTGAGGATGAGTTCTGCAGTCGGGTTGCCATTAACCTTCGTCCCGTTCGCGCTTTTCAGATCTTTCAAAACAAAGTTCTGGCCATCATGATAAATTCGAGCATGGTGCCGCGAAACTTCGCTGTCGTCCAGTCGCAGATTACAACCAACACTCCGGCCTATCACCACATCCTGGTCAGATGCGATCTCAAATCGGCTGCCGCGATTGGCACCGTTGATGACAAGTAAAGTCGCTCGAACCACAGTTTCTGCTCAGACAGTTGACGGATTGGGGAAATCCAGAATCAGGCGGGATAGCGTTCAGGGAATCTGCATTCCTGGACAAGCAGTTTCATTCGAAACACCGATTTACGTTGACTTGTGCGATCGCCTGGAAGGCTCTCAAACGCTTAGTGATCATTTCAGTCAATTATCGTTGAACACTCAAGCACAACCGCGTCATCAATAGTTCATTTCCGAATTCCAATGCAATCACTGTGCGGAATTGTCCCCCCAGGTGCGACCAGCTTTTGCCATCCATGAATTTCTCGGGAACGATTTCCCAGCGACTTGCTCTTCAAGGACCGAATAGTCACAACTCTTTCGGCGAGTCTGTTCTTCCGACCCCAGAATTCAGAAAGCACGCGTCATGCTCCAGTCAACTCGACTGTTACTCATACCTGTTTTTTCCAGCGTCCTTTTTCACTGCAGCATGACCGAGCGAATTTTGGCCGCTGACGAAACTGCCGTCGCGACTTTGGCCTCAGACTCCGGCAACACAGTGCGGATTGCGACGTTTAACTGCAGCCTCAACAGAAATACTGAAGGCGAATTGTTGAAGGATCTCTCCGGAGGCAATGATAAACAGGCTCGCAAAGTCGCTCGTATTCTTCGAGCCGTTCGTCCGCAAATCGTTTTACTGAATGAGTTCGATTTCGATTCTTCAAACGGCTCCATCAAATGTTTTATCAAGGAATATCTTGCGGCCTCTGCCGACTGGGCCAGGGAACCAGCTCTCGACTATCCACATTTTTACTCGGCCCCAGTCAACACCGGCGTTCCGTCTGGTCGCGACTTAGATCATGATACAAAATCAGACGGCCCGGGTGACGGGATCGGTTTTGGAAAATTTCCCGGCCAATACGGAATGGTGATCCTTTCTCAATTTCCAATTGAAACGAAATCAGTTCGGACGTTTCAAAAACTGCTTTGGAAGAACATGCCCAATTCAGCTCTTCCGCCCGCCGCAGAAACTGGCGTTGGAATGTGGTACAACGACGAAGATCTAAATGTTCTCCGGTTGTCGTCAAAAAGCCACTGGGATGTTCCCGTAAATATCGACGGCTCGATAACACACATCCTTGCCAGCCATCCGACTCCTCCTGCATTTGATGGCCCGGAAGATCGAAACGGCCGTCGGAACCACGATGAAATTCGCCTGTGGGCCGAGTATCTGTCAAACGCTCCGCAGTCCTGGCTCGTCGATGACAATGGCAAAGCTGGTCCTCTTGATTCGACGGCAAACTTCGTGATTCTTGGCGACCAGAATGCCGATCCGAACGACGGCGGCAGTTTTGAAAAAGCAATCAATCTTCTGCTGACGAATCCACGCGTCAACGCAGACATTGTTCCATCAAGCCCCGGCGGCGCACACGCCGCAAAGACTCAGTTGGGAATCAATCTGCAACACAAAGGAGATTCGACGCACGACACCGCCGACTTCTCCGATCGTTCCGTCGGCAACCTGCGTGCAGACTATGCCCTGCCTTCAAGAACACTGACGACCGTCGCTGCTGGAGTCTACTGGCCGACCCCAAATGAACCCGGATCAGATCTTGTCGATTGCTCAGACCATCGGCTTGTCTGGATCGACATCCAGCGACGCTGATTGTTTGTTGTCAACAGCGAAATTCGCCTACTTGCAGTATGTCGCTTTCATCACGCCAAAAACACTTCCACCAATCACCAGTGGAACAGGCATGAGCATAAACGGCATGCTCTGTCCATTCATGAAGTACAAAGTTGCGGCAGTCGCAATTGTCGACCAACACGCCGCAATCAGCGTAATCCCATTACGTTTCTCAGCCTCTTCAGCCGTCAGCGGTGTCGATTTGCCTCTCGACTTTGGCGTCGCAGCGGCTTTCTTTTCGGGCTTCTCCTTATCACCTTTAGTGACTTTGGTGGAAGACTTTGAAGGTGACTCCTCCACAGCCGCTTCGTCGCGCATGCCTGGCGCGTAATACTTGGCGATCGCCTGATTGACAGCACGTGGCATTGCAAGAACTGCCCTCATCGGCAATCCACAGCGAAGTCGTATTTCGTCTTCCAATGCGGGGGATGGTTCATCAATGCAGGCAACAAGCAACCGCCCGCGATCCTCAAAGAGCGGGAGACAGGAATGCTTCTTCACAATTCGACGCGGAATCTGATCCAGAACATTGTCTTCCGGAAGCATGTCTTCCAGATCAACGTACGGCAGTCGCAACTCGGCCGCCAGACCACGAGTTGCATCAATCGGCTCTGCAAGTTTCATCTGAATCGCCGCGTCACGGTGATTCAATCCTCGCGCTTCGGCAAAGTGCTCGATTTCAGAAACCTGCGACCGCTTAATGATATTCTTTGCGACCAGATACTGGAGCGTCGTCTTAGGCTCGTCGTCCTCCGAATTGGTCGGTTCACGTCCCAGTGACAGGTCGTATTCGTGCTTGCCATCCGGATCGGTCAGGCACAGCATCGCCTTGGCCATCTCGTTCAACAGTTCCTGAGACCGGACGAGATACTGTCCTGTTGCGTACTTTCGAACGTGAGCATTCAGCTTTCTGTAGTTGCCTCGAATCTTTTCGACGTCATCTTCGAACATGACAAGACGAAGCAGCGTGTAATTGTCGGGCGGCCGATCACCTTCTGGAATCCCCAGCCACTCTTTGTAAACGTCAATCTCAGACACGCTGAGTACTCCTGTATTTCTGCCCCGGTGGGGAGTGAGCTTTCCAATGAATTCCTGCGTTGACCTTCAGCCTGAATTGTTCTCTGATTGTCGCAGAATTGTTCAATACAGACCCTTTTCTGAGCCTGAGAGTCTATCTTTATCACGTCGATCGCGATGCGGCAAGCTTGCCGATCCATCTTAAAACGGGAATCGCGTATCGAGTTCCGCAGTGGCGAGTTCCAGCAGGAAACTCGACAGACGCTCAACCATGACCGACATCAGCTTTTCGCCCTTCTCTGCTGTAGCCGCGTGAGGATTTCCGGCTCCCGTATTTGTGGTCAGCAAATGCCACGGTCGGGTAATGGAGACCCAGCCTTCGTTTACGGCTTTCAAGCGAGTTTCTGCAGTGACCCCGTCGTCGGCTGCCAATGTTCCATCCGCATTTTTGCGAACAAGATTGCCAAAGAAAGCCAGAGCCAGTGACGTCTCGACTTCCCCTGCATGATCGTCAGGCTCGCTGAAGATCGACTTCTTCACATCACCCGTCAAGCCGCGAAACCAGTCACACAAGAACAATTGAACGGGGGTCTTTCCGTGCAGCTCTCGCAGCAGAGGCTTGAACTCGTTTCCGCCATGACTGTTCAGAATCAACAGCTTCCGAATTCCATGCCCATCCAATGATTCCACAAGATCCTGAATCACACGGGCCAGGGTCGACGGATTCAGATTCATCGAAAGGCGACAACGCGACTGATTTGTTTCCGTGCCATAGGGAATCGTCGGCAGAAGCACGACTTTCGCTCCCTGATTCCACGCTGCTTCGCAGGCTCGACTTCCGATCGCCTCCGCCTCAAAGGTATCCGTTCCGTATGGCAAATGAAGATTGTGAGGCTCCGTCGCGCCCATCGGGAGGACGGCGACTTCATATTCACAATTTTTAACATGGGAAAAATTTGTTTCTGACAGTATCCACGGACGCACGATGCTTCTCCAATTAACAAACTTCCGCAATCACAGGTGTCGATAATGACAGTTTCCGTTTTTCGCGCGAGAGGAAAGATCACGGTACCTCCCACGCCACAGTGAATGATTCATCAGCAACGATCAATCAGAGCAGAAGGCCATCATAACGGAGATCATTCAAAATTCGACACCACGGCGATGCAGACTGTTCGTCTTCAGGCGAGTGGCAGCTGAGTACCGACCAAAGCCGCACTGATAAATCCTTTTCTGTCGATCGCCTTCGTCCGATCGCCTTAGTCGGCTGCAGTCCAAACCCTTCGGACACATGCGAAGAGGACGCGAATCGGCTAACATCTCGATTCCTCTGACCATCCCTGAGTTCACTGCACACTGCGGAAAGATTCCCTGATGCGACCGCGTTTTGCTCTCCTGCCGCTCATGCTTCTGCTGTTCGCGAACTTATCTGTCGCCCAGGAACGCCCAAATATCCTGTGGATCAGCTGCGAAGACATTAGCCCCAGACTTGGCTGCTATGGCGATTCAACAGCCACGACACCAAATCTCGATGCCTTTGCAAAGCAAAGCACGCTGTACACGCACGCGTTTACCTGCCACGGCGTCTGCGCGCCAAGTCGAACAGGAATCATCACAGGAATGTACCCCGTGACACTGGGGGCCAACCACATGCGTTCTCGTGCAAACCTTCCAGAGCATGTGAAGCTGTTCCCGCAGTATCTGCGAGAGGCAGGGTATTACTGCACCAACAACAGCAAGACCGATTACAACCTCAATTGGAATCAAAAACTGACGTGGGATGACAGTTCCGGGAAGGCTCACTGGAAGAATCGACCTGCGTCAGACAAGCCATTCTTTTCCGTGTTCAATTTGACGATGACTCATGAAAGCAAGATTTGGCCAAGCGGCTGGAACGGCGTCGTCAAGAATCTTCCTCAATCTCAACGCCACCGCCCCGAAGAGATGATCGTGCCTCCGTTGTATCCAGACACACCTGCGGTCCGAGCTGATATTGCACGTCTCGCAGATATCATCACGGTTATGGACCTTGAGGTCGGCTCTTTGCTGAAAGAACTGGAGGACGCCGGTCTGGCTGAAAATACTGTCGTGATCTTCTGGTCCGATCATGGCGACGGACTTCCTCGTGCCAAGCGTTGGACATACGAAAGCGGTTCGCATGTTCCTCTTATCGTGCGAGTCCCGGAAAAATTCCGCAGTCTTGCAGGCTCCGCAGAACCAGGTTCAAAGGATGATCGATTAATCAATCTGATTGATCTTGGGCCGACCGTGCTAAGTCTTGCAGGACTTCCACAAGCGGAATACTTTCATGGCATTCCATTTCTGGGGCCGGCAAAGGGAGAAGAGTCCCAGTTCATTTACGGAGCACGCGATCGACTGGATGAACGATTTGACATGGTGCGAACCGTCAGGTCTCGAACTCATCGTTATGTCAGAAATCTAATGCCGTGGCGTCCCGCGTTGCAGCATGTTGCCTACGGCGAACAGAATGAAACTCTGCGTGAGATGCGAAGGTTGCTCGGCCAAAATGAGCTGGACCCATCATCGGCTCAATGGTTCAGTGTGCCTCGCCCCGCCGAGGAACTGTACGACATCACGTCCGATCCATGGGAACTCAATAATCTTGCCGACGACCCTGCCCATCAAGCCACTCTGACAGCTCTTCGCACCGAATGTGATGATTGGCAGATTCGAGTTCGGGATGCACATCTGCTTCCCGAAATTATGCTCGACGAAGCCGAACAACAGCTTGGGAATCGCTGGCAGATTCTGCACGGACCGGACGGAGAACTGCGAACTCGGAGCCTTCTTGAGGCTGCGAAGATGACGTCACATCTCGACGAAAACACTGCGAACGAACTGAGTTCAAAACTTAGCGAAGATCCGGCTATTCGATGGTGGCAATTATCACTCATCAGCCACGCGACTCATGCTCAGTTGCGAAACGAAACCCTTTCGAGGGAAGCCAGTTCACAATTTCCCGCGTTGCAGATTGCCGCCGCCGGCCTCGCGCGCAGCGGTCAAGCAGAGGCAGCCGCCGCAACACTGCGACCACTACTCGCCAATCCCAATCAATTTGTCCGACACGCCGCGATGCTGGAAATTGATGAAGCTGGCCCCAATGTCATCACACTCCTGCGTGATACATTGTCGGCAGGAAACAATGAAGAGTATGTGCGACGCCTGATGGAACATGCTGAAGACCAACTCTAGTGCTCCGTAACGATGAAAAGCCATGGTTGTCGGTAGCGGGTCTTGCCAAAGATCCCGTGACGACCAAATCCACACAAAGCACTACCCAATTATCGTCGGAATTGTTCCTGCCTCGTCCTCCGGTCAGTTGGTGGGAATCCACAGTATGAGCTCTGACTGCTCCAACGGTTTCGTGTTCTTCCGCAAACAGGTTTCAGTATGCTCGTCTACAAACCGTTGATTCTCGCGCTGACGATTGCCTTGACTGCGCTGTCGGTGAATTCGGCGAATGCCGATGAGACCGACTCGCAATTTCGCAACTGGGATCGCAACCGCGATGGAATGCTCAGTCGCGACGAATTGCCTCAGCCACTTCGCAAGAACTTCGCCCGCGTCGACGCGGACAATGATGGCTTCATTTCTCCGCAAGAACTTTCGACCGCGCGCGGACGAAACCAAACGGGTGTGGCAGCATTTCCCAAAGGCACCCGAGTCCTGAAAGATCTTTCCTACATTGATGCTGGGCACGAACGACAGAAGCTGAATCTCTACGTTCCGCCATCTGACAAACCACTGCCGCTTGTTATCTGGATTCACGGCGGCGCATGGATGTCGGGAAGCAAAGACAACGGACCGTTTCTGCCGCTTTTGAGCCAAGGGTTTGCCGTTGCATCGATCAATTATCGATTAAGCCAACATGCAAAATTCCCGGCACAAATTCACGACTGCAAAGCAGCCGTGCGTTGGTTAAAAGCCAATGCAGCCGACCACAATATTGATGCCGCCAGAATCGGCGTTTGGGGATCGTCAGCGGGCGGACACCTGGTCGCATTGCTTGGTACCGGTGCCGATGTGTCCGAACTCGAGGACCCGCACTCAAACAATTCCGACGTCTCCAGCCGCGTTCAAGCCGTTTGCGACTGGTTCGGTCCTGTCGACTTTTCGACAATGAATCAACAAGCCGGAAGTGAGAGCGAAATTGACCACGATTCGCCGGACGCTCCTGAAGCCAAACTGATAGGTGGCCCTGTGCAGTTGAACCACGAAGCCGTTCGACTTGCGAACCCCGCCACCTGGGCCAGCAGCGATGATCCTCCGTTCCTGATCATGCACGGTGACCGCGACAGACTTGTGCCTTCCGGCCAGAGCGACATTCTGCATGCGGCGTTGCTGGAACAACAAGTTGATTCCACTCTAAGAATTATGAAAGGCTCAGGACACGGTTTTTCCGGCACTGAGCCTTTCCAAACGGTTCTGAGTTTTTTCGTACGCACTCTTCAGTCCGATCCCCAAAAGAACTAATGCTGCGCTCTTGCTGCTAACAGCCGAGTGAAATGCTACCTTTCAACAGACACCGAGCACACCGATGATCGTCTCTTCATTCAATCCCCAGGTCATGGTTAAACCACGACGTCAGATTACGGGAATGTCGGCCGTCCTTCTTCCGTTTTTGTCACCCGGAGAAGTCGACTGGACCTCGTTCGAATCTCACGTTGCTCGAACCTGCGACGCGGGCCTGGCACCGGCAGTAAACATGGACACCGGCTACGTTAATCTGCTGGATGACACGACGCGTCTGGAAGTACTTCGAAGAACGAAAGCCGTGACTGCTGGCCGAATGTTCGTCGCGGGCGCATTCGTCAAAGACACTCCGGGCAGTAAATTTAACTTCGATCTTTACAGTCATCGCATGGAAGAGATTGAGTCCTGTGGAGGCACTCCGGTCATTTTTCAATCGTATGGTTTGACTCAACAGGAAGACACGGAAATTGTTGTTGCCTATCAGAAACTGGCAACGCGTTCCGACAGATTTGTCGGCTTCGAACTGGGGACGATGTTTGCACCCTTTGGTCGAATCTATACCGAGAATGTCTATTGCGGCCTGATGCAGATTCCTCAGTGCATCGGAGCGAAGCACTCTTCCCTGCAGAGAGATCTTGAATGGAAACGACTGATCTGGCGCGACGAAGTACGCCCGGATTTCATGGTTCTGACGGGAAATGATCTCGCGATCGACATGGTCATATATGGCAGCGATTATCTGCTGGGACTCAGCAGTTTTGCACCCGACTTGTTTGCAAAACGCGATGCCATGTGGGCATCTGGAAATCCAGACTTCTATCAACTGAACGATGTGCTGCAGTACCTCGGCTTTTTTGCCTTTCGAGTTCCTGTTCCAGCTTACAAGCATTCGGCTGCCATGTTTCTCAATCGCCGCGGCTGGATCAAGACCACGCTCACTCACCCTGACTCCGCGACTCGTCCGGAGAGTGACATGCCGATTCTTGACGAGATTCTGTCCCAGCTCGGACAATGGTCAAAAGCATAAATCTCTGCGATGCGAACTGAATATCGAACCGAGAGTTCAGCACTATTCAACCGGAATCCGATTAAGCGTGTAATATGCGTGCGGGTGCAGCAGCGGCTCGTTGTCGGTGCTCAGCAAACCGGGCGCGTGCAGTTCGTGGACGAACAACGGACGCAGGCCGGCGATGGTCAGATAAACGCTTAAACCGTCGGCTGAAAACGTGGCCGACGTGATGGCAAGGTCCTGCTTCTGAATTTCGTCGCTGCCATATGATGACTGATACAGATAGGTGTAACTGTTCATCGAATACGACTTCACATCCGTTGCCGTGGCACGGTCGACGGGTTTGGTGAAGACCAGCTCGAAGCCGTCGGGCTTGACTTTCATCTGCTTGATCTCAAACGGCATTCGGCCGGTCCAGACAAGACGCTGCAATCCGTACGAAGCGGTGCCAAGACTGCTCCAGCCGCGATTGGTCAGGCCGACAAACATGCTGCCGTCGGTTCCCTGTGCCATCCGCAACACGGCCGACGCAAAGCCACTGCGAAACGGAAAACAAGCGCCCTGATATTCGCCGTCGATCTTTTCCAGAAACACGCGACTCATGCCCGCCTGAGTGAACTCGCCGACAAACAATTGACCAGCAAATGGCCCGAACTTGCCGTCGCTGTCGTCCAGCATCACATCTGTTGTGGACTGGCCCATTTTCTTGTACGGAAACCAAACCGCTGGCGGCTTCAGTTGAACGAACTGGTTCACGGCATCCGGAAACGGAATGCCATCCGGAACGCTGGTGACGCCATGAATCGTTGACCCTTTTTCATTCATTGATGCCAGTGCTTCGGCGTGATGGAAAAACGCCCCGTCGCGCATGTGATGCAGAGTGTTAGTGCCAACCCAGTTGCCTTGCTGATCGGTGTAAAAGGCGTCGCCTTCTGAATTAATACCGATGCCGCTGGGCGATCTCATTCCGGCACACACAGGAATCAGCTGGCCCTCCGGAGTGACCTTCATTCCCCAGCCTCGCCAGCGACCTTGTCGATAGTTGAACGTCGGTTCGTGGATGGCACGTTTCAGCTCTTCGCCTTTCAGGCCAAGCCCGATGTTCAAAGTGATCCACAGATTGCCGTCGCGATCCAGCTTCGGACCGTAGGCGTATTCGTGATAATGCCCGGTGACTCCCCAGCCTTTTGCGATCGTCAGATATTCGTCGGCCACATCATCGCCGTTGGTGTCGGTCAGCCGGGTGAGCTCCGAACGCTGCGTCGTGTAGAGCGAACCGTTGTGAGACAGAAGTCCAAGTGGTTCATGCAGCGCGGTTGCGAATCGTTTGTAGGTGACGTTTGCCGGAGGATCGGCATAGACGCCGTCCATGATCCACACTTCGCCTTTGCGAATGGCGACGGCGACGCGATGATCGTCCAGAACAGCAAGACCGCTAACTTCCAGCGCCAAACCATCCGGCGTGGGCTTCCAGTTTTTCGCTCGAGAATCACTGGTCACCTGCGACGTGCTGACCGAAATCAGCTTGTAGAAATCGTTTTCGACAGGCACAACGTCTTGAGCCTGAACCGAACTGAACAGAAGGCAAAGTGCAGAAAAAAGAAGTCGCGTTTTTCGCATAGAACATTCAGTCTTTGGGGACAAAATAGCGTAGTGGATCTTGCTAAAGATCCCATCACAGCAGGACCTTTAGCAAGGTCCACGACACCAAAATTAAAACTTGACAGAGCACTATCAAAGCGGCGTTGGCCGTGACTTTCAAGCCCAAAGGGCTGGTCCTATGTCAGCCTGGGGCATCGCCCCAGGTTTGGAATCAAATCAGGAACCATAGCCCCAACGGGGCGGTCCTAACGCTGCGGTCGCAATTAGGGCCGTCCCTTTGGCACTCAGTGTTTTTTGTGGATTGATTTCCTGACGCGGTGCCCCAGGCTGTCATAGAGTCGGCCCGTTGGGCCTGAATCGCAGGCCTGGATGTTACCAGCTGTAAATCAAATTGACGGTTGTTTGAGTATCCGCTTCAAGCGGCAGTTGAATCAATTGCTCCGTTGTGCCTTTCAACGTACGAAGCTGGCCAGGTCTGTCTCCGGCAACAACCACCATCAGACCTTGCTCGTTCACATAAACACCGCTGGTTTCCGGCATAAGCTGAAGATGCGTGCCCGTGAGAACTCGCAACCATACAGTCGCATCCGCCTTCGAGCCGGATTCGATTGTTAGCGAACGCAATAATCGCCCGTGTTCATCCGGTTCAATGCGATCGCTGACATCGCATGAACCGACCCGATACAAAAATTTGGGCACGCCGTTTTCGTCCAGGCGATAACCTTTGAACATCGCATTCGCGGCTTCCGCGTTGCCGGGCCATGGCGTGGTGTTGTCTTTCAATGCGGCAACAGCAATGCCAGCAGGCAGGTTGATCCGATGGTCGCCCAGCGGATTCGCAGGTGGTGCGAACCGAACAAACCACGTTCCTTCCGCATCCAGAAAGCGACCACGCCAGGCCTGAGCCAGCGCGATGTGTTCCGCGTCGAATGCAAAGTGCACGCGTTGTGGAAACCCAACGGCGATCGCATGAGTTCCCGCGACGGGCATAAACGTACGCAGGACAATCGGTCGGTCTGTGGGGTTCAGTTCGTAGTTCTGCGCGCGAGCTTCCTCGATCTTTGCCGGCAACGGTTGATTGGGCAGATCATTCAGATAGGCGTACATCGCGGCGATCTGCAATTCAACATCGCCGTTCAGCACCTCAACGTTCTGACTTTTGCCGTTGGGAAAGAACGTCGGCATCCGAGTCCTCTGTTTCAGCGAACCGGGGTCCTTCAAAAAATTATGCAGCCAGTCAGGATGCAGCCGTTTGGTGACGCCGTCCAGATCAACTCCCACAGTTCCCGGCAGCGCTTCGCCCTTGAAGCTGTGACACTGCACGCAGCCGGTATCCATCAATTGTCGACCGGCTTCGATCAGAGTTTTCTGATCAGCTTTGGCGAAGACGGCTTCCGGCGACGCAGGTCGATCAGCTGCACCATCTGCTTTGGCCAACAAACCGGGCAATGCTTTTGTGGCTGATGCTGGAAACACGGGCATCCGGATCGTCATGTGCGGGCGCACGTTGCCTTTGCCGTTCAGCACGCTGTTGATCCATGCGGTTGTTAGCCGTTTTCCAACGCCCGTCAGAGCCGGAGGCAGTCGGCCTTCGTCACCGATATCAACATTTCCGACCGTTTCAAAATAGGGTTTGCGAAACCGTCCGACTCCGCCAAATGCGTCACGCTCATGACACGCATAGCAGTTAAGCTGCAGCAATCGCAAAGTCGCGTCGTCGTCCTTAATCGTACCGCGATCTCCAGGCTGTGCTTTCTCACTGGTCGCAGCCGCTAGCGCATCGGCTTGTTGATCGTCCAGCCAAAACCGTGGCTGTCCCTTACGGCGCTGGGACGGAGTCTTCGAATTCGTTTGGACACAGGACGACGTCGAATCCAGTTTGATGCTGGCCCATGGCAACACTGTCACCGACGGCAACACTTTCATCGACGGCAACTCTGTCCCCAATGGCAACTCAGCGGGAGTTGTCTTGATTCCTTTCACATCGTGGCAGCTCGCACATCGCAGGTTCGTGAAAAGCTGACGACCACGTTCCACCAGCGATTCGTCATTGGGCGGGGCGTCAGTTGTTGACGCATGTTGAGAAAATCCTGCCACAGGATCCCGATTCATCAGCCATGCCGCCACATCGGCGGCATCCACCGCCAGCAGGTTGAAGTTGGGCATTCGCCCCGACGGTCGAACGTGCTCAGGATTCAGCAGAAAGAACGTCAATGATTCGTGAGTGTACTTTTCAGCCACTTTCGGCAACGACACCGAGCTGACTCGGCGAGCTGCCGATGACAATCCCATCTCCTTCAGTTCATCCGGCTCCAGTTGTTCCAGCAAGTCATCCAGCGGAGAAGGTTTGATCGTTGCAACTTCGTACGATGCATCTGGTTCATGACAGGCCACGCAACCGATCTGATGAAACAGTTGTTTGCCGTGGTCAGCATTGCCCTTGTTCCAGAATTCCATTGGCACCGGATTGACGCCGGTGGCTTTAATCTCCGCAAACGGTGCCTTCATCGAAACCAAAAACGCAGCCAGCGCATCGGCGGCCGCGTTTCGTTCAGTTGCAGCAAGCGATGCCAGCATGTCTGGCATCGTTGTGCCATGTTTCACCTCAGAAGGCGCCAGCAGGTACTTTCGAATCCAGTCCCTCTGCATACGACTGCCCGCGGCATCCAGCACAGGACCACGTTTCGCCGCCAGTTGTGGATCATTTGAAACATGGCAGGCCGTGCAGCTGAGCTCCGTGATGAGCAACCGTCCGGCCAGCTCGGATTCAATGTCCGCGTGCCGCGCGAACCGATCAAAGCCCGAGACAAACGCAGGATCATCTGCGGCGATTTGGTCAGGCCAGGATATTGCAAAAACGACAATGAGAATGACGGATGCTCGTAGGCACAGCACATCGCGGCTCCTGCAATGGATCGAGTGGTTTAGTATTCGGCTATCTTCGCAACTCGGACGCCTGATGCAAGTTGTTCGACACTTTGGGCCAGGGCACTTTGCGCCATCCGAATGAAAAGTCGGCATCCCACATGCAGCGAAATCCCTCCAGACTTTCGGCACTTTCAGGTGGAGCCGAAACTTCCAGCAAGCACGCTCTGTGGCATGTTTCGAGAATCTGTTGTCAGATTCGTCGAAGGCCTGTGCTAATCGCCGTCACAATTGATGTGTTTAACCGTCAGCCGGAGGCGTACGCGGTTGCTGCGAACAGCGTACGCCTAATGGCACTTGGTTTATAGTAGCCGTCACTCTCCGAGTGACGAAATGCGATTTCGTACATGATTCAGGCGTCCGCAAACAGAACAGAAATTAATCGTTGGGGGACTCGCAATCCATCACTCGGAGAGTGATGAGTACTTTATTCAAAAACAAGCGCCATTAAGCGTACGCCTTCGGCTGACGGTTAAACACGGTTAAACGTAGAACATTCCCGTCGGGAACGTTGAAGGTATCAATTGAATGATCACCATTTTGACGTATCAATTGCGATCAACGGCTCGCTGCGACAAAATCCGAAGCACATGAACCCTTCGTCGCTACTATGAGCGGTCGCTTCAAACATTGAGATCGCTTCGAACACGGAAAGAACCGATGTCTTCGTCCATTCAACCACGTCGCACTGCCGCCTCAGTGACCACGCCTGGCTTTTCCGAAAGGCTGGGTTTCTGCCGGCGAATGTTTGGTGCCTTCTCGCTGATCGCGTCTTCTTTTTTTATCGCCGCGTTTACCTTTGTTGCGCTCACGATCCGGGCAACAGAATCCACGGCCGCCGAACAGCCACACGCTGCTCTGCCCAGCGTCAATCTGCCAAACACGCAACGGCCAAACATCGTGCTGATCTTTACTGACGATCAGGGCTACGGCGACGTTGGCTGCTTTGGTGCCACGGACGTGAAAACTCCGAACATGGACCGGCTGGCCAAAGAAGGCCGACAATTTACCGATTTCTATGTGGCTCAGGCAGTCTGCACAGCGTCGCGAGCGGCTTTGATGTCAGGCTGCTATCCGAATCGAGTCAGCATGTCGGGCGCGTTGAATCATACCAGCACGGTCGGCATTCATCCGGACGAGTGGTTGCTGCCGGAGATGCTGAAAGAAAAGGGTTACGCAAGCATCATTCTGGGCAAGTGGCATCTGGGTACGGTGAAAGAATTTGCTCCGCTGCCCAATGGCTTTGATCAGTTTCTCGGCATTCCTTATTCGAACGACAACACAAAATATCATCCCGTGCTGCATGCGACGATGCCGCCGTTGCCGTTGTATGATGGCGAGAAAGTCATTGAAGAAGATCCCGATCAGGCCTTGTTCACGCGTCGATTTACCGAGCGCGCCGTTTCGTTCATCGAAGGCAACAAAGACCGACCCTTCTTTCTTTATATGCCACACGTCATGCCGCATGTTCCGATCTTTGCGTCGGACAAATTTGCCGGCACTTCAGCTCGCGGGTTGTACGGCGACGTGATTGAAGAGCTCGACTGGTCCGTCGGCGAGGTCCTGGACACGCTGAAGAAACACAAGCTGGAGGAAAAAACGCTGGTGATCTTCATGTCCGACAACGGCCCGTTCTTGTCTTACGGTGACCATGCCGGTTCGAATGGTCCGCTGCGCGAAGGCAAGCTGACATCATTCGAAGGTGGAGTCCGAACACCGTGCCTGATGCGCTGGACGGGAAAGATTCCGGCCGGAACAAAGTGCAGCGAACCGGCTGCGACAATCGATCTGCTGCCAACAATCACAGCGATTGTTGATGGGAGCAAGTCTGAACGTAAGATTGACGGCAGGGACATTCGTCCCCTGTTGCTTGGCGAAGACGGTGCCAGGTCGCCTCATGAAACCTTGTGTTTCTACGCGGGCGGTGAATTACAGGCCGTGCGCAGCGGTGACTGGAAGCTGCACTTCGAACACGATTATCTCACGGTCGCCGGGACTCCAGGCCGCAATGGGAAGCCGTCGAACTTTGAGAATTTGAAGCCCGAGTCGATTACTCAGTCTGGAATTCATGGCATCGCCAGCCGCCACGGTTACAAGGTGGCTCACATTCCGCTTTCGCTGTTTAACATGACAACCGACCCCGGCGAGCAGCACAACGTGGCCGATCAACATCCGGAGATCGTCGCTCAACTGACAAAGCTGGCCGAACCGATTCGAGCTGAACTCGGCGACAAACTCACCGGCGCGATCGGTCGTGAGGTTCGCGCTGCAGGAGATGTGGCTGACCCCTTGTTTCTGCCATAATGCGCCGCGACTTTCAAATGGTCGTTTATCGCGACGTTCGCACCGAAAGTGTTTTCATTGTCGGAACCTCGTTATGCTCTCCAGTCTTGTTCCTCTAAAAGACTTCGAACGATTCGATTCACCTGTGATGCTTCAACGCTCCTGTGATCTACTGCATCACATGAGCCGTCGTCGAACGGTTCGGCAGTTCTCATCAGAGCCTGTTGATCAAGCGATTGTCGACAACTGTCTTCGCATAGCCATGTCCGCTCCAAGTGGTGCGAATCGGCAACCGTGGCGTTTCGTCGTTGTCGAGAATCCTCAGATCCGAAAACAACTTCGTGATGCCGCCGAAGCAGAAGAGCGAGAATTTTATTCAGGCCGCGCGCCTGAAGAATGGATCGACGCAGTAACTCCGCTGGGCACTGATGCGTCGAAGCCTTTTCTGGAAACAGCTCCGATAATCATCTGTGTGTTCGCCGAAAGTTGGGGACAGGGCACTGACGGAACACGTTCCAGGAACTACTATGTGTCGGAGTCTGTTGGAATTGCGACTGGCTTTCTGATCGCTGCGCTGCATCACGCCGGACTTGCGACCTTGACACACACTCCCAGTCCAATGAAATTTCTGAACGGCATTCTCAATCGCCCAGACAACGAAAGGCCCTTTCTTATTCTTGTGGCCGGTTTTCCATCCAGCGATTGCACGGTACCGGAGATCACGAAAAAACAGTTTGCGGATGTTGTCCACCGAATCTAAGTGAGTCAGCCACGACAAGTGACAATCCCGTTCCCGATTGTCCGCTCGAACTAAGGGTCGGCTTGGTCATTCCAGTTCCAGCCTGTCGTGCGATGCTGTCCGCCAAGGCCAGAGCCATGCTGGTATCGCCGGTCAATTCCCCGGCGTCTAAACCCAATACCGTTCAAAAAGTCGCGGCGCAGCGCGAGCTGACCGGTGAGTGGCTGCAAAACGCTGGCTCACCGGACGGCTTGCGCCGATGCCGCTACTTCACAGGCCGTTCGTTGAACGGTATTGAGTCTCAACCATGTGGCCCACCGTCTCTGTAGCCGATGACAGGGGCGACACTACCGGGACTGCGGAACTCAACATCGGCTCCCTCAATGCT
Organism: Planctomycetaceae bacterium; assembly: GCA_041753135.1. Classification (GTDB taxonomy): domain Bacteria; phylum Planctomycetota; class Planctomycetia; order Planctomycetales; family Planctomycetaceae; genus SXXK01. Next base: position 72,654 of record JBGSVD010000130.1, read on the forward strand.
GCATCGCAGGTTAGGCCATGACTTATTCTTCGGCAATGATCCGTCGTTACTCATAATCCTGTTCCGGTTCAGCCCAGACCTGAGCGTCTCCGTCGTCATCAATGTGGACATGAATCGTATTGGCTCGGCAGCAGACCGGGCAGTCTTCGACATACGTCTGACTTGTGCCTTCCGTGAGGTCAAGCGGAATGATGATCTCTTCACCACACGCATCGCAGATGTAACAGGCTTCTTCCTGAGATGTTGCCTTGCCGTTGCCGAAGGAACCCACTGAGGATTGTGACTCATCGTCCAGCCACGGCAGCTTTTCGCCAGATGCCAGCAAGTTGCAGGCCCACAACATGACTGACAGAGATTCATCATCTGCCAATCGATGATCCTTGCCGATTTCGATCAACGTCTCTGGTGGCAGTCCGCTGTTGGCGATCAGTGCTTCTGAGTCCGCAAACGGGATTACATCATCATTACGGCTATGCAGGATCAGGGAGTTTGGCTTGAGCGTCTTGACCGTTCCCCAATTCTTCCACGCTGGACACAGCAGAACAAGTGGGGTGTCTCTGGAGTTGATGTTGAGGGCGACGGCACCGCCACGGGAAGAACCGACAATGACATCTGGCTGATGCTGATCGTATTCGGCTTGAGCGGTACGAACCGCAGCATCGAAGTCGTCGTCATTAAGAGCTGGGTTGAGGACTTTGTTGCCGTGGTCTTTCAGGTAGGTCGGTTTGACGCCACCAATGACGCTATGCCAGCCGTGAAGGAAGAGGATTTTCATTTCAGTTGAAACCGAATCTTGTCCATCATTTCTAACAGTGAATCTGCATGTACTTCGTCAGAACTGCATGAAGTTCAATGCCATTTTCGGCATGTTCGTTCACGTGATCCAAGTGTTAAGTATCGACAGACATCGAATTGACAGTCACATAGATTGCCAGAACCCCTCAAACGCAAGCGGTGAAGTTGAATGGCCTTTGAAGCTCTTTGAAAAGATGTCGCTCACAATGGCTCTCAACCACCACAGATGCCACAGGCTTTCCCTTCACCAGCACCGAAGAGTCACCCCTTCCTGGTTTTCTGGAAATGCCCACAGACGCAATGTGTCTGACATTGGAGAAGTGTTGATTCAGTCCTCATGAATGCCGGCAGGTTGTATTGGGTCAGCAGCAGATCAGGTTGTCCTTGAATGATCACCCAGCAAACGCTCAAGATCCGCATCTGACATTTCAGCCAACTGCCGGAACAAATCTGGTCGCTCTAAAACTCGCAATTGAATTGCTTCTGGCACCCGATCCGTCATGAGCAGCAATTCATCCTCATCGCATTGAAGTGCGTCGGACAGTTTGTGAATGAACTTCTCAGACGGATAGTCGCCGAATTGCAGTCGTTCTGTTTCGACCCTGGAGATGTAGCCAACAGTCACACCGACTTTTTCCGCTAGCTTTTGTTGCGTCAACATCCGTTGCTGTCTGACTTCTCTTACTCGCTCGCCGACGTTCATTTGCTCGTCCTCCCGTGATTGCCCGAACGTACACTCGACTGTAGAGTGCTGAGACTAAACAGTCAACAATGAACAGATCAGTCGAAGCGGAGTCACTCAATGCCTTCAGAGGCAATCCCGGCAAGCACGGCCATTGGCACCACAACAACCAGCACAACGGCCCAGGCGTTCGCTGCGGCGAAGAAAAAAGCGGACCGGCTGACGCTGCCAAAGCTGGAACGCAAGCTGTTTGAAGCGTGCGATATTCTGCGAGGCAATATGGATGCCTCGGAATACAAAGAATTTATCTTCGGCATCTTGTTCCTCAAACGCCTGAACGCAAATCCTCCGTTCTCTCAGAACTACAGTCTGGAGACGATGAAGTTCAAAGAACGGTTCCGCCACTTCATGCCCGAAAGCGGCAAGAAGGCGGACCTGATGTTTGTGCAGCACATGGTGGCGTCGCTGAAGTCGGACGGCAAAATGGCTGTGGTGATGCGGCACGGGGTACTGTTTCGTGGCGGCGAGGAAAAAGCTTGCCGTCAGCAGTTCATCAAGGACGGTATTCTGGAAGCAGTGATTGGTCTGCCGAGCAATCTCTTCTACGGCACTGGCATTCCGGCCTGCGTGCTGGTGATCAACAAGCACGGAGCTGCCAAACGCAAGGACGTGCTGTTCATCAATGCGGATCGAGAATTCAAGGAAGGCAAGAACCAGAACTCACTGCGAGCGGAAGACATTGAGAAGATCGCTCAGGTCTATCGAACTGGGCAGAATCTCGACAAGTATTCCCGAATCGTCTCGTTCGAGGAACTGGAGAAGGAAGAGTTCAACCTCAACATTCGCCGGTATGTCGATAACAGTCCCCCACCGGAGCCGCATGACGTGCGGGCTCATCTGCACGGCGGAATCCCAGTGGCAGAAATCGATGCCCTGTCGGACTACTTCACGAACCACGACGGCGTGAAAGAACTGCTGTTTGAGAACCGAACTCGGGAGCCGTCAACTCGGGAGGGCGAGGCTACTGCCGAGCCGTCAACCGGTGGACGCCCTGAACAAAGCGGCTCGGCGGGAGCCTCGCCCTCCCAATACGCCGACTTCACTCCGGCCATCACATCCAAAGACCAAATCAAATCCACCATCGAATCCGCTCCTGGCCTGCAAACAAAACACGCCGTATTCCAGAAAGCCATCGCAGGCTGGTGGAAAAAGAACCTCGCTGAGATCGAACGACTGCCGGAAACGAAGAACGTGTTTGAGCTGCGGCGACACTGCATCGATAGCCTGGCGAAGACGCTGACATCACAGGGCATTCTGACCGCGCATCAGGTGCGAGGCTCTGTGGCGGCGTACTTCAAGGCCCTAGAAAGGATCTGCAATCCATCGCCGCCAGCCCTCCGTGTCGTCTGCATCGGCAAGCCACAGGATACGCAACTCGATTCCGTGTAGGTTTGTGCTTGAAGCGAAATCCCGCAGAGCGTTTCGGTGTCGGTCCAGAATCCACACGGAGGGCTGACGCCCGACCGCTCGCCGGAGTAGAGGACGCGTCAAAACTGCGTTTCAGGCCCAGCGGGCCGACACAATGACGAACCCCGTTATGTGTCGCCCCTTCAGGCCTTGGTCACAGACCAGTCGCCAATCCGGGGCCTTACGACCCCGGCAAAGGTTTTGTCGGCCATCCCGGCCTGAATCGCATTCAGGACTCAATGCTCAATCGAACTCCCGAGAATTGACTAATCATGCGAGGACGAGCCGATGACAGGTCCATGGGAGCTGATTTCCAAGGCAACGACTTCGCACGGAGACACCTGTCGCAAATCCTCATTCTACGAACAACTGGTCGAGCACGTTTTCATCTCGGAAGTCCTCCAGGAAGTCTGGTTCCGTTTCGGACAGACGGTGGAAGTGCTCCGATCTGAAATTGATGCGTCCGGGTATGACATAGTGCTCGAATACAACGGCATACTGCGGCACGTCCAACTGAAGACGTCCGCCATTGGTGCAAAGACGGCCAGCCAGAAAGTCAACGTGGCTCTGGCCACAAAACCAAGTGGATGCGTCGTCTGGATTGTGCGACAGGAAGAGAACTACCGAATGCGGCTGAGCTATCTGTTTTTCGGCGCGGATGCCGGCAACCCGTTGACGTTGCATGACAAACTCAAGGTCGGCAAGCACACAAAGGGCAACAAAGATGGCGTGAAAGCAGAACGCCAATCCATCAGAGTCGTCCGCAAGGCTAGGTTTGACCGCATTGAGACGACCACTGAACTGGTCACCAGGCTATTCAATCTGAAGACGAAAGACGGGGAGAGCGCTGTATGACTCCTTTGAAAATCCAGCAAGGCGAGCGGCAGGGCAAAGCCCTCCGTGTCGTCCGCATTGGCGATCATTGCAATGCTCAACTGGATTCACCACAAAGGGCGTCCGCGCAGGTTTGTGGTTGGACCAGATTCTAGTGGCGTGTTGCAGGGAGGGACAGGAATCGACACGGAGGGCTCACGCCCTGCCGCTCGCCGGGAGAATTTCCCTTCGGAATTCTGTGCCTTCAGCCATGATGTCGGTGTCTTGTTTGAATGGCCTTAACCGGCACTCAATGATTTCCAGTTTGACCATGTTTGCTCAATCGTCGACGCCACAATGAACAGCAAACTGCCCATCAATCTCAATACATTGCTTCGCCAGCGACGGGTCGAAGGGGATCGAATGAAAGGAGGAATGTGGAATGATGAATGAAGAAAGAAACGGAAAAATGGAGAATGAAGAAACTTCATCATTCAACATTCAAAATTCATCCTTCAGCTCAAAGCCTGATCTCATACAACGCACGAAGAAGTACGCTTTGCGTATCATTCGCTTGTACTCTGCGTTGTCCAAAGACACGGTCTCGCAGACGCTGGGAAAGCAATTGCTGCGAAGTGGAACGAGCGTGGGTGCGAATTATCGTGAAGGACATCGAGCAAGATCCAAAGCGGAGTTTATTGCCAAACTGGGCGACTCACTCAGAGAAGTTGAAGAATCGGCCTATTGGCTGGAACTGATCGAGGAAGCTGAGTTGTTTCCAGCGGATCGACTTGCAGAGCTGCGAGACGAAACGAACCAACTTACTGCAATTTTTGTCAGCATCATCAAGAAGACAAAGGAAGGGAGGAATAAAAAATGACGAATGAAGAAACTTCATCATTCAGCATTCTGAATTCATCCTTTTCTCGTCGTCAGATGAATATCGTCGATGGGGCAGATGAGTTCTTGAAACCTCGGAATGTGGGCCTGCTGTTCTTTTATGAAGATCCGACTCAATTCATGCCGGGGTCTCAGATCGAAGTGGTGATTTTCCCGACCGGTCCGGGCCGTGCGTGAGAAGGTGATCAAACATCAGGGCCGGGCTGAAGCCAGTCGTTTTGTCAGCTACCCGATGAATGCCATTGAGGAAGCTCTGGTTAATGCGATGTACCATCGTGGCTACGACCAGCGTGAACCGGTGGAAGTGCGGATCAACCCAGACGGGATTGAGATTGTCAGCTATCCGGGGCCTGATCCTTCGATTCGGTTGGAGTCTCTGAATGGTGGGAAGATTATCGCTCGGCGTTATCGCAATCGTCGCATCGGCGAGTTTCTGAAGGAGCTGGATCTGACCGAAGGCCGTTGCACCGGTATTCCGAAGATTCAAGCGGCGATGGAGCGTAACGGTTCGCCCGAGCCTCGATTTTCAACGGACGACGGACGGACTCATTTTCTGGTGGAATTGCCGGTGCATCCGGAGTTTGCGGGGATGTTGGCCCATGATGAGGCCCATGATGGAAGCAGCGACTTAAATGACACGGCCCGTCGCATTGTTCAAATCCTCGCTGAACGGACGAGTTCGGTTCCTGAAATTGTGGAAGCGTTAGGGCAGAATTCGCTCAGTGGAGGAATCAAGTTGGCATTGAATCAGCTGCAGGAACTTGGCCTGATCTCGCTGACGATTCCAGACAAACCACGGAGCAAGAACCAAAAGCGACAACTCACAGAACTGGGCAGGAAGTGGCTTTCGGAGAACGGCAATGTCTGAACGCTCCTTCGTCGAAAAGCCGTTTCTCGATCAGCTGGCGGCTCTGGGATGGCACATTATCGATCAGGGTCAGGGAGTCCCGGGCGATCCGGCGTTGAGTCTGCGAATGAGCTTTCGTGAGATCATTCTGCCAGACGTTTTCCGGGACAGCCTGAACGCCATTAATCAGACCGAGCAGGGGCAGCCTCGCCTGTTCTATACGAATCAGCTGCTGATCCGAACCTGCGGAGATCGAGCCGACTTTGGAACGATCACGGCTACCGACGAAGAGTTCTTTTTTCCCTGGAAGGATATCTATCCGGAGAAGTACCGAAAGTTCGTGGCTCCCCTGGGGCAAGTTCGTGAACAGGAAACTCTGATTCAGGGAATGCTGCCGAAAGAGACGCTGCTGGATCTGGTCCGAACTTGCAGCGTGTTCATGAATGCAGGGGCCAAACGAGTCAAAGTGATGGCTCGGTAGCTGCGTGTGCCCAGGGAAAGCGTGTTCGCTTCATGAAGGTGACCGAATTGATTACGCAATTGATGGAAGCTCGCGAGGAACGTGTGCCGTCGCGACTTCGTAAGCAATTCTCGAAACTCGACGTGCTGATTCTTGATGAACTGGGGTACGTGCCCGCCAGCAAGATCGGATCCGAATTGCTGTTCGATGTGATCAGTTCGGCCTACGAATGTCAGAGCCTGATCGTCACGACAAATCTGCCATTCGAAAACTGGACGGAGGTGCTCAGCAGCGAACGACTGACGGGAGCGACACTGGACCGTCTGACGCACCGCTGCCACATCCTCGAAGCCTCGGGCCAGAGCTACCGACTTCGTGATGCGAAGCGACGAAAACAGACGACGGGCTCAAGCGGGACCGGTGCGAAGTCGAATCAATGAACGGACCCCTCGCAGTGAGCTGCCAGCCACGCTCCAGCGAGTCATTTCCTCAGGCAGGGCGCTGCACTTTTCGCCCGCCAAGCGCCACGATTTCTGGCCGCCGTTTACAAATAGCGTGCGGCGGTACTGTGGCATTGCCAAGCAGTTCTTTGGAGCAGCTTTGAAGAAACGGCTCATTGAAGAAGACCCGTTCTCAGAGGTCGTGGCAGCTGTCACTGGCAACTCCGAAAAGTTCTATTTTCTGACCAGAGAAGACAGCGAAAAGATTTACCGGGCCTGTCCGGATCTGCAGTGGCGGCTGATTTTTGCCTTGGCAAGATTTGGGGGATTGCGGTGTCCCTCGGAGATCCTGCTCCTGAAGTGGAGTGATATTGATTGGACTGCGGGTCGAATTCGCGTCAGATCCCCCAAGACGGAGCACCATCAGGGGAAGGATATCAGGATGATCCCATTGTTTCCCGAACTGCGATCGTTACTGCTTGAAGCACGTGCGGATGCGGGCGAATCCGAATTTGTGGTCACCCGGTACCATGATGCGACTCAGAACCTGCGAACAACGTTCCAAAAGATTGTGAAGCGTGCTAGGCTGAAAGCTTGGCCCAAGCTATTCCAGAACCTACGGAGCACTCGGCAGACTGAGCTTTGCGAGGAATTCCCGTCTCATGTGGTCAGTGCGTGGATCGGAAATTCCGAGAAAGTCGCCAAGGAGCATTATCTGCAGGTAACAGATAAACATTTTGAACGTGCAGCCCATGTGCCTGATGCGAAAAAAGTGACAAGACCAGTGACAACGAACCCCCACGAACAGAACAGAACGTTGCCGCGTACGGTCACCTCCAAAAACATCGAGTAGGGTGAGTCGGGGTGGCTAAACCGCGACTCAGCCCTCTCACAGAACCGTACGTACGGGTCCGTATACGGCTCCTGTTTTACAGGATTCAGGTGACCTGAGGAAGGACTCCGGTCGGAACCGACGCCAGAT
>JBGSVD010000131.1:0-51767 GCA_041753135.1 Planctomycetaceae bacterium
CAGCATCCTCCTATCGCTTCCTTCAGACCCCAGCGTTTGCCACTGACGCCCTTGCGAGTCGGATTCTCTTCCCCATGAACGGGGTGAGGTCGCTGGCAAGCAGCGACGGGGTTTGCCTGCTTCGCTGGGCAAACAAAAAAGGCAGTGCCGACGGAAATCGACACTGCCAGAAATTTATCCACTCAGGCTCTGCTTTTTGATCAGCCGTTCAGACTATTGGCCGGATGTTCCAAGCTGCACAACCTGGATTGTCCTTGCCGTCTCTGCTGCGGCAAGATCGCTGTGACAATCGGCCTTACCTGCTTCTGCACCCATCGTGCGGCGAGTCTTGCTGGCGAGTCTGTGAATTTCTTCAGGCGAAAGGACGCCGCGTTTTTCCAGAATCTCACGTTGTTCCGGAGTCAATGCTTCCGTCACTTTAGCCTTGTCCCATTTGAATGCATCGGCCTTGCCGCTGGCGAATTCCTGAATCTCCTTGCTGATGCGAACGCTGCACCAGTCGTGTCCGCACATGGCACAAAAATCCGTGTCGACGTCAAGATCTTCGTCATGATACGCGCGAGCAGTATCCGGATCGAAGCTGAGCTCAAAATGCTTGCTCCAGTTCAAAGCGGCACGCGCTTTTGTGAGTTCATCGTCGCGATCACGAGTTCCCGGAATTCCCAAAGCAACGTCCGCCGCATGCGCAGCGATTTTGTAGGCCACGCAGCCTTGCTTGACGTCGTCCTTTTTCGGAAGTCCCAGGTGTTCCTTCGGTGTGACATAGCACAACATGCTGGCACCGTGCCACGCGGCATTCGTTGCTCCGATACAGCTGGTGATGTGGTCGTAGCCAGGAAACATGTCAGTCACCAATGGCCCAAGCACATAGAACGGTGCGCCGTGGCAAAGAGTCCGCTGCAGCTTCATGTTGAATTCGATTTGATCGAGGGGCACGTGGCCCGGCCCTTCGATCATTACCTGCACGCCTTTGCGCCAGGCTCGTTCTGTGAGTTCCCCCAGCGTTGACAGTTCAGAAAGCTGAGCAATATCGGTTGCATCAGCCAGGCCGCCGGGACGAAGTCCGTCACCGATGCTGAATGTAACGTCGTGACGACGCAGCACATCACAAATGGCTTCCCAATTTGTGTACATCAGGTTCTGCTGACGATGATGAATCATCCACTTTGCCAGCAACGAACCACCTCGACTAACGATACCGATCAGGCGATCACGAACGTAATCCAAATGTTCGCTCAGAACGCCCGCGTGTATTGTGAAGTAGTCAACGCCTTGCTGAGCCTGGTGCTCAAGAGACTCAAGAACAATCTCGATATTCAGGTTCTCGATCCGACGGCCGATGATCATCGAATAAATTGGCACCGTGCCGATCGGAACTGTGCTGTTGCGAATAATGGCATCACGACACGCGTCAAGATCTCCGCCCGTCGAAAGATCCATCACAGTGTCCGCGCCCCATCGTTCGGCCCAGCGAAGTTTTTCGACTTCTTCATCAGTGCCGGAAGAAACGGGAGACGCTCCCATGTTCGCATTGATCTTTGTTCGCGACGCACGGCCGATGCACATTGGCTCCAGTTGATACTTCAAGTGCTGTTTGTTGGCCGGAATCACCATACGACCGGCCGCCACTTCCTCGCGAATCTGCTCTGCGGTCAGATGCTGCTCTCGTTCGGCAACGCGGTGCATTTCCGGAGTGATGACGCCCAGACGAGCGAACTCAAGCTGAGTGCAGGCTTCAAATCCCGTCGGAGGTTGCCATGCCGACGCCTTTTCATAATCAGACTCGAACCCAGGCCGCAGCGTCCAGTCTGCCGGCATGAAGTCCCACGCGGTCTTCTCCGACGGTGCCGGCATTCCTGGAGTGTCAGGCGAAGAATATGTCAAAGCTCCTGCACGCCCCGGCGCGATTCGAGGTGCGCGGGCAAAACTCCCAGGTGTCGTCCCAGCATGGCTGCTGCTTGGATCCGACGCTTTGATTTCGGGCAAATAGGAGGCAACTCGCTCGGCGTGATTCAGGCTCATGATTCTTCCCTGGTGAGGCGACTGGGGCCTCTTGCAAATTAATATGGTCTTGCAGGCGTCAATGCCCGCGTTTCAGATCGACGCGAAACCCGTAAATCGTAGTGGAGAGGCCGGGATTTGCAACGAGTCGTTTCCGGATGAGCGAATTCCGTACAGAGTAGTCACCAATAAGTCGCCCCATCCGCCTGTTCTGCTATGCTTCTGACCTTTGATGATGCTCAAAAGTCAAGGTGAAGTCTCCATCAGGATCGGTCCCTTTCCCTGAATGGTCGCATCAGCCGAATCTCAATGAAATCGTTCACAAAATCCGCCAGGTTCCGCGAGCGACCAGAGGGTGGGTGTCGCAACGCGAATTGAGAAAAGGTAAGAATAAGCCAGACTCGGGAGCAGATCAACTTCTCTGGATCGCCATCAGAAATTCCACTAACGACGGAACGATGCCGCTCGAAATCCGCAGGTTCTACGAATTCACTTCCTCGAAAAACTGAATCAATCATGAAATACGACGTTTTAGGTATTGGCAACGCCCTGGTCGACATTCAAGCCCGCATTTCGGACAACTGGTTGGCCAGCACGGGTTTCGATAAGGGGATTATGACGCTGGTCGACGACGAACAGCAAAAAAGTGTGCTGGATCGTTTGACTGGCATTTCACTGAACCGATGTGCCGGTGGTTCAGCCGCCAACACCATTGTCGCCGTTGCCGATTTTGGAGGGAAGGCGGCCTACGCTGGCAAAGTGGCCACAGACGAAATCGGCGAATTCTTCCTTCACGACATGCGAAAGATGGGCGTTGCGATTGAGGTGACTCCGGCCGCGTCTGGACAGTCCGGCACTTGCGCGGTGCTGATCACAGAGGACGCCCAAAGGACGATGCTGACAAACCTGGCTGTATCGGCCACGCTGTCCGAATCCGACATTGTCGAAGAAGAGATTCGTCGAGCCAAATACGTTTACATCGAAGGGTATCTGTTGACGAATCCTGGACAGCGTGCCGCAGCTTACAAAGCCATGAACCTTGCCAAACAGTATGGCTGCAAAGTGGCGTTCACGGCTTCGGATCCGTTTCTTTGCAACATGTGCCGCGATGAAATCTGGGAACTGTTGCGAGGACCTGTCGATCTTTTCTTCTGCAATGAGGAAGAAGCAAAGAGTCTCACTGGTAAATCAGATCCGATCGAATGCGCGGCGGAGTTGCATCGTCATTCAGAAAATGTCGCGATGACTTTGGGCGCGAATGGATCTTTGCTGATGCACGAAGGCAGCGCGATTCCGATTGAGGGTGTCTCTGTTGAAGCGATCGACACAACGGGCGCTGGTGACATGTATGCCGGGGCTTTGTTGTACGGTATCACCAACGGCATGAGCTTGAAGCAAGCCGGACACCTGGCGTCTCATGCTTCTGCTCGAATTGTTGCCCAGCTGGGCGCCAGAATGCAGAATCGATTTACTCAGAAAGAAATTGCCTCGCTGATGAAATAGGCACAGCACGATCATTAACGAAGACCGCATTGAGGAGCCGCGGATGACTCTGCTTTACATGGACGATCGTTTTCTGCTGCATCAGACCGGACAGCATCCGGAATGTCCGCAGCGATTGAAGTCTATTCATGCGGCAATTCACAAGTCCGGCCTGTTGAAGCAACTGACTCAGGTACCGATTATCGCAGCAGATGATGCGGATCTGCTGCGAGTTCATCCTGTCAAACATTTAGAGGCGTTGCGAAGTTTTGCAGCAAAGGGTGGAGGTCGAATTGAAGCCGACACCGTGATGAGTGCAGAGTCCGCGGATGTCGCCTGGCTGGCGTCCGGGACTGCTGTGGATGCTGTTCGGCGAGTTGTCGCAGGAGAAGACACAACGGCCTTCTGTGCCGTGAGGCCGCCTGGTCACCATGCGGTTCCGGATGGGCCGATGGGATTTTGTTTGCTGGGTAATGCGGCCATCGCAGCTCGAACAGCAATTCAGAGATTCGGACTGAATCGCGTGCTGGTCGTGGACTGGGATGTTCACCACGGAAACGGGACTCAGGACGTTTTCTACGAAGATGAGCAAGTCGGATTTTTCTCGGCGCACCGATTTCCGTTTTATCCTGGCACCGGACGAAAAGTCGAGACAGGGCGCGGCGCGGGGCTGGGAACGACTTTCAATTTGCCGCTGCAGTTCGGAATTTCGCGAAAGGATTATCTTTCAGCGTTCGAGTCAATGCTGACGGATGCGGCTGATCGCATGAAACCGGAACTCGTTATCCTTAGCGCTGGATTCGATGCGCATGCAGAGGACCCCGTTGGTGCACTGGGGCTTGAGACTGAAGACTTCGAAGCGCTGACTCAGCTTGTTCAGCAGGTTGCGGCGACTCACTCAAACGGCAGAATTGTGAGTCTTCTGGAAGGTGGCTACAACGTCGATCGGCTTGCCGAGTGTGTCGAGCTGCACTTGAGAACACTGATCGCGAAATAGCACTGACCAGGGATCACGCGATCTCGGAGTGGAAGAGGAGTCGTCGACGAGGCGCTGCGTTTGAATTCGCCAGGCAAGCCACGACATTCACAGTGACACATTGATACATTGATATTCACAGTGACACATTTCGTTCGCGTGGATGAAGGCACTCCTGCTCAGCTTTTCGCATCACAAGCGACATTTTGCTAACAGCGTCCAGCATTGAGCGTACCTGCCCATGAAGCGGCACCAGGAAGTCGTCTTCCACTTTCTGACTGATCGGATCATTCCACGATTCTCGTGTCGCGGCCCACGATGCCTCCAATTGTTTCAGAGCATCCTCCAGCCGTGCCGCCGCGCTGATGAAATCGACTCTCTTCACGGTCTGTCCTTTCTTCTCTCCGGTTTTGATGAGCATTCCCGTTGTGATGCAGTGCTGAATACGCCGGGAGTATAACGCGGCAATCCAAGAGACATCAGCCAGATTTTCCGGATATCGCCAGAGCGGCAGGCGGATTCAAGGCCAGGACACAATTAACTCTCTCGCTCCCGGAGCGCGGACGTCTCGTCCGCTTGCCGATGCCTTATTTCCAGCCGCGATGAGCATCATTGCGGTCATTCCCTGCAAACCAACGCCTGCGGCTACTTGTTCGACAAAGTCTGGCAGTTGCTGTGAATCCCGATGGATCTGCTGGAAAAATGCTTTAATTTGATTTCGGCGTGAAGTCGATCCGCCAATCGATTATCCTTCGTCCAGACTGGTCACTGAATTTTGACAACTCTCTTCTGAGGATTATGCCTTGGCTAAGAATGTTTTTGGCGAAGATCTGCTTGTGGGCTCGGCGGATCCCATGACCGGCTTTTTTCGCACTGGCAAATGCGAAACCTGTGGCGATGATCAGGGGATGCACACCGTCTGCGCGGAGATGACGGCCGACTTCCTGAAATTTTCAAAGATGGCAGGAAATGATCTGTCAACGCCGGTACCGGAGTACCGATTTCCGGGACTGAACCCCGGCGATCGCTGGTGCTTGTGTTTGCCTCGGTGGCTGGAAGCTCTGGAGGCCGGTATGGCTCCCAAGCTGGCACTTCGAGCCACTCACATTTCGGCGATCGAACACATTTCCATGGAAGTGCTTCTGCAATACGCAGTCGACGCTGATGGCTATGTGTACGAACCACCGGATATTGATGACTAGATATCGTGTCGCACACGGTCGTTGAATTCAGCGGTGGCGGAATTCGTGAGAATTCCTCAGGAGTCCGATTTCTAACAGATCCCTCTGCTGGACCGTCGGACACGTTAAAATGAAACGGAATTGCCAGACAATACACTGGTGCGTTTTCAGAGCGAAAAACTCACATCGTCGACGGGGTAAGAGTCCCTGACCATTTTTATCTTGCGACGATTTCCAGCGTTACTTTCCATTATCCCCGGTTATACATATGAAGCGCCCACGCAGCGGTGGTGGCTGGAAAGCCATTGGATACAGTCTCAAGCTGGCTCAACGAGTTGGCTGGTGGAAAATGTGGAAAGCCATGCGTTCCAAAAACACCTGCAAGACCTGCGCGGTTGGCATGGGCGGACAACTTGGCGGCATGGTCAACGAAGGTGGCCACTTTCCGGAAGTCTGCAAGAAATCGTTTCAGGCAATGGCCTCCGACATGCAGGGCGCGCTGAGAACGGACTTCATCGAAAAGACAAACCTGAATCAGTTGCGAGCGATGACATCGCGGCAGCTGGAATTGTCCGGACGTATCAGCGAACCATTGTATCTTGCCAAAGGCGCAACTTCGTACAAAGTCACCACATGGGACCATGCGATTTCGACGATTGCGAATCGCATGAAAGCTGCCGGTCCGGAACGCAGCTTTTTTTATGCGAGTGGACGAGCTTCTAATGAAGCCGGATTTTTGTTCCAAATGCTGGCCCGGTTGTTTGGCACAAACTATGTCAACAATTGCTCGTACTACTGTCACCAGGCCAGCGGCGTTGGCCTTGGAATGTCCATCGGCACCGGAGCGGGAACGGTGCGGCTGGAAGATTTGCAGCACACGGATCTCTACCTGCTGATCGGTGCAAACCCATCGTCGAATCATCCTCGCCTGATGCGATCGTTGATGGAGATTCGTCGAAAGGGCGGCAAGATCATCGTGATCAATCCGATGAAAGAGCTTGGTCTGACAAGCTTTCGAGTTCCCAGCGACGTGCGAAGTTTGCTGTTCGGAACGGAAATCGCCAGTCAGTATGTTCAGCCGCACATTGGTGGCGACCTCGCTTTGCTGACGGGCATTTCAAAAGATGTGCTTGAACGTGGTGGTCATGATCCGAAGTTTGTTGAATCGCATACCGAAGGTTTTGAGGATTTTCTCAAGCAGGTCGGGGCAACATCCTGGGACTCAATCGTCCAGCAGAGTGGCGTGGATCGAGAGACGATTCGCACTATCGCTGATCAGTATTGCAAAGCGAAAAATGTCGTCATCGGCTGGTGCATGGGAATCACTCACCATCTGCATGGAACTCGAAATGTACACGCCATTGCCAATCTCGCGCTGCTGCGAGGCATGGTTGGGCGAGCCCACGCGGGCATGATGCCGATTCGCGGGCACAGCAATGTTCAGGGCCTTGGGACAGTCGGTGTGACTCCGGCCCTGAAGCAGAACATGCTGGAGCGATTTGAAAAGACGCTGGGGATCGAAGCACCGAAGTCGCCGGGCTTTGACACGATGGCGTGTATGGATGCCGCATACCTTGGCAAAATGGATTTCACTCTGCAACTGGGCGGAAATCTTTACGGCAGTAATCCAAACGCGAAGCGAGCCTTTGACGCGTTGCAGAAGATCAAGACGATTGTTTATCTCTCAACGACTTTGAACACAGGACATGCGTGGGGTACTGGCGAAGAGACTTTTATTCTTCCCGTGCTGCCTCGAGATGAAGAGCCGCAAACGACAACTCAGGAGTCTATGTTCAGCTTCGTGCGACTAAGTGACGGTGGTCCGACTCGCCATAATAATGCGCGCAGTGAGGTTTCGATTCTTGCGGAGATGGGGCAAAAGATTTTTGCGGGCGAGAGCCGGATTGACTGGTCCAAAATGCAGAGTCATCAGGCGATCCGTGAACTGATCGCCGATCTGATTCCTGGCTACGAAGAACTGAAAACGATCGATGCGTCGAAGAAGGAATTTCATGTTCCCGGCCGCGCGGTCGTGGATTACAAATTTCCGACGCCATCCGGCAAAGCTCGGTTTCATCCGACGGAATTGCCGGAGAACAATCTGAGCGGCGGGCAATTGCGGCTGATGACAATGCGTTCCGAGGGCCAGTTCAACAGCGTTGTTTATGACGAAGAAGATCTGTACCGAGGTCAGGAGCGTCGCGATGTTGTGTTGATGAATAAAGACGACATTGCTCGACTTGGTCTGAAGCCCGAACAGCGTGTTCAGATCAAAAGCGTAGCCGGCGAGATGCGTTACATTCTGGCCAGAGAATTTGACATCCGCGCTGGCAACGTGGCAATGTACTATCCGGAGTCCAACGTCCTGGTTCCATCGACCGTCGACCCGCTTTCGAAGACGCCGGCGTTCAAATCGATTGCCGTGACAATTGCTGCGGAAAATGATTAGTGCTTTGTCAAGAATTGACTTTCGGGTAGTGGTCCTTGCTAAAGGTCCGGCAGCCACGGGGTCTTTAGCAACTTCCACTACCTCCAACTCGAATTCTGCGTCGCACTGCAGTCAGGATCAGTTATTCGTGTCCCGACAAGCCCAGGCGTTCTCGACGATACTTACCTGTTTGAACACGTTCGACCCATCGAGGGTTTTCGAGATACCATCGGACGGTCAATTCAATGCCGCTGGCGAAATCCTGCGACGGTTTCCACCCCAGTTCTCGTGCGATCTTTGAAGCGTCAATCGCATAACGGCGATCGTGTCCCGGACGATCTTTGACGTATGTGATCAGTGATTCGCATGGCGAGTGAGCCAAGTCGGGGCGCAGTCGATCGATGGTTGCGCAGATTGTACGAACGATTTCGATGTTCGTTCGCTCTGTATTTCCTCCAACATTGTAACACTCGCCGACTTTGCCGTATCGAAGCACAGTCTCGATGGCAGAGCAGTGGTCTTCCACGAAAAGCCAGTCGCGGACGTTCAGACCATCGCCGTAAACAGGCAGAGGTCGTCCTTCCAGAGCATTCAGAATGACAAGCGGGATCAACTTCTCTGGAAACTGATACGGTCCGTAGTTGTTACTGCAATTCGTGATCAAAACCGGCAGACCGTACGTATGAAGATAAGCCCGCACGAAGTGGTCGGAAGAAGCTTTGGATGCTGAGTACGGACTGTTGGGTGAATATGCCGTGGTTTCCGTGAAGTAACCTTCGTCACCAAGAGAACCATAGACTTCGTCCGTCGAAACATGAAGAAACCGAAACTGATCTCGGGCTGGACCGATCAGGGAACCAAAATATCGACGCGTTTCTTCCAGAAGTCGGCATGTGCCGAGTACGTTGGTTTCCACAAAGGCCAGGGGACCGTCAATGGATCGATCCACATGAGATTCGGCTGCGAAATTGACGATTGCCGTCGGCTGATGTTCTTCCAGAAGCCCACGAACAAGTTCGCTGTTTCCGATATCTCCGATAATCAACTGATGGAACTCATTGTTTCCACTCGGCAATGAATCTGGATTACCAGCATACGTGAGCTTGTCGAGGTTCAGGATACGACAATTCTTTCCTGCAACAGCGCGGCGAACGTAGCAACTTCCGATAAAGCCCGCTCCACCAGTCACCAGGATCGTTTTCATAGCAGTAAGATTCTCGTTGAATGCAACGCTCTGGACAATAAATATGCTGACATAACAGGGAGGCAGGCCGAGGCCTGGCTCGACTTGCGGATGATTACCACGCAGCATGAATTTCTAAGGAAAATGGACCTGCGATACCGGATCTGGCAAAACCACAAAGAACAGAATAGCTGCATCCGCTGGAGGCACAACTCAAAAGAAATGTTCCCATGCTTTGTCGACGGATTTGGCCAGGAACATTTCTTTGGAATTCCGTGTTTGTCGACATTTGATGGTCTCGCAAGGATAACATGCAAACGCTGGACAGTTCCGGCTAAAACGCATTTTTGCTCCACTTGATCGCCGCGACTTCCTGCACCTCAAGGGACTATCCGAAATTCGACGGGGCCAAAATCATCGCGAAGCGACTCCCAGCTTCCGAGGCTGAAATTTTTCCTGCTAATCGCCTAAAAATAGACATAACCCTTTCTTCACCCATCATTTAGCGGCTCCCGTCATTTCGACCTTAACGCTGTCCGACTTCACCTCCGCGCCGTTTCAACGTGACCCCGTCTGAGCAGCAGAATCGTTGGTATCGTTATCGCTGACCTTGAGCATCAGGCGGCCGCAGTCCTGCAGCCAATCGGCCAATTCAGTAGGGAAACGATTGCCAATTGCGAATGATCATCCGTACAATCCAAGTCCCTCGGAAGCAAAGGAATGGGCGCAGGCACGCTCGCCCGACCAGCTTCGCAACTTCCGCCCGCCAGAAATCAGGAGCCAAGAATGCTTGTAATTCCCGGACGATACGGCAAAGACACATGCGACGGATACTCTCGCCGAGCCGTCTTGAGAGTCGGAAGTTCTGCACTTGCGGGACTGAGTGTGGCGACTTTGCTGGAGAATGCGGCAAAGGGCGGAGAAATCAGTGATGAAGAAGCACGATACGGCGGCAAAGGGTTCGGCGCTGCCAAAAGCGTCATCATGCTTTATCTGCAGGGCGGCCCCAGCCATTTGGATTTGTGGGACCCCAAGACCAATGTCCCCGACAATGTCAAAAGCATTTTCGCTCCAATCGACACAACAATTCCTGGCTGCCAATTTACCGAACTGATGCCCAAGCTGGCTCAGCAGATTCACCGCGCAACTCTCATTCGATCGCTCAGTTATACGCCGATCGGCCTCTTCAATCATACGGCCGCGATTTATCAAATGCTCACCGGCTACACAGCCGACAACGTCAGCCCATCCGGTCAGCTCGAACCGCCAAGTCCGAAAGACTTCCCGAATTTTGGCTCCAACATCGTCAAGCTGAAGCCGCTTAAGACTCCGATGCTGCCGTTCGTGATGATGCCACGTCCGCTTCAGGAAAGCAACGTGATCGGCAAGGCAGGGACCGCCGGATTTCTCGGCCGTGCGTTCGATCCGTACTATCTGTATCCATCCGGCGACGACATGGATATGGCCAAAATGGAACGCATCCGTGTCGATGATTTGACTCTCCGTCAGGACGTACCATTCGATCGCCTGCAACGTCGCGCGTCGCTGCGTGACACCGTCAATGCCGGCATGAAGGATCTGGATAAAGCCGTCAACCAATACGCGTTGAATGAATACTACGACAAAGCTCTGGGACTCGTGCTTTCCGGAAAGGCAAGAGAAGCCTTCAATCTGAGTTCAGAGTCCGATGAATTGCGTGAGAAGTATGGCAGGAACACCTTTGGTCAAAGCTGTCTGCTCGCCCGGCGACTTGTCGAAGCAGGAACTCGGGTTGTCGAAGTCAACTGGCCGAAAGTCGCCAACAGTGACAATCATTCGTGGGACGTCCATACTGGTCTCAGCGCTCGCATGAAGAATCAGTCGGCTCCAATGCTTGACTCTGCTCTGTCGGCTCTGCTTGAAGATCTTGACGAACGAGGCTTGCTGAAAGACACGCTGGTCGTTGCCGTCGGCGAATTCGGACGCAGCCCGAAACGTGGTGTCAGTACTTCCGGTAACAGTAACAGTGACGACGGCCGTGACCATTGGCCATACTGTTACACAGGTGTCGTTGCCGGAGCTGGCATGAAACGAGGATACGTTCACGGAAAGTCCGACGATACAGCATCGGCTCCTGCCGAAAATCCGGTTCATCCAGGCGAACTGCTGGCATCGATTTACCATGCTGTCGGCCTATATCCACGACGCACCGTTTACAACCATCTGAATCAGCCTCGTGAGATGGTCAAGTACGACGCCGCTATGGAGCTGTTCGCTTAACCAGCGGTTTGCTGGATGGCATGGCTGGCATTGAACTGAATCGGCGAAACATCAGGCGGTCCGCACTTCCATAGCGAATGGATGTGCGGATCGCTTCATTTCTGCTCGACAGCAGGATTCGCGATCGTCATTCGCAAGTGGCCTGGCAGAGCCCGCCACACCATGTCCGGCAATGTTTCGTCCCTGAACCTGCGCTCTGCAGGAGAAAGTGTTCGAAGCCTCGGCCTCGCGCTGCGAAATCCGGAACTGTTGACCATAAAGATCAGCCTCAGCCAGGCGGTGGAACCTTCCAGGACCCGCTGTTCAACATCGCCGAAATGGCTTGGTGTGTTGTGGCAAAAAACTGCCGGTGGCCGCATAGAATTCGGCAGAAATTGCTGTTCTGCGAATGAATTTGCGAGTGTTTTATCGGAGGAAACGCATTCGTCTTGACCCGCTTTGGCGATTTTCCATAGAAGCAAATTCTTCTCGGAAGATCGTTTCTCCTCAACACCCTCTCTCTTTCAACACATGTGTTTCTACCTCTGGAAACGAGTGTGTCTGAAGCAATCCTTTCTCGTTTCTTTGTCTTACCTTCAGGTTGCGTCCTGTCGTCCGACGTTTCGCACTTCGTCACTTCAATGTGTTACGAGGTGAACGACGAGCGAATTCGTGAAACACCCAAGGTGGACGTCAAGAAGAATTCCTCAAGCCATCCAATTCCATGCGTCGTCGATTATTCCATTCTGGTGCAAAGCCGACTCTGCCTGTGGCAGAGACCGCTCAGTATTGGATTGCAATCAGGCATGCGACGAAACTTTTGCCGATCGCACTATGTTGCATGCTGATCGGCTGCCATGGAGCCAATCACTACTACGCCCGAGACTCTGTCCTGGGGCAGACGTTGCCAAACAGTCTGCGACTCGCCTCACGAACAAATCCTCAGACTGTTGACCTTTCAAAATTGGCAAGCGGAACAGGCGGCAGCGAAACCATTGGAATCGGTGACGTTCTGGAAGTGCAGATCGCAGCGGGTCTGAGCGAAGATGATCAATCAACGATGGCGGCTCGCGTTGCGAACGACGGAACAATTTCGTTGCCCATGATCGGCGTGCTGAATATTTCCGGCGTGGAACCGCAGGGTGCTGAATCGTTAATTCGAGCCGAAGCGATTCGAAGGCAGCTGTATCACAATCCAACCGTCACCGTCACCGTGACTCATCAACGTATGAACAAGGTTCGAGTGCTTGGTGCAGTCAAAGCTCCCGGACTCTATTCTCTGCCACCCAATGCCAGTGATGTCGTTTCTGCGATCGCGGCAGCTCAGGGGCTTGAGAAAGACGCTGGGCAGCATGTGGAAGTTCGCAATCCTTATCGAACGTTCCCGGCAGAACGACCTGCAGTTGCGGGTGGCCCCAATCAACCACTTTCCAATGTCAGCAACTCAAACGTCGCTGGCAACGGGATGAACTCCTACACAATTGACCTGATCTCAGCCGCAAAAGCCGGTGACGGACAGTACATCGTGCACGATGGCGGAGTGGTCATGGTTGAAAAACGTGACCCGGCTCCGATCTACGTCGGGGGACTCGTCAGAGCGGCCGGACGTTACGACTATCCAATCGGACAGGACCTGCATCTGCTGGATGCGATTAACCTCGCCGGAGGAATGTCGAATCAACTGGCCAACAAGATCTTTGTAGTGCGTCCGGTTGCAAATATGAAAGATCCGGCTGTCATTGAAATCAGTTACCGCGATGCGAAACGAAGTGCGGATTCCAATATTTTGCTGGGGCCTGGTGATGTTGTGTCGGTTGAGCAGACACCGGGAACAGTGTTCATGGAAGCTTTGAATCTGATCAGATTCGGCATCTCGGGCAACACATCCTTGTTCTAGAGTCGAACGAAAAGGCGGATGGAATGTCAGTGTCTGACAGACAATTGCTGGGAATGCAGGATCCTCAGAATGCGGCGGCGACAACGCTCCATCTGATCTTCCGATTTTTGCGCACTGTCCGACTTCGAAGTGGAATTCTTGTCGCCTCGTTGATTGTCGCCGGCATCGCGGGCGCAGCTTACTACATCACTGCTCAGCGAACTTATCAGTCCAATGCATCGCTGCTGATTGTACGAATCGGTACGGGTGTTACTGAAGATTCGCCTCAGCACACCGGCAGCCCTAACAATGAAATGCCAACCTTCATTGAGATCATGTCGCGTGATGAAGTCATCTCTCGGGCGCTCAGGCAGTTGCCAGAGAAGTTTCGCGTCGATCTCAAGGGCTATCCGGAAAGTCAATGGATTCGCCTGATCCGCGACAATCTTTCAGTCTCGTCAGCCTATGCGACGAACCTGCTGGATATGAGTTACCAGTCGAAGGACCCTGTGGCCGCTGCCGCAGTTCTGACCTTCATGCTGAAGGCGTACAAGCAGTTTCTCGATGAAACACACCAGGGATCCTCAGTTGAGAACCTGCGTACGCTGAATGACAAACTGACGCAGATTTCAGATCAACTGAAGTCTCTGACAGAACAGCGTCTGCTGCTGAAAGCGTCCGCTCCGGATCTGGTCGATACCGGAGACAAGACCAGCAGCCTGAGCGTCGTTTCGGAAACAATCAAACTGATGGCTGCTGAATATGCCAGCGCTCGAAAAGATACAGAGGAATCTCGCACCAAAGCCGCAGCGCTGCAGCGCGCGATCGAAAACGGTGAAGACATCCTTCAGTTTGCCATGGAGGCACTGGACTCGGCCGGACGGCAGCTGATTGAAAACTCGATGGGCATTGGCAGTACGGATGCGCTGCATGTTCAGAGAATCAATCAGGAGATTCTCGATCTTCAATCCGCGCTGCGTGACGCGAATCAAAAGTATGGAATCAATCATCCGAAGATCCTGGCGATCAAAGATGAAATCCTTGTCAAAGAAACGTACCTTCAACGACTGCCGGAGATACAGCGTCAAAGAATGGCCGAGATGGCTCGCACCGAACTAGGGCCCCGACTGGCGCAGTACATTCATCAGCAGCTGCAGAAGAATGAAGAAAACGAACGAGCCATTCTGGCACGCTTGAATCAGGAGCAGACCAAGGCTCAGAATCTGACACAAACGCTGACTCGTCTTTCAGACCTCGATCGAGAAATCGAGCGACTCTACACACAGCAGGGTGAGTACCAAAATCATGCCGATGGAATCAGTCTGAACAAAGACACATTCATCCGAACGGAAATCGCCAGCAAGCCAACCGTGCCGACTCGACCAGTCTCGCCACGACTTGCAATCACCGGCATCCTGTCGCTCATGATGGGCACCATTTGCGGGTTGCTTATCATCTGGGTGCTGGACATCATGGACGATCGCTTCCGAACTCCGGAAGAGCTGAAGCTTCAACTGGAAACTCAGGTGCTGTCAATGATTCCTCGCCTGGAAGAACTTCCGGGCGAAGGATTCAATGCCGTGATGTGCCACATGAAGCCGCACTCCAAAGAGGTTGAAGCGTTTCGAGCCCTTCGCACAAGTATCGAATTTTCGCCTCAGGAAACCAGTCGTCTGGTTTGCACCAGCACAGAACCAGGCGACGGCAAAACGACAGTCTCGTCAAATCTGGCTGTCGCGTTCGCTCAGTCGGGACGAAAGACTTTGCTGATTGATGCAGACATGCGTCGTCCGGGCTTGTCGACTCTGCTGGGACTGCGGGACGATGTCGGTCTGTCGAAAATTCTGCGTTCTGCCGAAGATCTTGAAGAATCAATCAGAAACAACCTCCGACCTTCCGTCATCGAAGGGTTGGATGTGATCTCCTGCGGGCCACGTCCGGTGAATCCCGCAGAGCTTCTCGCCGCGGATCGCTTTTCCAATTTGCTGGCCTGGGCAGAAACAAAATACGAACAGATTATCGTCGACGCTCCTCCAGTTCTGGCTGTCAGTGATCCAGCAATTGTCGGCCGACTTGTCGACGTTGTCATTCTGGTTGTTCGCCCTGATAAAGATCGACGCCGGATGGTCATACGTGCCACCGAAACGTTGCGGACCCTGGGCTGCTCGCTGCTGGGGATCGTGGTGAACCATCTTACAACCTCTGACGCCGGAGGCGGCTATGGTTACGGATACGGTTACGGCTATGGATACGGTTACGGCTATGGTCATGATCACGAAGACGTTGTTGCAAAAGATGTCACTCCTGAAGTTTCCGCAGTGGCAGGTCGTGTGAATCCTGAATCAACGGAACGTGAGCAATCGCGTGCCGCCTGAACAAAATTCCGTTCTTCTGCAAATGCGATTGGTTAACTTCAGCCATGTTTGGTCATTCGAAAAGATCTCGATCAAACTCCTCCACGGTCACGCGATTCGGCGGTTCGACTGCATGGCGATTGCCCTCTCGTCCAGTGCTGCTCTGGATCACTGACGCAATCCTGGTTGCGTTGATCATCGTATTTCCGTTCTTCATGGGCGGACGCGAAGCCTGGGGCCATCGAATCCTGATTTCATTATCCATGGCGCTGGGATTCATCTGGTGCCTGCATCGTATTCGCACCGGCGGCCGCTTGGTGCTGCTGGCTGTTGAGCCCCTGGTTCTTGCTGGAATGCTTCTTGTTTGGTTTCAGACATTGCCAGTGACGCCGACAGTTCTTGGTCTGTTGTCCGAGGAATATGCGAGTCTGCTGCCAGCACCTGCGCAGTCGACCGAACCGATGGCAGTGGATTCAACATCAAATCCGGTCAGCGCAGAAAATGAAAAAACGCAAACATCATTCTGGACGTCGGCAAGTTTGTATCCTTCTGAGACCAGGCATGCGATCTGGATTCTGATTTCCTACGGCATTATCGCCAGCGTGGTCGCGCAGAGGCTTGCGACGGAGGATGATTGCTACCATCTTCTCAAGCTCATTGGCATCTCCGGAGTGCTGATGGCAGCGTTTGCTGTCGTGCAGCTCATCACGTCGAACGATCGCTTCTTTTGGTTCTATCGACACCCGTTTACGGGCACACGAGAAGTTCTCAAAGGCGCGTTTACCAATCGCAACCACTTCGCACAATTCCTGTCCCTGTCGATTGGTCCACTGCTCTGGTGGATGCTGACGGATCGAACTCCGAAGGAACCGCTCGGACAGCGAAGCCGAATCGGACTCGGAGTTGCTCATGGAAATCATTCCCGATTTGATCGCATCATCGATCCTCAAATGCTGGTTTTGGTGTGTGCTGTGGGCGGCATCCTGCTGGCCATTATTCTGTCACTTTCACGCGGCGGAATGATCTCCGCCGGACTGGCCTGCGCTGTTTGCCTGGCAGGTTTGTGGAAGAGCGGACGTGTTAATGCGTCCGTTGCATTTGCCATTCTGGCGCTCGCCACGATCTCCGTCGGAGGACTGACACTCTTCGGACACGATGTCGTGGAAGACCGAATCAGTCAACTGGCCTCGGGCGATGCAGACCAGATCGACCGTTTGAACGCCAGGCGATCCATCTGGACAGCTGACATTGCAGCGATCAAACAATTTCCGATCGCAGGAACCGGCGTGGGCAGTCATCGTTTTGTCTACCCGATCTACATGGAAGACCTTGGCGACTTTCTGGACGTGACGTTTTCCCACGCTGAAAGTTCGTATATCCATCTGGCCCTGGAAGCAGGTTTTTGCGGTCTCGGCCTTCTGGCCACGGGGCTGATCTACATCATCGGGCGGATAATCTGGCATCTGATACGCCGACGTGAATCTCAACGTGTGGCGGCCCTTGCAGCGATCGCAGCAGGCCTCGTCGGTGGAGCGTTTCATGCGGCGGTTGACTTTATCTGGTACGCTCCGGCCATTGTGGTTTCCACCATCATGTTGGGCGTTGCTGGCCTGCGACTGTGTTCAAGCTTTCGGCCTGATCACGGAATCTATATGCCGCGAACAGGTTGGTTGGTACTTGGAATGGTCTGTCTGTTTGCACTGTGCCGCACGCAGCCAGATCTTGCGCAACGCATTGCTGGCGAACGTCTCTGGCACCAGTATCTGATTGCCGATTTTGACTCTGAATCGTCGTTTCGTGATGGCATGACGCCTGTTGCAGATCTGGACGATCTTGATAGGGCACTTGAATCGGATTCCACTGCCACGACTGAGTCTCTCGCGTATTCGCCAACACACAGCCAGTCCGAGAATACGACAGATCAGGCGGAATACTCAGAAGCGACCAGTGGTTCGCCCGTGCAAGCGCAGATCAACTCGCTTCGAGATCGCATTGTGTTACTGATGAGTGCATTGAAAGCCAATCCCAATCTGGCGGAAGCCCATCAGCACCTGGCAACTCGATGCCTGGACCTTTTCGAATTGCTTCAGGCCAACAGTGACAACCGTCTTCCTCTGCAGCAGATTCGAGAGGTTGTCTTGTCGTCGAGATTCGAAAACACCAGTGAGATGTACGCCTTTCTGCGGCGAGCCTTTGGTACGAATATGCGACTGGTACTTTTGAGTAATCAACACAGCAGAAAATCACTTTCCCTTTGCCCTTTGCAAACAAAAGCTTACGAATCGCTGGTCGCTACAGACTTTGTTCGTGACCCACTGGACCGCACTCATAACCGATGGATCAACCAATCGCTTCGATTGGGACTGCATTCGCCACGGACACGCCATGCAATCGGGCTGACTCTGCTTCAGGAAGGGCGACAACAGGAAGCCATGAAACAATGGTCAATCGCGTTTCATTCCAACCGCGAACTCCGTCAGACGATTTGTCAGACGCTCGGAAAGTCGCACGCGATTGACACAATTTTGACGCACTTTGATCCATCCGCAGACGAACTGACCGAAGTCCTGTCCGTGTTTGGCAAAACCGGACGCAGAATGGACATCGAGAAGCTGGCCTTTGTGGTAATAGACAAGGTGCGACGAACAGAATCGGCAGCCGGGACCGCTTCAGATCCTGGTCGAGAACGCTTTGTAGAATTGCTGATGGATACTTATCGCATCGCGTACAGCGCCCAGGCAATCGACAAGTGCGAAGAGTTGCTGCAACTGGCGATCGACTGCGATCCAATGGCCGAGCCTCCTCGACGCGCGCTTGGCCTGTTAATGCTGGAGCAGCAGAACTTCACAGACGCCGATGCGCACTTCGCATGGTGTTGCGAGCAACTTCCTGGCGATACCAAACTTGAAGAACTGCGGCGTGAATGTCGCCGACGAGCCGCAAACCAGGCAACTCGCGTCCGAGCAGCGTCATATTCAATCGAACACTAGAGTTTCAGTAACCCAAATCGAAGAATTCGATACCGGAGTAGTCCTCCGTCAAGATTAAAAATCAGGTTTATAGGTAGTGGATCTTGCTGAGAGGAGCGGAGAAAGTGGATTACCAACTCATAGTAGAGCAGTTGTGTCAGCTGCTCATGAGCGATTGGGACAATCGTTCTACAATGGGAAATCCTCTCCTGCTGCTCGTCTAAAGATCCTATCACAGCTAGAGTCGCCGGAGCTCACATTGTTCCGTCCGGCCGACAACTCCTTGTCCATTCCTTTCGCAGATGACCATGCACAAGTGATTTGTGGCGAACGGCCTGCCTCACGAGGCGCGCCGATTGATGCATCCACGTCGAAACTTCAAGGAGATTCCAGCATACGCGAGCTGGAAGAGTTATAAAATTGGCCAATGCTTGATTCACGGCTGAAGATCGCCGAACAACGCTCCTCTCGCCCGGCATGACTCGCGTCCAATTCAAAACGCCCCTTCCAGTGCATGGGCTGACTGAAATGTTCGGCTCTTATCTGGACATCAATCGGGGAATCGTTCACCCCAATTTATCAGAGGCACGAAGGAAAGGAACATCTCGTATTGAGACTGTTCGCGAAAATACCATTCGTTGAATCCGAAGTCATAGTCAGTCTTGACAAACCAACGGGTACACCAGGCACCTTCATGAGAGTGTTTGATCTCGCTCAAGCAGCAAGGGTAGTTGGATTGAGTCTGACGGCACGGTCCATGTTTGGGGCCGAACGTCTCCCAACACCAGCGATCTGCGAAATCCATTTCCGGATAAGCGACCTCAAGCATTACTGCGAACGGAAATTGCAATAGCAAGAGACTGCGTTCGTCATCAGCGCACAATCGTTCTTCCGGATCATCGTTTTCAGATGAACGGTACGCGTCGTAGGAGGATAGTTTTGCTGTACGATATGGCATTTTAGAATACACCAACAAATTGAAATCCGCCCCGGAACGAACGACTCCTCATGTCAACCCCGCGCGGCCTTTGGCTTCGGATGCAACAGAGTATCATGCCGCTTTACCAAACTCGCGCTTCGTCAGGTGCACGTTGTGGATCCGGCAACATCCCATCAAGATCGACAATTTCCTGGCCATCACGCTTCAAGTGTCCGTCAACGTAATTAAACCTTCGGCCCGCCTGATCAATTCCCTCTGTACCATCGAATGAAGCGATTGATCGTGGTGTCGATGGTAAACATTGTGATGGAGCAGCGCGTCCGATCCATCGTGGATGGACAGTAAACCCTTTGGGAAGTCTATCGCCGGTTTTTAAAGACTTCCAACATGCACAGTCGATGATCAGCGTCTTGTCGTCCGCAAATTTGGCTCGGCCGCTCCATGTGTCTGATTGAGGCCACAAAGCCAAAGCAGTCAGCCACGGAAGTTTGCTGACTGCCGTCCATGCATAATCGACACCGCGCGTCTTAGGTCCGTTGTACTTGGTGGCGAAATAAGCGAACAGCTTTTCATCAGGAGAAACGCTGCAGCCGTCTTCGTAGATTCGGCCATGAAACCACGCGCCTGGTTCGACGACATCCGTCAGTGTATTCCACGCAAGCAAACGCACCCAATTCGATGGACCACGACGCAAAATCGCAGCCATCGGGGATGCTGAAGAGAACTCGATGTGGATACGAGACGTCACGACACTACTCTTGCCTGGAACAAACGAAATACAAGCACCCGATTGTCGCGAGTCATGCTTGTGATAAATCAAACGCCGCCGCTCAGTCGAAAGCACTGTTGGCCTTGTCGGGACTTTGGAAAACAGGTCATCACGTGCAAGTTCATTCTGCACGCAATATTTTTTCCATTTTGCGGCCTTTCGCCAGCTCATCCACCAACTTGTCCAGGTACCTGACCTGCTGCGTTAATGGATTATCAATCTCTTCAACTCGATAGCCGCAGATTACACCCGTGATCAGGTGAGCATTTGAGTTCAATGTGGCCTGCTGAAAAAACTGTTCAAAAGTAATCTTGCTCTGGATGTGCTTCTGCAGCACCTTTTCGGTGAACCCTGTCAGCCAATTGATCACTTGATGCAACTCCTCCCTGGTCCGGCCTTTCTTTTCAACCTTTGCAAGATAATGTGGGTACACAGAAGAAAACGTCAGTTTTGCAATTCGTTCATCGTGGTCGTTTTTGCTGTTCATCTCAGTTCATTCGTCGCAACTAAGGATTGGGTTTCGGATCTTACTCGATGAAGTTCTTTCCGGCGAGCACATCTTCCCAGCGTGCCTGACAAGCGGCCACAGTCAGCGGTTCGGCGGAATGTGTTTGATTGATAAGACCAAAGATACAACAGACGTCGATTGACGTATATCAGATCTCGCAAATCGGCATTTTTCTGAACACCGGTTTCGCATCTCGAAGCTTTGTTTCATTTAGACATGCACGTCAGACTTAGAGCCAGACGGGGCAGAATAACGAATGAAATCACGGTTCAAACAACAGAACTAAAGACACAGGGCATGCGATCAAACACACTGCGACCAACGGCATTGGCAACGGTGCCGGAACAAGATGCTGCAGAAAGTGCGACAAAAGACAAAGCGTGACTCCGAGAGGCCGCTGTAACGGAATCGATGACGGGATCGATTTGCTGGCCCGGTGCGCCGACCAAAGGACAAATGCCGACAATGCGATCGCAAGGGAGTGATACACCAGATTCGCCCAGAATCCACCATTGGCGAGAAAGAAGCCCGTGAACATGAATCCAACTTCGACGAGGAACAAAATCTCGCCGAGACGTCCAATGCGAGCGACTTCAAGTTCTCGCTCCGTTGAGTGGTGATCTTGCTGATGCAAAGCAGTGATTGGACCTGTTATTGAACGACCAGGACAGCCGCCTGCGGCGAATGACGTCCCAAGTTAAAAAAGGTATAACTTCAGCCTGAACACATTTCGACTCTTGCTGCGTTTATCTTGCCACTTGCTTGCCTGCATCGTACGCGATGGCTTTATGGCGTTCGATCACGGTATCCCAATCCATCCTGATCCATCCTGTGCGGCGGATTCAAGTAGTGATGATAGGCCACCGCCATTTGACGAGCAACTTCAGTATAGGGAACACCGCCAAATCCAGCACCCATGGCAGGAAAGACGACAGTGCTGATCCTTGAGTCCGCATTCGGCCTTATGTTATGGCGATAAACTGCGACAAACGCGGCCCAAGTTGCTGCGTAAACATTGTCGGTACCTGAAATTGAACCGGGGACACGCATCGTGGGAGAATGAGCGACAAATGGAAATCGCTCATTCTCGGTAGGCTGAATAAAGCACGTACCCACTGGCTGTTCACCGAGAAATTGATCCATGATGTGATTCTGAATCGCTCTCATCAGTGATTCGCCGTGAAATCGTGCGACCGCTGCATCAATCCCAGCGTTCATGATGCCAAATGAATTCCCCGCCGTCACGAAGCAGTCGTGCGGCGGAAGCTCTTCAAAGCGAGTTTCCATCACAGAAACGTTCGGCAAATCCGCGAAACGTTGCCGAAAACAATCACACATCTGTCGATCCGGATGAATGAGCCAAACATTGAGTGGTAAGGGCATCGCCGAAATATTGCTCCTGCTGTGACATAACGACGGCATCAACCGGGTTGCCGTCGATCAAGATGGATTGTATGGAAAGCGTAGTCAGCAACCGGTTCACAGACTTTTGGGCCATCGCAATCTGCTACTGAATCACGTCCACGGCCGTAGCGTAATCCGTAGAACCAGTGAGAGCAAAATGAAACACAAAAAACGGCAGTGAAGTACAGTAGACCTGCAAACAGAAATGCGAACGCGGAAGTGAATCATCCTTTTGCTATGCAGGATTCGCCAGACTTGTTGCCATTATATCGCACCTTCACAAGCGAAGATGCTCTGAGCCGTTCGTAGTTTGGACCGTGAAACTTCCCATCCGATGCCGCATAGTGCGACTGGATCCTTTTGCTCTGAAAAACTTGCCCAATTCGGTGTACTCGTTTGCTGAGACACCTTTATATGTGTGGCGAATTCCCGCGATGTGTGTCCAGAGTTCACATTGACTCAGGCGTGCGTCCGCAGTGGGCCAAGTTTCCATTTCCAATGCCTTTACGATCGCCCGAGTCGCAGAGATCTCGATTCCATTCCAACTCGGGCGAGGATGGCACAGAAAGTACGGACGGCGAAGAGCATCTTCCTTGAGTAGTCAAACAGTCCTTTCTGAATGCCGAACAGCAACGATCAGCCGGGAGCGTCAAGATGTGTCGACACCATACTCACGAGAACTCCGATCAGAAATGGGTGCGCGTGCCGTCGTCTTCTTGTCCGGTGTGGGAAAGAACGTGAGTTGCCGCACGTTTCGTCACAGCCTTGCGACTCATTTGCTTGAGCCGGGCTCAGATATCCGGACAGTGCCACAGTTGCTCGGTCATGCAGATGTTCGTTCGCGAGGCGGCAACGGGGCGAGGTTACGTGGTGATCGGAGGACTGCCGCCCTGCCACTCACTGACGGGGGCCGATGGATACCGATGGGCGGAGGAACGCGACAGACGGGAGATTTGAGACCGAAATTTCGTAAAGTGCAGTTTCGGTGTTGTGCTGCGGATTGGGTTTCAGGTAGAGGCTAAAAAACGTGTGATCGACTACTGATGCATTCGCGAAGGTTCAAAGATGTCAGCGGATACAAACCCCTATGAGGTACCTGCCTTTCAGCCGCCGATGATTTCGAAGCGGTCCGGGGTGGTGTCTAAAAAGACTTTGATTCCAGCCGCGTTGATGGCTTTTGTGGGAACATGTTTTGCAGGAAGCGCCTTCGGACTTTTCGCCGGAATTCTGGGAATCATTTTCGGGTTCGTGTTTGCTCTGGTCGCCGCTGTTCCGTCTACAGTCATCGTGTTTGTTCTCGCTGGAATTTTCTGCGGCCCAGAAATTCAAAGATGGAAAGTCGTTTGCTTCGCTGCCACGAGTGGCGGTTTGTCCGGGCTTGCAGCTTGCGCGTGGCTGATGGGACTTTCCGCCGAAGCGATCGCGATGGGCGTTATTGCCGCAAGCATTGGTGCGTGCTTTTCCGGATTCGCCGCGTGGCTTTGTGTGCGAGTGGCGGATTCGCCGCAACCAATGCCGGCGCCGCAGCAGTTGTGGGGCGATCTCAACGTACCGCCCGGCCCCCATGGCCAGCATCGTGGATTTTGATCGATGAAGCGAATCGCCGAGTGACGAGTAGCCTTGTGCACAACTCGCATACTCGGAAAAAGAAAAAGCCGAGGTGCGGGTGAATCTGAAATGCGTCGCTGGTATCCTTTTGCGAAGACCCGTTGAAACGCAATCCACCACGATCAAGTAAGAGCCATCATGCAAACCACCGTATTTCGTCCAGAACAGTTTCGCAGCTCGGTGCTGGCTGTTCCTCCGTTGGCTCGTGACACGAATGAAAAGATCTGTCGTACAGAAAACACCCGTCTGATTCGTCACATTGAAGCTGGCGGCGTTTCGATGCTGCTCTATGGTGGCAACGCAAATCTGTATCACATTCGCCCGAGTGAATATGCCTGGCTGCTGGAAATGCTGCAGGAGATTGCCGCAGAGGGAACTCTTGTCATCCCGTCTGTCGGGCCGGCTTACGGAACGATGATGGATCAGGCGGAAGTCATCAAAGGCACGGCCTATCCAACGGTCATGGTATTGCCAACAAAAGCCGTGATGACCGAAGCCGGGCTGATGACGGGCTTTCGCCGATTCGTTGAAGCCATCGGACGGCCTGCCGTTTTATACATCAAGGAAGAAGGTTACATCAGCCCTGAAAGTGCTTCGGAGCTTGTTCGAGATGGGCTTGTTTCGTTTATCAAGTATGCGATCGTTCGAGATGATCCGGCTGAGGATGAATTCCTGTCTCGACTGGTGACGATGGTTGATCCCACTTTGATCTGTAGTGGAATCGGGGAGCAGCCAGCATTGATTCACTTGTCGAAGTTTCGACTGAATGGATTCACATCCGGTTGTGTTTGTGTCAATCCTGCCTTGTCGCAACAGATGCTTAAAGCGATTTGCGAAAAAGATTTTGATGCAGCTGAAGCGATTCGAAAAATCTTCCTGCCGCTGGAAACGATGAGGAATGATGTGAATCCCATTCGAGTGCTGCATGAAGCGATTTCGCTTGCGGGAATTGCCAACACTGGCCGTCACTTTCCGCTGTTGTCCGGGTTGACAGAGTCCACAGCGAACAAAGTGCAGGATGTCGCTCGTGATTTGCTGTCGGCAAAATTTGACGCGTAGCGTTTAGATCAAAAACGGTTGACTGGTTTTCAGTCTCGCGTCGGAGACACGAGCAGCATCGCGTGTCGATGCTCTGCGGTCGTTGCGATTGTGGAGCAAGCCGCCGCAACGACTCTGTTAGTACTGTGGAGTTCTTATGAAATCCTGCTCGCGTTTGTGCGTGTTATTGTCCGGCGGCATTTTTCTTCTTGGTTCGGCGTCGGTTTTTGGGCAGCAGTGGGGCACTGTCAAGGGACGCATTGTGTTTGGTGGCCCCCCGGTGTCGCCGGTTGCATTAGACATCGAACGTGATGCTGATGTTTGCGGAAAGAATGGACTGGTCGACGAATCATTGGTCGTGAATGTCGACAATCACGGTCTTCGATATGTTGCGATCTGGCTTGAGTCGAAAGAGGCTGTGCCAGTTCATCCGGACTATTCAACGGCTGCCACAAAGCCAGTGACGATGGATAACATCGGTTGTCGATTTGAACCCCACATGCTGCAGTTACGAACTGGTCAGATTCTGCAACTGAAGAACTCGGACTCGGTGGCGCATAATGCGGCGGTTTACGTTCGCAGGTCGACGCCCTTCAGCGAAGTCATTCCGCAGAACAAGCCGCTTGAGAAGAAGTTTACGAAAGCCGAAACATTGCCGACTCGTGTCGACTGTTCCATTCACGCGTGGATGAAAGCGTGGTTAATTATTTCGGACCATCCGTACGTTGCCATTACGGATGCGGATGGTAACTTTGAGCTGAAAAATGTGCCGGTCGGAGAATGGAAGTTTCGCTTCTGGCACGAGCGGCCGGGCTATCTGAAGACGCTGACGCAGAACGGTTCGGAAACGCCGATGACGAAAGGAGCGTGGTCTCTTTCTGTTACTGATTCCGCTCTCATGGATCTTGGTGAACTGATTGCCGCACCAGACCAATTTGCATCCAAAAAGTAATCACAAACACCCCAACAAAAACTCCCTGACCTGTTTTGAGGATACCGCCGATGCCAGTTGTCCAGCACGATCTTTTGAATGTTGATGAAGGCATTCATGATACGCGTTCGCGGCTATCAAACGCTCGAAACGGCGCTAGTGTCACGATGCACCGTATGACGGGCGGACTATCGGATGGTGTTGACGTTGTCACTGTGAACAATGGTCGGCTGTCGCTTCAACTGCTGCCGACTCGTGGAATGGGCGTCTGGCGAGGCGAAGTGGATTGCGTGCCTCTGAAGTGGAATTCACCAGTCGAACGGCCTGTGAATCCTGCTTACGTCGACCAGATGCGCCGAGGAGGAATCGGCTGGCTTGACGGATTCAATGAACTGATTTGTCGCTGCGGGCTCGGCTGGCACGGCGCGCCTGGCACCGACACAATTCTGGATGAAGATGGCAAGGTCGTCTCGGAACAATTCCTTCCGCTTCACGGACGCATCGCCAATATTCCTGCTCATCGTGTGAGTGCGAGCGTGGATGCGGACAAAGTGACGGTCACCGGCTGGGTTGATGAAGGATGCCTCTTTGGTGGCCGACTTCGACTCGAAGCAACACTCACGACTGCGATTGATTCGACCGAGTTCGAGATCACAGATGTAATCACCAACCTGGGCGCACAGCCTGCAGAAGTGGAGATGTTGTATCACTGCAACATCGGCGAGCCGTTTCTGGGAGAGGGCTCCATGTGCCATACGGCATCGCACGAAGTGGCTCCTCGAAACGATCGAGCGGCCGAAGGTCTGAGCATGTGGAATTTGTACCAGGGGCCGACTCCAGGATTTGCTGAACAGGTCTATTATACTCGAGCAGCCACGAATGAGTCTGGCGAAGGCATTGCAATGTTGTGCGATGCCGATTCCACCAAAGCGTTTGTTGTGAGATTCGATACGTCCACGTTGCCCTGGTTTATTCTCTGGAAGAATACTCAGGCTGCTGAAGATGGTTACGTCACTGGCCTGGAGCCGGGCAGTAGTTTTCCGAATCCACATGGTGATGAGCGAAAAGGCGGACGACTGATTACTCTGGCACCGGGAGAATCTGTCACCTTCCGACTTCGCTTTGAAGTGGCGACCGAGAGAGCTCGTGTTCGACGACTGCTTGATGCCGTCACCGAACTGCAGGTCGCGACGCCTCGAGTCGTTCACGAATCTCCGAAGCCAGAATGGACCCCCTGATTTCAGAGATCTTTCGTAACATATGATCAGTCCCGAAATAACTTCCCACTCTAGCGGAACGGCGCGAGCCGTCCGGTTTTTGCAAGTTTTTTGAGTACCATCACCGGACAGCTTGCGCTGTGCCGCTAAAAATGACTGCCATTGGGCTCGCGCCCTTCCGCTTCTAACAAAGTACGGAGACTATTTCGGGACTGGTCCATCTTACAGACGCAATACCAGACTGCGGCAGAGTGCTCGGTTCCGTTGAGCCGACATTTCTGCCGATGTTCGACGTATGAATTCTCAGCCGTTCTTTGCAGTCCGTCAGGCCGTCGGGGACTTCAGACGAATACGAATCAGCAGATCATTGAGTTGTTTTGACCCGCTGCCGTGCTCGGGCAAAGAACTGTCAATCATGGCTTGTTCAAGCTCTGCACGAAGTCGTTCGTATTCACGCTGGTGAAAATCCAGATCGGCGGCCTGCAGCGTGCCTTTCTCACATCCAGTCGTTTTCTGGGCGACCAGATCAGGGATATAGGGCAACTGAAAATGTTCGTTCAGATGAGTCAGATTGGCTTCGACCTGTCCGGTTCTCATCAGATGAATTCCAGTAAGCAGCACGCGATAAACATACAACAATGGCTTCACTCGCGGGGCCGTCTCTTTTTGAAACAACTTCCATTGTGCCGCGGAAAAACCAAGATAATGGTGCGAGTGAAACCGAGTGATGCACTGCGTGGCGATGCTGCGAAGTTCTTCGTGCTCGGGAGTTGAATGCAGGATGAGTGGCGACAGAACCTGCTCCAGCACATAACCATTATTCTTGAGCATCAGACTGAAGAATTTGTGAGCGTCGTGTGTGACGAGATCAATCTCCAGGCCATCGTCAACGCAGGATTTTTCGATGGTCTCATGATTGACGGTCAGCCCGATCACATCGGACAATGGCAGCACATGTACGCCCCGCAGATCGAAGTCCGAATCCGGTGACGGAAAGCCATAAAGATGAGCACCGCTGATTGTGGCAAACAGCAGTGGGTACGGATGCTGATCAATCTGGCGGTAAATGCGTGAATCAAATGTCATTGGAAATTGTCCATGTGATGAAGGTTTGCCATATCTTTTTTAAGTGGTCCAAATGCCCATGAGAAGCACCGATCGCCATAAAGTCGGGCAATCTCTGCGGCTTTATTAGTCATTCGATTGCCAGTGTGGCGAATAAAAATTAGCGTGTCGAATCTCAAAAGACGCTTGTTCATCGTCAGACACGCCAAAATCAAGGCCTGTTCGTGCAGATTGAAAAGACTCCGCCAACGAGGCAGGTCAGGCCTGACTTCGGCACGCCCTGTGCATCAGTCCAGCATCGGACGCTTTCGTGAATTCAGCGGCGTTCGAAATTGGATGCCTGTCAATCTGCATTTTCGAACCGATCGCAACCCACCGAGAATCAGATTGTAACTATGGTCAATAATGATCAACTCCGTCGAGACATGAGTCTCCTGGAAGAAATGCTGCGGCAGATTGTGACCGAAGATGAAGGCCGGGATGCCGTCGAACTGGTTGCCGAAATTCGGCATTTGGCTCGCGATCGACGCAGCAATGTGCCGGGCGCTGAAGCCGCGTTGTCACACCGCATTCATGGACTCAACGAAGATCAGGCTCGGCTGGTCGCCAGATCTTTGAGCATCTTTTTTGACCTCGCGAATCTGGCCGAAGATCGTCAGCGTGTACGAGTTCTGCGGCATCGCGAACAGCAGAAGCATCCGGATCCGATCAGCGAATCGATCGGCGCGGCGATTCAGCAGTTGAAAGCCGCCGGACTGTCGGCCGATCAAGTTCAGCAGGCGCTGGATCAACTGGATGTGGAGCTGGTGTTTACGGCTCATCCCAGCGAAGCCAAGCGACGATCCATTCGATCCAAACTTCGACGCATGCGACAGTGTCTGGAAGAACTCGACCGAGCGGACTTGTTGCCTCGTGAACGAGCTGGCCTGGAAGCCCGACTAAAAGCCGACCTGACCGTGCTATGGCAGACGGAGTTTCTGCGACCGATGCGACCGTCGGTTCTGGAAGAAGTCGAACGCGGGCTTTCGATTATGCCTCGGCTGTGGGAAGTTGTTCCGGAAATCTATATGTCGCTGCGGCAGGCGCTGGCTCGCGAGTATCCGGATCATGACTTTGCCATGCCGAAGTTTCTTCGCTTCGGATCGTGGATGGGCGGCGATCGTGACGGACATCCGGGCGTGACCTGGGACATCACCGAACGCACGCTGGTCTGGCTGCGCGATACCGCGATTGATCGACATCTGGACTGGTGCCGCAAGCTTTACGATTTTCTTTCGGTGTCGCGAAACGAAGCGAACGTGGAAACCAATCTGGCTGACGCCGTCGCGCAGGCGGAAGAACGCTGGCCGGCGTTTGCGGAAACGCTCAGTCGAGTCGCAACCGACGAAACCTATCGCCGCTGGATTCGCATGATCCAGTGGCGACTGAAACAGTCTCGCTGCAAAATCATGGCCGAACCGGCGCTCGATGGAGCTTATCTCGACGGACACGAACTGGAATGCGATGTCAACGCATTGATCGTCAGTTTGAACGCGTGTCATGGACAGCAGGCTCTGGCGGAAGAGACTCAGCGATGGTTCGATCTGACACGCGTATTCGGATTGCATCTGACTCGGCTTGACGTTCGCCAGGATGCGACTCGCTATCGTGAAGTCATGACAGAACTGCTGCAGGTCACCGGCGACTGCCCGAACTTCGCGGCACTCAGCGAACCCGAACGCCAGGCTCTGCTGGTGAAGCTCATGGGCACCGCAAAGCCCGTCGATGAAGATGCCCTCGCGCCGCTCACGCGCGAAACATTGAACCTGTTTCGCATGCTGCGACACGCCGTGCGCCGCTTCGGACCGGATTGCCTGGGCGGTCACGTGATCAGCATGACTCGCTGGCCGTCCGACATGTTGACGGTGCTATGGCTGTGGCGTCGAGCCTGCGCGGAAGCTGCGACTTCGCATGGTGACACCGCGACATCAGAAACATTCCTTCCGCAATACGCGCTACGAATCGTCCCGTTGTTTGAAAAGATCGGCGACCTGAAAGCGGCTCCGGAAGTCATCGGCGAGATTCTGGATCAGCCGATCTATGCCGAACATCTGGCGGCTCAGCAGAATCGTCAGATCGTGATGGTTGGCTATTCGGACAGTACGAAAGACGGCGGTTATCTGGCCGCGTGCTGGGGGCTTGATCGAGCTCAGGATTCCCTGCATCAGGTCGCTGCGGCTCGCAACGTGCAGCTCACGTTCTTCCACGGACGCGGCGGTTCACTGGGTCGAGGCGGTGGGCCGGCGGCTCGAGGAATTCTGTCACTTCCACCGGACGCGCTGGGCGGTTCGTTGCGATTAACGGAACAGGGAGAAGTGCTGGCCGAACGTTACGACGACATTCACGTGGCCTATCGACATCTGGAACAAGTGACGTTTGCGACACTGGTGGCCAGCAATATTCCGCGGCCTGCGGTTCGCCCGGAATGGGTGCAACTGATGGAAGCATTGGCAACAGATTCGCTGAAAGTTTATCGCGATCTTGTCGACACACCGGGCTTCATTGAATTCTTCGGCGAAGCAACGCCCATCGAAGAAATCGAGAACCTTCCGATCGCGTCGCGTCCGTCACGTCGTACCGGTCAACGGACTCTCAAAGATCTGCGAGCGATCCCGTGGGTTTTCGCCTGGACTCAGAATCGCTGTCTGATTCCCGCATGGTACGGCCTGGGCACCGCGCTGTCGGATGTGAAGTACAATGACCGATCGAACTGGCAAACAGTTCTGGAGATGTATCGTCAGTGGCCCTTCTTTCAGGCGACGATCGATAACGCTGCGACCGCGTTGGCGAAGGCCGACATGTATGTTGGCCAGTGCTATTCCGAATTGTGTACGACTCCGGAAGAACGACGCCAGATCTGGATGCTGATCGCCAGCGAACGCGACCGCTCAAGGCAGGCGATTCTGGACATCGTCGGCGGATCCGAGCTGCTGTCATCCACGCCATGGTTTCAGGGTTCCATTGAAGTTCGTAACCCGGATATCGATCCTTTAAATCTGATTCAGATCGAACTGCTGCAGCGCCGTCGTAAGCTGGATGCGGTCGACAATACCGACGAACTTCAGCGGCTGCGTGATCTTCTGAGATTGTCGGTTCAGGGTGTCGCGGCCGGTATGCGAACGACGGGTTGATGTCGATGTGCTGGATGGATGGGGCAATGTTCAATGATTGAAGCTTCTGATTTTGTCGTGAAGTCGCTGGGCACGTGCCGCGTCGATTCGCCGATGGCCAGCCTGCTGAACCAGCGCAAGCAGTCCATCAACAACGTCGATGAAACCGACCGAGTTCTGTTTGACGATATCGCGTCGATGGCCATTGAACGCGATCTTCCCACAGCCGA
This sequence comes from Planctomycetaceae bacterium, assembly GCA_041753135.1. Taxonomy (GTDB): domain Bacteria; phylum Planctomycetota; class Planctomycetia; order Planctomycetales; family Planctomycetaceae; genus SXXK01. The sequence continues at coordinate 31,548 of JBGSVD010000131.1, forward strand.
ACTGCCTGGCTTTGAACCAGCGGGACCTCGCAAGAAAATCTACTTCGATCCCTCGAAAACCCGCGCCGGAGTTGTCACATGTGGCGGCCTGTGTCCCGGCTTCAACGATGTGATTCGCGCTCTGGTGATGGAGCTGACATTTCGTTACGGCGTGAAAAAAGTCTACGGTTTTCGCAACGGATATCAGGGTTTCATCGCTCGACACGGCCACCCGGCCGTGGAACTGACGCCGGATATGGTCAGTCAGATCAACGAAGAAGGCGGCACCATTCTGGGGACGTCGCGAGGACAGCAGGATCCGGCGGAGATCGTTGACTGCCTGGAACAAATGGGCATCAACATGCTGTTTGTGGTGGGCGGCGACGGCACTCTGCGCGGCGCACTGTCGATTACTCAGGAGATCGCCAATCGAGGCCTGAAGATTTCCGTGATCGGCATACCAAAGACGATCGACAACGACATCATGTTCATCGATCAGAGCTTTGGATTTCAGACGGCGTTTTCCATGGCGTCTCAGGCCATTCGCTCGGCTCATGCAGAAGCGAAGTCGTCGCCCAACGGGGTTGGATTGGTGAAAGTCATGGGCCGGCATTCGGGCTTCATTGCCTGCTATGCGGCTCTGGCCAAAAGCGACGCCAACTATGTCCTGATTCCCGAAGTCTCTTTCCAACTGGATGGCCCGCAGGGTTTGCTCAGCAGTCTGCAGGACCGCATTCTTCGCCGAGGCCACGCTGTGATTGTGGTGGCCGAAGGCGCAGGGCAGTCCTTGCTGGCGGAGGCTCCAAAATCGACAGACGCTTCCGGAAACGCAAAGCTTGGTGACATCGGCCTGTATCTGAAGGATCGCATCAACTCGCATTTCGCGGCTCAGAACATCGAACTGAATCTAAAGTACATCGATCCCAGTTACCTGATTCGCAGCGTTCCGGCCAATCCTTTCGACAGCGTGTACAGTTTACGGCTGACTCACAATGCCGTTCACGCCGCGATGTGTGGCCGCACCGAAATGGTCGTCGGCCGCTGGCACGGCCGATTTGTGCACGTCCCGATTCCGCTCGCCATTCGAGAACGCAATCAGGTTGACCCCAACGGTGACCTCTGGATGACCGTTCTCGAATCCACCGGCCAGCCTGCACGGTTTGAGTGATGTGATTCGACTAACACAGTGGCCGATGATTGTTACTTCCGGCTGCAATTCCGCCGCAGCACAATCGATGGATACGGCCTTTCGCCGGTATTCCATAACACTCGGCATCTCAACAGCGTTGCCGATGTGTGTCATCGCTTCAAATACACAATCAGATTCTTCATATCGATCAGAATTCCGCCATTTGAACTTGGTATTTTGGAGAACAGATTGTCAGTCACAGTATCCGCCTGCCACGGAAATCCTCGTTGAATGTGACTTTCTTCTCCATATGTATGGACAGAATCGCGGTCTCCACGAGGCCGAAACTCCGCCAGTTTCTTTCCAGACATTTTTTCTGCAAACACCGTCGCGCCCTCAAGCGTGGTGCTGAACACCAGGAAATTCTTTTGATCGGGACCAAAGCCTCCTTCCGCCGCATGAATTCCGTGTGCATCCGTCGGAAGCTCAACGCCACCAGTTATCCCCAACACCGCTTCCCACGCCTTTTGTTTGTCCTTCAGTTTTTTGAAGCTCCAGCCATCGATACAGTCGATTTTATAGTACGTATACCGAGGACCATCGTACGGTTTCAGGAGTTCATCAAACTTACCAAACATCGGGGCTTCCGCCCGCAATCGCCGACTGGCTTCCGCGCTAAACTGCAGTCCGCCTGTGTGGAAAAACCTGAGATTCGGCATACGAATCAAATCATCAAGGCAATCTTCGTTAACGCTGGTGTTGTCAATCTGCAGAATCTGAAGAGACGTCAATGGCACCAATGCTGCGACGGTCTTGTTTGTCAGCGCCTGATTGTGCCCGATATGGACCGATTTCAATTGAGAACACTTTGCCAGGCTTTCAGCAACTAAATCGGTCACTGCTGTTTGTGAGAGATTGATCGTTTTCAGGTTCCTTAGTTCGGGTAGTTGCTCGGCACCTGTGTCTGTCAGTTGCGAATTCCCTAGCCCCAAGTCTTCCAGAGAACGCAATTCTGCAATCAAAGGCATACAGGCGTCAGAAACGGGATTATTATTCAGCCAGAGATGCTTCAGGTTTTGAAGGCATGGACGAAGAATCTGCAGATCGTGATCGTCGATATCACAATCTGCCAGATTGATGGACTCAAGATTGGATAGCTCCGACAGAACCTTAAGTTCGTCGTCGTTCAGTTTCCTTCCCTGTATTTGTAGAAACTTGAGTGAGGTCTTCAGGCCCCGCAGATTCAAAATGTCTTCGTTTGAGGCCTGTATAGTGAGTTTCCGGCGAATACCGTCATCAATTTCGTTCTGCTCTCGATTCTCTTCGAACATACTCCGCATAAAGAGTTCAGGTAGTTCGACCTCGCAGGGATCCACTAACTTCTGTCCATCAGCCTGTTCACTGGGATCAAACACTGCCGGTCGTGAATCGCAACCAGAAAACATTGCAAAAACCAGTAAGCTACCAACAATAGATAGTTTCATGTCAATCACGTTCATTGGTCAAAGCAATATTTGTGTGAACGCACGCAGATACGCCAATTCAGGCTCTTGTGTTGAGGGAATGAGTCAGTAATTCAGAGCTTTATTGTGTTTCAATCCGGATCGAAACAAATGATCGGGCTTCGGTGGCTTCAAACTGGTGCCATCCATCCGGAAACAGGACTCTGTACGAATCAGGCAAACCAACTCAATATACTGAATCGCACGCCGCCGTGCAGAAAACATGATTTGCAGGATTCGCGGCGCGAATGTTCCCTTTCGTCGGTAGCCTTTTCATAGGACCGCTATCTCTGTAAGTTTCGACTCAGTCTCTCGGTCACCGCATTCATGATTCTGCACTGACCGGGTACCGATCGAGTGTCATCGCGACCAATTAGTCAACAAATCTAGCCTTGCCGTGCGTCCTTTCAAAGTTGCCGCAATCTTTCTCGGGGCCGCCTGCACTTCGTTGTTTTTCGGAGTAAAAATCATCCACTTCGGACTGATCGGGTTTCGTGACGGTTCATATCCGCTGACGTCGGAGAAAAATCTCGAAGGCAATTTGGCTCGCCTGGCCGCATCGATCATCATCCTCTTTGGATTGATTGCGTGTAGTTGTGGCATCGCGACTCTGGTATTTGGGTACTTTCGTATGCGACAACTTCTTCGCTGACCACGTTGCTGTCGAAGCGGTTGGCCAAGTTAAAGAGGCAGCAAGTTCTCACGAACGATGCTTCGTTTAACGGCAAGCCGCAGGCGTCAGCGACTGCCACGAAACGCAGGCGCCTGCGGTTTGCCGTTAAACGATATGTGCTCCATACTTACATCAACAGATCATCCACAGCATGGCGCTGGCCAACCAGGAGGCCTGGCCGAAATGTGAAGCGACTTCGATTAAGCGACGTTATCGATTCATGAATCAGGTCGCTGAACTGTCATCAATAATTCAGAAACAATGACGCGCTATGAACAAAAGTACCAAGACAATTGTAATTACAGGCGTGTCGAAAGGTTTGGGGAGATCACTTGCCGAAGGATTTGCGGCGATTGGTCACACAGTCATTGGTTGTTCCCGATCTTCCGGTGGCCTTGACCGGTTGAAAACAGTGCTGGGTTCTTCGCATGATTTTGCCGTCGTCGATGTTGCTTCTGATGAGCAGGTGCGAGACTGGGCCGGTCGAATCGTTGCTGATTTCGGGGCGCCCGATCTGTTGATCAATAATGCGGCGGTCATCAATCGGAACGCGAAGCTCTGGCAAATCGATGCGGAGGAATTTGATCGGTCAATGGCCATCAATGTCAGTGGTACTGCCAATGTGATTCGACATTTTGTGCCAGCCATGGTCAAACGCCGCACAGGAGTGATCGTGAATCTGAGTTCCGGTTGGGGGCGATCCGTCTCCGCAGAAGTAGCGCCCTATTGTGCGACAAAATGGGCGATCGAAGGACTCACGCGAGCTCTTGCGGAAGAACTTCCCGATGGGATGTGTGCGGTTCCTTTGAATCCCGGAATCATCAACACAGAAATGTTGCAAAGTTGCTTCGCATCCGGCGCGGAGCATTATCCAAAGCCTGACGAGTGGGCTCAGCGAGCAATCCCGTTTCTGCTTCAACTCGGCCCACAACACAATGGGCAGCCGTTGTCGGTGCCGGAAGACTGAGATTGAATGAGTCCCCAAAGTCCTACGTTGAGAAAACCCACAGTCGCAGGTTTGCCGAGATCTACAGTAGTTCAAGCAGAGGCTTCAGATTCGTCGGCATTGATCTGCGTTTTCCCTGTTATGTCGTAAAGCATTGGAAGCACACAGCACCACCTGCTACAAAATGCACACTCATTCTCGACAGCCAACGCCTTCCATCCGCCGACACCGTCTTCACAGGCTTGATGTGCCCTATGCGAATACTCATCACTTTCATTGTCTCCATGGTCGCCGTGCAGGCGTTGGCTCAGGATGATTTCAAGTATGAAGAAAAGATTGGGGCTCTTGTTGAACCCTATTTGACTCATCACAAAGTCAACGCGATCTCTGTCGGTGTTATCGCGAACGGCAAGACATGGACAAAGAGCTTTGGAACACTGGAAACAGGCGGGACTGTTTCACCGAACGAAAAGACACTTTATGAAATCGGCTCCATCTCCAAAGTATTCACGTCTTTGCTCCTGGCGGAGGCTGTTGAATCCGGCCGACTGAAACTGGACGATCCGATCAGTACCGTCATGAAAGAACTCGCCGAGAAAAATCCGACGGTTGGCAACACGATCACATTCAAACATCTGTCGCACCATGTATCCGGGCTTCCGGTGATGCCAGACAACATCGCGCCAGCAGATTCCACAAATCCATTCGACGGATATAAACGCGCGATGCTCACAGAGTACATGCTGTCAGCAAAGCCGAACCGGAAACCAGGTCAGGGCTTTGAATATTCCAACCTCGGAGTGGGCCTGCTTGGTGATCTCTTATCGCAACAGGCGGGCGTCAGTTACGAAGCGTTGCTGAAGGAGAAGTTGACCGGACCATTGAAGATGTCCGACACCACAATCAAACTCACTCCGGAACAAGTGACCCGGTTTGCTCCTCCGCACAACGCAGCACTTCTTCCTGACAAGTCATGGGATTTTGACGCACTGGCAGGTTGCGGAGCGATTCGCAGCAACATCCATGACATGCTGCTGTTTGCAGAAGCCTCTTTGAACCCGCCAAAAGGACTGCTGGGAGAAGCGATCGAGCTTGCATGGAAAGAGCATAAGCCTGCGAACGACGGCAATCACGCGATGGGCCTCGGATGGATGATCGCCCTCGACGGCTCGACGCGATGGCACAACGGCCAGACCGGTGGCTATCAGTGCATGATGTTGATCAGTCGAGCGTCGAATTGTGCTGTGGTGTTGCTCTGCAACACGGCAGGTTCCGGGACAGACGCATTGACCGAGCAGATTATTCAAGCGGTCATGGGTCTGGATGTTCAGCCAAGAACGTTCGATAAGGAATTCAAGGTTGATCCGGAAGTTGCCAAACGACTGGAAGGCAGATACGAACTCGCACCGGGAATTGTGATTACCGTCCAGGTCAAAGACGGTCGCATGATGGCGCAGCTCACCGGCCAGCAGTTTCTCGCACTGATTCCAAAGAGCGAAACGGATTGGAAATATCAGTTGGTGGATGCAACTCTGAAATTTGAACTTCCAAAATCCGGCAGCAGTCCCAAAGTCACGCTTCTGCAGGCTGGTCGGGAAATGCCCAGCGCTCGATTGCCCGATTGACGACTCATCCGTGTTACCCATGGCATCCGCAGTCTCAATTCCTTTATGTTCTTAACCACAGATCTCACGGACAAAAAAGCCACATCGGACCGGTGTAACAATAATTGTCTAAGGTGTTGGAATTCGCTCAGAGGCAGCGATCCCGTACAAGCTCGAAGCGCCAGCGAGTGGTCTTCGAATACTCAATGGCACACTCGCTGGCGCTTCGAGCTTGTATGCCAGGTAACGATCTTTCGCCGAATGTTTGCATGCAGAAAATAGCGATATCTTTGAACAACGGGGATTTTTCTGAGGTCGCGATGCCGGGGATCGCCCTTGTGACATTTTGCAGGTTTCCGTAGCATCTCGCCGCTTTGAGATGATCGTGAATTCGTTTTCGGATTGACACGAAGAACGCACGCCCGTTGTGAAAAGCCGGGCGTCTGAAGAGACAACTTACTTCTGCGTGGACCCCGATTGGCCTGCGAACCGATCGCCAAAAAACACTTCAAGAATGCGAGCATTGTGTGACAGAAGAATCACCTGACATGCCTGAAGAAATGCTTCTTGGGCAGTTCATTCCTCTGCATTATCACTTCAACATGCTCCGCGATCAGTCGCGAATGCTTCCGTTTGAGGAGGCGATTGCGTTGACGGTTCCGCAGGGTGGAACTGTTCTGGAACTTGGCGGTGGAACCGGAGTGCTTTCGTGGTTTGCGGCCAGACAAGCTCGACAAGTCTGGTGCGTCGAACGAAATCCGGCGTTGGTGCGTGCGTCCCGGTCGTTTCTTGCCAACAACGAAAATGGTGATCGAGTCACCGTGGTGCAGGCGGACGCGATGACTTATCTGCCGCCCGAACCGGTCGATGTTGTGATTTGCGAAATGCTGCACGTTGGCCTGGTTCGTGAGAAACAACTGGAAGTAATTCAGAGTTTCAAGGAACGGTACCGCAATCGATTTGGTAACAGGCTGCCTCGCTTTATACCAGACACAACGGTTCTGGCAGTACAGCCTCTGCAACAGAACTTCTGCTTCTCTGGCTATCACGCTCAGGTTCCGATCTTCGAACCTGTTGGACCGCAGATGCAGGAACGATGGCTGGCCGAACCCCATTTTTACTCCACGATCGACTATGGAAAAGATTTTCCGCTGCAGTTTGAAATTGATGCAAGCATCAAAATCCAGATCGACGGATACCTGAATGCCGTGAGCTTTCTGACGAACAATTTTCTGGCTTTCGTTCTGACCGAACGGCGAGCGGTGCAATGGCTGATGAACCAGATTATTTTGCCGTTGCCCGAGCCACTGAATGTCGCGTCCGGTGATATCTTGTCCGTGCAGTTCACCTATCGGGCCGGTTGCTCCATTGAAGAATTGCAGAGTTCCCTTCGCGCGAACTTCTGTTCGCATACCATTTCGCAACCGTCCAGTGTCGAACTGCGCCGCGCGGCTTGAGAGAGTCTCCGAAGAGGCTTCAATTGCGGCTCCCATCACGGCAATCTTCTAAGGCCTCGATCGAAGGCGTGAGTTTTGCTGTCGATGCGATACTCTATCGTTTGATCCGCCTTAGCCGGCGGCCAGAATCGAAACGCGGGACTCAGGAGATCGCATGGGGCATGAGCACAGACATCGAGGAACGCACCCGGAAGACATGTTGCTGTTCGCGGATTCACAAACAACAAAGCTGCGTGAGGCCTTGCAGGACTATTGCTGGCTGCTGACACATGGTTATGCACCTCCGTCATCACTGAAACTTGTCGGCGACAAATTCCAGCTCGCCGAACGACAGCGATTGTTGCTGATGCGATCGGCCTGTACCGAATCACAACGACTGACACGCCAGAGCACTCGACGAACGCCTTCGAGTGTAGCAGGCTGCGATCTGTATCTGGATGGTTTCAATGTGCTGATTGCCCTGGAAAGCGCGCTGTCGGGCGGTTTTCTTTTTGTCGGGCAGGATGGCTGTTATCGTGATCTTGCGAGTGTTCACGGGACCTATAAGAGAGTTCAGGAAACTCATCTGGCCATCAGATTGATCGGACAATGCCTGCAGAATCTGAGAATTCGCAGAGCCTGCTGGCTTCTGGATCAGCCGGTCTCCAACAGTGGGCGACTGCGACAACTTCTGCTGGAAACGGCCGAACAGAATGAATGGAATTGGCAGGTTGATCTGTGCTCAAGCCCCGACAATGAATTGCAACGCATGTCCGAGATTATTGTTTCGACGGACAGCGTGATCCTGGATTCCGCGACCAGCTGGTTTCACCTGAATCAACAGGTTGTTGAAGTTCAGATTCCGCACGCAAAAGTGATCGATCTTCGTCAGCGTGTTGACGGATGCGAATCCTGACGTCGCGGCTCGTCCTTCCGGCAAATCGTTATCTGTCTACGCGTTGTAGCACGCTTTGTCAGAATTCGGAGGCTTCGGGAGTTCTTACGAATTCCGCTACTGGCTGATTGGTTGCCACACCACCACCACAAGATCATCGTTCGTAGATTGGCAGGAAGCGATAATTCAGAGCCATGGCTAGTAGTGACATTCCCGTTCCATACGCAGGACCATGTTGACTCTGAAAACTGCCATCGTCGTTTTGCATCTCTTTGAGCTGCCGTGCAGTCTTTTGGTTCCATTTGTTCCACGCTTCAAAGTCGCCCTGAAACAACGCCTGAGCTGTGTAGTAGCGGAAATACTCGGGATAGCTGTACTCTTCGTGTTCAAGATTCACGGTAATGGCACCGAGCACGCCTTTGTATTCTTTCCAGTCCTTGCGTTTACCAATCGCGTACACAAGTGCAGCGATCGCTTTGAGATTTGCTGAACCGCCGCCACCAATTCCGGAGTAGCCCACTTCACCGCGATTGGTGGTCATCGTCTTGAAGTACTCAAGCGCTTTATCGATGCCGTCGTCGGGCACTTTGATTCCCGCGTTGCGTGCCGCCAGCAGTCCCATCAGCACCGCGCCGGAGACGGACGTGTCTGCGTCGGTTGCTTCCGGACCATATCGCCACGCGTTGAATTGATTGTTCTTCTGAGAAGTCACGGCAGCTCGGACGGCGAGTTCCAGCGATTCGCCAATGCTGCGGCGGTCGTCCGCTTTCGTTTCCGCGTCCCATAACGTGTCTTCGTCCAGGATTCCATACACTTCCGACATACCAAGCATCGCGAAGCCGTGATGGTACATGCTGCTGTGCCCCATGTTGCCGCCAAAGAATCCCGTGGATGCCGTTTGCCCCTTGATCATGCTGCGCACCGCGCGACGGATGTTTTCGTTATACCGTCCGAAGTTAGGATCTTCGCCGCTGGCGACGAAAGCCATAATGCACATGCCGGTAATTCCTGAACCACTATCGCCGCCAGTCCAGTTACCGTCTTTCGTCTGGTTAGTCGCCAACCATTCGAGCCCGCGCTCGTAAATCTGCTCCACGTCTCGAGGAACATCGGTCCCAAATCGCACCTGAGTATCCTGTGCGATGCAGGCTGACGACGCAAAGAAGCCCGAAGCGATGATCGCGGCGAGAATTCTGGACAACGATTATTCTCCTCAGTGGATAGGGATCTCGACGAGCAACAGGTGAGAACATCACCACACACGTTGTAGAACAGTTGTCTCAACTGTTCGTGAACGACGGGGACAATCGTTCTACACCGGTAACGACTCATTCGCCGCACGTCTAACGTTACTTTCGACTTTCCAGGGCATTGAAGAACGCATCAATACCGTCACGGAATTCTGCAGGTGTTTGATCGTTTGTTGTTCCGGTGGACTGTCGAACTTCGCGAGCTTCAATCTGTGCATTCGGATCCGAACCGGGACCATAGAGTTCCAGTGCAACTTGATCCGTATTGCCTTCACCACCGCCGCCGGGAGATGATCCACCACCGCCGCCACCACCTTTGGGGTTGGCTCGTTTTGATTGCAGCAGTAACTCGATAGCTTCGGTTTCTGCAGCGATCGCTTCCGGGCCGGTATCAGGACGTCCGAGAATGTCGGTTGCATCGGACATCGCACCACCAGCACCCGTCAACAACTTGATTTCTTTTTCAAACTTCTGCTCGCCCAGTGGCAAGGCTTTAATGTCTGTAATCACATTAACAACGCGATTGTAAAGCTTGCGCTGAGTTTCGGATTGAGCCTCTGCTTTGTCCTGATACGCCACGACTTCGGACTCCTCCCGGACTTGTTCGAGCGTTCGTGTTTCTTCGCGAAGGTCCATCTCGCCTTCCAGAATCCGCATGACCTCCAGCACGATGGATGGCGGCAGACTATCACCTTTGCATCCCTTGCACTGGCCACACTTGGAGGCCGAGACAAGTTCTTCGGCCCATCGATCCAGAGTGTCGCCCCAGAATTCGGCCTTAGCAATCGCTTCGCCGCTGCGATTATCGCGAACTCGATCGCTCAGATCATTCAGCTTGCTAACGATCTGATACTCCTGCATTTCCTGCAGAATGCGCAGGAACTTGTCTTCTTTGCGGCGATCGTAGTACGCTTCCAGGTCATCCTGAATCGTGCGAACCTTTTGGCTCTGACCTTCTTCACGCACGGCGATTCGTTCTGACTGTTCCTGCTGACCAGCATTCAGGTCCTTGTTTGTCACACCGAAGCCATCGAACAGTGTTCGATTCAACGCCGTGGCCACTTCAAGCTGTTCGCGAGACGCAGCCTTCAGGCGTTTGACGAAAGTGCTGTTCTCCAGATCGTCCATAATCTTCTGCAAGTCGTCCCGAACCTTCTGGAACTCTGCCAGCAACTCTGTTTGCTCCTGAACGGCCTCGTCGACTTTCTCTTCGGCTGGCGATTCCGGCTGTTTGTTCTTCTCCTGCGGAGGCCCTCCCTGAAGCACCGTCGACGGAAGACCAAACTTGCCTTTACCGGCCTTGGATTCCTTCTTCTCGCCTTCCTCAGACGGATTCTGTTTGTTGAATCCGGACTCTGTGTCCGTCAACTTCGGAACCGCAGGCTGTTCCTGTCCCGGCTTTTTGGGATCGCCGGGCTCACCAGTCTGACTTCCTTTATTGTTGCCTGCCTGAGGCGATGATTTTGCGTTTGATTGCGAACTTGCGGACTTCTTTCCTGGAGCTTTCGCACCCTGAGTCAGCATGTCTGCCACGTTCGGCATTCGATTTTCCCCGATGTTCCGCAGCTTCTGTAATGCACCGGCCCACGTCTCCAGGTGGCCAACCATCATCTCTTTGTTTCGCAAGGCCTGCTTCAACAACTCGTCGCCGCTGTCGGTGACCGCTGTCAATCGCTGACCGTTTGCTCTTTCGGCCGCCGCCTGCTGTTCTATTTCTCGACGGGTCTCAGGAGCGTTCAATTGATCGGAATCAAGCTGGCGAATTTCGCGATTCTTGTCATGCAACCGCATCTCTTCTTCATAGACATCATCTGCCAGACTTGCCCAGCGACGAAGTTGATCCATCATCCAGACAGCATGCTGTTCGGGTGTCATGACATGCAAAACGTAGGCGGGCGAATAAATGCGGCCTCGCTCTTTCAAGTAGTCTTCTGCATAAGCACGCAATTCTAGAGTCTGTGCAGGAACATTGTCGCTGTCGGCACAGAAAGTGGCCCGTGCGGCCAGAATCTTTTTCTCCGGCGCGCCGCCTTCGACAAGCTTATCACCTTTGTCTGGATTAGGATTATGCACAGGATGCTCAACACCGCTCCATTCAAGTCCAATCTGACGCACCCCGAAATCGTCGCGAGACTGCAGATCGAAAGTGATCACATCTGTCGTTAACACGACCTGCTGCGGCTCCTGCTGTTGAAAGTTGATCGTCGGATCGGCATCTTCAACAGCATGGATTTTTAGACTGAACGTGTCTCGCGAAGTCAGCCCCAGCTCATCACGCCAGTTGAAATCAAGCACGTCCGATTCTGAAATCGTCATTGGTGATGGCTTCACGCGATTTCCATCCACCGCAGCCGGTTCACTCTTTACTGTCGCTTCAGCAAGATTGCGGCTGACTTCTGCCTCGAAGGCGGCCACTGAGCCCTTCAAAACCGAAATCGCACCACCTCGAACATCCGCCAAGACGGGTTTGCTGTACTGAAGATAGTCGGGCAGCGTAATCGAAGCCGAAAGTGAACTCAGTTCCGGACGCGTCGCCACTTCGACATCCACGCCCTTTGTAAGATCACCCACACGAACGTTCAAAGTGCCCGATTCTGTTTGCAGTGTAAGATTGAATTGATAAGCCTGTTCCTGCTTCGCGGCGATGACTGTCGACTGTCCTGTAAAGCCAGCGGAAGCGGAAGCAGGTGACCATTTCGTGGATTCTGCAAGCTTGGCATCCAGAGAGAAATCCTCTCCATGTGGAACAACGATCTTGTTCGGCAATGCATCCACCTGAGCGAACGTGTATCGCTCGACGTTTCGCCACGGCATCAGCCAGCGTGCCATGGCATTGAATCCTGCGGCGGGAACAACGGCGAGAGCGAGCAATGTGACGACCGCGGGAATCGCAAGAGTCGTTGCCCAGAATCGATGACGCGGGCGAGGTACAGCGTCGGAGAAATCTCGTTGACGAACGACTGAGTCGACCTGATCAATCGCCGCCTGAGCCAGTCGAGTACTACTGCCAAGATCTCGATCGCTGTGAGCCAGTTCGACAATGCCCAGCAACTGATCTCCCAGCGCGGGGAACTTGTGCTTCAGCAGTCTTGCCACCTGCTCCATTCGCCGCGTCCCCCAGACCCAGCGATGACACTTCAATGGAAACAAAACCGCCAGTCCGACGGAACCGGCCACCAGCAGGCCGGTTCTGACCATTGCCGAGGTATCAACAAAACGATCCAGCACAAACACGGCGAGATAGGACAACACGAGCCCAAACAGCCCGGCCAAAATCCCTTCCGCTATTTTGACAACGCGCACTCGATACTGAAATTGCTCGAGGCGTTCACGAGTCGAATCCGGTAGCCGCAATCCCTGTGAACTCATAGTCCATTGCTCCGATGCTTCGCGCAGGCGATTTGAAATTGTTGGTGCCGTTTGTTCACACAGCCGGTGGGAAGGCGTTCAAAACCGTCAGCCATACGAATCCCGTGGCTGAGCTTTTTGTCTGTCGATTGGCGCAACCCGAGAATTCTCGCGAAAGTATACCCATGCGTCGGGGGCTTTGGGGAGTGGCAAAGCCTTGCTGCGGAGAATAAATCGGCCCCTTTTCCGCACAATTTCCACAAAAACACGGTCTGTTCACCAAACGACAGGCAAGACAGCCCGCTCAAAACATCGCAGGGCGATCCTGGCGGAGGTATCGTGCAGCCTTCCGGTTGAAGTCGCGTCATCCAATCCGGCATGGCGTCATTCCTTTCCAGAAAGCAGCTTCACTACTGCCATTCACAGTCCGCGGTTACACTCTGAAACGGTTCGATGCGGCGGTGCAATCCAGCACTGCGTTTGATTTCAGATGTCAGCCTGGTGCTCGGTCCAGATTAAAAAGGCTTGAATTATGCCTTCCAGAATTTCCTGCGTTTTGTTCGGTTCGATTCTTCTGTCATGTCTGCCCAACGGCCGCGTGCTCGCAGAGGATGCGATTGAGTTCAATCGGGATATTCGCCCGATCCTTGCGTCCAACTGTTTCGACTGTCATGGTTTCGACGCGAAGCACAGAAAAGCGGACCTCCGCCTGGATACCTTCGAAGGTGCCACCGCCGACCATGATGGTTCAGCGGCTTTGATGCCCGGCGATGTCTCCAAAAGCGAATTGTGGAATCGAATCGTCAGCGACGATGTTGATGTTGTAATGCCTCCACCCGCGTCAAAGAAAACACTAACCGATGCGCAGAAAGACCTGTTGCGTCGCTGGATCGAACAAGGTGGCAAGTATCAAAAGCACTGGGCGTTTGAGCCGCCGGTTGCGTCGCCAGTGCCAGAAGTGCATGACGTTCAATGGGTACGAAATCCGGTGGACGCGTTTATTCTGAAGGAACTCGAGAATCGAAAACTTACGCCTCAGCAGTCAGCCGATCGCGAAACTCTGATCAGGCGAGTCGCGCTGACACTGACGGGATTGGCACCGACGGTTTCGGAAGTGGATCAGTTCCTGGCCGATACGTCAGACCGCGCGTACGAAGACATGGTGGATCGCTACCTGGATTCGCCACGATTTGGTGAGGAGCAGGCTCGCTACTGGCTGGATGTTGCACGATATGCCGACACTCACGGATTGCATCTGGACAACGAACGCGAAATGTGGGCCTATCGGGATTGGGTAATTCAGGCATTCAATCAGAATCTGCCGTTCGATGAATTCACCACATGGCAGTTGGCTGGCGACTTGCTTCCCGAGCCGACGATTGAGCAAAGAGTTGCGACGGGCTTCAATCGCTGCAACGTCACGACCAGCGAAGGCGGAGCCATTGCCGACGAATGGTTGTATCGATACGCGGTCGATCGAACCAGCACAACGATGCAAACGTGGATGGGCCTGACAGCCGGCTGCGCTGTGTGCCACGATCATAAATTTGATCCTGTCACTCAGAAAGATTTCTATTCAATGTACGCTTTTTTCTACTCCACAACCGATCCGGCGATGGATGGAAATATTCGCAATACGAACCCGTTCCTGAAAGTTCCAACCGCCGACCAAAAGGCCGCGCTGGAGGCTGCTCAGTCACTGGAAGCCGCTGCCCGAAAGCAACTGGAAGAAGCCGTTGCCGAAATCGACTACAAAGATCCGGCAGGCGACAACACAGAATCCGCCACATCACTTCGCGAAGTCAGCGATCCAGTCATCGACGATGTTTTTCCTCGTGGCACTCGAACTCGCAATACGTCTCGCGATGACGCAACATGGTTGCTGAATCCAGAGTTCGGCACGAGGTCTGGTGACCGAGTTCTTCAAATGGCGTTTGGATCGAAGTACGACCTGACGATCGATTTGACGCTGATTCCGGTGACCACGCTGATTGATGGACGGATCGAATTCTGGATGCGGGTTGATCCGTTTAATCCTCCAACCGCATTTGTGCTTCAGTACAACGATGGAAAAAATCGGCAAGCTGTCTGGGGAGACGCCTCAACCGTTGGAGGCAATTCAGATGCGAACATGGGGCCACTGCCTGCTGCCAACGAATGGGTACTGCTTTCTGTGCCGTTTGAAAAACTCGGCTCAAAGCCCGGTTCAGCAATCAAAAGTCTCGTGCTGACGCTGAACGCGGGCAAAGTCTGGGTCGACGATGTTCGTATTGTTGGCAAAGTCAGTGCTGCAAACGATCCGCTTTCTTCGTTCGAAAAATGGTGGGCTGCCAGCAAGGGCAGTAATCCGGCTGAGGTCTCTGGCGAACTGTCTTCACTGCTGGTCGCCGGGCCGAAGGACGATGCTCCGGCTGATCAGAAAGAGAAACTGTTGCGATTCTGGTTGCAGTATGTCCAGCGAACTTCCGAGTCCGCGGCGTCAGATTTGCGACAGGCTTTCACTATCGCTGCGAACAAGACAGTCGCAGTGAACGCGACGATTCCAGGGACTTTCGTCTTCAGTGATCTGGAGAAGCCTCGAGAAGCCTTTGTCATGTTGCGCGGACAATACGACAAACCTGGTGACAAAGTGGAACCCAACGTTCCGGCGGAGTTCCCACTTCTGAAGGACGCGACTGGTCAGCCGCTTGCCGCAGGTCAGAGAGCCAATCGACTGGATCTCGCACGCTGGTTTTTGTCAGAAGAAAATCCGCTGACCGCACGAGTGACCGTGAATCGAATGTGGCAGCAGGTGTTCGGAACCGGTCTGGTGAAAACCAGCGACGACTTCGGCACGCGTGGTGATCTGCCCAGTCATCCGGAGTTGCTTGATTGGCTTGCGGTCCATTTTCGAAGCAACGGTTGGGACACGAAAGATCTGTTTCGATTGCTCCTGAATTCGGCAACCTTCCGACAGGAATCTCGCATCGGTGAAGAACGATATACGCAGGATCCGGAAAATCGACTGCTGGCTCGTGGGCCTCGCTTTCGTCTGGATGCCGAGCAACTTCGGGACAACGTCTTGTACGTCAGCGGTCTTATTGATCTGACCATGGGCGGAAAGGGTGTGCTTCCTTATCAGCCGGCCGATATCTGGGAACCGGTCGGCTACGAAAACAGCAACACTCGCTTTTATATGCAGGATCACGGAACGTCCCTGTATCGGCGCAGCGTCTATTGTTTTCTGAAGCGAACAGCTCCACCTCCCTTCATGAGCAATTTTGACGGCCCGAACCGCGAACAGTTTTGTACTCGCCGCGAACGAAGCAACACCCCGCTGCAGGCGCTGCAACTGATGAATGACGTTCAGCACTTTGAGGCCGCTCGTGCTCTTGCCGAACGAACAATCGCGGACGGTGGTGATTCCGTTGACGATCGGATCGACTTTCTTTATCGAACCGTGCTGGCTCGACATCCGGAATCCGAAGAAGTTCGCCTGTTGCATGCAGCCTTCGAGACTCAACTGAAGCTGTATTCATCCGACATTGAAGCCGCGGAAAAAGCCATTCACACGGGGGAATCGATCCCTCGCAATGTGGCATCAGCTCCCGAAACTGCCGCATGGACGATGATTTCAAACCTTGTGCTGAACCTCGATGAAACAATCGTCCGGAATTAATCTCGCGATCTGAAAACGCCCGCGTTCCCGGAGCGCGGGCGTCTCGCCCGCTGAACATCCCTCTTCGTTTTGTGGTCGTGGACCTTGCTGAAGGTCCATGCATTCATGGGATCTTTAGCAAGATCCACTACTGCTCCGTGAGCCGCAG
The DNA here is from genome assembly GCA_041753135.1 of Planctomycetaceae bacterium. GTDB lineage: Bacteria > Planctomycetota > Planctomycetia > Planctomycetales > Planctomycetaceae > SXXK01. Next base: position 48,116 of record JBGSVD010000131.1, read on the forward strand.
TTTGAGGAGTTGCATAAAGGCTAGCAAGATGTCCGCGCTCCCGGAGCGTGGGCGTCTCGCCCAATGGCAGTCACTTTAGCGGGCCAGCGCAAGCTGTCCGGTGATGGTACTCAAAAAACTTGCAAAAACCGGACGGCTTGCGCCGTGCCGCTTCAAATTGAAAGCCAAAGTGAGTGCCATTGGGCATCTCGCCCGCTGAACATTCCTCAATGCAACGCTGACAGAGACCTGATGCCATGTCTCACGCAGTTGTTGAATTCTGCGGCACCGAAATTCGCAAGCATTCCCCCGCAGCCCGCATTCTGGCGAATCCGGCTATGAGCCCGGTTCTTATTATCTCTATCGAATCTTCTTGAACGTCACCGGCATCCAGGCATCACGTTTGTCGAGTTGCGAAAGCACGAACGCTCGCAGCTCGGGCGTCGAAGCGGTCAAACGCAGGTCTTTCTTTTCTGGATCACCTTGTCGAGCATGCCATTCGTGTTTCAGAGCCTCGGGATTACGTTTGACTTGCATCGCGAGCCAATCGCCACGGAGTTGGCGGGACTTGAGTTGCCCGCCCTCCAATTGATCAATCGCATACGTTAGATAGAGGGCCGGGACAGTCAATTCCTCTGTACTTGCCTTGTCAGGGCTTGGTCTCTCAAATTTACTTGTCAGAAACTTCGTTCCATCAATATTTGATAGATACAACTGGAACGTCCCTTGTTTTACATCAGCCTGATTTCGGAAAACTACGCGGTACGAGTTGTCATCGGGTGCCCATCGCGTCACCTCAAAAGTACCAGCGTCAAATAGTCCGTCTTCAGACTTCCAGGTTCCAATAAAGGCCTCGTCGAACACATTATCCTGTTCCGTAAAAATCGGATTGGTTGAATAGGTGCAACCGGACAGCATAAGAGTTGTCAGCAACAGAATTCGCAACATGACGATCCTCCTGAGTGATTTGGGATAGTTGCAGTGTAACATCGATCACGCAGCAGCGTCTCTGCGTAACGTTGAAACTTGCGAGTCTCGGAGAGACGTCGCCTACCTGCCAGATTTCTTTCAGGTATTTCGTTTAATGCCGAGCCGCACGCGACCACGTACTGCACGAGATTGCCACTCGCGCCTCTCCCGCTTGTCGTTAGATACCGTTCATCGAACGATAGCCAGGTAGTGGACGAAGTTACGAGTGCTTTGTTACAGTTCAATTTGGGGTAGTGGACCTTGCTAAATGTCCTGCAGTCACGGGATCTTTAGCAAGATCCACTACACGAACCCTAATCTTTAATCCTGGAACCGCGCCCATTCGATACGGGCAAAGTGCCGTCTTGCGAAAACGATCGCGATGACTGAGAGAGTTGCGATTGCGCACCCGGAAACAATGATCGTGATCGCCGAGAGTAGTGGCGACGCGAAGTGGTCGAGCACGACGATCTGCATCATCATCAGCGAACACGGGAAATAGCAGATGAAGGCCAGAATCGCGATTCCGATCACGCTGCGAATGGTCAAAACCCAAAGCAGTGCCGCGTAAATCACCAGCGCGATGCTCACGACCGCAACGACGCTATGCAATAACCGAATCTCGATTCCTTCCAACTGCAGTGGACCAAGAAGGCCGATGGCAATGATGCAGGCTAGCAGCAGCGGTGCAAAACCAATCAGGTCTGAACGGACTCCACGGATCAGTCGATCAACGTGCCCCATTCGATCCGGAGGTCTTGTCGTTGTCGCTGCAAAGTATGGCATTTCCTTCCACCATTTCAATCCTGTTCCGAACACGCATAGGAATATCGATCCAAGACAGGTCATCATCGCCATTCGTCCGAGATCTTCGTAGCCGAGTGCTCGCAGCGGTATCGATAACAGTGTCACCGCCAAGGCTGCTTTCGCAACAATCGGCAACTTCATTCCCGTTGGCAATTCACGGTTACCCGGCAAAGCCGATGAATGAATATTCGCCAATGCGACGTTTTGAGCCTGAAGGTCATGGAACGTCAAAACGACCGGCAATCCAAGTTCGGCTCGGGTTCTTAATCGCGATTCGAGATTGCAATAGCCGAGCCAGCCCAACCACGCCGCGATCAATATACATGCAAGCGAAATCACGACGTGCCCCGACATCAGATAGTTTTCCACCCACATCGGACGGAAGAATCCCGATGCCAGCATGAGATAGGGTGCCAAACCGATTGGTAAAGCAATCAGTAGATTGACAAATCCAGCCTTCGCGCCAACATAGCCTTTGCTCGGAATTCGCGTTGCCGACCAAAAGTTCAGGCCACCGGCGTACAACATCAATGATGATGCAGTCAACGCATTCGCACCAACGTAGATTAGTCCCACAATCGCCGCCAAAATCAACGTTGCGATCATCAGACCAGCAACAAGATAGTGCGGCGCACGATACAGTGGTGCCAGATAGGACGATGGAAGGGAAAGTTGCCCAGCGAGCTGCATGGTTGGGAAACCTACCGCCCCGGCAGCAAGCAATGCGAAGAACAAAACAACGTACCGAGCAGGGCGATACTTCGACGGCACAACTTGAATGCCAGCGACTTGCGACTGCACTTCGGCTAACGCTGCTGCATCGTCCCAGGAAACGCCGTAGTTGATTCGCTGCAACGTTCGGGATTGATTCAACTTACCGACGGTGTCTTGAAGTCCTGGAAAGGAACGCAAATCAGGCAACCAGAGCACTCGCAATTGCGGCATCCTGGCAAGCTCGTCAAACCCGTTCTGGTGCAACAACATCGCGTTGCCGATTCCAAGTGTATGTAAGCTAGGCAAATCTGCTAACGGCTTCAGCGAATCGACTCGATTGACCACACCGAGTTGCAGTTCTTCAAGTTCGACAAGGCTGCTCAGTGCCTGCAAATCGAGTGACTCATAACCAAGGTCTGCAAAGATCGACAATCGCTTCAGCGTTTTGAACCTGGCGATGCGATTGATGGTTGCCTGATCAACCGCCCAACCGGCATTCATCGCCACAACATTTTTCAGACCTTCGACCCGATCAAGTTCCGCATGGATCAACGGCTGTTCTTCTGGACCGACATGCAGTGTCTCACCGCGGGATACGGGAAAGACCTTTTGAGAAGCGAGACTAAAAAGTTGACCATAGTCGAGTTCAACAGGCTGTGCTGGATCACTAGCAAGCACTCGTTCCAATTGCTCAAAGGTGCGAATCGCGTCGCCAGAGATAACATCATTATCGACACTCCGAACTTTGTCGTCGATCAGGTTAGTAAGCTTGACCACGCAAAGTATCGCGGCCGCCGCCAACAGCCACGTCAGCGGTCGCTTGAGGTAGGTCATCAAAACCCAATAGCTACGCGTCCACATGATGCAGCTCCAGAAAGATCTCTTCCAAATTCAGCTCTTCGACTTCAACCGCTGCGTCGTAGCGAGCGCACGCGGCATCGACGTCAGCCTCCGAAGTCGCAGCCACGGCCGCAACCGCCATCCAGCCATCTACCTGAATATGCAAAGCACCAGGAATCGAAAACGAATCCGGGAAACTTTTCGGTTCTTCCGGGAGTTTAGTGGCAATTTAGGGCAGGTTTCAGGGACAGTTTTCCGCAGAAGAAGAGGATACGAGTTCTGTAGTTTTGAAAGGACTTGAATCCTCGGGCGTTGGACTTGATGGCTTGGATGCGGCTATTGA
>JBGSVD010000132.1:0-2843 GCA_041753135.1 Planctomycetaceae bacterium
AGGTGCACGTTGTTGATGAAGACAGGGAACACCAATCACAATCGACGCGGATTTGTGAACGGGTTTTGGTCGAACGACGCCGCTTTGGCGGATGTGGTTGCACACTTGTCGATCTGAGACAGATCGACCTACTGTAGGCGGATCTGTCTCAGATCCGCAAAGGTGCACGTTGTTGATGAAGACAGGGAACACCAATCACAATCGACGCGGATTTGTGAACGGGTTTTGGTCGAACGACGCCGCTTTGGCGGATGTGGTTGCACACTTGTCGATCTGAGACAGATCGACCTACGGTAGGCGGCTTCGGTCGGTCTGGGAGAGATCCTGAAACCTTACATCGAAGTACTCGCTATGATGGCCACTCTTTTCCCTCACAGGTTCTCACAATACCGGTCTCCTAAATGCTGCTGTCTTCGGACCAAATCTTTCTCTTCCTTGGATCGGCGTTTCTGCTGACACTCAGCCCTGGCCCTGATAACCTGGCAACACTCAGCATCGGGTTATCTCGAGGTTGGAAATCGGCAGTCGGATTTGGCGTTGGATGCGGCTGCGGATGCCTATTGCATACAGCATTCGCCGTCCTTGGCGTTTCTGCTGCGATTCAATCCTCCCCCGCGGCATTCGCGGGCTTGAAAGTGTGTGGAGCATTGTACCTGGCATGGCTTGGAATCGGCGCGCTTCAGAGCAGAGGGGCGCGGATTGGTGAGTGTCAGGGGCTGGAGCAATCTGGCTGGCAGTACTTTGGCAAGGGGTTGTTCGCCAACGCGATCAATCCTAAAGTTGCAATCTTCTTTTTATCGTTCCTGCCGGGCTTTGTTGACGTGAAAACCGGACAGCCGGAACTGCAGATGGCAATGCTTGGGACACTGTTCACCGGTGTCGCGATTGGAGTGTTCGCTGTATTCGGCTACTTCTCCGGACGCATTGGCCATTGGCTTCAAAGCCGACCGCATGTTGGCGTCCGACTGGACCGAATGACTGGGATTCTTTTCCTGCTGCTTGCCATCCGATTGGTCTGGCCAACAAATTGAGAAGCACTGGAGTCAGCGACAGGAAACAGCGGCCCCCGAAGAGCAAAGGCGACAGAAGACGGCGATGAAATTCAACCGCCTTCGTCACGCATTAGGCATCAGCCCAACAGCCGGACAATCTTGAGACTATCCGGCTGCTGATACTACAGGAAAATCAAAACTATGCCGCAGGAGGTGTCTCCGGAGTCGTTAGACACTTATCAATCTGACGAACAGCCTGACGCAACCGCTGGCTGTTCTCCACGATCGCGAGACGCAGGAATCCTTCACCTTCCGGGCCAAAGCCTCGCCCGGGGCTAACAGCAACTCCGCCTTCATTCAGCAGTTTCATGGCGAACTCGATTGAACCCATGTTTTTCCACTGCTCCGGAATCGGGGACCAGACAAACATCCCTGCCTTCGGCACAATCGGATTCCAGCCAATTCGACGAAGACCATCGCAAAGGGCATCGCGACGGGTTTGGTATTCGGCCGCCATCGTATCGATGGCCTGATCGCAGTGACGCATCGCAACAATGGCTGCAATCTGAATCGGGGCAAAAATCCCGTAGTCGTAGTAGCCCTTGATTGTCGCAAGCGCCCGAACCATTTCGCGGTTACCGCAGCAAAAGCCAATTCGCCAGCCAGCCATGCTGTAGCTCTTGCTCATCGACGTCAGCTCAACACCCACATCGATCGCACCAGGAGTCGCAAGGAAGCTTGGGGCCTTGTAGCCATCGTAGCAAACGTCTGCATAAGCAAAGTCGCTGATCACCAGAAAATTGTGTTTCTTCGCCAGCCGCACCAGTTCGACGAAAAAGTCCTGCTCAATCACCGTCGACGACGGGTTGTGAGGAAAATTGACCACAACAACCTTCGGCTTGGGCACCAGGTGCTCACAAGTGTAGGCAATGTTGCGAAGGAACTTTTCCGGGTCACGAACATCGAGAGCAATCACATTGCCGGATGCCAGCATCACAGAATAGACGTGAATTGGAAATGAAGGCGCCGGAACGATCGCTGTGTCGCCTGGGCCCATCAGAGCCAGACACATGTGGCTGAAACCTTCCTTCGAACCAAGGCAGGCCAGCACTTCATCGTTAGGGTCCAGTCGAACGCCATAGCGTTTCAAGTATCGTGCTGAAACTTCTTTGCGGAGATTGCCAATACCATTGGAAACGGAGTAACGGTGATTGCGAGGATCCGCAAGCGATTCTTCGATCTTTGTGACAATCATCGGGTCCGGCGGATCGGTTGGATTTCCCATACCCAGATCAATCACGTCAACGCCCGCGACGCGCAGCTGATACTTTCGTTTGTTGATCGTTCCAAACAGGTAAGGTGGCAACCGACGAACTCGCTCAGCCACAGGAATTGTGAACGGGTTGTCTTCGAACAGAACTTCAGATTCGCTGCGCATGGTGAATTTCCGAGGATCGGTCTGCCGGTACCGCTGGATGCGTGTGAGAGACTCCGGACGACCGTTGAATTAAAGGGGTTTAGAGAATTCTAGAGACACAGCGGCTTTGCGGCGATGGCAGCTTTCACGAACTTTTTGTGCCGCAATTCCTGAGAATTTCCCCTATCCCTTCCGTCACCAAAAGACAAACAGCCCGGCATTCGCGAGGAATGCGGGCTGTTTGTCCCGAAACAGGAGACGGTTTTGAAAGCAGAAAGCAAAACGCCGGGGTCAGTTTTTGTCGCGAAAAACTCGGCCGGGGGTGGAATGGGAAACTCAGGGAGAGTTCAGCAGGCTGGTCCTATTCTGAATCGGCCCCATTCTGAAGGTCTCGGCGTTTGGCTTTCGGCTCTGTTGAATCCTGTTAGAGCAGA
>JBGSVD010000133.1:0-2979 GCA_041753135.1 Planctomycetaceae bacterium
GCTTCCCTGTCTGCCGAACAGCATCGGCAAATTGTCCGAGACTACTGCCGCAATTTGTTGTGGCAGCATTCCGAGCCTTGACGAGTCGTCGGGGCTCATGTCCATGTCCACTTGTCGGCCAGTTCCTTATCGGGAGCTGGCCTTTTTCAGTTTTTCTCTGTTTGAAAGGTTTTGTGTTTATGTCCACATCCACACGTTCACGAACTCGGGAAGCCAAAGTGCGACCCGTCCATGAAGTTCGCCTCGGCCGCATTCGTGCGGCCATCTGGGAGAACAACACCGAAACCGGTATCCGTCACAATGTGACGATTACTCGGCTCTATAAGGAAGGCAATGACTGGAAGGACTCTGCGAGCTTTGGACGCGACGACTTGCCCCTGCTGGCGAAAGTCGCAGATCTCGCTCATACATGGATCTTCGGTCACATGTCTGAGAAAAACGGCAGTTCGCAGAACGGAAATGGTCATGACGAGTTCGCAGAAGACGGTGCACGGTTCTAACCAACCGTGAATCGCTTCCGTCGTTGATGACTCACACAGGAACAGGAGAGTGGCACCACCGAGCCCTCTCCACTGCACCATCTTACCGCCGTTGGAACGTCGTACAGAACCGTCGATCGTTCCCCTAACTCTGACTCAGGACACGCCGCCGACACGCCCACCTGAGTGGTTTGGGCTAGTATTATTGGGGCCTGAAGTCTTGATCACTTTCGCGTTCAACGGACTTCCTTTTGAATTCGCTCAGTATTGCCCATCGGGTGAGGCCATATCACCCGGTAGGCAACCAGAATCTCAATTGGAGCCTCTGGTCCAGTATAACAGAATTGATTTGTCTGTTTTTGTGTAAGAATTCGTACGGTGGTGGATGATACCTTTCAGGAGAGACCATCTTGTCAGAGTTTCCAGAAACCAATCATAGCCTGATCGCCCGGGTCAAGGACCTTGGGGATGGTGCGTCATGGATTGAGTTTCTGGGGATTTATCAACCGGTTGTTTTCCGCATGGCCCGGCGGCGGCAATTGCAGGATGCTGATGTCCAAGATGTGATGCAACAAGTGTTTCTGTCGATTGCACGGACCATCGAAGGTTGGGAACCGGGAGAGGGACAGCCTCCGTTTCGAGCCTGGCTGACGACGGTTGCTCGAAATGCGATTACGAAGGCGTTGGCTCGGCGACCTCGCGACCGGGCGACTGGGACGACATCGGTGGCCGATCTCCTGGAAAATCAGCCGGAGGAGGAGGCGGCGGCCAGTGACATCCTGATAGAGGCTCGTCGAGAGATCATCCGCTGGGCAACCGAGCAGATTCGCCCAGAGTTCATTGAAGAGATTTGGCAGCTCTTTCAACTGACGGCTATTGACGGCGTTCCGATTGCGGACGTGGCGAAGACGAGTGGGCGCTCAGCGGGCTCGATATACGTCGCTCGGTTTCGGGTGATTGCCCGTCTGAAAGAGAAAATTCAGGAAGTGTCACAACATTGGGATCTTGAGGAGTGGTCTTCATGACGACGAACCAACGAGCAGCTTGTCTGACTGGGGAATCGATGGAGCGGCTGGCCCAGGGTGAGTTCCAACCCGCTGAACTGTCACAGATCGAGGAGCACATCGGTTCCTGCGAACACTGTCGGCAGATGCTGGAGTCTGCATCGCTCGACTCTCAGTGGCGCGACGAAGTCCTGCCGGTGCTGCGAACTCCTTCCGATGGCAATGGAATTTTAGGTGACCCGAAGGATGGCGGTCATGACGAACACTCGCTGGAATCTGTCCTGCAACTTCTCGGCCCGACGGATGATCCGCACAAACTTGGCCGCATTGGGACTTATGAGGTGACCGGCATTATTGGTCGTGGCGGCATGGGAGTCGTGTTCAAGGCGTTTGATGCCGCGCTGAATCGCTTTGTTGCGATCAAGATGCTCTTACCGCATCTGGCGGTCTCGGGAGCCGCACGTAAGCGATTCGCCCGCGAAGGGCAAGCGGCGGCGGCGGTCATCGATGACAATGTCTTGCCCATTTACAGCGTGGCCGAATGGCAGGGTGTGCCGTATCTCGTGACGCAGTATTCGCGGGGTATCACGCTTCAGAAACGGATTCAGGATCAAGGCCCACTGGAGTTGAAGGAGATTTTACGGATCGGCATGCAGACGGCGCGTGGCTTGGCGGCTGCACATGCTCAGGGCCTGGTTCATCGAGACGTGAAGCCTTCTAACATTCTTCTTGATGGCACAGTCGAGCGCGCCTTACTGACGGATTTTGGGCTGGCTCGCGCCGTGGATGATGCCAGTATCACCCGAACCGGCGTGATTGCCGGAACGCCGCAGTACATGTCTCCCGAACAGGCTCGCGGTGACAGTGTTGATGCTCGCTCAGACTTATTCGGTCTGGGCTGCGTCCTGTACGCGATGTGTACCGGACGCCCACCATTTCGCGCGGACAACAGCTATGCCGTGTTACGGCTGATTACCGACGCGGAACCTCGGCACATCCAGGAGATCAATCCTGATGTCCCTGAGTGGCTGTGCGGATCGGTTAGCAAACTGATGTCCAAGGCCCCCGCTGATCGCTTCGAATCGGCGTCCGTGATTGCGATGCTGCTGGAACAATGTCTGGCGCATGTTCAGCAGCCAACGGTCATACCGCTGCCAGATCAGGTTCGAGTCGCGAAGGCCGCGAATGAGCGATCGCGAAGTGGTCGATGGATTGTCGTAATCGGTGCGATGCTGATTGGACTCCTCGGGCTGTTCGGCTTTGTGATCAGCCTTCAATCACAGGACGGGACGTTGTTGATCGAGAGCACGGTGGACGATGTCACCGTGCGCGTTTCGCAAGGAGATACCGTCGTCCGCAAGCTAACGGTGACGAAGGCCGGCACGAAGATCGATGTGGCGGCGGGTAGCTATACGGTTGCAGTCGAAGGCAACGTCGATGGAATTTCCATCGAGAATGACAAAGTGAATCTCAGTCGAGGCGGCACGGAAATCGTC
>JBGSVD010000134.1:0-27013 GCA_041753135.1 Planctomycetaceae bacterium
ACAACCTCAGCACGCAATTCCACAACGATTGCTGCCAACTCCGCGTAACTCGGTCGTTTTGCTCTTCCGCCCATGAAACGCGGTGTATCACACATCACATTTCTACAATACCCCGGTTTTCACGGCAGAATGGACGGCTACTAAAAATGCAGACCTAAAAATGTTTAGACGGAGCCTGCAGCGGTTCTCTTAGGCCAGCGGCCGTAAATGGATTGCCAGCCCATAGTAGAGCTGTTGTCACAACTGCTCATAAACGATCGCGACAATCGTTCGATAATGAGAAATCCTCGCCTGCCGCTCGCCTTAGAGCGTCTCGGTGTGGTCCCTGGGATTCAATGGGATAAGCGTCCGTGATTGGCGATCGAGTTCATGACCAGCGATGGCAATTCAAGCGACTGATGTGAAGCCAGGCTTTAGTCAGCAAAAGAGTCTTTGAGGAATCTCTCGTCCAGCTGCGCTCCGTTCTGTTGAATGAGCCGAAGTTGTCTATCCGGTGATCTTGTGTGGTGTTTCTGCAACACAAACGGATTCGCCCATTCACTAACTGTAATGTTGGTAATTATGGAACAAGACAAACACGCGGTTTCGCATATTGTCACAGTCGCGTTCTGGATGCGTGCTGTTGCACACAGGATTCAGGCAACTCCGTAGGGCCTGCGTTCGACGAAACCTGAATTTTTCCGGACGTGTCAGGTTCGAAGCGCAAGATCGAACTTGTAAAGTCGGTCGCACGGTATCTCGCAGGATAAACCAAGCCCGGGCCATCGTGATGAAAGTAGGGCACTACATAAAATGGCGTTCCCGTCGCAACGGAATCGATTGATTGAAGACCATAGGATGGATACCACTTCTGAATCCGTCTGCCGACGTCACGCTGAACGATGCGGAGTGAAGAATCTTCCTTTAATTGACGATCAGAAAAGTCGGCCAGCTTGACTCTGTTTGAGTACTCCGGATGAGAATGCAACACTGGCATCCATTGAATGCGATCCTCAAAGATGACGACAGATTCCGAAGAACAGTCTTCAAGTTGTTCCAATAGGCTGATGTAATCGTCTTGCTCAAGATCCCATTGCGTTCGACATGCCATCATCGTGCTGCCGAAGCCAGCAACAGCGATACACAGAATAATTTGCTGAATTCTGACAGAGCACTGATGCAACATCGCAGCAAACATTGGTGCAACACCAATCAGTCCGACGATTGCATATCGTGTGACCAGTGCTGGCTGGACAGTCCACGCCACTGCAACAATCACAAGCGGCATCATTGCAAGGCACAGGCAGGGAAGTATTTGCCCGAATCCTCGCGGCAGCGGCAAGAAGAGTCCACCGGGGTCGACACGCTTTGAAGCCGCCAGATGAACAAGTACTCCCGCAATACAGACGATGATCTGCCATGACGGGAATAGGGTTTGCAAAAAGAGCACGCTGTCTTCCAGAGTTGCTGGTGAGATCCAGGTTGGTCGAGTCAATGCGGACCTCTGCCCTACCAGAAATGGAAGACATGCAACAAGAGCTGTACCGCCTGCGGCAATGACTGCAATGGCCATCCGAAGAGCATCGCGATTCCCGTGACGTTGAAGGATCAGAGGCGTTGCCACTAATGCCAGCGAGAGTATTCCAAAATAGTGGCACGTCGCGATCAGCATCGATAGTCCCACAATCGTCATCACTCTGCAGATGCGCCAGATTGCCGCAACGGGCTGCCATTGTAAGGCGCAGCAAAGCCAGACAACTGCTGCACACCAGAATCCGTAGAATCGAATCTCTGATGACTGATGAATGAGCAGCGGCTGGCATGCTGTCAGCAATACGGCTGCGATACAAATGCGAGCGGAAAAATGTTTGGCGAGCATGACGAAGAGACCGCTGAAGGCCAGCAGCATCCAGAGCAGCGAAAGTGCTCTCAGGAACCCTTCGTTTGTTGGAGCGAAGGCACTGCTGATCACTCGTGTGGCAACAAACCATGTTGGCGGATTAAAATCAACGCCGTCAGCAAGGGCCTGCATCGAATGGCTGAAATCGCTGTCTGTGACAATCAGCCACGAATGAACTTCATCCATCCACAGATGACGTGTCAGCAAAAACGATCCGCCGCAGAGCCAACCTGTAACAATTATCAACGCCACAAGTATCCCGAGTCCACGGAGTCTTTCGACATCGCCAGAGGGCAACGGATTTACTTTTGTGGCAAGCGACATTATTAAACCGCATTACGTTAAGGTTAAAGTACAGCTCGACTGCCTAATCGTTAATGCGAATTAGTTTCCACGGGTCGTTTAGCAATTGATGGAGCCGCTTCGAGTTGACTCTTCCATTGAGTAACCATTTCCGTCATCCTTTCTCGATCGAGTTCATCCGGTTTACACTCCTCAAGAGCGCGGCTCATCAGAGTAATCGCCTCTTCGATGCGACCGTTGTCATAGACAGTCAGCGCATTCTGGATTCTAAGGATGGGCATGTCTGGATACTGTGATAGTGCATGTGTCCAAAGAGTTTGAGGGTTCTTCCACACAGGCAGGTGCTCCATCGTCAGGAAGCAGCACAATGCGACAATTGCTGGTCCGATCAGCCCTTTTGCCAGAAGCCTGAAAAAGCTCAGGATGCTTATCGCCCGCTCTTCTGTCACCGCGAGCGCTCGGTCGATCGCGGCACCGGCCATCGCAAAAGTAATGATGCAGGGCAAGTAGAGGTATCGATCATTCATCAAGGTTGTAATTCGAAAGAAGTTCAACATTGGAAACAGCAGGAGCAGAAAGCTGACAGCACCGAGAATCCACAAAGGGTGAGATTTACGGATCTTCCAGAGTCCCATCGCCACGGCAGCCCAGCCAATACTTCCGACCACCACCTGCACCCAGATTCCCGACGTCGGTGGATCGTACATGACGCACAGATCTGTTGGGTACAGGAGCATTCCGATGTACTGCCAAAGAATCGTCACATCGACGGCGATAATCTGCAGTAGCCCCAGGCTCATGTGTCCACGAACACCACCAAGAACCGTATTCTGTGCGCCCATTGTCATTAGTAGCAAAAGCAACGACATGAACGCCGGGATAACATGCCGCGGCATTGCCTGAGAAAATGACTGACGGCGTATCAGCATGTCATACAGCAGGACGATCGGCGGCAGGACGATCGCATGAGCTTTTGAAAACAGAGCAAGCGCCAGAAAGATGAAGTATCGTGCATCATCACGTGGCTCAGGAGTCGGTTTCATGCGAACAATCAGCGCAGAAAGCATGAAGAGTGAACATAGGAGTCCCTTCCGTGATGAAATCCAGACGACACTTTCGATCTGAACTGGATGCACGAGGAACAGCGCCGCCGTAAACAGTCCAATAAAGTCTCGTCCTGAGAGGCGGCGTACGAGGATGAAAACAAGGATGGAGTTTGCAATGTGCAGCAGCACATTCGTGGCATGGTATCCGGCAGGCTTCATCCCCCAGAAAGTATGCTCCAACAGAAACGTGAAGATGGTTACTGGTGCGTAGTTGCGAGTGACAACTTCCGTCGCAATACCCTTTAGATTCGAGAACGACCAGCTCTTGATGAGATCGTTGTACTCGATATACGCGGGGTCATCCCAGTTCACGAAATCGAAGTTGACAGACGGCCAGAATACCACGAGTCCGACGACCATCAGGACTGCACTCTGGCACCATGCTGAATGGCGTCGAACCAGATCCGTCATGATGGAAAACCTCTCGCTCAATTTCGATGTCCTGAGGGATCGCAAATGAAGGCGCGTGGCAATCCCTTCTGACTGCGTTTGCATTCCCATTGATGAATCCATCAATTAACAGATCGCATCAGCGAGCCGACGCTGTTGAAACAACATTGTCGCTGCGCAGCTTCACGCACCTAACTCTTTCACACGGACGTCCGCCGAGCGTTCACTTTTCGCCCCCTGTCATAGATTCTCTTACCTTCGGATCTTTCGGCATCTTCACAATCATCAAGGTCGGACTTTTCGCTGCATTCGTTTCATCATGCTCAAGAATCGATGAAGTTGTTGACGATTCTTTGCATCTGCTCAATCTTTTCGGGCAATGCAGTTTTTCCCGACATGGTGAGTTTTGGAAGCTAGGCTGAAGTACCTGTTTTTATGCCCACCGATGCAACGCGATTCGCTTGCACGTCCGCCTTAGGTTTCGAGCATGCAGACTGTTCCCGTTTCGACAAATCGATCGCTACTGTTTGCCATCACTGTCTTCACCAGCGCGTTCCTGCTTTTTCAGGTGCAGCCACTTCTGGCTAAGTTTATTCTTCCCTGGTTCGGCGGAACGCCCGCCGTCTGGACGATGTGCATGCTGGTCTTTCAGCTGCTTCTTTTCGGAGGCTACGCCTACGCGCATCTGCTTTCGGGGCTGAAGAGCACATCGCGGCAGGCTTGCATCCATGCGATTTTGCTGACCGTCGCAGCTTTGTCATTGCCGATTGTTCCTGGTGTTGAATGGAAGCCTGCCGGGGATGAAGCTCCAACATTGCGAATTGCCGCTCTTTTGCTGGCCACAGTTGGGATGCCGTATTTTCTGTTGTCAGCCACCGGACCGTTGTTGCAGCAGTGGTTCAGTAAAGCCTGTCCGGGCGTTTCGCCCTATCGACTCTACGCGCTGTCGAACGTCGGTTCTCTGTTGGCGCTTGTGACGTATCCGTTTTTGTTCGAGCCTGTCTTCTCTTCAACAATGCAGGCAGGGTTGTGGTCGCTTCTGTTTCTTGTGTTTGCGTTGTCGTGTCTGTTATGCGGATGGACGACGGCAGTTCAATCGCCCGCAGATCAGCAGGCGATCGTGTCAACCGAGAAGGCAGCGGATCGCGAGCCATTGTCTTACGCACGATGGTTCATTCTGGCGATGATGCCTTCCATCATGTTGTTGGCGACAACAAACGAAGTCTGCATGGATATTGCCGTGGTGCCGTGCCTCTGGATCATTCCATTAACGCTGTACCTGATCAGCTTCATCCTGACTTTTGAATCCGACCGGTTTTATAATCGTCGAGCAATTACAGTTGCGACTGCAATCAGTCTGGTTGCGACCATCTGCATGATGGCCTTCGGTTCAAAGATCGGCGTTGTGATTCAGATCGGAGTTTTCTTTTTGAATCTCTTCCTCGTCTGCATGCTGTGCCATGGTGAACTTGTTCAGCTAAGGCCGAATCCAGCTCGACTCACTGCGTTCTATCTCACCATTTCAGCCGGCGGAGCAGCCGGCGGATTGTTTGTGGGACTGATCGCTCCGGTGATTTTCAAGGCCTACTGTGAATTGCCGCTTGGCATCGTTTCGTGCCTCTTGATTTGTGCGGGCACTTACCTTCGTGAAGACAAGCAATTTCAGCGACTGGTTCCACCGGCAACCTCACTGAAATTTGGCTGCGGAATTTCAGCCGCGCTGACGCTCTATTTGGTGTTCTTCACTCAGCATTCACCATCGATCAGGGCGGTGGAGCGAAATTTCTATGGTGTACTTCGAGTGGAAGATGATGTCGATGCGAGAACAAATAGACCGTCACGAGATATGGTCCACGGGCGAGTTGTGCATGGTCGACAGTTTTTAGATGAGAGTGGCCGTCGGCAGCCGTCGACTTACTACTCTTACAGTTCTGGCGTCGGACGGCTCCTGAATCATTCTCACCCGGATTCCCATGGCCGCCATATTGGAGTCGTTGGTCTTGGCGCTGGAACGCTGGCTGTTTATGGAAGACCGGGAGATTCAATGCGTTTCTATGAAATCAACCCGGATGTCATCAGCCTGGCTCGTGAGCATTTTACTTTTCTAAGCGACTGCGAGGCTCAGGTCGACACCTGCCCGGGCGACGCGCGGCTTGTTCTTGAGCGAGAGCCCGATCAGCAGTTTGACGTCCTCGTTCTGGACGCATTCTCTGGTGACGCCATCCCGGTGCACTTGCTGACGTCTGAAGCGATGGGAATTTACTCACGTCATCTGAGGACTGATGGTGTCCTTGCCATTCACATCTCGAATAGTTATTTTGACCTCGAACCTGTCGTTCGGGCGTTGGGAGATGAGTACGGACTGGAGACACGCATGGCGACTTGTGATCGCGGTGCCGATCAAGGTGTCGCGCTGGATTCGGTCTGGATGCTGCTCAGCGGAAATTCGGAAGTGTTGACACGAATACTCGGTGCACCAACATCAAGTAAGGCGTCTCGCACTGTTCTCTGGACTGACGACCGAAACAATCTGCTGAACGTTCTTCGATAAAATCTGATCCCGAACGTTGCAGCCTGAAATGTGGCAGGTAAGAAGCCATTGTCGATGTGCCCGACGATGGCCCCATTGAATCCTCAGCC
This sequence comes from Planctomycetaceae bacterium, assembly GCA_041753135.1. GTDB lineage: Bacteria > Planctomycetota > Planctomycetia > Planctomycetales > Planctomycetaceae > SXXK01. The sequence continues at coordinate 6,319 of JBGSVD010000134.1, forward strand.
GCAAGAGACTGTTCATGGCGTTTCGTATCTTTTTGTATCGACTGACAGGTCTCGTTTGTTCGCTGCTGTTTACGGCAGCCTATGCAACCGATCGGCCAAACATCGTTTTTATCTTGTCGGACGATCTTGGTTGGGCTGACACAACGCCGTACGGACATACTCGGTTTTACCAAACTCCCAATCTGGACAAGCTTGCCAGTCGGGGAATTCTTTTTACGCGAGCCTATGCCGCAAGTCCGCTTTGCTCGCCGACACGGGCCAGTATTCTGACGGGACAGAATCTCGCAAGGATTGGAATTACGGCTCCGAATTGTCACCTGCCTCAGGTCAAACTTAAGGCCAGCGTGCAGGCAATGGCTCCGCCGAACAAAAAGAGTCTGCAGGTGGAAAGTGCAACTCGACTTAATACGAGCTACTTCACTCTCGCTGAAGCACTGAAGCAAGCCGGGTATGCAACCGGCCACTTTGGAAAATGGCACCTTGGTTCAGAGCCTTACTCTCCACTGGAGCACGGGTTTGACATCGACATTCCACACACGCCCGGTCCCGGGCCGGCTGGAAGCTTCGTGGCCCCCTGGAAATTCAAGAACTTCAATCCGAAGACTCCTGGGGAACATATTGAAGACCGAATGGCCGATGAGGCAGTTGCCTGGATAACGCAAAACAAAGACCAGCCGTTCTTCCTGAACTACTGGCAATTCTCAGTACATGCTCCCTTCGACGCGAAGAAGTCACTGATTGAAAAATACACAAAGAGTGTCGATCAGAATGACCCGCAACGCTGTCCGACGTATGCAGCGATGGTTGAGTCGATGGATGACAGTGTTGGTAGGTTGCTCGATACCCTGGATCGTCTTGGTCTTACCGAGAAGACCGCCATTGTGTTTTTCTCAGATAATGGCGGCAACATGTACAACAAAGTGGACGGAGTTGCTCCGACCAGTAACGCGCCGTTACGTGGTGGAAAAGCGACGACGCTGGAAGGTGGAATTCGTGTGCCTTGCCTGGTCAGTTGGCCGGGGATTACATCGCCTGGTGGTCGCAGTGACGTGTTGATTCAGTCGACCGATTTTTATCCCACGATTCTGAAACGACTCAATCTCGAAGCTCAGGCTGGGCAGATCTTTGACGGGATTGATATTTCAGATGCGCTGCGTGGCAAGGAACTGTCCCGACAGGCAATTTACACCTACTTTCCTCACAGCCCACCGATTGTGCCCGATGTTCTGCCGCCGTCTGCTGTGGTTGTGACTGACGAATGGAAACTGATTCGACTGTTTCACGAAGGAGAAAACGGCGAACATGCCTATCGGCTGTATAATCTCAAGGACGACATCGGAGAAACGAAGGACTTATCTGGCGACTTTCCAGACAGAGTCAGTGAACTCGATCAGATGCTCGGCAACTTTCTCGCAGAGACTCAGGCGGTACTCCCCAGACCAAATCCACGATACCGCGCGGCATCGAACAAGAAACCCTGAGTTAATCGGATCGAAAGTCCTTGCTTCACAAACCACGGGCGCAAGGATGAGAAATCCAAGCCTGCTACTCGGCCTTTGGTGATCGAGCCATGGCTCGAACGCGCGAAATGAGCGGTCCGATCGAATTCAGCGGTCGTCCGAGACGTTCGGCGACATTTTGATAACTCAAGCCATCGAGATAGACCCACTTCAAAATATTGCGAGCTTCGTCTGGCAGGCGTGAGAACAGGTTCTCGACCTGATCCTTTTGCTCCGCCTGTTTTCCCGCAGGGGCATCGGTGGAAGCAAAGTCAACCGCGGCCTGATGCGCGTTGATATGCCCCATTGCCTGCAGAAATCGATGCTGAGTCAGCTTGCGGACAACGACCCTGCGAGTGATAACGCCCAGATAAGTGGCTAGTGAACATCGACCGCGAAAGCTTCTTAAGGCAGCCATATCTCGCAACAAGAGTTCGGCAAATGTGTCGGCACAGAGGTCTTCGATGTCATCTGCATTCAGCTTAAGGCTGTGCGAACGAGCCGTGTGATGAATGACTTGAAGAATGAGACTGGTGAATCGATCAACAAATAGCTTCCACGTCCCGCTTTGCCCGGCGAGAAGGTCGCTCAATAGTTTTCGATCGATGTCTGTTAGTGGCACGGCAGTCGCTCAATTCGAATGGGAGCCGAACGGATTGGAAAAACGGTTGCGGTTCGGAACAGCAGAAACGTTCATCCTTCAGATTTCAAGACTCAGTCGGGCGAAAAAAGCCACAAGAAATTCGGAGCCCATTCAGGCCATGCTAAGATTGTGCCAACAAAATGAGGTGGCAACAACAACTCTTTCCGTCCCTTCCTGACAAACGTCTATTTGCGATCCGATTGGGGAATTCTGGCAGAATGGCTGATTGACTTTTGCAAATGGATTGAATTGCGGTGAAATCCGCCGCTGACAAAAGTTTGGAGACTCCGTCTCAATTTCGACTCTGTGGGATTGCCTGAGTAACCGCTCTGGAAATTGCCGAAAAGGATGTCATAAAACTCCGTCCACAGATCAAAATTTGAACGGTGTTTCAATCTGTTGTGTTCTATATCAATACGTTAACGTGTTTCCAATCGCCTCCTGTTGGGCGTTGTCATCTTCGTGAGTGACCAGAACTTCTGGTGGGAAAGGTTTTTCAATGACTCATGTCGTCGCCGAGCCATGCTTCAACTGCAAATACACAGACTGCGTGGTCGTATGTCCAGTAGAGTGTTTCTACGAGGGTGAAGCGATCCTGTTTATTCATCCGGATGAGTGCATCGACTGCGAAGCGTGCGTTCCGGAATGCCCTGTCGCGGCAATCTTCCATGAAGACAACCTGCCTGCAGAGTGGTCTGCCTACAAGGAACTGAACGCTGAGATGGCTACACAGTGCCCAGGCATCACAGAGCAGAAGACATCAATGGCCGAAACAGACGGAACATGTACCGCTCCAAAGCGATAAATGCCTCGTGTGAAGTCTTGTTAGAATTGAACTCCGACACGGATGCCGTGTCGGAGTTTTTTCATGCGCGAATCTGCGTTCGCCAGTCAGATGCCGATGCTTGAGAGTCCATCCGTGATTCGGTCCAGCAGTCCTCCAACGTGAGGGTGTCGGACTTGAAACTCGATTAGAGTTTCCCGAAGTCTCTCGGACAGAGAACCTTCCGAATTCGCGTCTGTTGTCTGTCCAGAGAGAACAGTCTGGATGTCGGCTGTTACGGTTTTCAACATCTTTTGCGTCTCGGAATCAATCTCCCCAGCGCTGGAGAGTTGTTCGTGGAGCGTGCCTAAGGTCGCTAACAGGTCGTGTTGTTGCATAGTCGTTGCTCCTCATTCGTGCGTTGAAAGTTGACTCGCCAAATCATCTTGAGCGAGCTTTCAACTGTGTTACCTGATTTGAATCGTTATCAGTTTATCGAATTCACAATCTGATCTGAACCGAACGGAGATCTCCTGCGCACGATTCGTGAATCACAGGCTTTGACCGGCAAGGTGCACAAACAAAGACGCGGCGCACAACAATGCGTCGAGTTGTGTTTCAGATTGCGAATGATGGCACCAAAGATCTTGAAGACGAGACCCGGCGCGGGCTTCCTTGAGATGTCGCTGAATTCGTGAGAATTCGGATAGTCCTTTGGTTTGCTTCCGAGCAAACTATCTGGCGTTGATCGGATCGACATCGATTGCGAATTCGACATCGTCCGGAAGTGAGAGCGATTTCTCAACCGACTGCCAAAGTTCGCGAACAAGTTCATGTGTCTTTCCGGTAATCTGCAGATGAAACCGCCAGAGCCCTCTCAATCGCGTTACCGGAGCTGGCGCAGCACCCAGCACGCGGACTGGTTCTGTCGGCCCTTTCCTGGCCGCACGTAAACGATCGGCAACAGCCTGTGCTGTCTGACGCGTGCGAGTTTCGTCCGGTCCGCGAAAGATGACTCGAGCCACACTGGAAAACGGTGGAGCGTGGACATCGTATCGCTCTGCCAATTCATGCTGAGCAAAGCCGATAAAATCATGCTGTGCAGCAAATTTCACTGCGGGATCCGCAGGACTCGTTGTCTGCACAAGGACTCGACCGCCGCGTTCACCACGTCCGGTACGACCAGCGACCTGCGCGATCAGCTGAAACGTCCGTTCCGCCGCGCGCATGTCGGGCTGGCGAAGCATGGTATCAGCGTCAATCACTCCAACTAAAGTCACGTTCGGGAAGTCCAGCCCTTTGGCGATCATCTGCGTGCCAAGCAGTATTTGCACTTCCCCGCTGCGAAATTTCTCCAGAGCAATATCGTGACTGCCCGGTTTACTCATCGTGTCGCTATCCATGCGAATGACGGTCGCCTTCGGAAATGAGTTTTGAACTTCTTCGTCAAGCTTCTGAGTTCCTGTTCCAAGAAATCTGACGGCCGGACTTTGGCACGTGGGACAAACCTTCGGCGGAGCAATTTCATAGTCACAGCTATGGCAGACCACAACCTGACGGTCACGATGCCATGTCAGAGTAATGTCGCAGTTGGGACACTTGATTCCAGCACCGCAGCTGCGACACCAGACGGTCGGCGAATAGCCTCGCAGGTTCAAAAACAAAATGATCTGTCCATTATCCTTCAAGGCGCGATCGATCGCGCCAAACAAAGCGCGGCCAAGTGAAGAGCCTTTGGCAATCCGCGGGTCACTGCGAGTGTCGACAATCACCACTGGCGGAAGTGGTCTCTCGGCAACTCGACTGGGCATGGAAACTAAAGTGTCGATCTTTCGAGTCGCTCGAATCCACGACTCCAGCGTGGGCGTCGCCGAGCCGAGTATCAGCGGAACTCGTTCGTCCTGACATCGTTTTCTTGCAACCTCTCTCGCATGGTATCGGGGCGTACTGTCCTGCTTGAACGAAGGCTCGTGCTCTTCGTCGATGACGATCAATCCGAGATTGGGTGTCGGAGCGAACACGGCGCTTCGAGCTCCGACGATGACTTCGATTTCACCGCTGGCAATCTGTTGCCATTGCCAGTGGCGTTCCGCATCTGTCATATGACTATGAAGAACAGCGACAGTTTTAAAGCGGCTGCGAAAACGCCGAATGGTCTGAGGAGTCAGGCTGATTTCCGGAACGAGGATTATCGCCTGCCGACCATAACTGACGACTTCACGAATCGCGCGAATATAAACTTCCGTTTTTCCGCTTCCGGTCACACCATGCAGCAGCAGCGTCTCGTATTCGCTGGCTCGAATCGGTCGAAGAATCGTATCAAGTGCCTGTTGCTGTTGCTCATTGAGTTGAAGATCGGCCTGTTGTTTGGCGGGAAGCAGTTCGTCTCCGGAAATCTCTGATCGAATTCGCAGCGCGGTGATGAGCCCGTTCTTGCGCAGTGTCGTCAGTGGTCCGGGACCGCATCCTGCTTGCTCACACAATTCTGTCGCCGCAATCGGCCCTGTGGACTTTTGAAGGATTTCAATGACAGCCTTCTGCTGTCGACTGAGCCTTGCGGTCTGCAGCTTTTCTTCGATTCCGGGTGTGATAATAAAATTCTGAATCTCTCGAGTTCCGCTCTTCTTCCGAACGCCGGCAGGAATAACGCTGTCCAGCACCTGGCCCCAGCCACACAGATATCGCTCACCAATCCACCGCGTGAGCTCAAGCATTTGAGCGTTGAGCAACGGTTCGTTGTCGAGCAACTCTTCGATGGGCTTGAGAGTTCGCTGATTCGAATCGGCCGGACGCACTGCGACACAATAGCCGACGACGCGTCGATTGCCTCTGCCAAGTGGCGCGAGAACTCGCTGGCCGGGTTGCATTCGATCGCGCAATGCATCTGGAATCGCATAGGTGTAGGGCCGCTCCAGCGGAAGATTGAAAACAACCTCCGCGACAAGCACATCTTCCATGGCCGCCTGCTGCCACTCAGGCAGATCCGCGAAGCCAAATTGTCCCTGGGAACTCACTGCAGTGATTCGCTCTGCAAAAGGTGACTGTCGAAAAATTCGTCTGTGTCTGTCGGGGGCCTGGTCCGTGCCTTTGTTGGTCCGTACTTTGCTGGCCGGCCGATCGGTAAACAAGATTCTACTCACACACAGGCGCTGCATGTCGTGGGTGAAACGTCCTGAGCAACACTATAACAAAGGCTTCCGCGTTGCGTCAGTTGGCCTGCCAGGCTGGTGGCAGAGAATTTGTTCACAGTGAGAGTCTGCGCCGCCGACTGAATCGATGGGTGTTTCCCATGTCTATTTCTGAGTCAATCCCCAAAGTCCCAGCCTTTGAACTCTCGCTTCACTCTCTGCTTCTCGCAGAGCAGGTTCGAGCTCAAGAGGAAGACCGAAATCTGGAAGCAATTTTGCATAACCTTCCGCGAGGATCTGCTGATTGATCAGGATATTGTCAGAGCCATAAATCCAGGCGAGCGTCCGGCCGTACTTGTCTTTTTCATGTTCATCAATTCGCAGCGTGACCGCTTGCCCTTCAATCCGATCTCGAAGCCATTGTGTGGATTCTTGCGACCAGGGTTCGGCCTTTTTTTCGAAGAACCCCGCTTCCGGCGCATCGATTCCGAGCAAGCGAACTCGGCGGCCGTCGGTCAGATCAATGGTGTCCCCGTCAATCACGTTGCGAACAGTGACCTGCTGCCTTGTCGAAGCATTGACGTGCAATTCGGGACGAAAGATCAACAGTCGGCACATTGCCAGCACGACAAAGATAACAAACGCATAGGTGGCCGGCGTGGCAGATCGGCGTTGCGGACTTTTTTGTCGCGGTGTTGATGAACTACGAGCTGTCATGGATTAATTTTCAGTTGCGTTTCATTCTGTCGCTCCAACTGATCTTCAAGACTTTGACGAAACTCTCTGACTCGTTCTACGTCCACGCTGGCTGACTGACTGTTGATGAACCAGTTCGCATCCTCAATCGCCATCGACAACCGCCCCGTTCTTGCTCGCATCTCCAATCGCTTCGCACGGTATTCAGGGTTCTGTTGATCCAGCATCACAAGCGTTTCGAGATATCGCAGAACCTCCGCGTCATTGCGTTCACCCTCCATCAGTGACAGCAGATTAATCGTCATTCGCTCCATAATCTGGATCGGTGATTTGGCTTCGCGAAAACGTGGTTCGTTAGGAAAATTGGCCCCTGAGAGCAGCGTCAGGATATCTTTCTCTGAAAGCCGCCGGCCACGTTCAAAGGAATCAATTGTCTCGGGTGATAATGTCGAATCCGACGGCTCGAATCGAACAACAAAGTGGCCCGGCAATCCGACACCAACCACATTCAGGTCAACTCGCTTTGCAAGTTCCATGTAGAGAACGGAAAGCGTGATGGGCAGTCCTTCGCGGTCATCGATCACTTCATTCATGTAGCTGTTGGAACGAGCATAATATTCGTCTCGACTGCCACGGACGCCAAGATCTTCAAACAGATATTTATCCAGGGCCGCGAGCCGCTGTGATTCGGAGGCCGATTCGGGAAGCGTTGATTTTAACTCTTCTGCCATTTGATCAAGTCGAGCGACATAGGCCTCGACATCGACGTCCGGGTTGTCCATGTGCGCCAAAAGTAAAGACGCCAGCAGAAGATTCGTTTCGCGTGACACATCGTGAATCGATGATTCTTCTGGGGTTGCCGACGGCGACGCAGCATTGGATTCAAACGGAATCACCAATGCATCAGCGATCCGCTTACGAGTCGCCGTGTCGTGTAAATCTCTCGACAGCTGCTTGAGTTGCTTCGCACGCATTTCCAGTTGTTTTGCTTCAGCATCCAGGAAATCGGATGCGGATTCGCCGAACGGAAGAAGTTGGTCCACGACATGGGTGTCTGCCGGAAATTCTGGTCGCACAGCATCGGCCATCCTCTCAATCTGCGCCAGCGCTTCAGGTTGCAGAGAAGAAGGCAGGAGCGATGTGCCGACTTCGAATCGACGAAACTGCGCTTCTGTGCCACGAAACGCGGCAAGCCCGATCTGTCCGTCGGGCAAGACATCGTCGCGCGATTCAATCACTTTGGCGCCGTTGACAAAACACTCGAAGTGATCTGGGTGAATTCGAACCGTCAGCGTATTCCAATCGCCAGGTTTCCAGGCATCATGAGGTTGGTTGTGAAGAATCGTCCATGATCCCACATCAGGGCCATCAAATCGCGTCAAGCGCAGATTGCCGGCACTCGGATAGAACCCATAGTGTCGTTCATTGCCGTCGGAATGGAATATCAGTCCGGCCGCTCCCTCTTCATCATCAAGCTTGACAATCACTTGTAGGTCAAACGGGGTTTCTGGCAAATCACTCGTTCTGAGACAAAGCGTTCGGCCACCAAAGGAATCTCCCATCCCATTAACACTGATCCGGCCTGCGCGCTGACGCCAGTTTGCACCGAAGAGTGTTTTCCACTGCCGAGCGTCGAGTGCGCCAATCGTCCGCCAGCGACTCATGGGGATTGGATTCGGGTCCGCCATCAGGCCTCGCAGCAGTTTCGCCGGCAATGCAAAACCGACGGCATTGGCCAGCGTTGATTTCATCGTCACGATTCCGACGACGTTTCCCTGACGATCCAGCACCGGGCCGCCGCTGTTACCGGGTTCGATGGACATCGCCAGTTGCAACATTTGAATCCCGTCAATCTCCTGATGCCCGGAGACAATTCCGTCGGCCATGCTATTACGCAAACCACGCGGATGGCCCATGGCAACGACCTCAATTCCCTGCGCAGTATCCTCGTTGGCCGATACGCTCAACGGTGCGAGCCCAGAAGCGTCGACTCGAATCACAGCCAGATCAAGCTGATTGGACGACGCGTACACTTCGATCACAGGGGCGGTTTTTCCACCGGGCAATTCAACAACAAAATCTCGGCCATCGCCGATCACATGGCGAGCCGTGGCGACCAATCCCGATTCATCAATAATAAATCCGGCCCCAAGACCCAGATCGCCACCTGTTCGGTCGGTTGACCGAATGAAAACAAGTGAAGCTTTCGCTTTGGCCGCCAGTGCTTCATTAGAAAGAGAAATCGCCGCGGCAGGTGCTGCTGCTTCGTCACCAATGGTCTGTTGAGCGCCCGCAAGGACGATGAAGGACATCGATAACAAATAAACGGCAATTCCTGACAGTAAAGATCGTTCAGACGAAAGCATATCGCATCTCATTCTCTTGATGGGTCACACGGGACTCAGCACAAGACAGGACCTGCATGAGACCTGATCTCGTTGTCTTTGTAAACGGAGACTCTGGGCGTTGCCAATCACTTGATGTTTCTGTTTTGGACAACGGGTGATTTTTCAGGTTCTGCGCGAAATCGTGTGTGCGAGCCCGTATTCTATGTGTCACTGCTGTTTACGAGCTTTGGTGGTGGTTGTTGCGATTCACCGCGAAGCGGTTTAAGAAATTAGCCGGTGGTCAGCGGAGCGGCACCACCGGTTTGCGCCGAAGCCAGCGTTTGCACTCTGATAAGGGTGCCAGAGTGAAAGTCTCTGTCATCCCTTCGGGATGAGTCCTATTCCTGATCGTTCCCCGGTGGTGCGCCGAGCGGCGACCACCGGCTAATCTCTGGTATCCTTTCAGGATAAATCGCAGGAATTCCCACACCTAACGCACGCGCACCTGATTTCGCGTTGAACCATTTTTCAGTCGCTGACCGTGGTTGTGAATTGCTATGGGGGATTTTAGCCAGACTGTTTGGAATCGCGGCGAATTCTCGGCAAGTTGCCTCCCAATTATTCGATAACCAGAGCCGATTACGAAATCCAGACAAGGGCAAGGTGCGCGCATGGCTCAGAGTGTTGTCGATTTGTTTCAGCAACTGGCCCGAAATGAATTTGGCTTCTTTGCGAGACTGAGTACCGTCACGGAAATCATGTCCACGCAGGTGCCCCGAGTCAGTTCTGATGTTTCGATTGGCGAAGTGATCGGCAGAAAAGACCCTGGCACGATCGGGTCATTTGCCGTGATCGACTCAGAACGTGGCGAACTGATAGGACTGCTGAAGCAGTCCACGATTCTTCGATGTCTGCCTCGTTACCTGAATACCTTGAAGGAAGCTGATCGCGATCGCAATATTCTGACAACAAACGTCTGTGACGTTGTGACTCGAAAGTCGCCCAGCCTCAGTCCGACGGCGACTCCTCTGGAGGCACTCGAGATTCTTGTCCAGCAGGACTGTGATAATATTCTGGTCTATGACGATCCTCACAATATTGTGGGAGTCGTGACACCGATGAATTTTGCCTGCACGATGCTGCTGTATTATCGCGTCTTCCAGCAACTGCAACCACTGCAGCGTCTGCGACTTGTTGACCTCGACAGTGAGTTGTCGCTTGATGAAATATTCTGCCGTGGTGCACAGACGGCTCGCGATGTTATGAGTGCGCCCATTGCAATTTCATGCGGCGAGCCCGTGGCCACGGCAATCACTGTCATGCAGGAAAACTGTGTCCGATACTTGCCGTTGCTTGACGAAAGTCGGCAAGCGGTTGGAGTGGTTACTATCAATGACATCCTAATGGCACTTCAGCCACCATCGCGCCCAAACCTGCTGGATGGTTCGCTGGACCGACTGCCTTCAATCGCCGATTTGCTGGCGGCTGGTCAGGAACCAACACTTGCTGAGCCCGTCACAAGTATCGCAAAGGGCCGCATGATTTCAGTATCACCAACAACGCGACTTGCGGAGACGCTTGGGAAATTGGTTGAGACCGGGCGGGATATTGTTCTGGTGCAGGAGAATGGTCAGCTTCTGGGAGCAGTCTCGCTGCTGGATATCGTTCGCGTCTTCCGAACGCTGATGCGTCTGCAGGCTCTGAAATCTCAATAGGCGGCTGACGTCGAGAATCTATCTTCACGAGCCCGGCAGATGAATTCCCTGCCGGGCGCATGAAAGCTTCGTACTTGCACTATTTCTTGTGCATTTCACGCATCTTGTTGACCTGGTCTTCCATGCTTTGTTTTTGTTCCTGAGTCAATTCCGGTGCTTTTGTGGGAGGTGCGACTTCGTCCACTGTTCCACTGCAACCTGCCAGGACAAGAGGTGATGTAAATAGGACTGCCAACAACAAGTTTTTCATCTTCGTTCCTTTCGTGGGACTTTCTGCGAAAACAACATCGCCGATTGCTGAATAGTACATCACTGGAAATTATTTTTCGATTGACCTGACACCTTGAGAAATACCTGAATTCTCAAATCTCTCGCGAATGATCTCCCAGGCATTTGCCTCCTGAACTAATCCCAACTCCCGATACAGCGATGCGGCTTCAGACGCGGCATGCGGATTTGACAGATCCTGCAATTCTGTCCTTAAACGACTTGTGCGTTCAGTCGTCAGGACGGTCGAAGTAATCTGCTTGACACGGGCCATCAGCTCGGTGGATTCCTCATTTCGACCTGAGACTCTGTAACATTCCGCTAGTTTCATCATCATGCCCCAGTCAAACTTTGCGGGCCAGGTTGCCAGAGCCTTCTCAAACGATGTCGCGGCAGCTTTTGAATCTCCGACAACTTGTTGAAAGAAAATGCCCTCGCAACGACAGAATGTGAAACCGCTGCGAGGTTCGGGAAATTGGTCAAAGCAGCTTCTGGCCTTCTCGAGTTCCCCAAATTCAACGAGCGTTTCAAAGAGTACCGAGACATAAAATTGGTCCTGCATTGCCTTGGAAAGGTCGGGGTACTCTTTCAGGATCTCAAGGGATGAAGGTAACTTTCCGTTGTCCAGATAGAATCGTGCCAGGGCTGCATAAACGAAACTGGCTGTGGGTTCCTGCTCGCGAAACCTCGCCAGCAGATTGATCGAGGCAGGTACTTTGCCGATGCTGTCGATTTGAAATGCTGCGTAGAACGAATCGTTGGCAATCTCTGGATAGAACTCCGAAAGAAACCACTCGTGAAGCCGTTCAGGCCGCTCAGACTCTGGTGACAGTTCATAGCATTTCCAGAAGTACGGATCGCTGACGACATGTCGCCCTGTCAGATCCAGCAGTTTCCACATGAGGAAGTTGGCTTCAAAAGAATCTGGTGCAAGCGAAATTGATTCACGCAAAAGTCGTTCAGCTTTGGCTGGTTGCTCCAGAATCAATAACGACAATCTTGCTTCCTGGAGCCTGGCTTTTGCAGCGAGCGGATCAGAGCCGGCAATTTTCTGCAGATGCTCCGACGCCGTTTTGGCTGATTCCACGGGAGCAATCGCATTGGATTTTACGATAAGCTCTGCCATCAGAAGATGGGCTTCTGCGTCATCGGGAAACTGCTTCAGATGATTAAGGATTTCGGAGCGAGCTTCTTTCCAGTTCGCACGGATCACATTGCGTTTTGCGCTATCCAGCGAAGAAACTCGTGGCGAAAATGAAAAGGCAGCAAGTCCTCCAATAACAGCGATCAACAGCAATAAAGAAAGACTGCGAAGCCATGCGGCCCTGCGAGTGCTTTGCGAAGACTCGATTTGCGACAAAGTCGGTTCTGCGATTGAGTTTTCGGATTGATTGCTCATGTGGTTCAGGCGATGTTTCGGTAATCAGCGATCAGCCACTGGCTGATTTGTTGACAGAATGGCACGGCCCTCAGTTCCCTCGCGCAGGCACCAATACCGGCCGGGATTCAGTCCGGAAAATTGCTCAGACTGACCATTAGCCCAGACAACAGTCACATCAACAGGCTGACTGTAGTCATCAAGTCCAACAACTTCTGCTGAATCATTTGACGAAAGGTAACTCCCGCCGGAAATAATGGGCATCACTCTTGTTGAGTTGGCCATGATAATCAGCTTGCCACCGCACGGACGAATCCGATTGACTGGCAACAGTTCAATTCCGATAAAATTCCCGTCTCCTTTGGTTTCGTTATGCAGTATTGCCAGCGGCTGATCCAGATGACTGACTGCAATATCAACCAGGCCGTCCCGATCGAAGTCTGCCTTTGCGACTCCTCTGCCAAGATATGCCTGATCAAAGTATTCGCCAATCCCGGAGACAGAATTTTCCAGCACTCCTCGGCCATCATTCAGCAGCAACTGCGGCTTCATTGCATTCGGACTATGCTCCGGGCCAAGAACATGACCATTCGCAATGAACAGATCTTCGTCTCCATCATGATCGCAATCCAGGGCAACAGTGCCAAACCCCAATGTGTCATGACTTGATGCTGCGATTTTTGATCGAAAGCTGTTGTCTTCAAACAGAAGGTTCCCAAGATTTTTGTAGAGTGTATTCTTATGCTGGTAGTAGTGCGTAAGAAAAACATCGACAAGGCCATCGCTGTCAAAGTCTGCGCAGGAAATACCCATGCTTGCTTCGTTGCGGCCGTCCCCACCAACCGCACAACCTGATGAGTCGGCTCGATTGATGTAGGATGCTCTGCCTGGTTCAGGATTGCTGCTCTTCGTGAGCAGGAAATTGGGTGCCATGTCATTGGCCACGTAAATTTCCGCCTGGTTATCGCCATCGAAATCACACGCGGCAATCGCAAGTCCTTTCGCGTCGCGAACGCTGATGTTCTCCGGACTCGGCGCTTTCTCAAAGCGGCCGTCGCCCTGGTTCAGATAGAGAATATCTTCGATACCCTCCCATTGACCAGGACCGCAATATCCGGCGACACCGCCGTAAGTACAGACTCGATGGATTTCCCTTGTCAGTCCAACATAGTTAACGACATACAAGTCTGCAAGATTGTCTGAATTCGCGTCAAGCCAAACGCAGCTTGTCCCCCAAGACTCATCGCCAGTGCCGGCAGACTGAGTGATGTCGGAAAGGGTGCCGTCACCATTATTCAGGAACATAGTGTTGCGACCATAGTTCGTGACATATAAATCAGGAAAACCATCGGCGTTGAAGTCTCCCGAGGCGCATCCCTGGCCGTAACGATTGTCACCGGTTTCGGATAGTTGTGTTGTGTTGGCGAAGGTGAGGCCGCGTTGGCTTCTGAATAGTTGATTCAAAAACTCTGTCTGGTTCTGATCGCCGTCCCACAATGGACATCCACTTGTGGCATAGAGATCCAGATAACCGTCGCAGTCAAAATCCAGCCAGGCAACGCCACCTCCCATAACCTCCGGGAGAAAATAGCGACCGGGAACAGCATCACTGAATCGCTGAAAATTGACATGAAGAAGCTGAGCCACATCGCGAAACGAAATGATGGCACCGTCGTTGTGGGTTTTCGTTTTCTGGGGAGAAACGTCAAACAGTTCCGAGAGCTTTTGAGTATCAACGGCGGGAGCGGCTTTTTCTTCCGGATGTGCTTCAACAACTTTCCGGGGCGAGCTTTGTTCTGAGCTACATCCAGTGACTGCCAGGACAGTCAGCAGAAGAAACAGTGGCCATCGATTGGAGCTGGATACAAAGGATGGCATGTCAGGTGTCCTGCCTCGCTGAAGTCTGACTCAAGATGGTTCAAAACGCATCGCACCAAAATGTAGTGAAAGTTGCCAAACTTCCCATGCGCCTTGCTGGCATAGAAGGAAACAGAACACAATTCCGTAGTCGCAGCGTTGTACCTGGTGCGCAAGAAAAGGGCCACCGATAACTCGGTGGCCCCACGTACTACATGCAGAGCGTAAGTTTCGGGGAGACGCTAAAATTCGCCGATCGTTTCTCCGCCGTTGCGAGTACCAACGCCCCACCATACGACGGTGTCAATGTTTTCTGACACGAATCGCACGCTGCCGTCAGCCAGCAAAATCTGAGCACCACCAGTGTGGTTGCTGCTTGTTGAAAACAGATTGTCACCACCCCAGTCTGTACCACCGTCAAAGTGGTGACATGACGGTTCGTTCGGAAGCATGTTGTGGGAATAAACGTTCCCTGTTCCGATGAATGCCCATGACCAGGAAGAGCCACGGACTGACTGTCGCCAGTCGTCGGCCATGCGTCCCAGATTCTTTGCAGTGAAGTTGGCCCTGCAGGAATCTCTGAGTGCGTTGTGCGTTGGCACATCGCCGGCCCATTCGTAGGTTTGGTACTTGCGAGTATATGGATCGGTTGTGTTTGCAGATCCAGAATAACCAGGCGAGTTAACAAACTCAGCATAGGATGCAGTGTTTGAGGTGCCATCGCGAATGTCACCGAAACCGACTGGAGCGTCTGGTGTCACGCCGTAGCCAACGTAGTATCCCATTCCGTTATGGGTTCCCTGTCGACCCTGGCCGTTGTATCGCATCGTTCCCATGTTTACAGCATAGGAGTGTGAAGCGTTATTGTGGTTTGCGTTATAGTGCGTCTTTGTTGCAGAAGGGCAATTGAAGACAGGCAGAGAACCGCCGAAAGGGATGATATTCGCTTGTCCAAACCACCCACCCGCTTCGTAGGGAAAGTCATATGGATTTCGGAGGTTGAACTCGGTCGAACGTTCCAGGAACGGCAACATGCCGACTTTGTCCGAGAAATTGCCTCGGCGTTCGTCGGCTGTTCTGTTCCAGCCAATTGTCGCTGGGAAGAAGCCGTGAGTGTCAGCGTAGTTGTGCTGTGCGAGGCCAATCTGCTTGAGATTGTTCTTACACTGCGTCCGGCGGGCTGCTTCGCGCGCCTGCTGGACAGCAGGGAGCAGCAATGCGATCAAAATTGCAATGATGGCGATGACCACCAGCAATTCGATCAAGGTAAAACCGTTGCGAAGGCGCCTGAATTGTTTCATCAGTCACTTCCTTTCAAAAAGAACATGGAAAAGTAATGTCGCCGAGAGGCGCAATACAGGAAACGCAATAAGTCAAATGTTCACTGTCACTGATCATACACCGGGCATGAATGCCTATGTCAATCCCCACGAGGGGTGAATTGAGGCCACATCCAAATATTTTTTTAACAATTTGATGTCACAGAGTCCTATTCGTGGTCTACACCTTCATTTGAAGAGCCACCCGTCTGGCCTCTGCTTCCGCCTGATTGGAGCTGAATTTCTCCACTCTCGCGGATTTCAAAGTGGTTTTTTGACCGATCATCCGTCACCGTGATTTCGACCGGAGTGGTCTCGGTTGAGTAGTATTTTTCAGGGAGCATGTGATCCGGGTAACCAAAGCCTGTGGCAGGATAGTTCACCTGTAAGATCAATTTGAATGTTCCTGCTGGGAGCCCCTTGGATAATGTCCCCCCAATATCTGTAAAGAACTCAAAAGTCCCATCCTCCGAAATCAGCCCGATAACTCTGGTCAGTTTGACATTGCCAGAAGTGGCATAGGCTTCCAAATGACCATGGGTCACTTTTTCATCGTTGAAGTAAATTTCGCCGGTGACAGGAAAGAACTCAGTCTTGCCAGGCTCCATGAAGGCGAATCGTTGGAGATCAAATTCGTGTCCTCCAGTGACCCAGATATAAGCCGCTCTTCCTGCAATCGCCACCAGCAAGACTAGCAGGATCATTGGCAGGAGCGATCGCCGTGTAGGTTTCTTCTGGTGGTTGGTGTAGGAACTGCCATCATCAATTATCGCTTGATGGTCTAAATCCCTTGGCGTATTTTCTTTGGGGGCATTTGTCATTGTGGGACTCCGAGTTGACTGGACTTCTGGGGAAAAGCGATTGCTGAGTGATTCTCTTCTGGTTCAATAACCGTGTATTCGCCACCTGGCTGCAGTTCAGTGATCACGCTTTGTTGTCCGGATGGCCAGGAAATTTTCAATGAACCTATTTGTTTGTGCTCCACGGCGATGACCAAACGCAGATCACTGCTGGCAAGGTAACTTCCGCCGCTTTGAATTTGCTCGACGCGTGGAGCGATACTGGAGTCAACGTCGACAATGGTACCTATGGCATCACGATTGGATTTCTTACCAACGAGTCGCAGTGACAGTGATTCTGATTGTTCATTTGGACTCACTCGGTCATTTCGAAGAATCCCGGGCGACTGGTCCTGGTGAGTGATTACGATGTCCCAGTCGCCATCATTATCAAGATCTGCCGTTACAAGACTTCGACCCGGATGTGACTTTGAAAAATATGTCCCGGCCGCGTCACCAAGGAACTGGAAGCGACCATTCTTATTTTTCCAGACAAGGGCAGGCTGCTCGTATGGCGCGCTTCTGCCGAGATCTGCGAGATTATCGTCGACATGGCCATTGGTAACGATCAAATCTTTCCAGCCATCAAGATCCAGGTCAACGAATGCGGCTCCCCAGCCGACCCACGGTTTTGATTCCGCCGCCAGCCCTTGCGTCATCGTGGCGTCGTGAAAATCTTCCGGAGTATTCTGGAGATACAGGGCATTGTATTCGCCCTCGAAGTTGGTCACGAAGAGATCCCATTTTCTGTCTCGATCGACATCCGCACCTGCGACCCCCATACTGGCCTGCATGTGCCCCTGGCTGTCGTATGCGGTACCGGAGAATTCTGACGAATCTCGAAAGACACCGTCTGCTTGATTCATGAACAGAAAATTGGGATGAATGTCGTTACCAATGTAGAGATCGGTTCTGCCATCGAGATCAACATCTGTCGCGAGAACACCTTGTGCTCGGCCGGGGACAGCTTCGAGCCCCGCCTCCTGAGTGATATCTCGAAAAGTGCCATTGCCCTCATTGTGCAGTAGTCGATCGGCTTCCGCTTCCAGCGATTTTGGGCTGCAGAAGATGCGTACATCGCGAGCTCGGTCACCGCAGAACGGATTCGCTTCGTAAGTCCATTGTCCGTAATTGCAGACATAGATATCCAGCAGACCGTCCAAATCGAAATCTGCAAATGCGGCGCTGGTGGAGAAGTTCCCGCCGAAGGTGATGGGGACAGTTTCAAATGTTCCGTCGCCTTGATTGCGGAAGAGCAGGTTGTCTCCAAAGCATGTTACATACAGGTCAGAGAAACCGTCCGAATCGTAGTCGCCAACTGCGATCGCAACGCAGTAGGTGGTCGTCATCAGCCCCGAAGTCTGAGTGGTCTCCTGAAAGCGAAAGCCGCCCCGATTGCGATACATTCGGCTTGATGGAATGTCAGGATTTCCTCCACCGATGGGAAATGAAATTCCGGTCGCAAAGTAAAGATCCGGAAGTCCGTCGCCATCATAATCAACAGCCCCAGCGCCGCTTCCATTTGCTGCAGGAAACGGCTTCTCCTTCGAGTTGCCGCTAACATGGACGAAATCGATTCCCGTGATACTTGCCGGGACTTCGACAAGCTGAAACGGTAAATCTCCCAGGCGAACACTGGCTTGCGCAGGTGACGGTACGACTGCGGGAGCCTTGTTGGCACTTTCCGATGATCCTGGAACATCATTGGACGTCAGACGATTGGAGTTGTTCTCGCCGCAGCCAATGAACAGGAATGCGCATGACAACAGCAGCAGATTTGTCGCTACCTGATGTGCGTTCACAGAATTCGTCAGCGATGAATGGGGACTATTTGCCATGGGCTCGTTAACTCAGGGCTTAAATTTTGCAAGAGTGTCGAGAGCCGGCAATTCGCCTCGGGTCCGCACAGCCGCGGCCAACAGCTCAAGCACAGGCTCGTCTGGGCTATGCGCTTTTAGTTGGTCGATAATGCCCTGAGCTTCATCCCACTGATGTTGATGGGCCAGCTGATAGGCTCGCAGGAATCCTGTCCAATAGGGGCTTGAGGAGACTGCCAGCATTTCGTTAATTGTACTGTTCACTTTCTCGGAATCACGCAACAGTGTGACTCGATCACGCCAGCGATTTGTGTTCTCTGAATCTTTCAGTTGTGTGTAGATCCGCTGAAAAATGTAGGCCGTGCTGCTTTGCAGATTTGCCGAATTCTGAAGCGGTGATATCCATTCCAGTGCCTTTGCGGCGTCACCATTCCGCAATGCCGCGTTGGCCAGTTCTTCACGCGCGATTTCATTCAGCCGTTCGACTTCGATGGCCATTTCCCATGACTGAATCGCCTTGTCCTGCTGTTCGGTTTGCGAATACGCTCGCCCGAGTAATGCGAATGTGCGGCCGGATGGCAACAACGCCGCACTTTTTTCCAGCAGCCGCGCGCTTTCAGCGGGAGAGCCGGCGTCCAGGAAGTCTTCGCCAGCCATCGCAAAAAACTCACCAGGCGCGATCTGAAGATCGCTTGCGTCCGGGTTGGTGCTCAGAATCGATTCCCATGCCGCGGCAGCATCACGCGAATTTCCCTGATCGTGATATATGGTTCCCGACATCACGGCCGCCTGCTGATCATAGTCCGGGATTGCACTCAATCGCTTCGCGGTCGCCAAAGCGTTGGCGTATTTTTTTTGACGAATTTGCGTGATCGTCAGCGGGTAGAGAATCTCAGGATCGTCCGGAAAATTGATCGCCAGGGTTTCAAGAATCGACTCTGCTCTGGACCACTGCTCCAGATGAAGCAAACTGACGGACCACGAACGCAGAGCGGCTGCATCATCGGGAAATCCGTTCGACTGCAAGGCGACCTGTTGAAGGAGATAATCGGCAGAGGAATGTCGATTCAATCCCGTTAAAGAACGAGCTTTCAAGATCTGGGCGCGCGTGTCTCTGGGATGCCGAGACAAAAAACGATCCGACTGGATCATTGCTTCCTGGAAATCATTTTTATCAAGCAGCCCGGCAATGTCTCTCAAAGGTCGGTCCTGCCACCATGCGAATCCGAAGATCCCAATCGATGTCGCGACCGACGCTGCCAGCAAGAGCATCACGATGTGGTAAAGCGGACGCTTACGTCGCCTCAAGCGAGCTTTCGATTTGGAACCGGTTGATGGGGAGCCCTGGGACATAGGAAATTGCAGCCAGTCAAAGCAGCTGAGTCTTCTGGCGAGGGAATTGTTGAACGATCGTCGATCTCACGAGAAACAGAACGCACAGAAAATGCTAACGATTGCCACCAGGCAGGTCGAATGCTGAACATCTGTTTTTCTGTGGTTGCCTGAATCAGGCCGAATTACCGGCCGATTGTGTTGATTCAGTTTGCTCGTCAACAAAAAATCTTGCTTTGGTTCAGCGGAATTCGGATTCAAAACAATCTCCCAAACGCAGAGGCTGATCAGCCAACCTGCATTGCTTCGCTCAGCTCCTTGAAGTTCTCAATAGCGTTGAAGTGGCCGCAGATCGATTGGGGTGGATTCTAATCTTGTCGGGATTTCCGCGAGGTGTTTTTTCTGCAATTCAGGCCCTGTGGGCTGACAAATCCAATACCGGTCGGCGTGAGCCACCGGACAATGAAAACGAAGATTCTTTTTCAAGCCCCGAAGGAGCGACACATCGATGACTTCAGGCCGACTCAAATGTGCCGGCCCTTCAGGCCTTTTTCTCATCAGTGATCAGGATCCGGGGCCTTCGACCCCGGCAAAGGATGTATCGGACCTGTCGGGCCTGAACCGCAGCATTGTGTCCAATCATCGGTTCTGAGTGCTGACAGCGCGTCGACACGCATCCCGGAAGATCCCGACAATTTGGAAATCCACAGATCGATTGTCTGTTGAGACCGTGCCGCTTTTCGGTGTGAGGCAACGAACGAAGCATGAGACGTTCGTGATCCTGATCGCCGGTGCCTCGGCCGTTGAGCGTCTTTCGATGTAGTGCTTTGTCAGACCTTAAAACGCAGGTTGGACATTCTTGTCCGACAAGCCAGCGGCGGGCAAGAATGCCCACCCTACCCTAAAATCAAGCCGGGCGGATTCGAATTTTGTCGGGATTTCCGCGAGGTATTTTGTCTGCGATTCAGGCCCACCGGGCCGACGCTGTGAAGGATTTTTCTGAGTGTTTTTTCATGCGATTCCGGGCCAAGGGCCCAGCGATTTACCTAGCCCGGGCCATCGGCCCGGGTCTGTTCGCACCAACGTTTCCTAAGGCCCAACGGGCCGGCGGTTTG
>JBGSVD010000135.1:0-34784 GCA_041753135.1 Planctomycetaceae bacterium
AGCTTGAGAAACAGCTTGTGGCCATGACGCCTCTGGGGCGAATGGGTACACCTGAAGACATCGCGAAGGTGGTCGCTTTTCTCGCCTCCGACGATTCTGCCTGGTTGACCGGCGAAGTCATCCTTGCTTCTGGCGGGTTGCAATAGTTTTAGTTTAGTCCACTCAAGTCATCATAGGAGAAAGTCATGTCAGCATACGTCGTTTTCACACGAGAGAAGACACTCAATCAATCCGAACTCGAAGCCTATTGGGCTCAGGTGGCCGCGACGATCGAAGGGCGCCCGATCAAAATTTTGGCTGCGTATGGAAAGCATCTCACACTGGAAGGGCCAGATGTGGAGGGTGTGGTGATTGCCGAGTTTCCAACTCTGGAAGAAGCCCGAGACTGGTACAATAGCCCCGCCTACCAGGCGGCGGCTCAGCATCGGCATCTTGGTGCCGTCTATCGGGGATTGATTGTCGAAGGCATCTGAGTCCCGCGACTAGACCCCTCTTCGCCACCAGCGACTTCGAAACCAAGCTGACCGTGCAGCTTGCCCGCTTCATTCCAATTCGCTTCAGGACCTCCGGCCAATTGGAAGCGAGTCTGAACTCAATTTTTCTCCGGTCACTTCGACTGAACGTAGTTCGTGCGGCAAAGGTTCACCCGACTAGTGTTGTCATTTCGACGAGGCGCGGGAATGAGACTTGAGCGACACCGTAGATCAGATTGATGCTACAGCAGCGTGTCGGACCGGAGCAGCGAAGCGAACTCAGGTATCCCGCTCTGGTCGTGACCACCGGAGCCGTGTATGAAGTGCTGTTTTCGGGGTCAGTCGACATCATCGGAGTAGAGTGAAAAAGAAATCGCATCTAACTCAGGTCGGTTAGTCCTGAGTAAGCAACGACGTCCGAATATCCGCCGCCCGGTTTATCCACCGAAGAGGATTCCGCCCTCGCAGACCTGACTTGAAAACGTGCCGGGCTCAAAATGAGTTTGATAAAGCCTGCGGAACTTGTCGCCACATCGTTCGCCTCTTCAGTCGATGCCGATCGCTTTAACCACTTCCTAGCCGAAGTATGCCGCGTCACGCTGAAATTCGATAAGTTGCTTGAACGGTAGCAGACTTCCCGATGGGACGTTGTCATCACAAAGGAAATGCGGAACGTGAGGAATTGTTTTGAAACCCAGTGTCCCTCAACAAGCTAATGTCGCCCTGCAAAGTCACGTTGGGTTACTGAATGAAATTTGGGTGTCACAGTAAACAGTAAGGCCATCAACGCAGGACGATGCCGCGACAATAGCGAATCACGCCTGAGACGGAAAAATGTGCCAGATCGAGATTGCAATTGAAGCCCCCGATCATCTTCGGTCGCAACTGCCGTCAAATCTCCAGCATCGAATAAATTCGAACGATCGGGATTTCGTGGGTGTCATACTATGAAGCAGACAGGCTTGAAAGTACCACTGACTTATTCAGTGTCAGTGAGACAGCAGCCGTTGAAATCATGTGATACGCGGATACATGATGGGCTGATGAAACCCTTCGCCGAAAATACAGAAGGTTCTGAGCACAACGGGGCCATGACATGGTGGACCAAGCTGGGCGTTTCAAGTTTGATCCCCTGCATTTGACTTGAATGATCCTGGCCGCAAATTGTTGAACTTCGGGTTTATGCTACGCAACGGAACCGCGAGAGCTTTCCTGAATGGATTGCCATGCATGTTTGATTCATGTGTTGAGACCTATATGTTGGACACTGCATGAGGTGTGAACTTCATCCCTGACGGGACATCCTGAAGTCCCGTTGAGGTCGCGTCGAATTAGAGAAAGCGTGTTTATTCGCGCCGGAAGAAATATCTTCTTCCGTCACGACTCGATCAGTGCGATGACCTCGCCGATTGAGGCGATCAGCTTGATGGATTAAGCTGTTAAGGAAAATCATGGAAGATCATACGACGCGCGGCATTTTGCGCGGCTTGTCGATTTTGATCGCGCTGGTCGCTTTGCTTACTGCGCTGTGCGATATCGCGCAGGCTCAGAATTACGAACGATACAAGCCGCGAACACTTTCTGAAACGCCGCAGAATCTACCTTCGGTCCCGAAGCAGGATGATCCGCCGGAACAGCAGGATGATCGGGTGCTCGTGGAGCGGCTGGATGCGGTCATCGTTGTGGATGACGCCTCAAAAGTTTCCGTTGATCACGAAAATGACGCTATGGTCGGGCTGCATCGCAATGTTGTCGATGCGACATCTCTGGCAAATAGCCGCGCGGTAGACACAATCGTCGCCAGGTACATTGGTCAGCCGATCACACTGCGACGAATCAACCTGTTGACTCGCGATCTGATTCGACTGTATCAGCGTTGCGACCGGCCGATTGTTGACATTGTGGTTCCGGAACAACGCATCACTGGAGGCACACTGACGCTGGTGGTAATTGAATCACGCGTTGGTCAGGTCGTCATTGAGCCGGGTTGCGTCTTTGAATGTCGGGAACTTGATCGCTGGATTGAATGTACTCAGTCCGGCGACAGTCTTCGGGAATCACGACTGAAGAATGACCTCTACTGGCTCAATCAGAATCCATTTCGCCGGGTCTCCGTCGATTTTCGACCCGGTGATGTGGATGGCTCAACTGATGTCATCTTCAAGTCAAACGACGTCACTCCGGTACGTGGATATCTGGGGATGGATGACTCGGGTGTGAGATCACTGAGTTACGGTCGACTCTTCGCCGGCGCGATGTATGGAAATTTGTTTGGTCGAGGCGGAATTCTCAGCTATCAATACACAACCGACCAGGAGTTCAGTCGACTTACCGCGCATTCCGCCAGCTACAATCAGCCGCTGAATCGTAATTATAGTTTCTCGACCTTCGGCAGTTGGGCGGAGGTATCGCCGATGCTGGGCGGCGGACTGAGTCAGAGTGGCCAGAGTTGGCAGACGGGCGTCGGATTGACTCGCCATCTGATTCGCTCTTATGAACACAGCCAGAACGTCATGCTGGGCATGGATTTCAAATCGACAAACAATAACCTGGAATTCGCCGGAAGTACGGTGTCCGCTTCTAACGCGGATCTCTTTCAATTCCACCTGAGCATGGATGATCTGGTCCGCGATGACGCCGATCAGTATTCGCTGTGGAAGTTCGATGCTTATGTGGGACCCGGTGGCGGAATGACCGGAGCGAATTCCAGTGCGGCATTTCAGACAATTCGACCAGGAACATCACCCGACTACGTTTACGGCCGTGCGATGACTGAGCAGGCTCAGTTGCTGAACGATAATACGCTGTTCGTTTTTCGACTCACGGGGCAGGCGGCGTCGGAACGATTACTTTTCAGTGAAATGCTGGGCCTTGGTGGACACGATACGCTTCGTGGCTACGATCCGAATGCGTTCAACGCCGATCATGGCTGGATCGGCAATTTTGAATTAGGGCCGAAGTCCTTCCGCTGGGGATGTGATGAGGATATGAAGGTCATGCGCCCATATGTCTTTATGGACATGGCGAACGGATACACTCAAAATGCCCGGCCCGGAGAATCGGCCAGTGTCTTTGCCCTGAGCACCGGAGTCGGTTTTCGCTACAACGTCAGCGACCGACTCTCCGCACGCTTTGATTGGGGTTACGGGTTTAATGATCTGCCAAATTCACCTCGTGAAAATCGCGCCCATCTGGGTTTGACCTGGATCCCGGGGAAACGACCGTGAGTTGGTGGGGATCGTTGCCGCAGAGTTGCAGGAATCACAAGACATCACCACGTTTTACAGCCGTGTGGGATCTTCGTGCGGCCCGTCTGAACCATTGTGTGCCGATCTAATCAATACCTCCCCGATTGTCAGTGTGAGTTGCTCTGGAGTCACGGCATTCTCAACTGGGCTTCGACTGAACCACGAGGCAATTCGCTGAAGCCACGAGAACCCTAATCGCTCAACGGTGTTCAGCGGTCGAGCTCCGGAATTTTGACTTTCGTCATATCGAGTATTTGTATCCAAAACAGTGTTCCCCGTCGTCTCCTGCGCCAACTTTGTGAGTTCATCGGAGACCACAGCGCCGAACTGCACATGCCCGTCAATGTCAGTCACTGTAAACTTCGAGCCACGTCCGCTGATTGTGCCTTGGAAATCATTGTTCGCATTCGATAGATCGACCTCTGCTGGTTTGTTGTCTCGAGTTGCATTGAATGTTGAATTGCCATTGATGACGACTCGCGTGCCGGGGAGTTGACTGATTCCTCCATTGCCTGCTGTAACGCTCGTATTGCCCGCAGACGTCACATTGCCCAACTGAACGCCGCCGTTCGGGCTGTTCAGCTGCACGTTGTGACCGGTCAGATTGCGAACTGTGAGATCTCCATTCTGCTGAGTAATCGCCACGTCGCCATCGACATCAATGGTTCCGGATCCTGTCTGTGTGAAGCTGTTTGTAACGGTGAACGTTCCGCTCGTATGCTGAGTACCTCCGGTCTGAGTAAAATCGGCAACCTCGAAATCGCTGCCGAATCCTGTGGTTCCGCCGTTCTGCGTAAAGGTGCCGCCGGTCGTGTTGCCAGTAACGTTGAGCGTTCCACCGCTGACAGTGCCGGTTCCGAAAGTGAAGGTGCCTCCGATGGTTGTGTCGCCATCGGTTTGTTCGTAGGTTGCGACATCCAGATCACCGCCGAAGCCGACCGTTCCGCCGATCTGCGTAAAGGTGCCGCCTGTCGTGTTGCCCGTGACGTCCAGCGTTCCACCACTGACAGTGCCGGTTCCGAATGTAAAGGTGCCTCCGATGGTTGTGTCGCCATCGGTTTGTTCGTAGGTTGTCACATCCAGATCACCGCCGAAGCCGACCGTTCCGCCGTTCTGCGTAAAGGTGCCACCTGTTGTGTTGCCCGTGACGTTGAGTGTCCCACTGCTGACAGTGCCGGTTCCGAAAGTGAAGGTGCCTCCGATGGTTGTGTCGCCATCGGTTTGTTCGTAGGTTGCGACATCCAGATCACCGCCGAAGCCGACCGTTCCACCGTTCTGTGTGAACGTGCCCCCCGTCGTGTTTCCCGTGACGTTCAGCATACCCGAATTCACCGTGGCGTGATTGAACGTAAAATTGCCGCCAACGTTGAAGAGACCGCCGTTCTGAGTGAAGTCGTCGAGCGTAGCGTTATTGGCAACGCTGAGCGTGCCACTGTCCATCAGCAGATTTCCGCCGGTCAGTGAGTCAATATCGACAGGACCGTTGACGTTACTGTCGAAGACAGGTGTGACTCCCACTGGAATAATCACATTCGCAACGTTCGCCAGATCCGGGATCGCTCCGCCGGCCCAGTTCGCAGGATCGCTCCAGTCGCCCGTGAGCCCGCCGATCCACATCACGCTGCCTAGTCTGGAGACGTTTGCGGTCGTGCTCAACTGATTCGTGATTGAGTAGTTACTCAGGTCAATGCCACCGAAGACGTTCGTCAGTTGAACTGTTTTGCCGGCGCCGACGTCCTTATTATCGAACAGGCCCGAACTGGAAACTGTCAGATCGTCTCCAGCGACTATACCACTGAAGACAACAGTCGTTGAATCAACACTACCGATGGTGTTGCCGTCGTAGATTTTGTCCGCTGCCGTGACTCCACTGATGGTGATCGACTTTGGAGTGATGTCGGCCGTGGTGGTGGTCTGGTCGGTGATGCTGTAGTTGTTGACATCGGATCCGGCGAAGACGTTGCTGAGCGTCACCGTCTTGCCGTCAGCGACGTTCTTATCGCTGAACAGGCCGGTGGATGTGATGTCAAAGTCATCGCCGGTGACCACGCCGTTGAACGTGACTCCACTGATGTCAACGGTCGCCGAAATTGTCCCGTCGTAGATTTTGTTGTCGGCGGTGATGCCGGAAACTGTCAGGCTTTTTGCCGTAATATCAGCGGTGGATGCGGTCTGGTCGGTGATGGAATAGTTGCCCAGATCACTGCCGCCGTAGGTGGTGCCGCTAAGCGTGACGGCCCTGACTGTGCCGACGTTCTTATCAGCGAACGTGCCAATGGTGGCAACAGCAGTCAGGTCGTCGCCGGCTACCTGGCCGTTGAATACGAGGCCACTGAAATCAACGCCGGCTGCGGTTGTGCCGTCGTAAACTTTGTTGGCTGCGACCAGGCCGCTGACCGTGATGGCCTTCGGCGTGATATCGGCGATGGTGCTGAGCTGATCGACAATCGAATAGTTGCCGACATCGCTGCCACCATACGTTGTGTTCGCCAGAGTCACCGCCTTACCGGTTTCGGCATGTTTGTCGCTGAAGCTTCCCGTCGTGCCACTGGCGTTCAGGTTGTCTCCGGAAACGATGCCGTTGAAGGTCAGGCCGCTGAGATCAACCGTCGCGATATTGTTGCCGTCGTAGATCTTATCAGCAGCCGTGATGCCGCTGATCGTGATCGACTTCGGTGAAATGTCGGCCGTTGTTGTGGACTGATCGGTGATGTTGTAGTTATCCACATCAGTGCCCGCGAAAGTGTTAGCCAAAGTGACCGTCTTGCCATCAGCAACGTTCTTATCACTGAACAGGCCGGTTGACAACACATCGAAGTCATCGCCGGTGACAAGTCCATTGAAGGCGACTCCGCTGATGTCGACCGTCGCTGATGTGGTGCCGTCGTAGATTTTATTCTCGGCCGTGATACCGGAAACTGTCAGATTTTTTGCTGTGATGTTGGCCGTTGTTGTCGCCTGGTCGACAATCGCATAGTTGTCCGCATCGATGCCCGTGTAACTACTGGTCAGAGTCACAGTTTTTCCGTTCGCGACATTCCTGTTGTCGAAGTCACCGGTTGCCATAATCGACAGGCTGTCTCCGCTGATGATGCCGTTGAAGTTGATTCCGCTGGTGTCAACCGTTGCGGTTGTCGTGCCGTCGTAGACCTTTCCGGAAGCTGTGATACCTGACACGGAGATCGACTTCTGAGTTACGTTGGCGGTGGTCGTGAACTGGTCAGTCAGTGTGTAGTTGCTTAAGTCAATGCCGCCGAAGACGTTCGTCAGTTGAACTGTTTTGCCGGCGCCGACGTTCTTGTTTTCGAACAGGCCCGAACTGGAAACTGTCAGATCGTCTCCGGCGACTATACCACTGAAGACAACAGTTGTTGAATCAACACTCGCGATGGTGTTGCCGTCGTAGATCTTGTCCGCCGCCGTGACACCGCTGATGGTGATCGACTTCGGAGTGATGTCGGCCATGGTGTTGGCCTGGTCGGTGATGCTGTAATTGCTGACATCGGATCCGGCGAAGACGTTACTGAGCGCCACTGTCTTGCCATCAGCGACGTTTTTGTCACTGAATAGGCCGGTTGATGCAACGTCGAAGTCATCGCCGGTGACAAGTCCACCGAAGTTGACTCCACTGATGTCAACGTTCGCAGATGTGGTGCCGTCGTAGATTTTGTGTTCGGCCGTGATGCCGGAAACCGTCAGATTCTTAGCTGTGATGTCAGCTGTCGTGGAGGTCTGATCTGTGAACGCATAGTTTCCGACATCGGTTCCGCCGTAAGTGTTGCCGCTGAGTGTGACGACTTTTGTCGTGCCGACGTTTTTGTCGGCAAACGTGCCGATGGTGTCGGCGATGGTCAGATCGTCGCCACTGACCATGCCGTTGAAATTGGCTCCGCTCAGATCAACCGTCGCAACGGGGGATCCGTCGTAGATCTTATCACTGGCTGTGATTCCGCTGATGGTGATCGACTTCTGCAGGATGTCAGCGGTCGTTGTCTGCTGCCTGGTCCATGTGTAGTTGTTGACGTCTGCACCAGCTTCGGTCAGCGTCAGTTGGACCGTCTTGCCTGTTCCGGCATTCTTGTCATTGAATGAAGCGACCGCACCGGCCGTCAGGTCGTCGCCCGCCACCATGCCATTAAATGTCACACCGGAATAATTCAGAACGACCGACGTGCCTCCATCGTAGGTCTTGTTTGCGGCCGCGATGCCGCTGAGTGTCAGGGCTTTCGGAGTGATATCCGCCGAAGAGATTGTCTGATCGGTAAACGAATAGTTGCCGACATCCACACCGCCGTACGTGCTGCCACTCAGAGTGACTGATTTGCCAGTGCCGACATTCTTGTCTGCGAAGGTGCCAATGGTGTCGGCGATGTTCAGGTTGTCACCGGTGATCATGCCGCTGAAGTTGACGCCACTGTGGTCCACTGTGGCTGCTGTCGTGCCGTCGTAGACACGGTCGTTGGCTTGCAGTCCGCTGATGACGACGGACTTCTGAGCAATCGTAGCCGTGGATGCCGCACTGCCGGATTGCAGCACGTAGTTGGTTGAATCAGCTCCGGTGATATCAAAACCGCTGTAGACGACTTCTTTGTTGGTTCCCGCGTTCTTGTCGAGGAAGCCTGTCACGCTGCCGGTGCTAATGGATACAGCGTCGCCGCTGATCAGGCCATTCAAGGTTGGCGTGATACCGTTCAAGGTGATGTTGGAAGTTCCGTCGTATTCGCGGCTGCCTTCGCCCTGCAGATTAATGACCAGCGATTTCACCGTGATATCGGCAGTCGTGACACTGTCAACAGTCGTGGTGTAGTTGAAGTAATCTGCACCGCCCGCACCGTAGCCAACATTGACCGTCTTGCCGGTGCCGACATTCTTGTCAGTAAATGCTCCCGACCCCGAGTTTACCCAGACATCATCGCCACTGATCAATCCCTCATAGACCAGATTGCTGTCATCAACGCTGGTCTGCACGGTGCCGTCATAGACTTTGTCGGCAGCAACGAACCCGTTGACAGTCAGCGATTTCGGTGTGACATCGGCGGTCGTGGAAGACTGATCCGCAAACGTGTAGTTACCGACGTCGGTGCCACCGTAGGTCGTGCCGCTTAACGTTACCGTCTTGCCGTTGGCAACGTTTTTGTCAGCGAAGTCGCCCGCGGTGTCGGCAGCCGTCAGATCGTCACCGCCAATCATGCCGTTGAAGTTCACACCGCTGTGATCGACAGTCGCCGCAGTTGTTCCGTCGTAGACTTTATTCACACCCGTGATTCCGCTCACAGTGACTGATTTCGCGGTGATGGCTGCGGCTGACGCGGTTTGGTCAACGAACGTGTAATTACTCAGATCTGTGCCGCCGTACGTTGTGCCGCTTAGCGTAACCGCCTTCGTGGTGCCCACGTTTTTATCGTCGAATATTCCACTCGTGCCGTTGGCCGTGAGATCGTCACCACTGATGATGCCGTTAAAGGTCACTCCGCTGAGATCGATGGTGGCTGCTGTGGTGCCGTTGTAGATTCGATCGTTCGCCACCAGCCCGCTGACCGTTACGGACTTTGGAGTGATCGATCCTGTTGTGGACGATTGATCGACGAAGGTGTAGTTACCAACGTCCGTGCCGCTATAGGTCGTGCCACTGAGCGTCACCGCTTTGCCCGTGCCAACGTTTTTGTCTGCGAACGTTCCGGTCGTATCGGAAGCTGAAAGGTCATCACCGGCGATCATGCCACCGAAGCTAACGGTGCTGTGGTCGATCGTAGCTGTTGTCGCGCCGTCGTAGACTTTCGTGTCGGCAGTAAGACCGCTGACGGTGACAGACTTTGCCGTGATGTCAGCGGCTGAAGTGTCAGTGGTGCTGTTCAGCAAGTAGTTGCTGGCATCAGCTCCGGTGATATTCAGACCGGTCACGTTAACTGTCTTTCCTGTCCCCACGTTCTTGTCAGCAAAGGTCGCGGAACCGCCGATCGAAACGAAGTCGCCGGAGACGGCACCGTTGGCCGAAGCTGTGAAGGTGGCGGATGCCGTTCCATCGTAGGTTTTGTTGTCGATCACGAGAGGCGTCGTGATGACTTTTGCATCGACCGTCAGCGTGTTGCCTGTCACGGTGCCGAGGGAATAGCCGAGTTGTTCGGCATCTGCCCCGATCACATTCAATGCATGATTGCCGGCTATGTAATTGCCGCTGGAGGACGTCGCGCCACCCACGCCGATGGCACCACCATCAAAAATCTGAGCCAGCGTGTCGCCGTTGGTGTTTCCATTCGTTGTATAGGTCAATGTTGGCAATGTGTCGCCATAGGTTTGTGATTGGCTATCCACGGTGACGTCGATAGTTGGCTGTTCGCGATAGATACCAAACAAACCGCTGCCCAGTGCCAGCGTGAAGTTATTGGTCGCTTCGTCGCTGTTGTAGCGGAAATGCCCACTGCCGCTTCCGACCAGATTGGTGAGCCCAGAACTGTTCGCGATTGAACCCGAATACATTGTTCCTCGTCCGCCTGCGCCAACGGTGACCGTGCCACCAGTGAACAACAAATTGCCGCCCAAATCACTGCCGACGGCTGCGGTTCGACCCGCGTTCAGCGTTACTGCCGCGGAGGAAGCATTGGTCGTGTCGACATTTTGCGCAACAGTCAGATCCCCCGCCAGCGTCGCGATGTTCAGAGTGCCACTGGCTGTGAGTCCTGAAACTCCTTCGACGGTGCCGATCGTCACGACGTTGGAGTTCACAACGTCGACATTGCCCAATCGAGCAGTTGTGGAACCACCAGCGATCGTGTCGAACGAGTTCGCCACATTGGCCAGTGCGAAATTCCCTGTGCCCTGCAGCAACAATTGGTCAGTTGAAATGGACGCGGACTGCGTTGCATTGCCCGAAACCGCCAACGTCAAACTGTTTCCGGCGGAAGTCGAAACGACACTGTCCAAAGCGATATCGCCACCAAGGATTGCGACATCACCGTTGATGTCGATCGTCGATGCGATGGTGATATCCGCCGTGTTGCCGGACTTGCCGATCGTCAGCCCTGTGAGTGTTGATGCGAAGTTGTACAGGCTATTCACAGCACTGCTGAAACTCGTGCCCGAAGGCTTGATCGCGACTGTTCCATTTCCGGTGAAGCCGGATGTCGCTGGGGCCAGATCATTCTGGAATGTCAGCGAACCATCTGCGATATTCGTACCGCCGGTGTAGGTTTGAGCGCCGGTCAGAGTCGCATCATTAGTGCCTTGCTTGGTCACGTTACCAGAACCGCTGATGTTGTTTGCGATCGAAATGCTATCGGAGCGATTGAACAACAACTCGGCACTGTTGATCACGTTGCCCAGCCCCAACGTTCCGGATGTGGCTCCGTTGCCGGCAATCAGTGTGCCCGTATTGATTGTCGTCGTGCCGGAGTAACTGTTGTTTCCGCCGAGCGTGAACGTGCCGATTCCGTTTTTGACCAGATTCAGTGTGTCGGCTCCGTTCTCGATGCGACCGTCGAATGTTGTGTCGAGATTGTTACCGCCGACCATCAAAGTAGCGGGGCTGCGAGCTGCAAAAGCGGCATGGTTCTGTTGAACTTCGGTCGTCGTGAGGGCTCGATCGTAGACCAGCACGACACCGATTGTGCCGCGCAGTGTATCATCGACGGCCCAGTTGCTCTTGCCGATGAAGTTATTGGTTCGGATCACTTCGTTTGGCAGGGCGGAATCAGCCCTGGACAGAGCCAGATTTCCATCTGCGAACAACAGCAGGTTTGTTCCATCGGCCAAAGCGGCGTAACTACGTACCCCGCCGCCAACTGGGATCAAAGCATTGGCACCGGTGGCGTCGATCTTGTGGGTCGTTGTCGGGTTATACAGCTCGAAGTTGACACCGTTCGTGTTCCCGAATCGAGAAAGGATGATATTGGAATCGGGCGCACCATTGCCGAAGTCGACGATGCGTTCCCAGAAGTTAACAGCGCCAAAATCCGCGACCGAAAAGACCGTCAGGCCATCCAGAACGCCGTCACCGGTCGACAGAAAGTTCGCGGGCAATTGAGTTAACTGGACGTACTGACTGTTGCTTGTGAACGAGAACTGACGATTCGCGCCGTCATAGGTGGGATTCCCGTAGATTGTGCCGTCGTAACCGTTGCCACTTAAATCGTACCAGGTATTGCCGGTTCCGTCATAAGACGCGCCGTTACCGGCATCCAGCCACAGCACGATTCCGTCTCGCACAACGGAACCATTTTCAACAATTCCGTCGCCTTCCAGTGAACCGATGGTTTCGTCAAAACTGTTCAGGCTGAAGATGCCGTTGACTCCGATGATCATGCGAGTCAAATCCGGCAACACGTCATCAGCGCCCAGCATCAGAATGCCGCCGTTGATGTTTGTGTCACCGGCGTAGGTCTGAACTGTGTTGATCTTCAGAAATCCGCCACCGCTTTTGGTCAGACTTCCGTTACCCGTGAAGACACCGTTGAGATTCGAGTTCGTGTACGACTCAATTGCCAGGTCTGTTCTGCTTCCAGACGTTCCGATGTTGACTCCGCTATTCACGGTAACGCTGCCGGACGCAACAAGATCGACTATTGTGTCTGCAGTCGTGGTTTTGGTGATGCTGCCACCGACAACGATGTCGCCACCGTAAACGCTGACATTTCCGTTCACCACTTGAGCGCCACCGATGGTGATGTTTGCCGTGTTGCCGACTTTACCCAGTGTCAGGCCGCCCAGGCCCGTGTTGATCCCGAACGGAGCCGACGACGTGTTGAATGGAGCGCTGAAGGAATCACTTGCCGAACGAACGGTGAGTGAACCTGGACCATCAATGCTGCTGGTCGCAAATGTGGGCGCATCATTCTCGATAATCAACTGCCCCGCGCCGATTGTGGTTGCGCCGGTGTAGTTGTTGTTTCCCGTGAGTGTGAAATCGCCGGAACCGGTTTTGTCCAGGGATCCCGTGCCGGAGATTACGCCCGCAAATGTTGTCGACGTTCCAACAGCACCAGCGGTGAGCCTGGAAGTACCCAGCGAAACGTTTCCGCCGGTAGAGCCGCCGCCTGCCAGTGAGCCAATTGTCAGGTCGGACAGCAGGTTCAGGCTGACACCCGCCGTGTTATCAAGTGTCACAGCCGAGTTGTCGCCGAGCGCGGAAAGGTTGTTCGCTTCCAGGATGCCGCCGCTGACCTGCGTTGCTCCGGTGTAAGTATTCGGTCCCGAAAGTGTCAGCTTCCCGGCTCCTGCCTTTGTGAAATCGCCGCTTCCATCAATGATGCCGCTGTATTGAGCCGTCGCACCGGAATTGACAGAAACGCTGCCATCGTCATCGCCCAGTTCGATGCCACGTTTACTATTGAGCGTCATGTTGCCGGTGACCAGCAGCGTGCCGCCGTTAAGCGTGAGGTGCCCGGCTGTCGCAGATCCTGGAGCGGTTCCCAGGTTCGCATCGGAAGCGATCGAGAGTGTTCCTGCCGAAACGGTTGTACTGCCTGAGTAGGTATTCGTTCCGGACAGGGTCAACGTGCCACTGCCAGCTTTCGACAGCGTTGCATCGGTTCCCGAAATCACTCCAGTGATCGAGCTGGCGCCTGACGTTGTTAGATTCAAAGCAGCGTTCGCGGCAAGGGCGATTTCCGCTGCACTCAGTTGGTCCGTTGTGATGGTCAATCCGGTCAAGGCGTTCGTGCTGCCAACCGCCCGGCTCAACGCCACGTCTCCCGTGCCGGCTGTTTCGATCGTCAGGTCGTGCGCTCCATCGACGGTGCTGCTCGTGCTGACACTTCCATTGCTGGTCGTTGTCCAGCTCAGATCAGTTCCGAGAGTAACAGCACTGCCGAAACTCTGATTTCCGGAGGTGGTGATGTTGCCACCGAGGCTTGCGAGACCCGATACACTGAGTGACGCTGCCCCAGTGATATCTGCTGTCGTCTGGGCAGCACCGTTTACCGTCATAGTCCCGAGTCCGGCTGTGTCGCCGACAAGTCCATTGAACTGAACCGAGCCCGCCGTGCTGCTGGTACCGCTGACGCCGACGGTGAAGCCGTTCCAGAGTTCGTTACTGAGGCTGTTCCATGTGAGCGAAGAGAATGCATTGCCGAATCGAATGGTTCCGTGCGGTTCGCTATTTCCGCCGACACTTGCTCCATTGACTCCACCATCGTTCAATTGAAACGTATTGCCGACGATGGATTTGACAAAGGTCCCCGAACCATAGTAGCCCGGTCCCGCTCCGTTAATGCCTGAGTTGCCTTCAATCGTGAAGTCTTGATCAAATCCGTAGCCATTGCCGTTCATACTGACAACGCTGAAGGCAAGGTTCTCCACGGATTGGCTGAACGTCAGCGTCTGCGACCCACCATATCGGAGTTGGATAATGTCAGAAGTTGACGGGCCATTCGCCACATTAGAACTGACGTAGGGCGATGCGCCAGCGAATGCTCCGCCGGTGTAACCAGTCCAGTAGTTGGTTCCACCGGACGTCTGAGCGAGATTAATTCCCTGAGGATTATAGTACGTAACGTTAATGACGTCGGAACCAACCGTGATGGTTCCGGTCGCCGTCTTGGTCGTGTTGTTCCAGCTAATCCAATCCACCCAGTAATATGTCTTGCCGGGCGTAATCGTCGCTGTCAGATTCCATTGGTGGCTGGCACTGTCCGAATCAATCGTTGATCCAAAAATGATGTCGCTTTGGACGGTTGAAAAATTCGTATGCGCGCCGAGCAAAACCGGACTGTTGTAGGTTTGAACTCCTTCGGTCCTGACTTGACCTCCGTTGATGTGAATGCCTGCACCTGCGGTTGCAGTCAACGAAGCCAGGGCCTTGCTGCTACCGACACCGCCATTGAACGTGACGTTACCGGCTCCGGCGTTGATGGTAACCGCAGTTGGTGCAAGGTTCGTTTCGCGAACATAGCCAAGGACCGAGTATTGTGAAGCCTGCGAGGCCGCGAATGTTGTGGCTGATCCTAAGTCGTTCCACTGCCCGGCGGTACCGAAGAACTGACCACGAGTTTCACCACCAGTTCCCGTTCCATTGGGTTCGCCCGAACCGAAATTGGAATACCAACCACTTTCCGGTGAGCCGCCGCCGCCAGCTTGAGTGAAGAAGTGTTGGCCAGCTTCGGGCCCATCCGCCCAAACCCAATCGTTTGGTGTGGCAGTATTGCGGTACGCACCGATCCACGCACCGCGATAACCGGCTGCGATACCCGCGATGGCGTTTTCCAGGCGAGACGTGATGGTCACCATGTAACTATCACCGAGCGCAGAACCACCCGCCGTCCCGTTTTTGGCATTGTTGCGAGCCCAGTCCCACGAATTCGCCTGGCCATCGGGACCGTCAACGTAAGTGTATTGATTGCCGGAATTCAAAACTCCACCGAAGACGATACTGCCGCCGCCGGAATCGAACGTGATTCCGTTGGTATTCGCAACGATCGTTTCCCCATTGATTGTGATATCACCACCAGCGGTATCGATCGTTTGAGCGGAGGTTCCGTTGATGTAGATATCACCGCCGACCTTGACTGATGCGCCACCGATCGTCGCCGTATTGCCATTGCCTGCCGTGAACGAACCGCCATTGGTTGCGATCGTTGGCGAACTGAAGATGTTGATCCCGTCGCCCGAATTGTCGGTATCGGCCCACAGCTTCACGTTCAGTTTGTGAGTATTGCCGTTCTGAGTTGCATCGATCCCGTTCGCTGCATTGACGACGATATGTCGTTCAGCTTTCAACGTCAGGGTCGCATCGCCTGACATCGCCCCGGTCACAATGTTGCTGGCCACGGTGATGTCGCCGGCATCGCCGCTGTTGCCACTGCTGCCGTAGCTGGCAGTGTTTGCCGTCGTTTGCACCGTTACACTCGTACCTGAATTGAGTGCCGCCACGATGTTACCTGCAGCTGCACTGTTGATGGTGTAGTTGTACGGATCAATCAACCACAACCCAGCGACTCCGTTCGCCGCACCCCCGTTAACGGAGATTCTATCGGTGTCAACGGTCGCTCCTGAAGTTTCAATCTGTCCGCCATTGCCTGCCAGCTCCCCGGCTTTCGCTAACAGCGTTCCAAATACCCGGGTGACCGATTGAGCGTTGACCACGTCTGACCACAGCACGATTTTGCCACCATCGCCACTTTCAGTTGCCGAAGCATCAATCGTGGCGCCTGCTTCCATCGTGACGGAAGTCGCCTGAGTCATCGAACCGCTGCCTTGCCAGTCACCACCGACCAGTACTTCGCCGCCGCCGTGCGTTCCGCTGGCATCAATCGACGAATTCGCCGTCAACGTAATGTCATCGGCTTCCAACTGAACGCGCCCGCCCAGTGAGCCGCCGGTGCCCGCTTCGGGGCCGGACGCTGAACTGCTTGCTGCGACCGCTGTCGTCTCGCGCTGCGCGGCAATCGTCCCGTCATGCAGAATCTTCCCGTTCGGATTCACCAGATAAACTTCGCCGCCGCTGGTCGCAGCTCCGGTCGCGCGAATCGTTCCGGTGTTCTGAATCAATCCCGCCGTCGGGCTGATGCCACTTGCTAATGTTTCCAGAGTCGGCTGCACATAGTTAACGCCGTTACTCAGCGTCACCGACCCACCGCCGGACAACGTAATGTTTCCGCCGACCGATGTGATCGTGCCGTTGTTGGCGATGTTGTTCGCAATCAAGTGCGCACCACCATCCCCTGTGTTGATCGTCCCACTGTTCACGATGGCTGCATTTGAGCCGTTGTCCGAAAACGTCAACGCCCCGCCAGCCATGAACTTGTCATTGGCAATATCAAACGTCGATGCGACAAACGCATTCGTATTCACGACTCCCGATGAACCGACCACAATGCCACTGGGGTTCACCAGATAAACATGCCCATTAGAATTCAATGCCCCGTTGATCGCCGATGGCATATCAGGTGTTGTTACACGATTCAGAATGGCAGAGTTCGCATCCGGCAGATTAAAATTCGCCGTATGGCCGGCTCCGATGTTGAACTGATTCCAGTTGATAATCGTCCGCGCCGACGCCGCGTTCACGTCCATCACCGGGCCGGACGTACTGATCGCTGCATTGCCTGCAACTACGTCCGCCCCTGTCGGCAGTTGAGCCATTACCGTTGTCGTGAACGTTGCATGCAGAACGAGATTCACCGCTGCCGCTGCGGCCAACTGCAAAGCCCGCCGACGCATCTTGTGGATCAATGACTGATGACAAAACTTACGCAGGGCTTGTCGAACAGCTTTCGTATCAATCCGAAATCCCAGAACACTACGAAGAATCCAAAGCGTGGAACGGGGAACCATATTCAAGCAGCCTTTGCGGTAGGGGAAACCAGCTTTTCCTGCATCCGCTTAGACTAAAACGTCCTTGATGTTAATATCAGAGCGGGCCACGACTGATCGAACTCTGCTGCTAGAACTTGCCCAGTATTCCAAAACCCGTATGTAATTGCCGCATGGGTTATTCCGATTGCACAGACTTGTTGCATTACGAAAACATTACCGGCACCTGCAGCCGATGTAAGGAACGCCCTGAAGATCCAGATACCGACTTTCATTGTTCTGAAACGGATTTCACGATTCAAGAGTTGCTGGAGCGCGCCTTCTGTTGAGTGCATGAAACTGCCTCGAAGACCTTTTGTGAGCCGTATGCCTGTCTGGGAAGCTCAGCGTTGAAACGTTTTTCGAATGACGGTTATTACGCTCGCCCACCGATCCAGTGTCCGGTCTCCATTAATTGCTCACGATAGGTTTCGTCGCGGCCCAGTCGTATCAACGAACGATAGCGGTCGGTAAATAGCCTCAAAGCACTTTTGTCTTCGAGAGCCTTGAGGCATTCTTTTCTCAGCCATCCACCACTCTGAATCAACACGCGGCGGCGGGATGCGTTATCAGTGACGGCAGCGACTTTTGCCAGCATTTCAATCATATGGATCGCAACGTTGCGATCGACCGCCACGTATGGTCGCAGTTGATCGCAGATAAGCGATACAAAGGCCGCGAATGTTTCAGGCTGGGTGACGACTCGCAGGTTATGGTTTTCATCGT
The DNA here is from genome assembly GCA_041753135.1 of Planctomycetaceae bacterium. GTDB lineage: Bacteria > Planctomycetota > Planctomycetia > Planctomycetales > Planctomycetaceae > SXXK01. The sequence continues at coordinate 17,732 of JBGSVD010000135.1, forward strand.
GCCGATGTGCGTCGGGCAATTTTCGGTTCGCCAGATTCTCCAGCCCGGACTGCAGCCAATCCATGCAGTTCATTGCTGTGAAAGGATCGTTGACACCTGGTGACAGCGCACGCATCGCTACTTCGACAAGTTGATTCACCAGAAATCGCAGGTTCTGTGTTGAAGTTCGTTGGAAACCAGTAGCAAACGTCGCCAATAATTGCCCCGCGATCTGATCGTCAACCCGGGATACAGTCGCCACAAGAAGAGAAGCAGCTCAGTTTGAGGTATCACCAAATCTCCCGCCCGACATCGCGTGATCATCATGGGGTGTTACCAGACTAAGAATGACAACGTAAGTTCGGCTCCTGCGACTGAATCAGCTGCTGAACTGGATGTGCCCACGGAACCAGAATTGGTTGTTGGTGAGACTGCGGCCGCAGATTCTCAGAGCACGTCAGCAACAGAGGATATCGCGCCCTGATCGACAGCAAATCGATTCACCGTCCGCGTCTACGCAATCGCCGCGAGATCAATTTGATTCATTGGGCTCCGTGAACTTGGCCATTTGGCACATTCAAATGGACTACAGACACAATCCCGTTAGAGACTCAATTGGATGCCACTGAGCCGACAAGCAGCTAACTCAGGAGGGAGCGTCGGGGACATTCTCTGAGTCAAATGTTTGAGAAATGACGAAACATCCCTGGACGACGTTTACCAGCAAGATGACGCGCCAACCCGCTCTGGTGACACTGCTCGGAACTGTCCCAGCGTGCTCCGGTCACATCGACCGGGACCACTCCGGCGTGTCGGACCGGAGCAATAGGCTGATGATGAGAAAGCGGCGGCAGGCTGCAGCAGTCCAATTATTGTGCGTTTGGTGCCATTCGTCACCATGTGGCTGTAGCCATTTCCTGGGTATCGGTGTCGAAGACCAGCACGCCTTCGTGTTGGTCGTCGAGTTGACCAACAAGTTGACCTTGCGAGTTCCATACAGCGGAGCAACCCGCGCTGATGAAGGTGTCGCCTGGCCCGAGGCAATTCGTCATCATCACCGTCATGTTGTGCTTCCTTGCGATCAGTGGATAGTGACGATATGCCTCAGCGACTCCGGCGGCTGATTTGGCCACGCTGGCGAGATAGACATCGGCCCTGAGGCTCGCGGAAGCTTCAGCATGCTGTGGTTGCATTGACTCGTAGCAGATCGCCGGGACCAGAACGTGACCGTCTTTCCGAAGCAGCGTCTGGCCGTCTCCACACGCGAAGTACGGAAGCTCGTCCGCATGAAGTAACTGCTTTGAGTAGGTCAGTCGAGGAGACGAAGGCTGAAACAACAACATGGCGATCTCGACACCAACGTCGCCCGCCAACGGCATTCCTGCACAGATGATAATTTCATTGGCATCACTGAGCGTCTGCAATCGATCAAGACGAGAGTCGTTCGAACGAACTGCGAGTCGCTGCGCCAATGCCGGTTCGTAGCCTGTGAGCGAGAGTTCAGGAAACAGAACCAGTTCGGCCTTCAACTCCGCCGCGCGGCGAACAGCAACCTCATGCTTTGCGAGATTGGCGAGGATGTCTCCTGCTGTCGAACGAACCTGAGCGACGGAAAGTCTCATATACGATCGTTTCTCTGGCGAATCAAGTTGACAAAGAGTGTCGCCGTTCAGGCACGGTGCGTTGTCGGTTTGTTATCGTTCGTTTATTTTAGCGAGGTGATGTTTCATGTGTTCCAGGTAGTCCGTCACGAGATATCCAAGCGTGCATGTTTCGTACGGTGTGATCGTGCACGGCGTCGATAAGCTGGACTCGCGCATATTGCGAATGAGCACTGCAATCAGCCGATTGTAGTGATACCAAAGTTCCACCAATGATCCCCAATCGCCTTGGTGATAGCCGGCGGCGGCGACCCATTCGTTTTGTTCATACTTCGGGAACACAAGGTCAGAGCAGTGTTGAGCACGAACGAATCTCTGGTGATTATTGCAGGCAGAATCCACGAGATGGCCGACAACTTCGGAGATCGACCAGCGATCCGGAGCAGGCTTTGCATGTGCCGTCATCGCATCGAGTTCGTGAAGCTTAATGCGCCACGATTCGATCAGCGATTCAATCTCCGAAGCAGTGTCGATATGCGTGAGCATTCTTCAGCACTTTCCAGCATCTTGCGATATAACTAACGACAATTTATAGCACTGGTTCACAACGAACAGCCGTTTTCACCGAGGCGATGAAGCACTCTTCGTGGGCTTCGAGATGCATGGAGGGAATCAGATCACCGATGAAAGTCGCGCAGGGTCGTAACGCGACCACGATGATAGACAGTTCTCCATCAGTGCCCATCTCCATCACACCTTGTGCAATCGAATGCCGGTGGCACGGAAGGGGCTCCGCAGAAAGGCTGAACTGGATCCAGTTGCATGTTCATCACCATTCTCACTGTTGTTCTTAAAGAGCTTCGCAGTCCAAGGGGTTCGCCGCAACTCTTGCGGCGAAGCCGCTTTGAACGAACTTTGCCACGAGGCATTGTGGCTTGCGCTTCGCCTGGTCGTCAAAGTATGCGATGAATTCCTCGGCGAGGCCGAGTCGTGGATATAGAGCCAGCACTTCGGCACGAAGTTCGGCGGAAATTTCCTGTGTGCGCCGCCCCGAGATGTCCATGGCCGTCGAGAGTTCCAGAAGGTGACTTTCGGGATCCGTCGCAACATCCACTCCGTCCCACATGTGGCGCACGATAATCTCACTGGCGCGTCGGCGGCGAGCCACGGACCAACCGGCCGCAGCGCCGAATACCCAGGCCAAGTGCCCACCTGCCACCTCAAACGGCAGAGTGTGATTGTCGAACTCCTCTACCAGCGAGACGTCGTGCAGCATGGCCGATACGTAGAGCAACTCTGCGTCGAAAGCAATACCTTGCCCCAGCCCGTAACCTGCTGCCCACAGGTAGGCGCGTATGGAATGGTTCAGTAGTGCCGGTGAACAATACGCTGTGGCCACTTCGAGCGCCGCTCGACAAGTCGGAGTGTCTGGTACGTCCAGATCGTCGAGCTTCATGAGCCACCTACTCATTGGGTTGTTGTCGATTTGGAAATTCACTCATCTCATCGCAGACCAGGGGTTCATTCGTCATCGTCCCCGGCGGCAAGATCTCTTGCGAAACCATAGTCTCGTTCCACCACAGCTATTCTGGTTTTAAAAGCGCTGTACCAATCGCTTCGCCCTTTGTTCCTCGCGACGGTGTGTTGCACATGCTCACGCCATTTCTGAATCGACGAAAGATCTCGCCAGTAAGAAACCGTGATTCCGACTTCTTCTCGGGCGCTTTCGATCCCCAGAAACCCATCCTGTTCGATCGCCAGCCTGACCATCAGCTCCGCCATTTTCTGATACCCGTTATCGCCAGCGGTACGTTCACTTGTAAAGATGACTGCGTAGTATGGTGGATCGGGTGTATCCGCGATCATGAAAACCTCTCTTTAAGTTCGTTCGTTGCTTAAGAAACGATATCAGCCATTTCGATTGCGTCGAAACTCGTCGATATACCGGGGAACTGCGATCTCGTGCTGTGACAACGGATCACTGACGGGCGTCAACATTCGCTCTTGAAGCGGTACGACTCCTGCCCAGACATTGAGCTGGTAGTCGTCTTCATCATCGATTGGTCCGCCTGTTCGAATTTTGGCAGACGCTGATTCAATTCGGACGGAGCAGAGCAAGGTGGCTTTGGATTCCTGCTCGTTTGGTTGCCGGGCTTCGTCCCGGCGGCCAGGCATCACCTTGTCGGCGATGGCCTGAAAAGCACGTGTTCGAGACTCCGGTTCGGTAATTGATTCGCCATAGCCAAAAGCGACGGCAGACCGATAGTTCAGTGAATGATGAAACAGAGATCGAGCAAGCACCAATCCGTCAACCATCGCGACCGAAAGACAAATCGGAGCGCCAGACGCGAGCATCATCATTAATCGGCTGGTTGTCGCTCCGTGAAGAATGATCCGATCGTCCAGCCTGGCATGAAACATAGGAATAATCGTCGGACCAGTTTCAGAGACGAACCCGACATGGCAAAACCACGCCTGATCGAATAGGCGGTGCACCGTTTCCACATCATAGTGCGCTCGTTTGGGCACTCGGCGGACGGTGTTCCGTTCGGTCTTTTCATATGAAGTCTTATTCGCGTCGGCCATGAATTGCTCTGGTCAAAAACGTTGGTTAAAGATCTACAATGCGTGATCCAGCGTCATCTGATTGTCAGCGTCAGAGCCACACATCATTCGGAGCAGTCAGGTTTCCACCGACGTCACCCGTGTTGACGACGCCACCTGGCTCGATCACCAGTACATGGCATTCTTCCTTTGCAGATGGCTTGTGCTGGATTCCGCGTGGCACCACGAATAATTCACCCGCATTCAATTCGACAGTCGCGTCCGGGAGTTCGATCTTCAATCGGCCCGCCAGCACGAGAAACGCTTCGTCTGTTTCCGCATGTTCATGCCAGACAAACTCACCCTGGACTTTGACAAGTTTGAACTGATAGTCATTGAGTTCGGCAATCACTTTCGGCGACCACTGATCCTGGAACTGGCTCAGCTTCTCAAGAAAGTTGATGGGTGCATGAATCATGTTTTCGCTTCCAGTTTCGCGTCAGTCGCCGATTCACCCAGGTTGCGGTAGTAATACGTCGTGCTGCACGGTGCGCCATCGGGCATGAGTGCGAAGTTGGGAATGTCACCCACGCGGACCCAGTTGAGTCGTTCGTAAAGCCGAGCGGCATCTCCGTCGGTGACACCATCCAGTACAAGCAGCGTTTTGCCACAATCGCGAGCCAACGATTCTGCGGCCCGCATCAGTTCGGCTCCCAGCCCTCGTCGCCGTGCGCGGCGATGGACGAGCATTTTTACAAGATCGGCCCGATGTGGCTGGTTCTCCGGGAGGTCGAATATCAACTGGACTGTGCCACAGATTCCCACTTCATCCCGAGCGATCAGCAAAGCCCGCTTGCCCGCTGCCACTGCCTGAGCGACACGACTCCAGAATTCGACAGCTCGATCGTGAGTGAAAGGAGACATGAAGCCGACCGATGCGCCGCCTTCGACGCAATCCGCTAGCACGTCGCTCAGACCTTGAATGTGCTCGTCGGTGAGTTCCACCAGTCGCTCGATAAGCTGCTGATTCATCACGACTTTCTCCTCGATGTAACTTCCGTCACTGAAGCCACCAGATAGCGAGCCGGTTTGCGTGTCGGATTCTCAAAGACGCTGGTCCCTTCAACTTTCATGGCCAGGCAGTCTCCTGCTTTGAGGCTATGGCACTGGTTGTCGAAGGTGACCTCGATGGTTCCCTCCAGCATCACAATTTGTTGAAAAATCGTCACCTCGCGTCCGTGGCTCTGGAAGACGATGCGGGCTTTCGCCGGGAACGCAATCTCCACGAGTTGAAGCGGTTGTTCCACATGCGGAGGCGACAAGCTTCTCCGGACATACCCCGTCTCGGGATCACGCCATTCCGCCTGACAAGCACGCCGCAGAATGGGTTCGGATGAAACTTCGCTCTCGGTATGCGATTCGAACAACGTCGCCAGAGTCACATTCAGGCCGACAGCAAGCCGTTCAAGAATCACGGCAGTGGGACTGCTTTCCGCTCGTTCGATCAGCGACAACATCGAACGACTGACCCCGGTTTTGGCTGCCAAAGCATCCAGCGACAACCCGGCCACTGCCCGCAGTCGCCGGACCTGAGCTGCAATTCGCTGATTGACATCGATCGTGCTATCCATCATGATGGACAGCATTGTCCAACTTGTTGCAGCGTTGTCAAGAGGGCGAACTGATGCAGCCTTAGCTGCGGGAAAATCAGAGGAAAAGCCTCGATCAACGCATGAAACAACTTATCCGGAACAAGGTCCCATCCCATAGAAGAAGGTTCTGATGCTTCGTTCAATCTTCGTTTCGGTCTTCTGCGTTTTGCTTGTCGCTCCAGGCTGCACAGGTCAAGACGTTGCAGACCCACAAGCAAATGCGTCAACGCCCGCTTCAGCGGTGCCCAATAGACAAGAATCGAAGCAAGACTCGGGCAAACCGTTTCAAATTTCCGACAATGCCGCGGGGGAGAATCTTGTGATCGACGTCGACACAGATGCTGAACTGGGCGGGGTCGTACGCAGCATTTTTCAGGACTCGCACGGCGTGTTGTGGATAGGTAGTGAAAGGGGCCTGTTTCGTAACGACGGAAAAACTCTAACCAGTTATGACCTCAAGGATGATCAGGGGCAGAGAGTCACGATCAAACGCATCATCGAAGACAAGGAGGGCAATATCTGGTGCGGAACGACGGGTGGCATCTCCCGCATGGATGGAGAGTCATTTGCAAGTTTTGGCGAAAAACACGGCCTGATCAGTCGCGACGTTTGGAGCATCGCTGCGGACACCAACGGGATGATCTGGATCGGCACAATTGATGGTGCATGTCGATTTGACGGGGAAACTTTCACGGCCTTTGCTATTCCGGAGGCAGAGCCCGATCCTACAAGGGGCGTTACCAGCGGCAAGATTGTGCATTGCATTACAGTGGATCGCAAAGGGCAAGTATGGTTCGGCACCAATGGAGGAGCTTACAAATACGATGGACATGCCTTGATGAACATTTCTGAGAAGGACGGCTTAAGCAACAATGCGGTCAGTGCAATTGTTGAAGACAAGTCAGGCAACATCTGGTTTGGAACGACGCACAATGGGATTTGTCGATATGACGGCAAAGAGTTCACCAATTTCACCGAAGACGGAATCGTCGATGGCAATGAGATTTGGTGCATGCACGAAGACCGTGCCGGAAACATCTGGTTCTCCGGCAAGCGATTCGGAGTGTATCGCTACGATGGCAACATCTTTACGAACGTCGATGAGAAGAATGGGCTCACTTCTCCCGGCATCATGTGTATCCTTGATGACAACGAGGGCCGACATTGGTTTGGTGGTGTAAACGGGCTCTTCCGCTACGACGGCGAGTCTATTCTCAGCGTCACAAAAGGCGGTCCGTGGAAGTGACGTTGCGCTGTCCTCGCCGGAGTCACATTCAGGCCGACAGCATGTCGTTCAAAATCGACCGCAGTGCGACTACTTTAGGATTTTACGAAAGTTTGATGAGCGACAACATCGACTAACTGACTCCGGGCCTGGCCGCCAAAGCAACTAGAGTCAAACCTGTCGCCGCTCGCAAAGGCCAGACATGAGTTGACATTCGCTGATTGTCAGCGATCGTGCTATCCATCATGGTGGACGCGATTGCCCATCATATGATCGCGATCTCAAGAGCTTCAGCCGTCTAAACGTTCCGCATTGGAAAAGTCAAAGGAAGAAGCTCGATCGTCCCATTGAATAGCCGCAGGTTTTATTGCTCAACGACTTCTGAGTAGCCGGATGACATGTCACCGCACAACCACTGCCACTCTTCTTTGAACTTGAGTTTGCCGTCGCTCATGAGTTCTGGTGTTGACAGGCATTTGCCTATCATGATTTCACCACGCACATTGACGTGGTGATACCGCATATCGAGCTGGCCCGACGCCAGGACATTCGCCACAAGATGGCCCTTCACGATGTCACCACCTTCATACTCGGCCCAGACAATGCGTTCTTTCTGATGGTAGTTGAACACTGTCTCAGCACTGACCTCGCCATTGTCCGTATTCGTGGCAGACCGAAACATCTTTCCTTCGAGGTTGAATTCCATGCTGACTCTCAAGTTCTTAATCAAGCGAGTTTGTTCGAATGTGTTCTTGCAGCTTATGCAACGGCTCAAGAAATCTCAGAAGAATTGCGCAGATCTGGTGTCACAGTAGGTCAAAACTCGCAACTGCAAGGAGGATTTCGCGCAAAACAAAGTGTCACGCTAACGGTGGCGAAACGCAACCGGGCCGGCACTGGAGAGGAATCGGTGTTCTCGTCAGCGGCGGTGAGAAGCCATGGCGTTGGGTCGTTGAAAAGTGCCCGTCACTGACGTCGCGAACTTCATGCGAAACTGGCAAGCAACCCCTGGATTCCGGCAAGGAGCTTCCTTTTTTGGACCAGCAGGCTGCTGCTGATCATTGAGTTCGATTCGCCACAAGAAGTTCACAACGCCTCCTTTGCACCTGGCAGCAGCAGTCCAAAGACAGTTCCACCTGAGTCCTTGCGTATTCAAGTTTCGAGCGTCTAAAGTCAGGGGCGAATATTGCGAACGCCTGACAGCCGTTCGCTTCCAATCACTAGTGGGTGGAGCTTATTATGATGCTCAACGGGGCGTATTACTCCAGCTGAGCCGTGTCAACGAACCCCGAGTACTTCGTCAATGCAACGTTCTAACTCCCTCCGGTGAAACCGACCAACGCGTCGAAGCACCGTGTCGTTCGACGCTCCGGTCACATCGGCCTGAGCCAATTCGGTGTGTCGGACCGGAGTAGCGAAGTGAACGCCGGTATCTCACATCGGTCGTGACCACGTCGTGACGACCGAAGCAGTGAAATCGCGATTGAATACCAGCCCCGGTGGCTGGAGTAGTTAAGAACTGATGAAGGGCCGCTGGTGCCTTAGAATCGTGCGTGGCATGAGCAGAATCGGACATGCGAGTGTGCCTTTGGTCTTGCGCTGTCATCGTGTTCTACGGACTGCTGCTTTACCTGCATCCATGGCTGCCTCAAGCAGCAACCGTTGGAAGCCTTCTGGTCTTCGTGATGTCGTTTGCGACTCTCTCATTCCTGATCACGGCGCCTGAGTGCTCGGTTCCGGATCTGGGTGATACTCATCACGGATTCCCTTACCTGAGCGGCGCTGGACGATTAGTGATCAAAGATGCAATCATGATGGGGGCAGCGCTGTTCACAATGGCGGACGCAGCCAAGGCGTATCTCCGTAGGCGTGGTTCCTTCGTGAACTGATCAAAAGTGATGGGAACAGATCGATGCAGACTCGCAGTCCTGCTGTGTTCCAAGCGGCGCACCCATTCACTTCTTAAGCATGGAGATTTCTTGGAAACACGGGTTGCTCGATTGTTCGACTTTGATAAAGCCCAACAGCCCAATCTGCAACGATGGCAGAATACGAGAAAAACGATTCTGACGAATGAAACGAATGCTAGGGAACAGCTGAAAACACTCGCGAAATGGCCCTCCCGAAATCGGAAATTACGACCAGGAATCAGAGACGTTTTTATCAAATTCAGGCTAAAACAAAATCTCCAGAATTTATTATTGACGGCCCGGGATTTGGCGATAAAAATTCCTGCCGACGACGCTTTTCCGTTGACGAGTTTTCCTTGAACTGAGGGACGCCTATGGAAAAAATGATTGTATTAGGTGCTGTTGTTTTTGGTTGATTGTGTTTGAAAACTCCGGCTTTGTTTTTTCGTTTGTTGATGCCGCTTCATGTGGCAAGGTTGATTATGAGGTGCGCCCTATGAGCACCAAGTGTTTGCCGGAGTAGTCCTGTTAGGTGATGTTTGTTTTGGTTAATCGTGTTTGAGAACTCCGGCTTTGTTGATCGGTTTGTTGATGCCGCTTTATGTGGCTAGGTTTTGTGTGAGGTGCGCCGCAATGGGCACTGGCTGTGTTCGCCGGAGTGGACCTGTTAATTGATGTTGTTCTTGGTTGAATGTGTTTTGCTCTGTTTTTGGAAACTCCGGATTTGTGAGTTCGTCTAAGATGCGCCAAATGGGCATCAAGTTTGCCGGAGTGGACTTGAGTTGTAAGAATTGGTGTTAATGTGTTTCAGGCCCTCGTCACATCTTGTGGCGAGGGCTTTTTTTGTTTCTGCAGAGTCAGTTTTGAGCTGACTTTACCGGTGTGAAATTCCGGGGCAGAAGCGGCTCATGAAATGTCCGGCTCGACGAGCATACTTAACGGCACAGCGAAAATGCGGTTTTGAAGGAACACGCTCATCTGACGGCGAACTGGAAATGTTCACTCGACGGCACGATCTGAATCAATTGCTTCAAGACTCAAAGGCAAGCTCATAAAGCTGCTGAGAAATATCGACCAATTCTGATCTCATCTCTTGCCAGCTTTAAAAGCTCAGTTGTCATACAAACTTCGAAGCCACGATGCGTTTAAAGACGTCAGGCAGCAGGCCTTCCCAGCCAAATGTGAAAGCAGCAGCGGCTCCACGCAATTTGCTGGTCTCGATAGTTGTGAGGGAATGTCCAACAAACTGAGAAGGCGCTTCAGGCGACACAAGTTCCCAGACTTTAGCGGAGTCGAAAAGTCCGTCAAAAGTCGCCATATGGAACACCGCTCATGTTTCTGTCTGCAGCGGACGAATAGAGGGCTCACGATCATCGATTTCGACAGTGATTCACTTACCGAGACCGACGCTGATGACTTCAATAGAATCCCCAAAGAAGAGTGGGTCGAAAAAGAAGCCAAAACCCGAATTGACCGAAGAGGAAAAGCAGGAACTCTTGGAAAGAGCAAATCGGATTCGAGAACAACATGCAGAACATCAACTTGAGCTGGCAAAGCTGTTTCTGGAAAGTGGAAAGCCGGACATCGCCTTGCGACGACTCAAAGAGATCGTAGCCGAGTACAGTGGATCAATGGCTGCCACAGAAGCCAAATCTCTGATTAAGAAACGGTAGAGGTCGTAGCTGACGGACCATCAATCATTCGCTGCTCCTGTCAGTTTGAAACGTCAATCGGTCGCTCCGACTACAGCGACTACGTCCAGAAATGGCAACTTGATATTTCAGGCTGTGATCTGAATAGCGACCGTGTCTTGCTGGGAGAGATTGCCGCAGATCAAGTGATGATTTCTGATGCTCAGATTGACGGTCTGTCAATTTTCAATGTCTGCGACGACTCTCAGGGACTGTATGAAGCCTGAAGACGCCAAAGCGGCGAATCATTCTGCTGGGAATGGAACTGTGCGTGTCAGCATTTCCCTTCTCCCCATAACGGCTAATGAGAGACGGCGGAGAGTTGGGAACCAGGTTGAATGTCGAATCGTTTCACCTGTCCGCGTTCGACTTGGAAGACGTGGCAGATCTTTTCATCGAGCAGGAGCTTTCCGTCAAGATCGTGGACGATCTGATGGACTTCCACGAGAATTGAACCATCCGCAGTCGTGATTACTTTCAAGGGATCAACTCGTGGGTTGATCGACAGCCACTGCTCCGTCCAGTATGCCATTACAGCGTCCCGGCCATGAATATGGGTGTTCTCCATGCCGTTCGCCCAAACCACATTTTCGGAGAGATTTGACAAGACTCCTTCGATATCCCTCGCATTGAAACGGTCGTACAGGTTTTTAACCATCTGTTCTTCACTGGACATTCTGATCTCTCTTCGGATTCACATTACTCTCTCAATTCGTGTCCCGGATCTTACTCGCTTCGGCGGCATTTAATACCACTGGAAATCGATGGCGTTATGAAGTAGTTGGCAGCCACGAAGTCAACGTCGATCAAGCTATTCGGTGCTGACCATGTGTTTGTAGGCCGGTGTATGAGCTGATCACAGTATTGGCGCACGATCATTTCCTGGATTCCATGACACAGCCTTCAAGGACTGCAGATCTGCCTGAGCCATCTCAGCGTCCCTGGCAAATTGATTATCATCCATCCCCGGAAGCTGAAACAGTGTGAACATGATTTCGGAGCCGTCGCCGTTGGCGACGACACGCATGGGATTCAGGACCGACTGTAGACTAATTCGCACGTCGGCTTTGCCCCGGGTGTTACGGACGATGGCGGAGACATCAATTCCCAGTCGTCGCGGGTCTCTACACCCGGAAAGCTCGACGAGAATTCACTTGCAAGTTCCTACCCAGCAACGGTGAGGTCCCGTTCGGAAGCTGTGCCTCGAAGGCGTCTACATGGCGGCCCGAGACTGAAACCTCGTTCTGTTCCGCACCCTCTGCGGCGGATCCCAAAGGGGGGCGGTTTGCCCGGAAACGCCGTGTGGTCACACTCGCGAATTTATGCGCAATTCGAGGGGGCGCTGCGGGGCCTCTTCGGCGTTTGAAATCCTCAGAGACCTCTGGGAACAATCGATAACTGAGACTCGCATTCTTTCTTGGCTAGATAGATGGACGGCAAGCAAGATCCGAGCGAATTGAAAATGAGAGCATAGCCAGATAAGCTATTCAACTTACGGTTTTTCTGTGATTTGACGAGGTGAGTTTATGGCGAAGAAGAAGTCAACGAGATCTAAAAACCCGATGACCAACAAAAACTCGGCAATTCGCCGGGTGATTAAGAGGAATCCGACCGCAAAGGTTGGTGAGGTGTTGAATGCGGTAAAGGATGAGTTTGGCCACAAGGTGAGCCCGGACCGCATTCTGATGGAGAAGACCAAGAAGAAATGGTCACCACTCGAAGTAAGACCAAGAATCCCTGGAAGACCGGGCACCCAGTTGGAGCAGCCCAGTGGATCGAGGCAATCAAGATTGCCCGACAGCTTCTCAGCTTGACTGGAAGTGTCGACAACGCGATGTCGCTTTTGAGCGCGCTGGACAGCGATGCAGAGTAACGCGCGGCGTAAGCATGACCATTGTCTTCAGCGTCGCACGCGCGCCACACAATGATGCTGCCTACTTAATCTGATGCGAACACGTTACAATCACGGCCCATGTGTACCACATGGTTAAAGCTAAGGTCCGCACTTTGGTGACTGTGGACCAGATGTTAAATGAGTTGTTTATTCTAAGTTTCGTGGGTCTGAGGAAAAGTTTATGACGGAAAAGAAGATGTCGAAAACCAAGCGCCAAATGCGAGAGACAGGGCCAGAAGCCTTGGAGAATGCCTAGGCCAAGGAGGCGGGATTGGATTTCGTTTGGCACTATGGACGCATCACCCGAATCGGGTATTTCGAGATTGCCTGTGGCCGTAGCGTCTCGATCCTTTGGGAAGAAGGCGGATCAACGAGTCAGCAAGGAGAGATCAGCGATGAGCAATGGGAGATCTTCAAGTTAGCATTCCTAACGACGGGACGAATTGTGGTGCTCAGTGATCTGCCTGATGGGCAGTGGATGTATGACTACAGGTTCCTTGAGGTTGCCCGATAGACCTCCAAAGCAGTCAAGCTGTTGAAATCCCGTGAAGAGTTGATGTCCTGAGTTGCTCATCCTCTCTCGTTTGACAACGTGTTAGCGTTGATTTTCGCAGGGAAAACCGACTGATTGAATTCCCGATTCGCTTGAGGTGTCTTGCTCACCTGCGTTAGGCTGAAAGGGACCTCGCCCTCTTCGACAATGTAACTGCGTCGAAGCATACTGGGTGGACAGAGCCAAACTGCACCGTGGCTGTACGCGTGATATGTGGAGCGTTGCGGCAATCTTGCCGTCTCGCTCCACGGAGACGTGTGGCAAACTTTCGACCCGCTAAGTCGCAACCCGCTGGAACCGCTCTCACATCGGTAAAACGGTGGTCGCCCCACGTTGGCCCGACCGCCGGCAGTTCGTTAGAATCGGGAATCTTGCCGGAATTCCTCTGGGCTCCTTTCTCTATGCCAGCCCGGCGATTTAGCCCCTGATCGCTTATCAGGACAGCCGTGGTTCCGAACACCGGGATGTGTTGTCCAGAAACCGGAGCCTACTGTCAGGCCAGAAAGCGACTGCCGGAAGAGTACTTTTCGACTGTGGCCTGTGAGGTTAGACGAAATCTGGACTCGAACATTGATGCCGGTTGGCTATGGAAAGGTCGTCGTGTCTACATGTTTGATGGATCGACCGTTTCCATGCCTGATACACGGGAGAACCAAAGCGAGTATCCACAGGTTTACAACCAAAAGCCGGGCCTTGGTTTTCCGATTGCCCGCATCGCGGCCATCATTTCACTCTTCTGTGTTGCGATCCTTAGTCTGGGGATTTGTCGCTATGCCGGAAAAGGACAGGGGGAAGTCAGTCTGCTGCGTCAGATGTGGGATCTGTTTCGTCCCGGTGACGTGCTGCTCACCGATTGCCTGCTGTCAGCGTGGGTAGACCTCGTGATGCTGAAGCAGAGAGGCGTTGATTCTGTGACGCGACGGAACAAAGCGCGGCGGACAGCGGACTTTCGACGAGGTAAGCGCCTTGGTAAAGATGATCACATCGTTCAGTGGCCCAAACCAATGAAGCCACGCTCGATCGACTCAGAGATCTACAGATCGCTTCCGGATTATCTGACTGTCCGAGAAATCCGAGTGCGAGTCCAACAACCTGGGTTCCGTACGAGAAGTGTCATCGTCGTCACGACGTCGCTTGATCCCGAAGAGTCCAGAGTGAGTGATTTAGCAAATATTTGCCGCGAAAGGTGGCACAATGAGCTCGATCTGCACGCAATCAAGGTCACCCCCCAGATGGACATCCTGCGATGCAAAACACCCGAGCTCGTTCGCAAAGAAATCTGGACTCACATTCTGGCTTACAATCTCATTCGCCCGATCATGGCTAAGGCGGCCGTCACGCATAAGATCGCGCCTCGCTCTATTAGTTTCAAGGGAACCCTCCAAACACTGGAGGCATTTCAATCCCTGATCGCTCACCAGGACGGTCGTGGCTCAGACTACCGGGATGTGCTGTACCAACAGTTGCTTGAAGCCATCGTGGCACATCGCGTTGCCGATCGACTGGATCGCTGCGAACCGCGTGCAAGAAAAAGAAATCCAACAAGAGCAACCATGCTTATGAAGCCACGACATGAGGCCAGGCGTGAACTGCTCAAACGAAGTGGCGATAACTAAGTGCCATTCGTCACATCGGTCGTGACCACCGGAGCGGCGAAGCGAAGAATCGCATACTGGCTCGGGCGATGTGACGGCGGCGCGTTGCGACTTGGACAACATCGAATTCCGACGAACACTTCAGTGGACCGTTCTTTTACCGGTTCCAACATCGTCATAGCTAGCATGGCAGTAACCGGACGTCTGCAGCGTTAGCCACAAGACCCCAGATTCCCAGCGTGGCTTTTCTTCCACTCAAATCTGGGTCAAGATGGCAAATTCCAACCGCTGGTTGTAACGTCTGCACCCGTCTTTCTTCGGGTGAGTCAGGTCAAAGACTTCTATCCTCAACTATTGAAAGAATGTTGTATGTGTCCGATTCACCGGAGATTCCAACGGCTGATTGCAGTGCTGATCATGGGATGCTCCTGAATCCATTTGCAGTCGCGTCTGCTTGTACTCAAGTTCTGTACGCAGCGAAGGACGGCACGGTCATCACAGGACGTTCAATGGACTGGGGTGAGGATATCAGGTCGAACATGTAGGTGCTTCCCAGAGGCATGAAGCGTGATGGAATGGGCGGCAGGAACACAGTGACGTGGGAATCGAAGTATGGCAGCCTCATTGTTTCCGGCTACGACATTGGCACTTCATACGGAATGAATGAGAAAGGGCTGGTCGTCAACATGCTGGCTTTGGTGGAATCTGACTATGGCAAGCCACCGGAGGGTAAGCACGTCATCTGCATGAGCACCTAGGCACAGTACATTCTCGACAATCACGCCACCGTTACCGACCGAAACAAAGCCACTCGATATCACCGCTGTCGCGGAGCAAAAGTTCCATTTTCAAGCCATGATGTCTGTTCTGTCGGTTATGAGAAGTGTTGGCACACCACTTGGCATCGACGTCGACAACCAACCATGGGTCTCTTCCACAGTCTGGAGAAGAGTTAGTGACAGCACTCATCGGATCGTCATGTTCGACTCGGCGACGACCCCGGCAACCTTTTTGGTTAAACTGGACGGCCTGAATCTGGAGCCTGACGCACCGGTAAGAAAGCTGGAACTTGTCGGAGGGAAGACTTACAGCGGAAACGCAACGGACGAATTTGTCGACGCCACTTTGTTCGAATTCGCGTCGCTGAACGACAAGTTCGAACCTGCAGCAAAGTAGACGACATTAACTTTGACTTGCTTCACGGTGTGAGTTCACCGTTGCGAATCCAAGCGACCCCGAAGCGTTCGATAAGCATGCCGAACTTCTTTGCCCAGAACGTTGGGCTAAATGGCATAGTCACGGTCCCACCCTCAGCCAGCGCGTTGAAGACTGCCTCAGCTTCTTCCACAGTGTGCAAATTCAATGTCATCGAAACGCCCTTGATGCCCTCATACAGGCATGTGGGCGGGGGCGTCACCGCAGCAACTAAGTGGATTCAGGACTGTTGTTCGACAGTTCTCTTCGAAAGTCTGGTTTCGACCACTTTCAGGCATGTTTTGGGGTTCTCCGAAGTAATCATCCGCACCCTAGCCGATTGTCGTCCGACACCGAACGCCAGCGTTGATTTGTAATTGACGCATCCGGGAAAAATGGGGCGTGCTTCCGTTATGAGTTTTTGATGACAAGAGACTTTGGGGCGTGAATCGAGTGTGGTGGGTTTTAGCCTCCGAAAATTGGCGTCGCAATTGGGCTGTAGATGCAGTTTTCTGCGGATGAGCTGATGTGTGAGCAATATCACAGTCCGGAACCTCCGAAGTGAGTATCTTTCGGTTCAGGCCGCAGTTCGCGGGGGCTGATGTCTTCGCCGCAAACTGCCCGTTGTGAATTTGCGAACTGTGAGCTGACTCACACTGCGAGTACTCCGCAGTTGTCGATGATGAGGATAGCGGAATGTGGGGTACGATAATCAATACTTCTGACAACAGGATGAAGAACGATGGCAAGGATGCAATCGGCTTTGGGCGTGATCTTGATTGCTGGGGTCTCACTGGCAGCGGGATGTGCTCATCATCGCGCTGCAAAAACTGGTGCTACAAAATCATGCGACAGTGGAGCATGCGCGGCACACGAATCACCAGAAAGAATCTCGAGAACCATCAGCACATCGGAGGGTCAGGCGTGGGACGCGCTGGACAACGATCACAGGATGAACGCACCAACCGGGGCGGGATCACGTTACAGACAGCAAGAGACATACGGAACTGCTCCGGCAGCGTCCGGGGGATCAGGGAGTCGCTCTGCACCGGTCGGAGGTGGGTCCGGCTCACTCTAGAGATGCCTGCGGTATCTCGGCATTGCCAGGCAAGCCGCTGGAGTGGCTTCCAAACATCTCGTGATTCACTGGAGGCGAGCAGATGATTATGGCAACTCCTAAGAATCACCTCGATGCAACGCAAAAGGCAGACAAAA
>JBGSVD010000136.1:0-52035 GCA_041753135.1 Planctomycetaceae bacterium
GACTAGTGCGAGAAACGCTGAGGACTGCGGGATGGTCATGATGGCTCGAAACGCGAGTGGATCGCGATGAGCGGAACAGGACGCTCGCAGGATGAGAACCGTGGGAAATCACAAGGAACGAATAACCGCCGAACTGACGTAAACCAAAACGTCTTCCAATCCTGTCATGCCGCAGCATCCCTGGTGTTTGCTTACAGAATCAAAGTACCTCATTTTTCCAAAATCCGAAGAAATTGGTATATCCGAGGAAACCTCCGCCGGTCGTCCTACGACTTCTCTGTAGAAGCACGAAGAAAGAATTCTCCGCTCGCTGGATGCAACATGACGACTTGGAATGACATAGTACACGTGCATGGACCACCGTCTTACCGGACCGCTTGGCGCATTCTGGGACACGCCCAGGACTGCGAAGATGTCTTGCAAGAGGCATTCATCGAAGCCCACAGACTGTTCATCGCAGGGAAGATCGCCAACCCTCAGGCATTCCTCAATAGGCTCGTGACATTTCGAGCATTGGATGCACTGCGGCGACGCAAGCCGCTCGGTTTGGTCGATCCGTCGACATTCGTTGACGAATCGCTCGGCCCCCCGGAAAAAGCGATCGAGCACGAGGATGACATGCGACTACGAGCGATCGTCGCCGAATTACCGCCGCGTCAAGCGGCTGTCTTTTGTATGACGCACTTTGAAGAACTGTCACACGAAGAAATCGCCGCCTCGCTGGAAATCTCCAGCAATGCGGTCGCGATGGCGCTCCACAAAGCGCGAGCCACACTCCGGGAAATAATGTTCAAAATCCATCAGGAGCAAGAGCGATGAACCAAAACCACAATGAATGGGAGCAGGAAATGCCTCTAGAATTTCAGTCCGCTATCAATCGAGTCCGAGACATTCCCGCCCCCGGCGAGTCCGTGGAGCGATTCATCAAAGTCGCCGCCGGTATCGAAATGACTGCGGCCGAATGGCAGCGAGGGGGATTCAACAAATGGTTCTGGGGAAGCGTTTTGTTCTCGCTCGTCATCCCAGCGATGGTCGCCGCACCGTATATCCTTGAATTCGACTCTTGGATTTTCGGGACGATCGGGGCGGGCATCATCACGACCCTCGTGTTCGTCGATTTTTTCTGGAACTGGGTCCAATCGAAACGAAACGCGGGCGCAATTCTGCTCGAGTGTGGAAACTTTCCATCTCGCGGATTCTTCCATCTCTTTGGAGCGTTCTATTTGGCCCTGACGATTGGCAGCATCATCTTTGCTGTGAAGAATGTCACGAGCATCCTGAGTCTTGAGGGGGCAATCGCGATCGCCTGGATCGGTCTTTGTGTGGCAATCCTCGTCTATCAGAGCATGACGATCTGGGGCTGTTTGCAGTTTCGAGCCAACGGGATCTGGTGCTACGTTGGCCTAGTGCCATGGAAACAGGTCGTTTCGTGGAATTGGACGGGCAGCACCGGCACCACACTCTTTATTCAAAGGAAATCCCGGTTTGGGATTCTCGCATCCGGTGCGGTCCCAATTCCCCTCGAACTGAAAGCCAAAGTCGATGAACTGATGATGACTCACACGGGAAAGGGACCGCTCAACGGTTGCCCCGATTCCAAATCCTGGTGACTTTTCCTGATACCACTCCGCAGTGATGAAGTGCAAGGACCGAAGGCTGGATCTCCCAGCCCAGCGCTGTAAGCGTTTCAAGAGACGCTCGCAACGGATGACAGAGACCGTAACCGCTTACAAGAATTCCGTTTGCAGTCCGAATTGATGTCGATTTTCAATCACCCATTCGCTGATCCTGTCAGAAAAATTTTAATAGCGATCTTGTTGTCCTGACTATTTTTTTGCAAGTGCCCTCGGGCCAACGCATGACATGTGGTGTGCCAATCTGCTCCGGCGAGACCGACGGAGACGGGTTTCGTACACTTTCCGAAACTGCTCTGGTCACATCGACTGAGCGTAGTTCATTCGGCCAATTCTACCTGATTGGTGTTGTCTTTTTGACATCGCATCGGGATGAGATTTGAGCGATGCCGCATATCAGATGGATGCGACATCAGCGTGTCGGACCGACGCGCGCACGACCAACGATGTTGCACACGCGGTCGTGATCACCGGAGCAGTCTATGAAGTGCTGTTCCGGGGTCGATCGACATCACCACGGTGGAGAGAAAACGAAATCGCATGTAACTCAGGACGGTTCAACATGAGTTGGCAATGCTGTCGGAATCTCTGCGGTCAGGTATGTCAAACCAACCGGCTTCTGGAGTTCGTGGGCCAGGCCGGAAAACGTGCCAGGTTCGCCATCAGTTTGATTACACTTTCGAGACTTCTCTGCAAATGTTTGAGGCTCCGGTCGATGCAGACCGATGCAGGGTAGCCAAATACTGAACGAAGGCTGTTGGGGCCAGTCGAAGATCAAGACAGTTGGCCGTAGCGTCGGAGTCGTGATTCCCCGGGGTTTCTGTGCCAATGGCTTGAGCTTCGGCTCCATAGCGTGCAACTTGTGAAATTGCAGAGGATTGCAACTCTCGTCATCCGCGAAAGTTGTGCATGACGACTAATGTGTTTGGAGCCGACGCTCCTTTCTGAGCTCTTGAATCGCCACCCGCGAGGGATATGGAGGGTGCGAAGCAGTTCGGCTGATGCAAAGCGGCAGTTGGACTGAGCGGTAGCGAAGCCCGGCCCGCGGGGCAACGCCCAACTCACCACTTCTCAAACCAAATCTTCCTCCACCAATGCGTCGATCTTGCCAGCTTTCACCGCTTCCACCAGTGCTGCGTAATCTCTCTCATTTTGATCCGCATACGCCAAGGCGAACTCACCAATGGCCTGATCGAAGTCATCCGATTTGCCGAGGTAACCGCTGATCAAAGCCGCATCTCCGGATTTGGCATGGGCGTGGGCCAGGGTTCGACCGCACAACTCCGCGTACAGCATCGTTTGCCGGGCTGATGCACCTTCTTCGATGCGAGCCGACATTTTCATATCTCTGAGTTGTCGTATGAAGAAATCGCGACCTCGCCGACCATGCGTCCAACCCAGGAAGATGTCGCTGGCGGACTGCATCAGGCGTTGCCCCACGACGACGCGTTGACCATGGTTTTCATAATGGCTTTTGCCCGCGTAGGGTTCCAGCACGGAGGGGCAGGCTTGCTTGAATTGAAGCAAGAGAGGGTGATTCTCTGCGGAGAAAAACAACCCGACAAAGCAGACTGTGCCGACGCTGCCGATGCCCACTGCTTTGATGACGATATCTTCCAGGCTGTAACGGTCAAAGAGGACGCGGCGCTCGTCTGGCAGCGATAATCGGTATTGTTCCAATGCTTCCCGAACGAGTGTCTCGTGTTCCGGATCTTTTTCTTTGGTGATATGAAACATCGCCGGTGGTTGGTCGATCAGACGACGGCGTCCCGCGATCTCTTCGCTGATCTGCGGATAAAGATAATCGCTGATACGATGCCTGGCCTTGGCGACAATATCTTCGCGAATCTCTCTGATCTTCGCATCAGGGGCCATATCGATGATTGTTTGTGCATCCAATCGGTCATACCAGACGTCCAGAGGGCTCATCTTCGAGACTTCCCGCAACCGCTCCCGGTATGCGCGAACGCACTCGATGGCGGCAGCTTGTGCTCGCTTGTCGCTGAGTTTGATATCGCGCACGGCAACGGCAAAACTGACCGCCAGGCGTTTGACATCCCACTCCCACGGCGCTGGAAGCGTTTCGTCGAAATCGTTGATATCGAAGATCAGATTTCGCTCTGGGGTCGCAAACAGGCCGAAGTTGAGCAGGTGGCAATCACCGCAGGCCTGTACCCGCAGCCCGGTGGTTGGCGTGCCGGCCAGATCGGAAGCCATGAGTCCTGCAGAACCGCGTAGAAACGTAAACGGACTGGGCAACATACGCCCGTAACGGATCGGTACGAGTTCGGCCAGTCGATCCTGATTGGATTCCTTCAGGATTTCGATCGGATCGCGACGGTTCGCTGGCGGTTTCCAACCGGCGTGACTTTGTCGCGATACGCTGTCGCGCAAGGCTTTGCCAGCAGCAATACGCTGATCGCGTGAGCGAAACAACGGGCCGTTGCTTGTCTCGGTCTTGCCTCCTTCAGTCGTGCTTTTCACAGGCGATTTATCGGAGGCTGGCATCTTGGTCTCGCAATTTCATACAGCTCGAGGGTGAGCAGCATTGATAACACTTCTCTCTCCGACCAGTCATTCTATCATGAGATTCCTGTATTGACCAAGTTTACCATCCGTTTGAACCGCAGAAACATGAACCAGCACCGAGGGGCCGTCGACCATGACGTAACCCTTCTTATCGAAAGTCTGCATGGACCGATTTGGTCCATGGCAAACTCGACCCAATTTGAACCTGACCAGGATCAGTGGTTGGCTTCTTTGGGTTCCCCGAATACAGATGCAGCTGTCTTGACGGCTTCCAATGCGGCGGGGAAACCGGCATAGACGGCCATTTGCAGTATAATCTCCAGGGTCTGGTCGCGAGTGCAGCCCACGTTCAGGGCACCCCGGATATGGTCTTTCAGCTCTGCCTGCGGATAGCCGAGGACAGTCAAGGCTGCAACGGTCAGCATTTCCCTGGTCTTTAAATCCAGACCTGGGCGTGTGTAGATGTCGCCGAATGGGAATTCGACAAGACATCGAGTGAGATCCGGACTGGCCGTCTCAAGGCTCTTCAATGCCGATGCGATCCCCGAGCCGAACATCGTCTGCATCGCGGCAAGCCCGCGGTCATATCGAGTTTCGTCTGGCTGCATTCTCAGTTTCTCCGCTGGGATGATGAAGCAATCGTGGGGCGTTTCAGTGGTACCTCTGCAGGGGCTCGCGGACCGGCCAGCGACTTGGAAGTAATTTGCCCGCTGGTTCAGCGAACCGGCAGTGCAGCGTGCCAAGACGCTCGACCGTGATCTGAATCTCTGCACCCGGGTCGATGAATTCGTCGTGGTCACAGCCAGTACAATCCGGGATGGTGCCGAAACCCATCACTGAACCGGACTTGAGAGGAGCGATGAATGCCAGCCAGGCAAAAACGTCTTCGGCTTTGTGGCTGATCTCGGATGTGGATCCCTGGAATTTCACCTGGCCGTTCACCAGAACGGTCACCTTGAGATTGAATCGATTGAACTCCGGATCGTACGGATTCGATGTGCCCTGCATTTCAGAATTCTCCGTAGTCCAAGAAAGTGGTCAGGTTTCACTCGATTCTCGAATGGCGGTATGATCAGCGATTGAATTGGTTGGGTCCCTACACTCCTGGAGTATGTTCAAAATGAACGCACGCAGCCTATTGGCGATTCTCTTCACGTGGCTGCCGTTCACTGGATCCGGTGTTCTGGCTGCGGATGCTCCTGCAGGCAAGCCGAACCTGCTGCTGATCGTCGCCGATGATATGGGTTATTCAGACCTGGGTTGTTTTGGCGGAGAAATCAAGACGCCCAACATCGATGCGCTGGCGGCTCGAGGGCTGCGAGGAACCGATTTCTACGTTGCACCCAGCTGTTCTCCGTCGCGTTCGATGATGCTGACGGGGACGGATAACCACATCGCCGGTATTGGAAATATGGCGGAATGGACCGGCGCTGCTCAGAAGGGAAAACCGGGATACGAAGGCTACCTGAATACTCGACTCCCCTGTGTGGCGTCGCTTCTGAGGGATTCGGGGTACCACACCGTCATGGCCGGTAAGTGGCATCTTGGAGACAAGTCCGATCAGTGGCCGGCAACTCGGGGATTTGATCGCGATCTTGCCATGCTGCAGGGAGCGGGAAGCCATTGGGCTGACATGCTGGGACTGCTTCCGACGGAGCCGCAGGTCTCCTACACGCGTAACGGAAAACGGCTTGAGTCGCTGCCGAAGGACTATTATTCGTCAAAGAACTTCACGGACTTTGTGATTGAAAACATCAGCGAGAAGAGTCGAGCTGATCAGCCGTTCTTTGCCTACCTGGCCTACCAGGCACCGCACGGTCCGCTTGCAGTGCCGCAGGAATGGATTGATCGATGCAAGGGCCGTTACGACCGTGGCTACGATGTGATTCGTGAAGAACGGCTGGCTCGACAAAAGCAGCTTGGCATCATGGGTGCGAATGTCGAATGCTTCCCGCGACTGCCCAACATTCCCGCGTGGAACTCTTTGACCGACGAGCAGCGCCAGCATGCGGCTCGCAAGATGGAACTCTATGCAGCGATGATTGAATACATGGATGATCAGATCGGGCGACTCATCGGTCATCTGAAGCAGACCGGTCAATACGACAACACGCTGATTTTCTTTATCTCTGACAATGGAGCGGCCGGGGAGGACATGGGGGAACTCGTCGCCAAACTTGCGCCGACATCCCGTGAGTGGCTTGAGAAGACCTTTGATAATCGTCCGGAAAACTGGGGGCGCCCGGAATCGTGTGTGGAATATGGCCCATCGTGGGCGCAGGTAAGCAGCGTGCCTTTTCGTCTGTTTAAGGGTGTGGAAGCGGAAGGCGGAATTCGAGCGCCTCTGATTGTCAGTGGTCCCGGTGTGATGCATGAGGGAGACCTCAATCGCTCTGTGATGCATGTTATGGATATCGTACCAACGCTGCTTGAATCCGCGGGAGTTGAACATCCTGCGAAGCAGGCAGGCGGGAGTGTTGCGGCACCACAGGGGAAATCCCTGTGGCCGGTGCTCGCAGGGCGAGAGCAGCAGATTCGCACAGACTCAGACTGGCTTGGCTGGGAGCTATTCGGCAACAGGGCCATTCGGCAGGGGGATTGGAAACTCCTGTACCTGCTGACTGCGGCTGGAGGGACAGGCGATTGGCAGTTATTCAATCTGCGCGAGGATCCCGCTGAAATGCACGATCTGTCGAAGAAACATCCGGACAAGCGGCGGTCAATGCTTCTGCTGTGGGATGAGTACGTAGAGAAGAATGGAGTGATCGTTTCCGAAGCCGGACCTTTCGCGTCACGCAGGCCATAGACCGCACCAGAGTGCTGATGATGAATCGGGTTCTCCAATTGTGAAGCCACGGTTTCGTCCAGAACAGCGGCACAACTGTTGCGTGGGACGGTTACCTAAAGGGACATGCATCCGGGTGCTCGCCAATCTAAGGGACGCACAACTTGAGGCTTTCAACGGTGATCAGGCAGAACACGGCACGCGTCAGAGGTTCTCATTCCGCATAGGTTCAATGTGCGCTATCGCACAACTGTGTGACACGCAGCATTCCATGAAGCAACTGCAGCAGGACTTTGTCCAAAATTTCTTGACCACAAAATGATACGAGGGAGACAGGAATATGCTTTATCGTCAGGTAATTTCGTTTTTCGCTTTGATGGCGACAAGTCTTGCTTCGATGGCTAGTGCTCAGGACGATCGGCAGTCAGCTAATGAGATGGCGATTCGCAAAGCTGTTGAGGCATATGTTTCGGCGTTCAACAAAGGCGATGCAAAAGCGCTGGCGGCGCTGTGGGCGCCGGAAGCCGTTTATACCAATCCGCTGACTAATGAAGACGTCGTTGGACGAGAGGCGATTGAAGGCCAGTTTGCTGGCATCTTTGAAGGGGCAAAAGGAGCCCGACTGGAATCAACAACGCTCTCCATTGGATTTGTATCGCCCAACGTGGCTGTCGAACAGGGCCTCGCCAAAGTAATTCTTGCGGATCAGGTACCGGAAGAGTCGCAGTATTCGGCAGTGTACGTCAAGCGAGACGGTCAATGGCTGCTGGATCGCGTGACTGAAGAAGTTGTGCCAGTCGTTATCTCGCATTACGAGCATTTGAAGGCTCTGGAGTGGATGGTTGGCAGTTGGGTCGATCAGGACGAAGAAGCGACAGTGATCACCGAGTGTAACTGGACTCGAAATAACAACTTCCTCACTCGTTCATTCACCGTTCAGGTTGGTGACCAAATTGATATGGCCGGAATGCAAATCATCGGCTGGGATCCAGCAGAAAAGAGGATTCGCTCATGGGTTTTTGACTCTGATGGTGGCTTCGGTCAGGCAATCTGGACTAAGAAAGACAATAGCTGGCATATCCAGCAGACCGGCGTACTACCCGACGGGCGTAAATCCTCGGTCGTGAACATCATCACTTATGTCAATGACAATACGTGTACTCTTCAGTCCGTCAATCGTACGGTGGACGGCGAGCTGCTTCCAAACATCGCAGAAGTGCAAATCACCAAAAACTAGTGTGTAGAGCTGCTGATAAACTTAAATAAGGATTCGTGCGATGAAGAGTCTAAGTCAAGTTGTTGTGACCATACTGGTGTTAAGCGTGTTGTCCGCAAATGAGACATTGGCGCGTGGTGGTGGTGGAATGTCTCGCGGCGGTGGAGGCGGTGCTGCTCGTGGCGGCGGTGGAGTTTCCGGCGGGGCCATGGCCAGCCGTCCCAGCCCGGCGATGAACCGCTCGCCTTCGATGAGCCGACCCAGTACCGGAGTAGGCGCTGGAAGTTCTCCAACAGGTGGAGCACGTCCGGGAGTTGGTGCTCCCGGCGCAGGTACACGACCTGGCGCTGGAGTTGGTGCTCCCGGTGCGGGTACGCGACCAGGCGCTGGAGTTGGTGCTCCCGGCGCAGGAACCCGACCCGGGGCTGGAGTTGGTGCTCCAGGCGTAGGGGCGAGACCATCGGCTGGCGATCTGAAAGGCTTCTTGAACATCGGACCATCGACTGGAGCGGTTGGTGCAGGGCGTCCAGTTGGAGCGAACCCAGGTGTTGCCGGAGGCGGTGCAGCCGCAGCGTTCTTTCAGGGCGAAGGTGTTGCAGGTCGTCCCGTGTCTGGTCAGCTTCAAGCTGGTGGGCAAGGGGCTGCCGGAAGCCGGACGGAAAACCGCGCTGGCAATCAGGCCGCTCGGGCTGAGAGCCGCTCCAATAACCAGGCCGGACGTGCTGAAAACCGACAACAGTTGCAGGACAACCGTGTTCAGCGTTGTAATGAAGTACGCAACCAGGTTCAGGAAAACCACCCTCGGCTCGACTTCTGGTCCGACTATCCCGGCTGGGCTTCGATGCGCATCACGCGTCCTTATCGATGGGCCACCTGGGGCGCAGTGACAGGCTGGGTCGGCTACGGCGCGAGTGAACCGGTGTCCTACAGCTACGGCGATTCCGTATACTACGAAGGCGACACGGTCTATCAAGGTGATCAAGCGGTTGTGTCCGCCGAAGAGTATACGCAGCAGGCTGAGACCATCGCGGCCAGCGCTCCCGAAGTTGCTCCCACTGAGGCAGAATGGCTGCCGCTGGGTGTGTTCGCGATTTCTCCGGACGGCCAGTCATCAGGTCCGGCCCCCTCTCTGTTTTTGCAATTGGCAATCAGTAAAGAAGGCATCATTCGTGGTACGCTGAACAACAGCGCTACAGGGAAGACGCAGGATGTTGAAGGGATGGTTGACAAGGCCTCACAGCGATGTGCCTGGACCGTTGTTGGCCAGAGCCGACCGATTATGGAAACCGGCATTTCAAATCTGACTCAGGACACCGTGCCATCGCTGGTACATTTTGCAGATGGACAGACTCAGCAATGGCTGATGGTTCGTCTGGAAGAACCGGCTGCTCAAAAGTAGCCGCTCTCTCGCAATATGAAGCAAGCTGCACGCGTGTAAAAACTCTGTGGCCGATGAGTGTTGAGTTGTGTTGGTATGACTTAAGATCCGAATGGCTTGCTGAAGCCTGGTCAACATTTGGCGGTGCGTCCGATAGGCACGAAATTTCAGGATATGGAGAAACGACTGGTGAAAAACTATTTCTTTAGTTCCGGCTCTGCTGGGTTCGCATTGTTGCTGACCAGCATGCTGACCATCACTGGTTCGGCTGGAATCGTGCTCGCTCAGCCGTCGGATCGAGGCATTGCCGCTAAGCATCGTGCTCATTTGCCAATGTCGAATACAATTCGTGCCAGCAGCGTTGTGTATGATGCGAAAGATCCGGAGGCGAAGTTTCCTCCGATTGAAACTCTGCGTCCTCCGGAGGGTGCTCCGAACGTCGTGATCTTCCTCATCGATGATGCCGGGTTTGGAGCATCGGCGGCCTTTGGCGGACCGTGTCAGACTCCGACGCTCGACAAACTTGCGTCGAACGGTCTTAAGTACAATCGCTTTCATACCACCGCACTGTGTTCTCCCACTCGCCAGGCGCTGCTGACAGGTCGAAATCATCATTCGGCAGGCATGGGGAATATCACGGAGATCGCCAGCGGAGCTCCCGGGTATAGTTCTGTTCTTCCAAACTCGATGTCTCCACTCGCGCAAACGCTGAAGCTGAATGGGTATTCAACAGCTCAGTTTGGCAAGTGCCATGAAGTTCCGGTATGGCAGACAAGTCCGGCCGGCCCATTCGACTCGTGGCCAACCGGCGGCGGCGGATTTGAGTATTTCTATGGATTCATCGGAGGCGAAGCGAATCAGTGGTATCCCACTTTGTTTGAGGGGACTACTCCGGTCGAACAAAAGAAGACACCCGAAGAGGGCTATCATCTGCTGCAGGATATGACTGACAAGACGATCAAGTGGATCGGTCAGCAGAAAGCACTGGCTCCGGACAAACCGTTTTTCGTCTATTATGCCCCTGGGGCAACGCACGCTCCGCACCATGCTCCAAAATCGTGGGCGGACAAGTACAAAGGAAAGTTCGATCAGGGATGGGATCAGTTGCGTGAAGAGATCTTTGCTCGGCAAAAAGCGAAGGGCGTCATTCCCGCGAATTGTGAGCTGACGGCTCGCCCGAAGGAGATTCCGGCATGGGACAAAATGCCAGAAGATCTTAAGCCTGCTCTGCGGCGCCAGATGGAAGTGTATGCCGGATTCATGGAATACACAGACTACGAAATCGGACGTGTTGTGGAGTCTCTGGAAAAGCTGGATGCACTGGACAATACACTGATTTACTTCATCGTCGGAGACAATGGTGCGTCGGCTGAGGGGACAATCAATGGTGCTTATAATGAGATGGCCAACTTCAATGGTCTGGCGGCTCTGGAAACACCAGAATATCTGACCGAGCGACTCGATAAACTCGGCGGCCCGGATTCGTACAACCATTATGCCGTGGGCTGGGCTCATGCGCTGAACACACCTTATCAGTGGACGAAGCAGGTTGCGTCACACTGGGGCGGTACTCGGAATGGAACTGTCATTCACTGGCCAAAGGGTATCCGATCGAAGGGGCAGATCCGTTCACAGTTCCATCATGTGATTGACGTGGCTCCGACCATTCTGGAAGCGGCCGGACTGCCTCAGCCTGAGTCTGTCAACGGCATTCAACAGGACCCGATCGACGGCGTGAGCATGCTGTATTCGTTCGACGATGCTCAGGCGGCTGAACGTCACGAGACTCAGTACTTTGAGATCTTCGGCAACCGCGGTATCTACCATAATGGCTGGACCGCGGTCACAAAGCACAGGACCCCGTGGGAACTGATCGGCGCGAAGGTCCCGCCATTTGATGAAGATACCTGGGAACTTTATGCCGACGGTGACTGGAGTCAGGCAAAGGATCTGGCTAAAGAGATGCCAGAGAAGCTCGCGGAAATGCAACGGCTGTTTCTGATCGAAGCAACTCGCTACAAGGTACTGCCTCTGGATGATC
Organism: Planctomycetaceae bacterium; assembly: GCA_041753135.1. GTDB lineage: Bacteria > Planctomycetota > Planctomycetia > Planctomycetales > Planctomycetaceae > SXXK01. Next base: position 11,584 of record JBGSVD010000136.1, read on the forward strand.
GCGTGGGTGAGCGAATGAATTCAGACACGGCCGGGCGACCGAATCTGGTGCGTGGCACAAAGCAGCTGCTGTTCGGCGGCATGGGGCGGCTGAGTGAAAACTGCGTGCTGAACCTCAAGAATAAATCGCATTCTGTGACCGCTGAAGTGACCGTCCCGGAGGCCGCGTCGAAAGGTGTGATTGTTTCTCAGGGAGCCAACATTGGCGGATGGAGTTTGTATGCCAAAGAAGGCAAGCTGAAATACTGTTACAACGTTGCCGGAGTAAACCACTATTACGTTGAGTCCGAAAAACCTCTGCCGGCTGGCAAGCATCAGCTGCGAATGGAATTCGCGTACGCGGGAGGCGGACTCGGGAAAGGTGGCACGGTGACCTTGTACGTCGATGGCAAGTCAGTCGGAAAAGGGGAGATCCCCATGACGCAGGCGATGATCTTCTCTGCTGACGATGGCTGCGACGTGGGTGAAGACAGCGGTGCTCCGGTCTCGCCGGACTATGGACCAGTGGGGAATGCATTCAATGGCGACATTCGCGGCGTGCTGTTGTCGATCGATGACGATCCCAACAAGCCTGGCGAGGTCGTTTCACCCGAACAAACGCTCCGTGCAATCCTTGGACGGCATTAGGCGGTCACCACAATTCGACTCTCCGTGATGACGAGACGTCAACACGGAGAGTCATGCTTCGATCGTGTGTGGCTGGCCCTTGCTGGTCATCTCGCCATCGTTTGCATCTGATGTCCTTTTGCGGGATCAGAATCGAAGTCCCAACCCAATGTTCGTAAACGAGTTCGCGGCGTCCTCGTTCAAGCCCCAGCCCACGCGGACCCCGATCTCAAAATCCGGCGTGATCAGATAGTGAACTCCTGGGCTGAAATACTGCGGCGCGACGTTTTCAGCTCGATTGTCAGTAAAGACTCCAAAGTATTCACCGTGCAGATTCCAGCGTTCGGCGACTGGTATTTTCACCACAACAGACGGTGCCCACTGATTGAAGTGGTCATTCTCTTCCTGAGTCGCGACATAGCGAAGTGAGGAATCGAGCGTGAGCGTTTCCATCAACTCCCAGCCAAACACTTAGCCCAGTTGGAAGTCGGTTGACGTTTCCTCGCCGGAGGTTGGTGTGGTGCCCTGCAGGATACAGGCACTTTCAGGAATCCAGCCTGACTGTTCTGTCAGTTGTGTCTTGATGCCATACAGCATCTGTGACTCTTCGCCGGAAGCAGAGCCTTCAAGAAGTCCACCGGCATCACCGCCGGAGACGGAACCTCCGCCGCCGATCTCATAGTTCCAGCCCAGACGCAATTCCGTACGCTCTGTAATCCCGATCCGAGTGATGATCTCCGGAAAGCTGTGAGTGGAATCTGTCGTGCGGTTCTCAATGAATGAGTAAGCCGATTCAAAGATGACTCGTCCCCGGCCTGCAGTAGACGTCGAAGGTGTGAACGAGTCCCGGTCGGTTTCAATGTGCCCTTCTTCGTCTTCGACTTCCAATGGGGTGTTAAGCGACAGCCACGGGGTCTCGATTGGTTCGAAGAACTCACCGATTTCCTGTGCAGACGCAGTCGCCCCGCAAACCACAGCCAACAGAATGACAAGGCCGCGATGCAACACAGAATTGAGGGCCTAAGATCTCATGAAACGAATTCTCAGCGGGGAACGGACTCATCAGGCGAAAGGGACTCAGAACTCAATCTTTCCTCGAACGCCAAGCAGAACAGATTCGTCCACGCGTTCACGAAACGGATCGATAAACTGAACATCCGGAGTGACATGGAACCACGGTGTGACTGCTACGTTGTAGTAAAGTTCCACACCCTGCTCGTCGCCCAAAGGTAACAGGACTGGAGCCAGATCTTTGAGTGCTCCGCTCACACCAGTGTAATAGTATCCTGCACCAAATGTGTCCGAAGAACGGCCAGCGATGGGGCTTGTGCCAGCCAGCCCCGCGCTTGCAAACCAGTGAACAGGACTAGGATTATTATCCGCGATGCCAAGATTTCCAAAGACACCCCATCGTTTTTTGGGATCGTCAGGCGCTACGTAAAACGCCTGATCGAAATTGTATCCCAATGACCACGAGCCTTCTTTAGGCGCCGAAGGAACAACGCCAACGCCTGGCTGAAAGTAAACGCTTGGCGACAGGTTCGTGTAAGTTCCGGTGCTGTATGTTCCGGTGACACCCTGATGACCAGGCAAAGCCATCCATTCGGTTGGCAGATTCAGGCTCGACACAATGGACACACCATCATCGAAGAACGTATCGAATCCGGAAGTCGTAGGGTTATCGTTGGTGTCGAAGACGGCCATCGAGAATACCGGTTCCATATGCTGCAGCATCGCGAAACCAGCGCCGAAGGTCGAATAGGGAACAGTGCGGACCACCACAGGATTAATCATCAGCGCAGTATTCATGAAGCCATTAGTGGCTCCGGCTCCTGTCAGCGGCTGATGAAAGTCATCAAAAGTGTTGATCTTTCCCGCAAAGACCAGCATATCTTCGGAGAGAAACTGCGACAGCTTTACTCCAGTTAACGCGGAGTTTGTGCCCGTGGGTTGCGGGAATGCGAGAGCCAGATTCGCTGGCAGCATGGAGCCCGTATCCTGCAGGACAGACTCCGAGTATCGAGACTCCCCATGAACGGTAATGAACAGGCCCTTCCAGAGTCCTGCTTTTTCTCCATCAACGTTCATCAGGATATCATTGCGACCACCGTAACGTGAAGTTTGATTCAAGCCGCCATCCACGACACCCTGAAAGTACTGAGTCGTACTAACGCTGAAGTTGAAGCCGCTTTCTGCAAGATGTGTTCAGCTGCCACACCAGTCACCAAGGAGTGTTGGTCGAGTCATCAATGATTCGCAGAAGGAAGGCGTCGCAGCGATTTCTCCGCAGCCTTCAGCGCAGGAAACCTCTGAAGAGCACTGCGCGGAAACCGGCAGATAGCTCGAACGAAAGAACTCGGGGACCGTCGTGTTCTCAGTTTCTCTCAGCGGAACGAGCTGATCAGCAAAAACTGCTGGTTCATGAATCAAGCTCGCCAAAGCAAGCCCGAAGGCGGTGGAAAACCTGCCAGAGAATCTTCGCGTTCGCATCATATCATTGCATCCGTGCAGACAGAGATTGGCGTAGAGTTTGGAACGCCTGTGATTTTCTTCGGTCTGCAGATATGAACTTATGAACCCATTACCGCTGCGAGAACCAGCGCCTGAAGATTTCAGCGACAACGCAGCGGTTAGGAGAAATGGAAGGACGAGTGGTGAATTTTAGGCTCATCTTGAGCGACATACTTTGCTCATGCCCGGGGTGCTTGCTGGGTGTCTGCTTCTGTGGATTTTCGAGCGGGATTTGGGTAACTGATCTGACAAACGACCGTGAAACGCCAGCGCCGATCAAACGGGAATCGAGAACTGCAACAGTTGGGCGTTAATAAATTGGCTGCTCTCCGGGAACAAACCCTCCGTTATTCAATCACACATGAAACACTTGGCATGAATGGATTCGTTGGCCCGCCAATCTGTTGAATCCCATACGCCGTTGCAACAGCAAGCATCAAATCCACGTTGCGAACGGTCCGGTCAATGTCGAATTGGTTTCGAATCGATGTGACTACCAATATCTTGAGAATGGTCGGGGCTCGCAATCTGACAGGTTCTTCAAATCAGCCTGTCAACTCGACCAACCTGCTGCTCAATTGCTTTGATCCAGCACGCCAATCTGCAGTCGCAAGCGGCGTCTGTGAGAACGACCAGAGGGACTTCGCGTCCAGCCGTTCGCTGCGTCGGTCACATCGACCGACGCAGTGAACCAGGTTCCATCTGCTCACTCTGGTCCAACACGCCAGAGAATCTGAGAATTTGCTTTGCTGAGAATAGAATTGCCCGCAGAATGTGTAGCCGAAAGGAAGACAGGCTCTTTCAAGGATGATCAGACAGCGGCGTGCAGCCGCGCACGATCAATGGACACAGGGGCGGCGTGACCTGAGTCTGCAAATGGTTTTCGGGAGCTCAAGGTTTGCAACTGAATGGGTGGCGTTCTTGAATGGCTGAAGTCAGCCACGTGGGGAATGTGTTCAGGGTTCCCGGATTGTCTCAGAAGCACCGATCAATGCGTTCATTCTAGTTGCTTCCATGCCCGCCACAGTCTCGCGAGATGGCCCAGATCTTCGGCTCGTGTTTTGCCCATGAGATTTGCTCGATGCGTCTCAACAGTGTTTTTCGCGATGCCCAGTTTCTCGGCAATTCCCAGGCTGGATTTTCCAGCAATCACCAGCTCTGCAATTTTGAGTTCGCGATTGGTCAACTTCCTGAATGTCGCCTGGAGTTCGGCGTCCGTAAATGTTTCGCCGTCAGTTGCCCGCACAATGGCCTCTTGCAGGGTCTTTAGAGTCGTGGGCTTGACCACAACATCAGCCGAATTTCCGGCAACCACTTTCGGGGTATCCTGTCGGTTGGCAATTATGACCACGGCGAAGTTTGAGCATTCCTTTGAGAGTTGTTTGGACAGCTCCAGACCTGAAAGGCTTTTGAGTCTGAACTCCGCAACCACGACTCCACTCGAATAATTTTGTCTGTCGATCAGGAACGCGTCGGCGGTCATGTAATCGTGGACGATATAGCCGACCCGCTTGAGGCCTGCTGCGAATGTGGCTCGCTCACTAACATCGTTCACAATAAGAAAGACGTCCGTCTTCTTTTTTTTCGCCATCACTTGCCCTGCCGCGATGAGTGATCCAATCCTGCAGACGATGATAACGATGACGAAATGAGTTATCGAGCCTCCAGCGATCGCAGCGGCGATTGAGGACAGAGCACCGACGGAAACCGCCCCCAGACATCAGTGTGGCCGTCCAGCAGCATCTGAACCGCCTCCTCCTTGAACTCACGACTAAACCGCCGGCGACGGTCTGGCTTTGATACGGACGTTCACTTTCCTGACATTCTGAGAACCTTTTAAATACGCTCAGAATAAGAGAATCGACTGTCCTTGGAACCTGCAGCACCTCAACTCCAGTACGTTCGATTCTGAGGCGTCTGGATTCCTCCCGCAGGTTCAGCCTCGGAAACCGCCACAGAAAAAAGAATCGGCAAATGAAAAGACCCGGATGCCAGAGGGCCATCCGGGTCTCGCAGACTTCAAGTCTGCTTCACAATTTGCAGCTTTGAAGCAAGCTGCGAAGCGATTTCTGCAGGCAGAAATCTCGGTTGCGCTGCGCTCGTCGGCAGACGACTTAAAGCGCGAATGTCCCAGTAAGTACCGTAAGTGTTCAGATCATGTTCGGAATGGCGCAGTAATACCGTCCCAAGGATCGGTATTCCATTCTGATATCTCTATCTGAACTTGTTCTGACGGTTGAGAGGTGAGTGGATTCCGGATGTGTTCTAGTTCCATAACCCACTTCAGTCGTGCCGTCTCGATCCTTTCACTGATGGTGTCTTTGTTGATACGGTAATTTCCTCCTCTCCTTATCAGTTTGTGGATCCGGTTTACTGCATTGTCTGCCTTTACTCCGAAGGTTGGTCGAAAGGCGTCGATGAAACCCCATGTGATGGATTGGGCGTTGTCAGGTCCCAATCCTGTGGTTGCTCCATAAAGCCGTTCTTCAAGTCTTTTCCACGTCGGTTCCGGGATGTCAAACAAGAGCTTGTCGTTCTTCCATCTTGTCGTAACTCCCAGTATGGACTGACCTGTCGCTAAGCGCACGTCTATCGTTTGTGTGCCTTCGCCTTTCAGTCTCATTCCATGCTGACGAAGAGCTGACTGTGCGCCTTCCATGGCGGACTGCACTTCGGAGCGATCGAGTCCCTGAATGTGGATGTTGTCCACAAACCGGTGCATGATCATTCCGTTTTCGACTCGGCTATCCATTTCCGAATCGAGAACTTCCTTAACAACAATCGCAGCTAGCAAGGGGCTGATTGTGCTTCCCTGGCTAAGGCCGATTGTTCGTGTTTCACCTTCATGACCGTAAATGACTTTCTCGACCAGCCAAGGAATGCCCTGCTCATCGAGTGTGGGTCTTGGAACGTTCCAGCGATCGGTCTCTCGCATGAAGCAGTCCATCGCAAGAGCCCGGGGAATCGACGGAAAGAAGTTTCTGATATCGTCCACACCAAGCCAGAACCAGCCTTGATCCTCGGCGTAAATCGTCATGCGAGCCAGGATCCCATGACAGCTGGCTCCACTGCCGAAGTGCCGTGGTAGACGATCCATGAGCAGCACTCGAAACGATTCTGAGAGTGCGGCTCCAACGACGCGATCCATGATGGTGGGAATCTCCAGTGTGCGGTAACCACCAGTTGGTTTTTTGATTGGAGCGGGCAGTGTCGGTGCTGGAACATAGCAACGGTTTAGGATTGCCAGAGCTAAGTTCCGCAACAGCTTGTTTGCCTGGGATGGTGACTGATCGTATGTCATGCCATCGGCACCCGGCGCATGCCCACGGAATTCCTTCAACGCCTGATAGATCAACCAAAGGTTTTCGTGGTGTGCGAGTTTTTCGAGACTGAAGGATGAGGGATCATTCTGAATGCAGCGATGAATTGAGCGCGGCTCACGTTCGGCTGCCTGAAGAAGACGTGGTGGCTGCCTGCGTCTCTGCCGTGCTTGTCGCTCCGGCGGCACTGGCTGCCCGCGCAACGGATCATCGTAGTTCCGGAAATTCCGCGCATTGCGACGGGCGCAGAGCCAGGCCGTGAATGATGGTGGGTCCCAAAGGCTGCCGCTCATGGGGACCTCCGACGTCGTGCTGGCTGGAATGTACGCTCAATCAATTCCGGAACAGGTAGTCCGACTAATACGTCTTCTCGCGACTCATCAGGCATCACCGGCAGAAAATCGGGAAATCGGTACAGTGCCCTACGTTGTTTGCTGAGTCGTCGCGTAAGTGCTGACGCCCCGTCAAATAAATCAATCACAAGTCGATGCCGCTCTATCCCGGCCGGATGTTGGAACCAGCTTCGCGGAAACTTGGGAGCGTGAAGTCCGCCCGAGGCGACCACAATAATCTGTGGGTCCACCGACTCGAGAAACGTCGGCAAATAATCGAGCGGGCAAATGACCTTGTTGTTGCATGGTCGTTGAATGGCCCTCGCATTGATCAGCCTCCGGTCCCTCGCGGGGATTCCGTCAAGAATCTCGGCAGAATCATCTGGCAGGAAAATGTTCCAATCTGGCAACCGTTGGGCAAGGCGAGCAGCATGTAGGTATGTCAGGACAAAAATGGCGACTGTGGGCGTTTGAATGCCATGTTGATGCAGCCAGTGATGCACCAAATCGTCATCCTCAAATCTAGAAGCGTTGACAAGATCGCGGGCAATATTGCCGATCAGGTTGTTTCTCTGGTTGCTGTGTGGCGTGAGTCGAATCGCATCGACTGGGCTGGAACGTGGCCGCAGATTTTGAAGCTTAAATCGATTCTTCAGAAAAATGCAGGAAACATCAGATTGCTCGAACCCATTGTCAGGAATGCGAACGCAGACAGGCCCAAATACGTTAAGAGCGAGTTCTGATTCTTCCCCCCGAAAAGCTGAGCTGAGGCTCCGCAGCCCGAAGATTCTGAATCGTGCGTAACTGGCCATTAGAAAGCCGCTGGTCATCAAGTCCTTGACGCGTGCCGCATTTGAAAAGATGACAATCGAAAATTCTCTGACGTCTGTGCCAGCGGTGTCGAACAGCATGGCCGCATTCACCGGCGTTGTCAGAACGAGCTGACACCTTTCCACCTCGCTCACATCCTGCACATCCCACGGAAGTTCGCCGCGTGACACGTCAATCACACTCACGAGTGGTGCATGTCGTTGTACATTCTCGTAGACGTTCCGGATCTCTCGTCGATTTGGCGAAACCATCAGGATTCGTATACCTGGATATGCGAGGCAGATCTCGGCGAGGATCCGTACCACGCTCATTGCGCCGCCATATTCAATCATGCCAGATTGAAACTCCCGAATGAAATCGGCGATCGCAGGATTCTGCGACAGGGGTGACCGCACCGGTTCGGGCAAGTCCATGGTATTGGACCTCACGATATCAAGTGGGACCTGTAGTTCTCGTGCAGCATGTTCCAAGGCTGGCAACAAGCCTGCGGCAGGGAACGTGAACCCCGCTGAACTTGAGCTCATTAGACTTTCATCGAGCAGCGACTGCTGTACAGCAACGACCTGACCATCCGCTGTACCCTCGTATCGCGTAACCTGAAAGTCACCGACCTCTTCCCGATAACGATCCGAAATTCGGAGCCAGTGGCCCGAATTGCGTGAGATTGAGATCGGCAGGGCTGGATTCGGTTGCATCGATAGGATGTCTTTTTCTTCTCGGCAAGTTGCCTTATCGGAAAGCGATGAGCGTTTATGTGTCCACTTGACTTCAACACGAAGCGGACAACGAGCCGCAGTTTTTCAATAAATGCATCTGGCTATTCGTTTTGTTTTTTCCGTTACATGTAACCAATAACTAGTTATTGGTGCTGTTCGATAACTAGTTGATGTACCTGTTTTCTTGGGCTGAGTCGTTTTCCGCTCTTGTCCCTGTAGCACCGCTATGCTGGACTCCGACAGCCTTGAGATCTATTGTCGCTTGCGACTTCACCACCACCGCCGGACCTTTGGCTGTCTGGACCACGTCTGTGACGATCCCCGGGCTGTGATGGTCCCAGGTAATCGACTTGTCGGAGAAGCTGGTACGGCTGCGCACGAGCGACTTCTTGTTTCGCTCGCGTTCTGAGGCGATCAGAATCATCGGATCGCCATGCCGCTGCTTGGTGCCCTGCTTAATGTCTTCGGATGAATCTGAATTGGCAAAGGTCTCTGAGGAGTTTCCACACCATCGCGGCTTACCGTTTCGACGGACGTATACGACTCCTGCATTGGTTGTGACACACCAAACGGCCTCGGGTATTTGACAGACCACACGTTTGAGCGTCGTGTCTTCCGAGGTGTTCAGATGAGGCGTACATTTACCGGTGAGAATTGCGATACGATAGCTATCGTAGCGAGCCGTAATCCACCGCTCTTTTGCGGCATACCAGACACGCGAACCAGCCCGCGAGAATAAATAGAAATTTGCAGCCCAACCACAGTGCAATGCCAGCCTCTGGACGCCATCAGCAAGTTGCCTGCTTGATGTCGAATACGACCCATAGCTGCCGCATGGATACCCATCCCCCAGGACCATTCCGTAAAGAAGAAGTCTGGCTTGTCTCTGACTCAGTTCCCAGACCCATTCTGGCAGGTACTTGAAAGGAGCTTTACCGAGCGGACGTAAATATGCCGCCGCTTGTTTTGAGGCCCACAACCAGCGATCGCAAGAAGCCAATGCGCCAAAACCAAGTCGCGGAGTCAATTCAGACAGCATCGCGGTAACCCGTGGCTTGCATCGATTGATGTAGACCGTTGGCGATTTCGATCTTGCCGGATCGTCGCACCATCCCTCCGCGAGATATAATCCAAAGAGCACGCACCAATCATCCATCGGAATCAGTCGTTCGCCGGTTTCTCGATCTGGGCGTACATTCTTCGGTCCAGGCAAATGTGCGGTCCCCAATTTAACCACTGATGGCAGGGCGAAGAATTCCTGATCATCTGCGTCATTATCGACTCTACAACACAGTTTGATTCGTTGCTTTGCGCGAATGCCCCTTGCTGTCTTCCGATAAAACGTTTCAGATTTCGACGTTGCTACAAATAGTGAGTGTTCTGGCGTCACTCGGACATCCAGCATACGACCTGTCGCTTCAATGAACTCATCCGACTCATAGTCGTAAATCGACAATATCGGTTCGTATGACAATCTTCCGGCGCGATTCACAGCGACGCACTCACCGATTTGCAGGTCAGGTCGTGACTTCCAACCGTTCGCTGTCAGAATCTGTGTCTCACAATCAAAACACATGCGGCGAGCAAACGACTCCGAGATACTGATCGCGTCTTCGTAGTTGTAGCCCTCGTCTGGCATATACGCCACACGGGCGTTCATGCCGAGCGCCGTTGTGCCCTCGTGATCCGTGTAGTTGGATCGGGCCAGCAGGTCGCCCTGCTTGAAAGTCTGCCCGGGTCGCACTGTCGGTGTCTGGTTGATTAGGGTCTTGCGGTTCAGCGGGTGGTTGTTGTAGAGCTCGTGGGTTTCTTTCGTGCCGTCGTCGTACTTGACGTCAATAGAGTCTGGTGCCACCTTTGTCACGACCCCGCCTTGAGCCGATCGCAACGCACCCATGTGCGTTCCGTACTCCTGTTCGAAGCTGCGATCCACCTGTCCGGGGATGCCCGATTGAACGTACGGAGCCTCGGCATTCTCCAGCGGCAGGGCCTGTGTCAGGAACCGCGATCCCATCACCGAGCGGCTCCCTTTTACCATGCTCTTAAATGGTATCATGTTACCTAGTGGGGAGAAACTCGACTCGGTGTCTGGCAGTTCAAAGTCCACGCTCTCACGGGGGACGGTGCGGATCTTTCCGTTCTGTAGTACGTTCACATACGGCTTGCCGGATTGTAGCTCGCCAGAGAACGCCATGGTGGCGTCTGCGATGTCGTTGGCCGAGCGGGTTTCCGTCAGCCCGCTCTTCGCGTTGATCACCTTCGTGTAGAGTCGGCCGTCGCTGCCCTTCATGGCGTTGCGGGCCAGTCGTACGTCGATACCCGCCGAGAGACTTTCTGGCGTGCGGAGGTAGTCGATCAGTCCCAGCTGAGAGGGATTGACGGACCTCGATGACATGGGAATTGCCGAAGCATCCTGGATACCACCTTCGCCTCGGCGTGTGACGCGAGATTGGTGGTCAAGGATTTCAGCCGTGTTGATTTCTTCCAACGCCTGACCGAGGCCCGACATTGTGAGCGTGTTTTGCAGTGCACTGGTGAGTACTCCCGCTGGGATGTGATCAATGCCCCGCCGTGCCGTGGATTTCCACAGCAGGTTGCGGGCAATGTTCTTCGCCTTCGTGATTCTCTCTGCAAACAAATCTTCCGGCCCCATCAAACTCTGATAGGCCATGGAGTCACGGTCGTCTGGCTCCTGCTCGCCTCTCGAAACAGCCAGCAGCTTCTTGGTAGTTGCCAGGATGGAATCCGGACCAACATGTGTGAAAGCCTGACCCAGCGTTCGCTTCGTGACGTCTGGATCCAACTCCATCTGCTGGAACGCTTCCGCGACTGACTTCGCCTGGGCTTCAGGGTCTGTGTCTGTTCCTGTGGACCGGACTCGCTCGTACAGCTTCTTGAGTGCCTGCGGGTCTGACTTCTGCTGATTCACAGCCGCCAGATCGCCCCAGCTCTCGCGGAGCTGCTTGTCTGTCACTCCCATGGTCTTCAGCAGCGGAACCAGCGGGATACGAGCCTGCCCGATCTTGATACGGAAGATACCGGTCGCTGGGTCGAGGAACAGCTTGTGGGCTCGGCACCACGCTAAGAGTGGACTGTGGTTCGAAATCTCGCCGCAGCGGCAAAAATTATCTGTCAAGAAGCAGGTGCATAGCAGTAGCAGAACCCATTGATTGCTGGAGAACATCTTATTCGACTCCATGTTTTGGATCGGGGTATTTTGAATTGGACTTACGACCAGTGCGAATGCAGGATTTAGCCGCTGCGTTTGTTCCCGGGCGCACACCTCTGCAGCAGTTCGTCGCATCGCCGATGGATAACGCGTACGTCTGATTCCGGCAGTGTGTTCAGCAATGCCTCGATCACTTCAATCCGCCGGGTATGTGATGACGCTTTGGCGCGCTCGATGAGCGTCGTCAGTGGCTCCTCTGTCGGTGCTGAATTGACTGGAGACGGTGATGTCAGCGGGCCGGGGTTTTCCGGCACTGGCGGTGCAGGCGCTGTCGGTTCCGTTAAGACTGACCTCCCTTTTTGCGAAGATCGGCGGATCACGCCAGCCGCCGCGCGGATTGCCGGAGCGCCACCGGAGGCCATGATCTTGCATTGTTCGTCCGGCGGCAGGTCGGCCACTGCGGCAGCGGCTGACACTGTCAGATCTCCGCTTTCCACCGCTGCAACAATTGTTGGGATTGCTTTGGCCTGGACGTTTTCAGCCATTGAAACAAGCTTACCACTGACCTTCATCGCAGCGCCAGCTTTATCGCGGGCATCGCCCTTTTCTTTTGCTGCCGGTAAATCTTCCGGAACCGCTTTTCGGTCCTTCTTTTTACCGCCAGCTGCGCTTTGCCTTGCTTTGGCCTGCTGCTCGTAAATGGGCTTCAACTTCGCCGCTACTATGCTGCGCTGCGATGCAGTTAGTTGCCGACGATGCAGATTCTGCGAAATTACAAACTGCAGCTTTTCTTCCTCAGTGCCAACAAATGTCACGTATTGAGGTGCGATTCCTGCCATGCGGCACGCTGCTTCTCGATTGCGCCCGTCAAGGATTCTGCCTTGTTCATCACGGACAATTGCTGTACGCAAACCATGCGCCTTGATGTCAGCGGCCATCTCCTTCAGTTCTTTGCCCAGCATCATGGGGAATGCAGCTGCGCACAGATGGTGCTTTTTCATTTTGCACCTCTGTCCCGACCGAGCAAGCCAGCGGCCCGGAGTTCGTCGTCGCTTACATCTTCGCCATGGCTTCGCTTGCGATCGATTTTGGCAAGCCGCGCCTGCGTAACTGCGTCAAGCCACTGCAAAACTGCCGTCCGAGTCGTACACGGTTTTCGTCCGAGATAGACGACTGGAAGTCGGATACGTTGTCCATCCGGTCCGGCGACACCCTGTTTTATGAATCGCCATTTGGTCGACGGACTCGGACGCACCTGTGTTACGGATTGCAATGCCAGTTCCACTGGCAGCAGCAGATCGCTATCTGAAATGTCCATAATAAACTCCTGTCATTTGATGCGAGCATTTCGAAACGAATGCATCGAATGAAAGAGTTTGGGATCAATTGAGCATCAATGCACTTACCATGGATCAGGGCTTTGCTTATCTACGATTAGCATTCACATCTGCTAGACGAAATTCCTTGCCTGGAAGTTTTAAATCTAAGGAAAACAGCTTGTCCTTGAGCATTGATTTCCGAGTGCTGACCGCCTTGTCTGAAGTATTCAGGACCTCTGCGAGTTCCTTTCTGGTAGTACCGTTCTTCCCGGCCTTCAACAACAAGCAAAGCAAATTCCATTCAGCTGGCGGAAGTTGAACCGGCAGAAACATTTTGTCAGGCTTGCACATACGTTTTACCGTACGCTTCGCCTCATCCAGCTCCAACTCCAAGGTATCGACCCATGATGGTTTGTCTGACGGGGCACTTTCTTTGATCGACTTGCTTGCAGCTGGTAGTGAGTCGCTGCGAGTTGGTTCAATCACGGATTGAACCGAAACGAATAGACCAATCAGATCACCGTCCCGATTGATGTTCAGCCCCAACTTTTCGCCGTGAGGCAAGCCTCTGCCTAGGTTCGTCAAACGAAATCGGAAGGGATGCTGCATAGGAAGCCTGCTTGAACGCATTCCTTGATACCGAGGATCGAGTAACGCCATCGTAGATATTGTCAGTTCATGCAACTCGCTTGGGTCACTTGCTTCAGGCACATAACTGTAGCCCATAGCTTTGACTTCAATGGGTGATGGCCACGCATTCTCTGTCCATGCCAGAAATTCGGTCATCCATGACATGCAGTACGCAAAGGCTTTCGCTGGTGAATGACTGGCAATACTTTGGATGTCGAAAGCCACAAGCCGAGAGTCGATGCTGAACTTGAGCGCCTCTATTATGACTTCAATGGCTAGTACCAAAACTGATCGTGACTCCTCATCTGCGAAGGCGCAACGAGCGAATTCTTCCCATTCGTCGAAGTCCCACGGGGTGCAACCACTTGTCAGTTCCTCCAAAACAATCAGCATCTGTTTCGGTGTTCCCCGCAAAACCTGATCACCCCCGGCATCGCTAACGACCTTCGCGATGAAATGCTCTTTCGATTCACTTGGGATCAGATCGTAGCCCCCAAGTTCAGCCAATCCACGACACCAATCGTCTGGGGATATCTCTGGAGTGGCACCTATCTGTGCTAAAGCAGCGATACACATTGCGTAGCATTCCGCTGACCTTTCGGACCAATTCGGAAATTTTAAAATCAGCGGCGTGATCAAGTTTTGGATGAACTGCGTTTGCGACAGCCATGACATGCTCGCGTGCCATAGAACATCGTTGGCCAACACTGAATTAACCATCGACATTTCCCTCCAGCTTGATTCTGTGATGTCTCATCCTGAGAAATTGGTTACGAATACTTGAGCACCTCTGATCCTTATGCTACTAAAGATCTACAAGAGCGTCAACGACCCAAAGGACCTCAATAACCTTAAGGACCTCTAAAGACAAGGAAGCCTGTAAGTGAAGAAATCCGCTGGAAAACCAGAACCTCTAAAGCAACTGAAGTTGATGTTGACAGAAGAAGAACATCACACAGTCAAGTTAGCAGCACTGCTGGCGCGACAAGGTGTGGGTGAATACGTCAAAGATACGGTGTTAAGAAATGCGATTGAGGAAACGAACAAACATTTGAAATGACATACAGTCATGTTGTTTGCACAGCCCTGCTGACCTTCATCTCGTTTATTGTCATCGCGCGGGCAAAACCGGCCACCGAAGGGATTGGTTACGTAGAGCGATTTCAACACTAGCGGTGCTGGGGGAGGTCGGAATGTCCAATCAGCTATTAATGACCAGCATTCAATCGATCGAGACACTGCATCAATCCGGTCATTCGAACCGGGAAACTAACGAATATCGGGCATGGATCGTGGTGCGGCCAATAATTCTGTGCGGCGGCGAGCTGCCCAGGTGGATCTTACGGTGGCTGACGCATGGCGGGTCAGACTCAAAACCGGCAATACTCTCGCATCGGGTCACGCCCAAAAAAAGAACAGCAGCAAACCAAGCAGATAGCCCCACCCACACGTCAAAATCCTGGCCGGTTTTAACCCACGCAATGACACGTATGTAGCTCATTCTTCTCCGTTTGAAGTTTGCGAACCATCCTTTGCTTCACGCTCAATCCCGCGCGTATGCGTCCTGACAGTGCTGAGGCTACTCATTCGTGCTGCTTCAATCGGCACGATGCAAAACACACGTTATCTACCATGTCGTGCTGTTCGAGCGATTGCTCATTTGCTTCATGGAAGTAACAGGCATCCGAAGTGAATACTTTGATGTTCACGACAACGCCAGCCTGATTGCTATCACGCAAATGCCGCGCCGTTTACGGCTGCTATGATTCAGCATTCGCCGATTTCAAAGCCACGATCGAACAGACCCTCAAGCATTCTCCACGGCTTCACTCCATCCGAAGATCTTCAGACATCACGATAGACACCTTTCAGGAATTGGAAGAAGTTTCGTTCTTTGTCGCTTTATGTATACATACAAACTACATGATTTGAATGACGTCAAATGAAATCCAAGGAAATTGAATGAGCATGATTGAAACTCGACACTCGCAAGAAAGCTGATAGAATGCAGGTGTTCCAACAGTTTTGAAGTCATTCAACAAGCGTGCCAACAGCATGGCATGCAAGAGGTCATCGGTTCGACCCCGTTATCCTCCACTTGTTCTTAATACGATACGCTGAAACGAGTTACGTTACCTGACGATGTTCGTCAGTGCGGCAAAAGTCCTTCAATTCTGTAGGTAGTCACTACCTACTTTTGAGGAATCGCACTGAGGAATCGCACTGATGAAGACTGCAAAAGTCCCAACGTATGGCTTGCACAAGCCGACTGGGCAGGCCCGTTGTTACGTCAACGGAAAGACTGTCTACCTCGGCAAGTATGGCAGCGAAGAAAGCCGAATCCGCTTTGGAGAGACTGTCGGCAAACTGGTCAGTGGTCAGATTCTCGACCCGATCGCACGCACGAAGTCAGGTAGAAATACCTGCGGTGAATCAGATGATCCCGGCCCCAGTGTTGCGGAGCTGTGCGTTGTCTTCCTGACGCATGCCGAAACGCACTACCTCAAAGAGGGGAAGCAGACCAGCGAAGTCCACATTCTCAAATCAGCCATGTGTCCGCTGAAAGAACTCTACGGCATGCTTCCGGCGAAAGACGTCGGCCCGTTAGCGCTCAAGGCTGTTCGCGCCAAGATGATTGAATCCGGCTGGTGTCGTGGCACAATCAACGCGGCCATGAGCAGGATTCGACGAATCTTCAAACATGCCATCCCGAACGAATTGATTGAATCTTCGGTTCTGGATCGCCTGAAATGTGTTGCCCCCTCCTCGCCGGACGAACTGAGGCTCACGACAACGCCCCCCAGGACTGCCGTATCCGCCGACAACATTGAACTGATCCGGTCATCGTCCGCGATCTGATCGACATCCAGCGGCTTGTGGGTGCAAGATCGGGCGAACTGCTGAAACTCACCAGCGGAATTCTTGACCGTACCGGCGCTGTTTGGTTTGCAGAACTCAGCGATCACAAAACGCGGCATCATGGCCAAAGTCGAACCCTGTACTTCGGCCCCCCAGGCTCAACTGATCCTGCCGAAGTATCTGACTACCGATCACGACAAGAAATTGTTCAAGATGACCGGCGCAGCGTATCGGCGAGCGATCACAAGGGCGTGCGATAGACTCGGAAATGATCGGTGGGTTCCTCACCATTTGCGACACACGAACGCAGATGCAGTGCGGGAAGAGTTTGGATTGGAACACACTCAACCCGTCTTGGGGCATGCGAAATGCGGGGTCGTTCCTTCGCGCCTTTGCGGCTTCGCGTGAGAATTCTGAGTTCTGAGCCAAGCACGATCCGGCCCTACAGTTCCCCCGAGAACGCCTGGTGCATCAACGACTTTTTTAGATCGTGCAATGCGGCGAGTTTGCGTAGGACATCGTCAATGTTTTTGATGGTCTGTTCGAACAGGCGCAGTGCGTCAGTCGTGTATCTGCAGTGGAGTTGGAAGTCGGCGGGCCGCGACCTATCCAAATTGGCGCCCGAGAGGCAGGGCTGTAACCACGGAATCCGGGGTTGGTACTACGGGGATGAGACCCTGAGGAAAACAGTCAGATGCCCGTTGCGATGGCCGAACAGTGCAGTCAGATCCGGGGCTGTGATTATACTAATCGCTGTCACGATTGAGTTGTCGAACCGTCAGCCGGAGACGTACGTCGATACGCCGCATCCGCGTACGCCTCCGGCCGACGGTTGAACGAAAACAGCTCCGTCGGGACCGTCTAGAGTATAACCGAATGAGAGGTCTCCTGGATTCTTCCGCTTTTGTTTCGGTTTATCACCACAAAACTAAAAGCTGCGAGAAGTTGGGGAGAATTGACGGACCAGGTTATTGAAAATAGCGATCGACACTGTTAATAACAACGCAAGGTAAAGAATCAGGCAGGCTGCGTGACTCATAAGAGCTGCACCTTTTTTATGGGCGGATGTAATCAGACTCATCGTCCAGATTTCCTTGTCATAACTATTGGGAGAATAAGATGGCGAAACGCGCCGCGGCAGGTAAAGGTGGAGTAGTGATTTCTCAGGAGATCCTTGCAATCGTGCAGGCAAATAAGGCCATTAAAGGGCCAGAGGTTATGACGGTCTTAAGGGAAAAATATCCTAAGGTAAGTTTTAACGAAGCTAGCTGTCAGGTTGCTTACGCGAATGCTCGCAAGAAACTTGGGTTGACCAGAACTGTTGTCAAACGTCCTGGTGATACCACTAAACCGGCCTATCGCCCGGCACGGCCTAAAGCGTTCTCCGCTTCAGCGTCTACAGGAACGGTCGACATTAACTTGCTCCAGGCGGCGAAGGCTTTGCTACAGCACTGCGGGGGAGACTCTTCGCTGGCGTTGGAGGCACTTAAGCAGGTTGCTGCGTTGCAAATGGAATGATCCAAGACGGCATTCCATCAGCAGGGCAACCTGGTGGTGTGTTTTCCTTGAAGGCGATCGCAGGCTTCTGCGATCGCCTTTCGTTATTGAAGCGTATAAAGTGGTGGTGCCGATAACACTGAATCTGATTCTGGCTGAGGGATAAAATGGTTCACACTGCAATTAAGTCACTGATCGCCATCGTGTTGATTGTTGCCCTGCAGCAGTCCGACTCCGCCAACCAGAGTAATAAGAAGGTTGATGGCTTGCCCCAACAGAACTCAAATCTTCCGGCGGCCGATCAAGTTGTTGAATTGAGCACAAAGATCGGAAAGACATTGCAGCAACAGCTTGAGTTGTTTCCAGAATTCACAGACGACGACAAGAAGGCCGTCGATAAATATTCTCAGCGGGGAGACCTGCATATGTTTCTCGGCCATTTCGCGGAAGCTGAAGCCGACTACCAGAAGATGGTCACTCTGAATCCAGAATCTGACGCTTCACACTGGCGACTTGGAATCGCGAAGTACTTCGCGGGACATCCCGAGCAGGCCGCCGCTCAATTCGACAGGTATCATTCCTTCGATAACGTGGATCGAGAAAACGGAATCTGGCGTTATCTCTCGCACCATTCCGCCTTTGGCAAAGAGAAGGCTCGAGAACAGCTTTTGAAATACGAAAAGGATGATCGCCCGCCGTTTCGTGAGGTGTATCAGCTATTTGATGGAACTATGTCACCCGAGGAGGTGCTGAAATCAATTTCGCCCGATCTTCCGGAAGCATCGAGTCAATCGCGGCTGTTTTACGCGCACCTCTATATTGGAATGAATCATGTTGCCGAAGGGCAAAAGAAGGAGGCTCTTAAATCATTGCGAGAAGCCACACTGAATGGCTGGCCAGAGAAAGCGGGATTCGGCCCCAACTACATGTGGCACGTCGGCCGATTGCAGTATCTGAAGATTAATCAAAAATAATTGGTCGGCAGAATAAATCGCAAACACATTTGGTCCGGCCACCAAAACCATAAGCAAGGATGCCCTTTGACACGCGAGTGGTGTTAATCTCGCTTGTCAGCACGCAGTCAAACAAGTGGATCACAGAGTCGGATTCACTTGTTGGCTGCCCTTGTTCACTCGCTGGCGCTTCGTGCTGGCGATTTTGTTTCCAGACCAGGGCGTTAGAACTCGGAGAGGATGGCCACAACAGCGGTTTGAAGCGGCCCGCCGGTGACTTGAACTCGGCCGTCTTCGTGAATGTAGACGTCGACTTCACTACGAACACCGAACTCCGGCAAGTAGATCCCTGGCTCTATTGTGAACAATGTGCGCGGCAGAATTCGGCGAGTCTCATTCGTTTCCAGGTTGTCCATGTGCGTACCATTTCCGTGGACTTCCTGAGCCAGATTGTGGCCGGTTCTGTGGCAGAAATATTCCCCGTAGCCAGCCTCTTCAATCACTCTACGGACCGCATCGTCAACCTCGCCACCAATCACTTTTCTGGCAGCTTTGAATCCTGCTTCAGCACAGGCAATTCCGGCATCGCGAGCGGCAGCTACGATGTTGAAAATTTTGGTGTACTTTTCAGGGACCGATGTGCCAACAAAACCTGTGCGAGTCAAATCGCTGTAGCACGCACCGGGCGTCGTTTTCTTGGCCCAAAGGTCGACGAGTACAAATCGGCCTTCGCGAATCACCGTATCCGTTCCGGTTCCCGTTGCGTAATGCGGGTTACCGCCGTTAGCGTCCACACCCACAATCGGCGGACTGTACGTAGTGAGATTGTGCTCCGCAAAGTGCCGCATGATCTCATCACTGACTTCCAATTCCTCTACGGATCCAACCGTACGCACTTTGTCAGCAATGAATTTCCAGGCACGAGCAAAAGCCGCGTTGGTAATTTCGGAAGCATCAAGATGGCTTTGCAGTTGCTCGGCCGTCAGTACTGATTCGAACATCGAAATCAGATCGCCCGACGATACGACATCGCAGCCAAAACTTCGAACCAGTTCTACTGTTCCCGCGTCGACTCGTGAAATATACGGGTTGCCATTTCGCGGTGAATACTCCATGGCAACCGAGCTGTGCCCGGCGACCATTTTTTGAACAGCAGCTTCCAGTTCCTGCCAGCGAAGATAGATGATTTTTTCGCCCGGAAGATGGTCGAGCACATCGTTTTCAATCCGATGCACAAGCTTCACGGGAGTTCCGCTGGCAGGGATAAAATAGAAGTATCGACGCGATCCATGAAACCCGTTCGGCATGTGCAGAACACGCTGAGCCAGAACGTTGCTGCCTCGAAAATCGTACAATAGCCAGCCGTCAAAACCAAATTCCACGAGTGCCGATTGAATTGCTGACAAGCTGAACATGGAATCACTTTCGTGAAACTGATTGGTGATGGTGATTGAATTCGATTGAAGATAACAGAACGATTTTAGAAATCAGGCGCTGAGAATCGGCGAGCATTTCTTCAACGCGTCCGCAAAGCCAATCGCGCAGAAAAGTTTGTGTTTCCCGGCGATTCAGTCGTTACTCAGAACCTCTTCCGGGTCTACCTGCGGAGGCTCACTCTTTTCCCACTTCGCCGCTTTGGCTTCTTCTTCGGGTTCAAGATGAGGTCGAACAACACGAAGCCCAACGCCCAGCGCATCCGTGAAATACCAGATGCTCTGCGGAATCTGTGGGTCCTGTTGCTTCCATTCTTCGCTGGATCCTTCACGCACAGCGCTGCGAAGCATGTCAACAGAATCATCCCAGCCACCGCCACGCACAATGCGAGGATATTCCATCAACGGAATCATCAACGGATTCACGGAAACTTTTCCGGCTCGCAGTGCATAGGCGTCTGGAACATACTGATCCAGCACCCACTCTGCGACGTTGCCATGCATGTCATAAAGGCCCCATGGATTCGGTTTCTTCTTACCGACGGGATGATAAATCCCATCGCTATTATCGCGGTACCAGGCGTACTCATCCATCTCCGAAGTGTCGTCGCCAAAAGAGTAGGCCGTTGAAGTTCCCGCGCGGCATGCGTATTCCCACTCTGCTTCTGTTGGCAGTCGATAATATCGACCGGTCTTTGCACTGAGCCAGGTGCAGAACATGCGGGCCGAATGCTGAGTCATACAAATCGCCGGGTTGTTCTCACGCCCCATGCCAAAGCTCATATCAGTATACGGCGGCGTTGGTCGCGTCACAGCGTCGGCCACCTTATCGCGCGGCGTTGATGGCTTTCCGTAAGCGGCACGGCGAAGGGAGTCGACTCGATCACTCCAGACTTCATATTGATTCCAGGTGATTTCGAACTTGCTCATCCAGAATGGTGAAACCTCAACTTCATTGATCGGGCCTTCGTCATCACGACGTCCGACTTCCGAGTCTGGGCTGCCCATTTGAAATTTGCCGCCGGGAATCGGAAGCATTTCCAGCTTGAATGACGTATGTTCCAGCGGCTCCGCATAGGGCTTCATATCGGCCGGAGTTTCCGCAATCGCGTTTGGAACCTTGACTGGTTCGACCTTTGGGGATTGAGCATTCGCCAGCGATGAGCTGGAAATAGCGATCCCCAAAACCATGGTCAGGTTTCGGAAAAACGATTTTGATTGACGAAAAATCGGATTCGCCATGAAATTTGCCTTTTCGGAATGGTGGTAGAAGCGTCCTGCTTCCAGAGTCGTGCTGTCTTCCGTATTCCTCGCATCTGGGAGAGTCCACTAGCTTCATGATTTCGGGGACAGTCGTCAACGGTTGACAAGAACATCCGAGCCCTGGTCTCACACTTGGGCTGGGGAAAACCGCAAATTCGGTTTCAGGTTCCTGATCGGATTTGCGTACACTCCGTAGACCAGATTTTCTCTGGTCACAGATGAACACAGTACCACTGCACCGTTTTGGTGGCTCTTCTGGAAGGTCGAATGTCGCTACTGCTGGAACGAATCCGTAAATCTTACCGAGAACCCGGAGGCCAGAGTCTTCCGGTTCTGGGGATTGAACGCTTTGAGTTGACTCAAGGGGAGCAGGTGGCCCTCCTTGGATCCAGCGGCGGCGGAAAGACAACGCTCCTGAACATCATCTCTGGAATTCTGACGCCGGACTCCGGCCGAGTTCTGGTGGACGGTCGCGACGTGGCCGCCATGCAGGAGGTTGTTCGAGACCATTACCGAGCGGCAAAAATCGGGATCGTGTTTCAAACCTTCAATCTGTTGCCGGCGTTCACAGCCCTGGAAAATGTCCTGCTGGGGATGTCGTTTTCCGGGAAAGGCGTCGACAAACCCTTTGCGCGTCAATTATTGGAACGAGTTGGATTGGGGCATCGATTGAATCATTTGCCGCAGAAGCTTTCGGTCGGTGAACAACAAAGAGTGGCCGTCGCCAGATCATTGGCGAACAAACCAGTGCTGTTGCTCGCGGACGAACCAACGGCCAACGTCGATCCTGGCAATCAGCAACTGATCCTGGATCTGATTCGCGATACGTGCCGTGACCATCATGTTTCGCTGTTGATGGTGACTCATTCTATGGAAGTTGCCGGCGCGTTTACGCGAGTTGAACGGCTTCAGGATTTCAATAACCCACAACTTTGTCTGCAGGAGCAAGCGGCATGAATCTGCTGACAATCGCCTGGAAGAGTATTCGTAAACGCCGTCTGGCTTCCTGTCTTACGGCACTCAGCATCGGCCTTGGTGTTATGCTGATGGTGCTTGTGCTTGTCATCTTTGGTGCGGTCAACAGCGCGTTCTCACAACGCAGCGTGGGTTACGATCTCATCGTGGGCCCCAAAGGAAGTGATCTGCAATTGGTTCTGAGTGCTGTGTATCGAATGCAGCCGCCGATCGAGAATCTGCCTTACATGTATCTGGAGCAACTGAAGAAAGATCGTCGAATCATTTCCGCGGTGCCGCTGGCATTCGGTGATGTGACGCAGGATGGTTCATTTCCAATCGTTGGCACAACCCCGGAGTATTTTGAAAACGAATATATGCCCGGACGTAAGTATCGACTGCGGGGAAATAGAATCAATGGCCTGTTTGAAACCATCATTGGCTCTGAGGTTTCTCGACAAAACGGATGGGACGTGGGCTCTCAATTCACGATCGTTCATGGAGGTGCCGGCAGCGAAGATGTTCATGATGAGAAATTTACCGTGGTTGCTGTACTCGCTCCGACAGCGACCGCAAATGACCGGACGGTGTTTCTGAATCTGGATGGGTTTTATGCCATTGACGGGCACCAGAAACCGATCGATGAGATTGAAAAGCGAATGAAGGATTTCTACGCGGCTGATCCGGAACGCCTTGCATCGGCGTTGAGCCAGCTTGAGACCTTCAAGGCGGAAGTCGCCAAAGAAGGGCACGAGCATCACCATATTCACAATACTCCGGATGCGATGAAAGAGGTGACTGCGATCCTCGTCAAAACACGTCCGGAGACGCCTTTTGATGCCATCAGCTTTTCTGCAGAATTGCAAAAAGGTTTTCAGGCAATGGCAGTGAATCCCGTGCGTCCAATTCAGCGGCTCGTTCAGGGATTACTTGGCAACATCCAGAAAGCGCTTGTTGTATTGACCGCAATCATCATTCTCGTCTCCGGTGTCGGCATCTTCGTCAGCATCTATAACTCCATGTCAGATCGACGTCGAGAAATCGGAATCATGCGGGCACTGGGGGCGGGTCGAAGGCATGTGTTCGGAATCGTTCTTGCAGAATCCGCATTGCTTTGCGTGGGTGGCGGTGTCATGGGATGGCTTGTGGGGCATGGACTTGCGATTGTCGCATCGCCCTGGGTGATTGAGCAGACGGGTCTGCTGATCAATCCATGGGCGTTGAATTCCTGGGAAGCTATCCTGTTTCCAGTCCTTGTGGGATTAGCAGCACTTGTCGGATTCCTGCCGGCAATGACCGCGTATCGAACCAACGTGGCGGACGCATTGAGTTCGTGACAACGGCTCTGCAAAGCATCTCATTGGCCTCTTCCGATTTTCGCAGCAAGTCTGTGAATACAACTCATGGCAAGAAACGAAGCGGAACGTGAAGACCTGATCCGCGAAGCTGTTGCACTCGGTGAACGCGCTGAACTGCGAGTTGCGGGTTGCGACGGACTCATCACAATCGGATTCCGCAATGATTCTGCGATGAGCGTATTTATTGATCAGGATCCCGTGTATCAGTTCGACTCTCTCGGACGTCTGCGCAGAGCATTCGTGGACGGGTTCCTGTATCGAAGCCAGTACGAAACTTTGGCCAGGCTTCAGCGTGTACGCACAGACTCGCAAACTCAATTGCTGCGACATGATCTTGTCACTGAAGAACTTGAATCTTTCCGACTCGCGATGCTTGGTGCTTTGCAAAAGATTGCTCAGTCGATTCAGGCAGGATCGACGGAAGTCCTTCGGCAAGTCCCTGCGGAACAAGACCTGATACCGAAGATCGCTGAAAGCCTGAACGCCGTGCTTGAAAATGTCGACTGGCTGTCGATTGCGATTCGTCGCAGAAAATGAATGCCGGGCGCGGGTGCTTGGAACACTCAATAGCCCACTCGCTGGCGCTTCGAGCGTGTATGTGCGTGATCGCAAGATCTGTCGCTCGCCCAGGATGCGGTATTGCGTGAGAAAAACGGCCTAAATCGGCTGTTTCTGTGGCTTACACGTCGCCATTGCCTACGATGTGTCGTCAGCCTGCACAAAATTCCTGCCACCATTTCTGAGCCCGCCATGTCCAGAATCTCCGCCCGATCCTGCATCATAATTTCTGCCCTCGTCGTTGCCGTTCTCTGCGCAAAGCGTGTGTCCGCGCAGGAGGAATATCAACCGAAGATTGCCGAAGCGTCCGGTGATGCAGAACTGGCCTTGAAAGGATTTGTCTTGCCTGAAGGGATGAGCGGAAAGTTGCTGGCTGCCGAACCGATGCTGGCCAATCCGGTGGCTTTTACGATCACGAATGATGGCCGAATTATTGTCTGCGAAACGTTCCGACAGGAAGTCGGTGTTGAAGACAATCGAAACCATATGAACTGGCTGGAGAACGACCTGCAGCTTGAGTCGATCGAAGAACGTGCGGCGATGTTTCGAAAGTACATGGGCGACGATGTGCAAAAATGGTCGCAGGAGCACGACCGTCTTCGAATGCTTCAGGATACCGACGGCGATGGAAAATTTGACCGCGATACTTTGTTTGCCGACGGCTTCAATGACATCGTCGATGGCACAGGAGCGGGCGTGATCGAACATAACGGTCAGATCTACTACACCTGCATTCCGAAGTTATGGATGTTCTCCGATGCGGACAAGGACGGTGTCGCGGATTCATCCGAAGCACTTCACCATGGTTACGGAGTTCGTGTTGCGTTTCGCGGACACGATATGCATGGCCTCGTGATTGGTCCTGACGGGCGATTGTACTTCAGCATTGGCGATCGTGGATTTAACGTGATCACGAAAGAAGGAACCCGCCTGAAACGCGTAGACACCGGCGCTGTTTTTCGTTGCGACATGGACGGCTCGAATCTGGAAGTCTTCGCTTATGGATTGAGGAATCCGCAGGAACTGGCGTTCGATGATCACGGAAATCTCTTCACTGGCGACAATAATTCTGACAGCGGCGATAAGGCTCGATGGGTTTATGTGGTTCAGGACGGCGACACTGGCTGGCGGATGTACTATCAATATCTGGATGATCGCGGTCCGTGGAAACGTGAACGCATCTGGTATCCCTATCAGGCCGATGAACAAACGACGGCCGTTCAGCCCGCATCGATTATTCCTCCCATTGCAAACCTCGCCGACGGTCCTTCCGGGCTGACCTACTATCCAGGAATTGGACTGCCGGAACGCTATGCGGGCCACTTCTTCATGGCCGATTTTCGAGGTACGGCAGGGAACAGCGGCATCCGCAGTTTCACCGTCAATCCGAAAGGCGCGACGTTTGAGCTGGCCGATTCGCATCAGTTCCTGTGGTCGATTCTTGCAACGGACGTCACGTTCGCTCCTGACGGAGGGATTGTCGTCAGTGACTGGGTGAACGGCTGGAACGGCGAAGGCAAGGGGCGACTGTATCGCTTTTCGAATGACAAAGAAATCAGCAATAGTGCGACGGCTAAGTCCGCAGAATGGCTGGCGGGCGGAATCGCCGCCACGTCTGTGCCGACACTTGTGGAGTTGCTTCAGCATGTGGATCGACGTGTGCGGCAGGAAGCTCAGTTTGAACTCGTTCGACGAAATGCTGTTGACGATTTGCTGGCTGCTGCAAGTAACACAACCCATGAAGTTTCCGCTCGACATGGTCTCTGGGGATGCTGGCAGCTCGGGCTTTCGGCAAAGGAAAACACAGGCCCTGTCTTCGAGTTGCTTCTGCATGCCATCAGTGACGAATCCAACAGTTACTCGGATGAACTGCAGTCGCAGGCGCTCAGGATTGCGGCGGACTTGGTTTCGCGTCATGGAATTTCTGTGCTGAACGAAAAGATGCGATCCGATCTTGCGTCGGCTTGTCGTGCGATGAGTAAGAATGAAAACCTGCGCGTTGCAGGATTTGCTGCCGCTGCTCTGGCTGCTGTTGGCAAATCAACGGACTCCTCCACTTTACTGATGTTGCTGGATCGGGCCAACAATTCAGACCCGATTGTTCGCCATCAGGCAACCATGGGATTAGTCAAACTGGCCGAACGTCAACCGCGACTTCTGGAATCACTCGCGCAGTATGCCGGAACCCCCGGACGACTTGGCGTTGCCCTGGCAATGCGTCGACTGGGAAATCCGGCAATCGCGCAGTTCCTCAGTGATTCCGATTCACTGCTGATCGCAGAAGCCGCACGAGCGATCAATGACGATGCTCTGGAATCTGCACAGACAGCCCTTGCCGATTTGATGACTACCCCTGGGCTTGAAGATTCTGTTCTGCGACGCAGCATGAATGCTTGCTATCGCCTCGGTTCTGCCGAACGTGCTTCAGCCGTGGCACGAGTCGCTGCCGACGCCGAACAGCCAGCATCGATTCGTTTGCTGGCCGCTCAGTTGTTAGCATCGTGGAACAATCCACAGAACACCGACACCGTAACGGGACGCTGGCGTCCTGTGGCGGCTCGCGAAGTCGACGGCTTGCAGGACGCCGTCGGGACGTATCTGCCTGGCATGCTGGCCGGTTCTCCTGAGCTGCGAAAGAAGACTGTCGAGATCGCAACAGAACTTGGGATCTCGGATATCGTTCCAACACTCGAGGGAATTCTGCATGACACGAATCTGGAGGACAACCTGCGAGTCTCTGCGTTCCGAGCACTTGCGAAACTGTCCTCTGATGTCGAAGCGGTTTTGGCGGCCGGATTGAAAGATCCTTCAGAATCCGTCCGACTGTCAGCGGTTGAACTCATGACGGCACGCTCTCCAAAACTGGCGGTCCCACAGTTGGTGGAGTTGCTGAATCAAGGCAGTGTGAAAGCTCAGCAGACGGCATTAAGACTTCTCGGCCCGATTCGCACGGACGAATCACAACAGGCCATTCTGAGTGCATTCGATCGCTTGCAGCAGCAACAGTTTCCTGCCGGAGCAGTACTCGATGCATTGCTTGCCGCCGAAGCAGCGAAGACTCCCGAACTGCAGGCTGCAGTGAAGTCATTCCGCGAACGACAGCAGGAAGTGGGAACGATCCTTGCCGGGTGGAGTGAATGTCTTGAAGGGGGAAATGCCGAGCAAGGACGTTCCATCTTCTTTGGACGCAGTGCAGCGTCATGCCGACGGTGCCACAAGGTGTCAGGCAGCGGCGGCGAAGTTGGGCCGGACCTTTCCAGAATCGGTAAGGACAAAGATCGCAACTATCTACTGGAAGCGATCGTGGATCCGAACGCGAAGGTGGCGAAAGGGTTTGAAACAGTCATCCTGGTGACGATCGAAGGTCGCATTCATTCGGGAATTCTGAAAAGCGAAGACGACAACATCGTGCAATTGATGACACCGACAGACGCTCTGGTTTCTGTGGCGAAGGAGGATATTGATGAACGTGCGAACGGCCAGTCCGGTATGCCTCAGGATCTTGTCAAGAACCTGACTCGTTCGGAGATTCGAGATCTGGTTGAGTATCTGACGACGCTGAAGTCAGAATCCGATACCTCCCACGGGAAGTCAGAAAAGTAGAGCGACTGGCAAAGAAGCGACGGGTCAATAGCGAGTCCAGCGCTTCGTCAAGGTAAAGAATGCAGTTTGGAGGTAGTGGATCTTGCAAAAGATCCCGGGGCTGCAGAACCATTAAACTAATCGCGGTCACGATCGAGTTGTTTAGCTGTCAGCCGGAGGCGTACGTCGGCGGCCGAATCCGCGTACGCCGTCGGCTGACGGTTAAAAGCAATACCGTTCAACGAACGGCTGTGAAGTAGCGGAATCGGCGCAAGCCGTCCGGTGAGCCAGCCCTTTTGCAGGGACTCACCGGGCAGCTCGCGCTGCTCCGCTACTGGTTGAACGGTATTGCGGTTAAACGAAAACAGCTCCGTCGGGACCGACGCGATCCCGGCATCGTGTTCTGCAATTTCGTTTCGTTTTGACATCAGAAACGTTCGCTCAAAAATATCGCGGAAGGGAATGCATCGAGTCGCATCGAAACGGATCTGACAATTCTCTGACACCGGGTTGCACTGCAGGAATTGCAGTGTCTGAGTGGCTCGGCGCTGGTGGGAAATGCCTCATGCAGGGCAACTTGATGACAGCCGCGAAAGATTTCCGTTTTGATACCCGACGTATCGAACTATGATTTCAGTGCACCGATAACAGTTTGGTCTGTTCAGGCAGCTGACTGAGCGAAGACCATCTGGACAAGAATCGGTGTCTCAAAAATGCGTGTCATGTCGTTCCCGAAAAATACTTTGCGGCTGATCTGAATGAAACGTCGCTCATTGATTTTGATGATTCTGATTGTCCTGCTTCCGGTCGGGCTGCTGACGTGGTTCGGCCTGCGGATGGCACGAGATGAGCAGTCTGTCACTCGGCAGCGATTTCGCAGCGTGATGGAGCAACGACTGGAAGATGTCAATCGTGTCGTAGCGTCGCGGTTTGATGAGACTGAACGTCGCCTTCATCAGATCACGTCCGTTGATAATTTTGACCTGACTGAGCTGCGACGGATTGTTCGCACCGAGCCACAAGTGACGCAGTTGTTTGTTCTGTCTCCGGATGGAAGTCTGCAATACCCAAATCCCGGCGATGCGCTCAACGGGACAGAATTGAGTTTTCTGCAACGAGCCTCTCGAATGTTCACGGATCGCGATCTGCAGAATGCCGTTGCACAAACGGAAGCAGGCGTTCAAGGCGATTTTTCACCCGTCGGCGTCAGTGAAAATGAAAATGCAACAGAATTAGAATTACAAGCTAACTCATCAGACGAGCAAGCGGCGATGCAGGATCCTGCTCCCGCCTTTGCAGCGATTGAAGATTCGATGAGAAGTTTTTCCCAATTGGCTGCTCCGAATCAGGATGTCGCCGCGGCTGGACAAGGCGATGTTGTCACTCTGGACGACATGAAGACAACTACTCCGCAGCCTTCGGAGAAACCGCTCATTGACGAGTCTGAAGCAGAATCTGCTGTCTCCCGTTTTCCCGCACCAGCGGCAACGCGGGCGGCTAAAGAAACCTTGGAAACAAACCAGCCTGCTCCAGCGATGCGCAGTTCTCAACCTGCGTTAAAGATGGAGGTTCGCGAACAGCCGGCGCCGTTCCTTCCGTCGAATGGATGGTTTGTTTGGTATTGGGATCGTGGACTCAATCTGATCTATTGGCAACGACGACCGTCGGGACACATCGTTGGCGCGGCGCTGGAGCGGGCGAGATGGATCGCTGATTTGATCGCATGGCTCCCGGAGACCGATCGCTCAAATGCATCACCCTCTGTGGATCGTGTGCAGACGTCGTTTCGAGTGATCAGTTCTTCCGCCGAGATTGTCTACGAATGGGGGCACGATCATGCTCGAGATGAAATGCCGTTCTGCGAAGTGCCGCTTTCACCACCGCTGGCGTCGTGGAGATTGCAGTGTTTTGTTCCAGCCGATCAGGTTGCGTCAGGAAGTGGTCGAAGTGCGTTTCTCGGATTCGCTGCCGGATTGGGTGGCTTCGCATTGACGCTCACTGCGATGGCCTGGTTACTGTATCGCGATTATTCTCGCGACATGCGAGAAGCATCCCAGCAGGTCAGTTTCGTCAATCAGGTTTCGCATGAACTGAAAACGCCGCTGACAAATATCCGGCTTTATGCCGATCTGCTGGAGCGTGATCTTGGGCAGGTTTCCGAAGAACAATCGGAGAAACCACTCCGACGTCTGGAAGTGATTACATCCGAAGCACAACGACTGAGTCGCCTGATCGGCAACGTGCTGACATTTGCTCGGCAGAAACGCAATAGTCTGCAGTTGCACCCGGCCCTGGTGCATGTGGGCGATGTTGTACGCCAGATTGCAGATCGGTTTTCGCCGTCTCTTACTGACCACGGAATAGAAACC
This sequence comes from Planctomycetaceae bacterium, assembly GCA_041753135.1. Lineage (GTDB taxonomy): Bacteria > Planctomycetota > Planctomycetia > Planctomycetales > Planctomycetaceae > SXXK01. Next base: position 41,843 of record JBGSVD010000136.1, read on the forward strand.
GATCTTTTCTGCGAGGAGTGCAGTTCACTTTGGCTTGATCCGGATTTTGTCGAACAAATCCTTGGGAACTTAATCAGCAACGTCGAAAAATATGCGGCTTCAGGAAAGAAGCTGATGATCCGAACAGCGATCAAAGAAGACAAGGCGATCATCGATGTGATTGATCAGGGACCGGGAATCGAAGCGGCTCACAGGTTGAGTCTGTTTGTTCCGTTTTCTCGTCTCAGTAAAGACCTGCGAGCTTCGACGGGAACAGGCATCGGTCTTTCGATTGTGCGAGAACTTGCACGACTCCATGGCGGAGATGTGATTCTTAAGGAATCGACAGCAGGCTGCTGGTTTCAGGTTCAATTGAAATCACAGCAACCACCAGAAGCAAGTGCAGCTCAATGATGATTTGAGATCGCACGAATCCGGCGATGGCAAAACGAAAACCGTTGACGCGGGTGACAGAAAAAATCGGATCGAAGAGAGAAGAGTGGCATCCCTGCCGCAAAGCCATCCATGGTTGACAACTTTCGGCCAGTCGCATGACGTGTTGAGTGAGCAAGCGACCTGCTGGGGAAGGTTGAGTGAGCTGTGCTCTTCTCTTCTTCGATCCGTTCTGCTTCCGAACGATGAAAGTGGGTAAGCGTCTGGTAACAGGCGAACAAATTTCCGCCGCCTGACCGTCTGTTTAGAAAGTCGAAACAAGAATCGCTGAAGCTGGCCTATTGAGTCAGTTGCTTGAACAGCTCTCCAAAATCCGGCATTTCATCTTTCAGCACATTGTTCCATGCGTCAGGCTGCCAGATCTCGACACAGATGACCGCGCCGACAACGACCACATCCTTACCTGCATCAACACCCAAAAAGGGACGGAAGCTTTCCGGCACCAAAAGTCTTGATCGATTGGCAAGCCGCGCAGTCTGGTGGCGAGTCGACAAAAGTCGACCAAGACGCTGAACATCGCCCCAACGTTGTTCCATTCGACCGGAATCGATCTTCTGGCGAAGCAGTGCCACGCCGCTGTCCAGTCGCTGCTGCCATTCGGCTGGCTTCCAAAGGCTTAGACAACCGGCCCGTTCTTTGGCCACGATGACGTCTCCGTTGTCGTCCGAAATCGCCGAAGCAAGTTCGGTAGGCAACATCAGGCGAAATCGATCATCGATCGTTCGCCTGTATTCACCTGTAACAAACATGGTAGAGACCAATCAAAAAAACAGCACAGAGCCTTTGGGAAGCAACGCAGACATGCCCAAACGCAAACCCGGCCGACATAGCGTACCGGGCGTGAAACCCACTTTCAATCAGTTTTCAAAGATCATTTTGGGTATCAAACCCACAATTCGCCTCAGCAGCTTATGCGCGGCTTCCGATGGCGACAAGGGAACGCCTGACAGATTTTTCCGAATTTGACGGAATGTTGAAACGGGTAAACAAGGCGGCATAGTGATCATAGCCCTGACAAACAATCCCTGCTGACGTTGTGGATAAGCCATCTAATCCCATCCTTCGATCTTTAGGACCGCATTGTCACGAGATCCTCTCGATTCATCGCGGATTCAGGCACGTTCCAGCTTTCACGGCTTAGCTTTGACAAGATGCGAAGGCCCGGCTAAATCTGACCTTAATGCACGACTTGTCGCTTCTGACTGCGACGAAAAGTGTTCCGGTTCGTTTGTTTCACGGTGTCTGATTCCGTTCGTATATTCGAAATTCGTTTATGAACTGGACTACCGTCCTGATACTGTGATTATTGCGACTGTCGACTGGCAATGAATGCCATTCGTTGGTCAGATGAAGACTCGGCAGAACGAATCTCGCGACCTGCCCTGAGTTCAAATGTCTGGTTTCACGGAAGGAATCAATTGAAGGGCATGACGCCGCTCGGAGTTGGAATCACTGAGGGATCAGGCCGCATCAGCCCTATGTGCTGAGATGGCTGAGGGAATCGTCATGCGTAACATCGTACTGCAGCGTCAATTTTGGGCAGTTGTGTTTTTCGCGCCCTTTTTGTTCCTCGCTCCTGCCGCAGCGACGGCGGACGATCCAACTGAGATTGATGTCTCTGTCTATGCGAATGCCGTTGACGCGCTGCAGGCTGGCGAAGCGCTGGAGAACAGTCGGCAGTGGATCGACGCCATCAACCTTTACGAAACCGCGCTGGAGCGATTTGAAGAAGACGAAGGACTGAAATACGGGCTTCGACGAACGCGAATTCACTTTGGTGTCGATCGCCGCTATTCCGATCGCAGCTTCGAAGAAAAACTTCTGACCAAAGGCCGTGCAGAGGCTTTGGATTTGTTTGAAGACATTCTGACTCGCGTTCAATACGAATATGTGGAAACCGTTTCTGTGACGCGCTTCGTCGCTCACGGGACGGAGAGCCTCTACATGGCTTTGAAGAATGAACGCTTTGTTGCGAAGAACATTCGACCAGACCAAACCGATGCCATCGAACGGACGCGACAGGCTTTGATCAAAGATTACTGGAATAAACGCATCGAATCCCGAACGGATGCCCGAAGCGTGATCAGCAGTGTCTGCGAACTGTGTAACCGGGAACTTGGTATCTCGGGAACTGCAATTGTGCTGGAGTACATCTTCGGCGGCTGCAATGCTCTGGATGAATACAGCAACTTCCTGACCCCCGACAGGTATAACGATCTCTTCGGGAGTATTCAGGGAGAACTGGTCGGGATCGGGATTGAAATGAAGGGCGTCAAGGGCAAGGGCATGCACCTTGTCAACGTTCTGTTCGACAGTCCGGCCGAACGAGGAGGCCTGCAGCCCGACGATTACATCGTTGAGATTGACGGCACTGACTGTCGTGACCTGTCAACCGATGATTCGGCTCGCTTGCTTCGAGGGACCAGTGGCACAACAGTCCAATTGACTTACCAGCATCCGGATGGCTCTGAGAAGACCGGGAGTTTCGTGCGTCAACGCGTTCAGATCCGCAGCGTGACTCGAACACTCATGCTGGATCAGGCCAAAGGTATTGGCTACATCCGCATGGAGGGCTTTCAGAACAATACAGCAGAAGAACTGGATGAGGCGTTGCGAACTCTGGAGCGTCAGGGAATGCGAGCATTGATCTGGGATCTTCGAGGAAATCCTGGCGGACTGCTGGAAACTGCAGCAGCCGTAATCGATCGGTTTATCGACCGTGGAGTTCTTGTTTCAACCGAAGGTCGATCACCAGAGCAGGATCAGGTGTTTCGAGCCCACAGCAATAATGTTCGACGATATCCCCTGGCTTTAATTGTTGACGAGAACAGTGCCAGCGCAAGTGAGATCGTTGCTGGCGCCATTCGGGATCATCGACGGGGAACAATTGTCGGGCGAAAGACGTATGGGAAGTGGTCGGTTCAAAGCATCATTCACCTGCCAGGGGAAACGGGACTGAAGCTGACGACCGCAAAGTTCTATTCACCCGACCATATGAACTATGCTGGCAAGGGCCTTCCTCCTGACGTGGAAGTTCCCGAGCCTAAGGATCTTCAGGTCTCGTTTTATCGTGGACGAACGTCCGAAGAAATCAGTGCCGATGCCGATGTTGCAGAAGCGATTGAGATTCTTCAGAATCGACTCAGCAAGAACTGACGCAGGGAAAATTCGTGGCGTCACCTTTGCTGCATAATTGCCATGGCTCACGCCCCACAGAAGTGTTCGAAGACTTCTTCCCGGATGGCATTGTCTCAATTGCCTTTGCTCACGAAGCACGGCTGCTGCTTGTAGGAACGAAGCGCGGGCATTTGTCGTTGCTGAGTCAGTCTGGTGACCGAATTGTCGAAAACCTGAACTACACAGGCCTGTCTCGAGTCGCCTTATCGCATTCCGGACAAATTGGCGCGGCGGTGGTTAATGACAATCGCCTGATTTGTTTTGATCGATCTCTCAAGCCATTGTGGGATGCGTCTATAACCGGCCGCATCACCAGCCTTGCGATCGCCCCGCACGGTAGCCACATCGCGTTTGGAACAGATTCAGCACGAATGCACATCGTGACAACCGATCGACGCGAGATTGCAAAGATAGAAACTCGCCGTCCGGTCGAGCACATCTCGTTTTTGTCAGAGGAGCCGGAACTTATTGCGGCAGCAGAATTCGGACAGTTATGCCGCTATTCGCTGAAAGGAAAGGAAATCTGGAATCAGCAACTTCTCAACAATGTTGGCGATTTGAGCATTGCTGAAGGCGCGAAGCGATTCTTTATGGCGGCGTTTAACCATGGAGTGCAGGTTTACGATCGATCGGGCGAACAGCTTGGTTCATTTGCTGTCGACGGAATTCCCAGTCGAGTTTCGGCGGCCGCAACGATGAGTCGAGTTGCCGTACTGACTTTGGAGAATCGAATCTACTGGCTGAACTTCGAAGGCGAAGTTCAATGGGCCGTGGACATCTCTCAGGATCCGCCGCAACATATCTGCACCGGCCCACTTGGGGACCGACTGTTTATGGCGACTCAGTCCGGTTGCCTGCTTCAGGTGTCCTGGCCCTAAAACGTGAAGTCGGAATTGTTATCCGGAATTATGATCTTGGTGGTTCCGTCCGGAACAATTTCATCCACAACGTCGCGACGGTGACTGGAATTCGTTTCCAGCTCGGCAATCCATCGCCGCAGCTCCATACCATACTCTTCGGCCAGATCACTCTTCACCAGCTCACGAAGAAACCCGGCCGCACCGTCTTCAGACAATTCCGCATCCTCAGCCGTACTGAAACGATGTCGCGGATCCGGATGCACAAGCCCACGCAACAGACGAATCAGTGATTCACTGAACTGAAACTCCTCCATCGGCAGCAGACTCGGAAGTCGATCCAGAATGTTCTGTTTGGACTGAACCAACTGATCAAAATTCATGCCCGAAAACGGACGCGATCCGGACAACATCTCAATGAGCATATATCCAAGACTCGCCAGATCGGACTGAGCTGTCGCTCGATGCCCGGCAAGAATTTCGGGGGCCGCATATTCCAGAGTGCACGGCTGCGCTTGAGGCGGTCGACCAAGCCAATAAGCGGATCCGATATCAATGATCTTCACCTGCCCAGTGCGTTTCACCATCACGTTGGATGGTTTCAGGTCGCAATGCACGATCCCGCCACGATGAAGCGCTGCGATTCCTTCGAGACATTCGCGCAAGATGGCGACTGCCATGCCTGGCTTGAGTCGACAATCGACTTCACCCGTTGTGATCACTCGCTCGGTAATGTTGGCCCATCGAGTTTCTGTGACAGCGTCCTGAACAAAGGCCAGAGTGTCTCGTCGAAGAATATGAAGCAGATCGAATCCATCAATCCACTCCATTTCGAGCACATAGATACCGCTGTCCAGCTGAAATGTATGAACAGAAACAAGGTGATCGACCTGAATACGTGCCACAATCGCGGACACCTCCGCCAGCCGATGCATTTCCTCTTCGTATCGAGACAAAGAACTGAATGCGGCAGGCGAGAAAAACTTCAGGGCGACGGGAATACTGAATGACGCGGCTCCCCGACGTTCCGCTAACATTACACTTCCCTGCCCACCAACTCCCAATCGCTTGATGAAGGAACGTTCTGAGGGCCAGTTGATGACAGACTGCTGCAGCAGGTTCCCATAGATCTGCTGAAGATCCAGGACCTGGGCGTCCGGGTTTTCAGTCGAATAGGGTTTGGGGCGAGTCGACACGGATGGAAACATCCGAACAGAATGCGAAAAGTAAAGCCGGAGGAAGCGGAGCATTGTAGGGGCCGCCCCTTTGTTCGTGATTAGGGACCGGCCCGGAATGGCTGCAAAAAGAACAAATGAGATGTGCACAAACGAACATGTTGACTGGTTGAGCTTTGATTCTCAGCCACAAATCGCCGGCTGTGTATCAACCCGAATTGCCCATATCTCCTGGTAATAGAAGTTGCCGACGCTTTGGACGACGCCTTTCCGGACACGCAATCGACTCGAACGATTTCCCGTGCAGCGGGTCGAACTGCGCATCAAAGGCTGAGACGACGCTCATTTGGCCGGATACAAGGCTCTGGACATGCTATCAAAAAAAACGGTCTTCTCGAATTTTCATGTTTCAAAATTGCCCATCCTCTTCAATCGATATTAACAAAATCTTGGATGCACTTGGAAAAAGCCACGCAGGCTGCGCAAAATCCCTCAATCCGTCAGAGTTCCCTCCATCTTTCATCTGTGTGATCGAAATGAAGTTGCCGAATTGTGACAATTAAGCAAACTTTGTTTCAACTTTGAGTCCAGCTGGATTCAAATCGCATGGATCCCGCCCTAAACCCCAATTTGAGTCATTGAAATGAAAACCCTGCTAATCACATTATGCGTCGCGCTCGCCTGCAGCCTTTCCGCTGAAGCGGGACTGCGTTCCTGCGGTAAAACCGAACAAACGTGCAGTTCAAGCTGCCCGACAACTCGCTGGTATAAGGCGAAAGACGGCACTTATCGTGAGATGATGCCTTACATGAAGGCTCTGGATCGAGCTGAAGACGCGGACGACATGGAGCCCGTGCTCAAGCAGACTCAGGCCGACCTTGTCGCAGCCACCAGCCAGATCGAGGCTGTTTCGGCAGAGATGGCCAAGTTGAAAGCCGACATGGAAGCTCAGGTTGCTGAGCTGCAGTCTCAGCTTGCTGCAGAAAAGCAGGCTGTTGCAAACCAGAAAGAGCGAGCTGACAAAGCGGAAACCGCTCACAAGATGTGTATCGAGGAAGTTGCTCAGCTTCGAGAGCAAAGCAAGAAGCAGGACGAAGTCCTGACTGCGACGAAAAATGATCTGAAGGCGACAGCTTCAGAGCGAGACTCTTTGAAGACAGCCAAAGCGGATCTTGAGAAGCAAGTCTCTGACCTTGCCGCTGCAAACAAGGCTGCAGAAGACGCATTGAAAGCCGCCCAGGCCGACCTGGAAAAGATGAAACAGGAAGCGGCTGAAGCAAAGAAAGCTGCTATTGAAAGCGAAGCCGCTGCAAAAAAAGAGGATGATCCAAACGCTGGTGGCGAGAAACCACCGGAAGCTGAGTCAGATCCCGCTCCGGTAGAGCCAGCTCCTGAAAACTGATCACTGAAAACTAATTGATCAAATCACCAAGACCCCGCTGAGTCACAAAACTCAGCGGGGTCTTTGCATTGACAACAAGCGGCATTATTTCAGTTATTGACAGACACTGGCATTGGCTGGCTCTTCTGTTCACCGATGCAGATCAGAGACGAGGTTGTGCGAACAAACAGCTGCCCATTGGAGATGGCTGGGGTTGTGTACATTTCTTCGCCCAGCTCATTCTTTGCCAGAACATGAAATCCCGGACGATTTTCAAAGATCGTGCAGCGACCGGTATCTTCAAACATGTAGATGACTTCACCCACGGCGATTGGGGAGCTGTACGTCGAACCAAGGGCACGAGCCGTATGAATCACTTCCCCGGAGACAGGCTCGAGACAGGAATACACACCAAGATCCGTAATGATATGCAAATAGTCGCCAACCAAAAGAGGTGACGGCACGTAAGGCATCGCTCGTTCGCTTCGCCAGGCGACGTGAGTTTCCGAAACATCGCCGGTCCCGCCGAGCTTGACGGCCAGGGACTTCTTGTTGGGGGATCCGCCGAAGCTGAAGACCATGTTATGGCCGACGCTTGGAGTGCAGACAAATTTCTCGCTGGGCCCGGCGGCACTCCAGATGACTTCGCCGGTTTTGGGGTCAAGTCCGATGGTTTGCTGCGACCCGGTCAGGATGAGCTGGTCATGGCCTTCGAATGCGGTCAAAACGGGCGTGGAAAATGATCGTTGGTTGATCGCAGGAGCGTAACGCCAGATCTCTTCGCCGGTTTTTCGATTCAGCATGACGACAAACGCAGTGCCGTCCTGATGTCCATTGATGATCACGCCGTCCTGATAAATTACAGGCGATGCGGCAAATCCATGATTGGAGAAATAGGTGCCCGGACTGCGGCTCCAAATGATTTTGCCAGCAAAATCCAGAGCGACCACTTTCATTCCCTGATCATCAACAAAGACCGCGAACACGATTTCTCCATCGGTGGCTGGCGTTGATGAAGCCATCGTGTTGTCGCGATGCATCTGGCCTCCGGGACCGTTATGAACAACGGTATTCCATATGATCTTTCCGGAAGATTTGTCGAGACAGAGGACTCGCCGAGATTCATCTTCATTCACGCCAGTTGTCACGAACACTCGATCGCCAAACACAATCGGTGACGAACGCCCGTTGCCGGGAATCTCCGTGCGCCAGGCGATGTTTTCTGTCGCGCTCCACTTCAGCGGCGCGTTGGTTTCCAGACTGATTCCGTCGCCTCGCGGTCCTCGCCATGCAGGCCAGTTGTCGCCGGCGGCCGGAGTGATCGAAGTGATGGCGAATGCAGAAACCAGCAGCATCGAGAGCGATGTCTGCGTCAATTTTTCGAACATGATGACGACGTCCTTTATCGGAATTCTGGAAGATGTTTCACCGACTTCATCGAGTCGCGGATTCGAGCACCGGCAACGCGAACTCACCGATTTCAACGCCGGTTTCCATGTGGAAAAGTTTGATATTGCCAATCGCATCCGCAACGACAACATGACTGGCGTCCTGAGTGATGGCCAGCCTGGTGACTTCGTCCGCCATTTTGACGGAATGAGTTCGATGGTCAGTTGACGAGTGAATCGAAAGTGTTTGGCCGCGGCCTCCAATGACCATTTTTTGAGCTGCATCGAAGTCAGCGGCAAGGATTCCTCCCACGTCGCCGTTAATGCGTCGCACTTCCACGCAATCGTGCATGTTCCAGAATCGAATGGTTCCATCGTCGCCGGCGGAGATCAGTTCGTTGGAATCTGCAGACCAGGCAAGAGCATTGATGGCACCGGTGTGTCCGCGCAGAGCGGCGAACTCCTTGCCGGTTGCGGCCTCCCAGACCAGCAGACTTCCAAATCGATCGCCAGTGGCCAGCAGCAACCCGTCGTTGCTGAATGCTGTGGAAAGAATCCAGTCCGTATGCTTCTTCATTTCTGCGACCGGCAATCCGGAAACAGAATCGAAGAGTTGCACGGTGCGAGTTGGGCCGCCGAACGCAACCAGGCGTCCGTCAGGCGAAATGTCAGCGGCGAGAACAACGTCGCTTTCTTCGCCGACTTCGAAAACTCGTTCGCCGGTCGTGACATCAATGCCAACGACTTTGCCAGTCTCGGCCCCGATTCCGCCTCCAGCGATCAGCATTGATCCATCGCGCGAAAATCGCAGCGAGAAGACATCGCCTTCAGGAAATGGGACAGTGGTGACCAACGACTGATCAGTCCACTGGTAAATCAAAATCTGTTGCGGAGCGGAAATGGCGACCAGCGATGCCGTGGGACTGGCCGCCATCGCAGTAACGACATACGACTGCCGTGGAATGATCTTCACTGGCACTTCCGGTGCGGCAACGCCTGACGCGACAACCACTGACGCGGCATCCGAAGAAGACGCGTTGGCGCTTTTCATCGCAGCAGTGCTGTCGCTTTTCGTGACACGACTAATCACCGTACGTGGACGCGTCATCTTAGGCCGCGGTGTCATCGTCGTCTTTGTCGAAGTTTCGGTGACTCGTTCTGAGAGTCCTCCCTGAATCCAGCCGAAGATCAGATCCAGTTCGCGTTGTGCGATCCGGGCTCTGTTCGGCGGCATTTTGGGGTTTTCCAAATGAGCGGCCAGCGTATAGATCATGCTTTCTTCCGGCTTTCCCGCGACCACTGCGACGCCAGATGACGAGCCGGATTTGATGCCCGCTACGCTCGACAGATCCAGGCTACCGCGAGCCTGTTCGCCTCGATGACAGGCGAAGCATCGCTTCTGGAAAACCGGCCTGACCTGGTCCCACGTGACCTCCGTCGTTTCCGGCGCGGCTGCATCCTGAGCGACTGCGACGTGCGGAGTAGCCGCGTGCAGAGCAACAACGGCGAGAGTGATCTGAAGAAGAACGGCGCGGTGGATTGTTCGTCGATACATGATTGATGTTTCCAGGGCGAGTAGTTAAGCACTGGTGCATAGCTGGACAGCGCCAGGTTCGCAACGAGGCGTGTGCGTAAGTTGTTGGGCTGCTGGGATTTAGTTGGTGTTGACCTGAGGAGCAAAAAGAGACGACCTTCCGTGTGCAAAAACGTCTCACGAGGAAACCACGGAAGGTCGCTCCATGACGCTGAAAGATATCGCAAAGCTTGGCAAATTGCTCGCTCA
>JBGSVD010000137.1:0-17278 GCA_041753135.1 Planctomycetaceae bacterium
GTGATCGAAGCCCACTCGCTGGCGCTTCGAGCTTGTATGGGGGCGATCGTAAGCGAAGTGATCGGCGAGTTCTGTCGGGTTTTGGGTCGCGAGATTGAACAATGGTTTGGCCTCAGGGTTCTTTGACAGGATAACCTCAAATCTTCCAAATGATCGCGACTCACTTATTCAGAATGAGTTTTCCTGACTGCGTTTTTCGCAGGGTGTAGGTCTCTCCAGCAAGGCGAATCAGGAGATAGTGACTGCCTTGTACAAGCTGTTCGAAATCGTACGAGGCGATGTTCGTCGATGCCTCATCGGGACAGTCAACCGCCTCTTCGCCCGGCCCCTTTGGCTTCCGCTGATTGTGGCCTGATTTGTCGTTCGTCATAGTTTTTGAGAACCTGCTTGCTCAACTGTTATGGCGTTTGTGGCTTGAGTCGCACTTAACTCGTGGCATTGAACGCATTGCGGTGGCTTAGTCCGTCGCAATGTGATCCGATACAGCGCGGGGAGAAAGGTGCTACTGCGGGGAATAGTCTCCGCTACCGCAACGCGATCGCCGTATGCATCTCCATGCCCAGCCAGACTGCTGCCGCAAGGCTGATGGCAAGTACAACGCCTCCGAGCATTCGAGTTCGCTTGATTTGCCACCACATGACGACTCCTGAAATCCCCCAGAAGACCATCACGCCCGACATGATATCCACAAGCACTGCCCAGAAAGTTCGCGCGTTGGTTTCTTCCGCCGGATAGCCGTGTGTTTTGTGCAGGCTTGTCAGGAAGTTGCGGAAGCTCAGGCTGTTGGCGGGTTCGGTATTGGCAACTGCCGAATGAGCTGTCAGTGATCCTCGTTGAGCATCATACTCAGCGTCCCAGATTGAGCTGCCGTTCTGCAGGCGAAATGCCAGAGTCGTCATCTGAACGGAGATCAATTTCGCTTCTCCAAGCCCCGCTCGCTGTAAGATGTCGGAACCTGCGTCACGAAGCAGGTCTACGGGGGATTCTTGAAGCATTAGGCCTTCAGAAACTTCAAATGGAGCAGACGGTTCCGCGTTGGTTGGCCTTTCTGATCGCTCGCTGTTTCGTTCGTGCCCAGACTCTGTCCCACGGCGAGTTTCAACACGTGCTGCCGCAGGTCTGTTGGACCGGTCTCCTTGGTCGCGTGGTTCTGAATCGTCCGACGGTCGACGCCGCTGCGAACCTTCGCGTTCTTCACCATCGCTCGGAAGCCGTTGAGATCGTTCGCCTGTCGAACTGCGGCCCGAACCCAAACCGGTGTCACCACGGGGCTCTTTACTTTGAGGTCCGCTGCCATTGCGCTCGCCCCCCGATGAACCGGCTCCGCGTGAACCGGATCCCTGTGATTCGCCACCACCTCGTCCGCCGCGAGCACTGCGGATCACACCACCGCGTCCGCTGGCAAAAACGGACAGCTGGTATCGGCTTTTATCGCTGTCCTCCACTGTCGCAGACAAGCCGCCTCGGCCGAGTTTCGCCGATTCGGGTTCCGTCAGTTTATAGTCGGCGTTGAATCGTGAATTCAACATGGCAACAACGCTCTTGGCCATCTGCTGTGGCGTGGGGAGTCTCTCAAGACTGGTTCCCCGCATTTCACTCTCGCTAAAATCGATGTGTCGCTGGTCTGAAAACCATGAAGGATGATTGAACAGAAAACCGGTTACGCCAAACAGAAAAACCCACGGCAACAGCAGCAAGCCGGCATAGAGGTGTGTTCGACGAATCAGTTGCAGAGTAATCCTGAAAGCCGCCGAACGAGGCATGCGAACCAGCGACGATTGCAGAGTGTGATCCCCATCGTCAGCGACATTGCCAGCTTTGATTTCGAAGTTCATCGACAAAGAAGGGCGTACGGGCGAAGCGATCGATGATGTTGTGGTCATGGCACTCCCATCCTGGATGTCCATAGTTGTCCTCAGTCAGTTGCAAGAGCAGGTCGTTGGAAAAATTGTGTGACATGAAAAGCACAAAAAATTTGGCGTCTCGCAGGAGACGCCATGGACAAGGGCTCAAAATTCGCGGATCACCTCGCCACCGCCGCGACTTCCCAGGGCTCGATAGATCTCTCTGTCAATGTTCTCGCTGATGAAGCGAACCGAGCCGTCGGTCAAAGTAAAGTTTGCTCCGCCAACGTGCCTGCTGCGAAATGCGTAGACCGCATTTTTCTGCCAATAATCCGGGTCTGACGAATCGACGTATTGTGTGGCGTTCAGAGGCACGATGGTCGATGCTTCCACTGTGCCCTGACCAGGATGTCCCCACACCCAGTTCGTGTTTCCGCTGCGAAGTTCGCCAGTTCGGTCGCCACGCGTGAACGTCCAGCCCTCGATGTTGTAATGCATTTCGCCAGCGAGAATCGTGTTGGTGGTTCCGTCGGTGACATCGCGGAATTTCACCTTCTGAAACATCCTGGAAATGATCACGCCATCGTCCGGTTGCCAGTCAATGGGGCTTCCCAGCGGCAGCCGGGGAATCACGTTGCCACGAGAGAACGCGTAGGAACTGTAAGCCGAATACTGCGGCTGTTCCCGTGGAGCTGGCATTGATGGGCACAGGAATAGATTCAACGGTTGCGACGCGACATCAGCGTTGGCCGGGTCTGTCGGAGACTTGGTGATGTCGTAAATGTTGCGAATGTTGGCCTGTTCAACAAAAGGCAGAATATGCACGAACGGACTGAAGTGAGCGTGAAATACTCCCGGCGGCAGAGGCCGAACGTGACTCCAGCCCACAGTCGCATAGGAGATCGGCGGAAATTCACCGAACGTGTCATGGAAGCCATGTGTTGCAAGACCAATCTGCTTTAGATTGTTCTTACATTGAGTTCGTCGCGCGGCTTCACGAGCCTGCTGCACTGCCGGAAGCAGCAACGAGACCACCACGGCAATGATCGCGATCACGACCAATAGTTCAATCAGGGTGAACCCGCGTCGGCAAGTTTCGTTTCTGGTCGCACATCGGCGTGCGCGGAATCCCGTGTTTGCGTGCATCGTTCAAGTCTCCACAAAAAGGTACGGAAATGGCGATCGGCTTAGTGCCGATCGGGACTTCTCATCCTGAGCGTGGCTGGCTACTTGATCGAGGCACTGAACCTCAATTCTCTGGCTGGCTGCGTGGTAAGGAATCAAAAACAGTGACATGCGGAAACGTCCGCAATCTTCAATTATCAGGTGATGCAGTTCCTGGTGCTCTGTCAAGATAAAACATTGGGGGCGTGGACGTAGTGGATCTTGCTGGAGATTCCGTCACTGCAAGACCTTGAGCAAGGTTCACTACCCCAAAATTCAAGTGTGACAAAGCACTCGCAAATCCAATCGCTTCTCCCACTTTGCAACTCCCGAATCGACAAGTCTCCGATCAAACATCGAGTTGATATTGAGACTCAGTCGCAAAATTGTAGTGTTTCTCGATTAGGTTTCAAGGCCAGACTTACAAATTTTTGACTTGGCCGTGCGCTCAGCAATGCCGTGTGGATGCACAAGAGATAACAAGCCTGCTTTGTTCTAACCGCCAGCGAACCGAAGCTGGGCGCGTGGACGACTCGTTACACGACAACTAGGCCCGGCGAGGCATGTTGAAGCATGTAGCTTGCCGATCGCCGGTGCGGCATTCGTCTTGATGGGTATCTTTCCCGCGAATTTCTGGAGCGGCGGTCACCCTCTGGTGTGACGTATTCTTTAGATCGCGTGAATTTGGCGAATACTCATCTCCATTTTGATCAAAGGAACTTTTATTTCCTCGATTTGAATAGCAAGATTCCGTCGCCTGTCTTTTTTTCATCTTTGTTTGCTGTCATGTTGAGGAGTCACTCGATGTTGTTGGTCCGAAAGTCCAGTCGTGGGTTTACGCTCATTGAGTTGCTGGTCGTCATTGCAATTATTGCCATCCTGATTGCGTTGCTTCTTCCGGCTGTTCAACAAGCTCGCGAAGCCGCACGCCGAACGCAATGCAAAAACAATTTGAAGCAATTCGGATTGGGAATGCACAACTATCACGACGTTTTTAATCGATTTCCTCTGCCAGGCTTGCTGAACTTGTCAGCAACTGGTCCCAGTGGAACAGGTTTGACCACATCTGTCTGGTCGGTGTCGATTCTTCCGCAACTGGAGCAGGCGAATGTCTACAGTCAGTTGAATTTGAATCTGTCAGCCTGGGATCCTGCGAATCAGCCAGTCGCCCAAACAAAACTATCCATGTTTGTTTGCCCGTCGACGCCCCGCACCGGAGGTGGCATCACATATACAGTTCCCGCTGCTCTCTTTGCGCCGCTGGTTGCAGCAAACCTGACGCTGACGGATGCTGGAGCCTGCGACTACGCACCAACAACGCGAGTAAAAGACGTCTACTTGAACATTGCCTACAATACGACTGGCATGGCCGACCGTGATGGCTGGGGAAAAGGCGGAATCATTTATCCGCCAGCTCTGGCCGCCAACAGCACGATTCCAGCAGGTTCGAGAATTGCTGACATTACCGACGGAACGTCGAACACCACGATGATTGCGGAAGTCGCTGGCAGGAACGCACTCTATCGCGGAAGAAAGCTTGTGACTCCTGTGGCGGCAAGCCCGGCCGATGAAGCGTACATGAACTCACTTGTTGGAGGCGGTGCCTGGGCGGATCCGTTTGGTGGTGCCTGGGAACTGGCGGGCCGAAATTTTGACGGTTCAGGAAACGATCGCGGTGCTTGCGGCATCAATTGTTCAAATGCAAAAGTGAGACCCGGCTCAGCGTTCAATAACGCAGGTGGCATGTACTCATTCCACACAGGAGGTGCTCAAATTCTGCTGTGTGACGGTTCCGTTCGCTTTGTCAGTGAGAATGTTTCCAGCATCACTTTGTCTTCGATCATCTCACGTTCCGATGGAGAAGTCGTAGGCGAGTTCTGAAATCAGTGTGACATTTCGAATAAGCGGATGCGGGGCCCGAGCCTGCATCCGCTTTATGCATTTTGCTGACTCCATCGAAATCTATGTGTGGCGATACTTTGACGCGTTGAATGTTCAATCGTGTTCGAAGTGCTGCTTTCAGGCCGAGCAGTCTGGCGTTACGTCAGCCAGGGGCGTTGCCCCAAGCTGACACAAGGTCGGTTCTTTGGGCCTGAACTCAACATAAATCCCCGTTATCCACACTCGCATAGAAACCGGTAGATTTAGAAATCTTTAAGCTCGACCAAAAGCGAGCAAAGTTGAATTTTGGCGAATCCCTGTTCCACCGCGATCAGACTTTGAGGACTTGTACGATGGTTTGTTGTGGCCGAGTTGCCGTGTTTTTGAGTTTGGCTCTTTGCATTGGTTGCTCCGAACCCGAGCGAGGCGGACCGCGTGCCGCTACATCACCCGTCAAAGGAATTGTGCAGGTTGATGGTGCTCCTGCTGCGTTCCTGCAGATCGAATGCCATCCTGAGGCCGGATCGGAATTGAAATACGCCGTGTCGAAACTCACCGATGAAAATGGACAATTTACTCTTGGTACTTATGAGGCTGAGGACGGACTTCCGGAAGGCACTTATAAGTTAACATTTACCTGGATGGGCCCCGGTCTTTTGCAGGCCGATCGCCTCAAAGGCGCCTACGCTGATCCTAAAAAGTCTACTCAGCAGATTACTGTCGTCAAAGGGCAGGAAACGGTTGTTGGAACGATCGAACTTTCCTCCAAAGGTCCCAGGGGTAAATAGGAATCGGCACAGAAGAATTTGCCTGTCCAATTTTTCGTTCAGACACAGAATCGCTCTTTATCATGAAACATGTTCTGGCTGTTTTTGTTGTGTGCTTTTTACAATGTGCCTCGATTGCGGTGGCAGAAGATAAAGTTACCCCGGCGTCGACGGTTCCACTTGAGATATTCCAGTACATAGAGCGTCCGGAACCAGATTTCACATGGAAGAAAGTCGAATCGCTGACCATTGGCGATAACACGGTTCATCGGCTGGAATTGACTTCACAGAAGTGGCAGGACATCGTCTGGAAGCACGCGTTGATCGTTTATGAACCAAAGATTTTGGTTCATAAGGATCATATGCTGTTGTTCGTGACCGGTGGGAGCATTGGCAACTCACCGAACCCAAAGGACATGGGTATGGGAGTCGCTCTTGCGAACCTGTGCGGAGCCCGAGTTGCAACGCTGCATCAGGTTCCGAATCAGCCGCTGATGGGAAATCGCGTTGAAGACGACTTGATCACCGAAACGTGGCTCAAGTATCTGGCGACGGGCGATGCCACATGGCCGCTACTGTTTCCGATGGCCAAGAGCGCAGTGAAGGCTATGGATGCACTGCAGCAGTTTTCGGAAACCGAGTTGAAGCAGCCGATACAGGGCTTTGTCATCACAGGTGCCTCCAAGCGAGGCTGGACGAGCTGGCTGACGTCCGTTGTCGACAAACGCATCATCGCGACCGCGCCAATTGTGATTGATACGCTCAACTTTCCTGCTCAGATGACGCATCAGAAGAAGACCTGGGGATTCTACAGCGAGCAAATTGAAGACTACACCAGCAAGGGATTGGTCCGCGACGACGGAATCCCCCGTGATGGACGTGAAGCTGAACTCTGGAGAATGATGGACCCTTATACCTATCGAGCTCAACTCACGTTGCCGAAGCTTTTGGTCGTTGGCGCCAACGATCCATACTGGTCCGTTGACGCAATGAATATTTATTGGGACGACCTTGCAGGTCTCAAACATGTTCATCGTGCTCCAAACGGAGGCCACGGTCTGGATGACGGGCGCGACGCCGCGTTGCGAACGATTGCTGTATTCTTCCGCTATTCGGCCGTGGGCAAGTCGCTGCCGGAGTTCCATTGGGAGCCGAAAATTTCCGATAACGAAGTTGGGCTTAAGTTGATGCCTTCGGGAAAACCTCAAGTCGTTCGGTTGTGGACAGCTCGTTCGGATTCAAACGACTTCCGCAAATCTAAGTGGACGTCCGAAGAGTTGAAGTCTGCCGATGGACATTTCAGCGGGGCTGCAGCAAAAACCGGCGACGAACGCGTGGCTGTTTTCGGAGAAGCCCAGTACGAACACGAAGGCGTGATGTATCTGCTTTCAACGCTGGTCTTCTGGAAATAAGCGGCGGCGGTGAGACCAGAGCAGTGCACGTCTCGTTGATTGAACGTCCACATATCTCTGCGATTGAATCACCGAGATCAAGCCCAATACACGGGCATCGACCGCGGCGTGCAGTTGCAATTCTCGCGGATCGTGACACCCTGCCGCAGTTCGATGCCAACTTAGGACTGAGCGATCAACAAAAGTCGGAGATATGGGGAGAGAATGATCACACCCTCCGTATTGAGAAACTCGCCAAGTGTCATCGTTCAGGTCAGATAGTTATTTCGGCGCCTGTCCTTAGGCACGCGTGGCTCATCTTTTTGCCCAACCCTCTTTTTGCCCAATTGTCATTTTTGTGACTGCGGGCAATGCACTGTCAATCCATCTTACGATCCCCCACATACAAGCTCGAAGCGCAAGCGAGTGGGCTTTGAAGACTCAATGGTCCACTCGCTGGCGCTTCGAGCTTGTACGAAATCACTGCCTCGGCAGCGAATGCCAACACCTTCGACAACTATTGCTGCGCCGTTATTTATCAGGCAAAAACATGGCTGGGCAAAAAGATGAAGTCCTTTTGGTTCAACCGGGACCGTTCGGTCAATGAATGGCCGACTTGTCAGCCCTTCAATCCCACATGAACGTCACCTGCCGGGACTGCAGTAAGGACCTTTTTAAGAGCTGAAATGGAAAATCCTCATCTGTGAAATCAATGCCTTCGGACATTTCCCGAACGAAGGCAATGTATTCAGGTGGTAGTGCGTCGGCTGATTCCAGAATGTCGGGATAGCATCCAAAATCCTGCTCAATAATGTTTGGACAAAATACATAGAGTGCGTTCGCCAAATCATCGAGATCTGCAGGAAGCTTTTGGAACTGCATCGTGAAGCGATCAGATCCGACTTCTGAAACGACGACCCCAAACTCCGAGTCCCAATTCTCAACGGCCGCGATAATCTCGTCGGTCGTGGGCTCGTACCCTGGTGCACTTGTCGCGTGCTCCCGAAAGATGTCAAACTGGCTCAAGGGTTTCTCCGCTTTGCTGCAGAACATTCTAATGTCTCAAACTCAGTTTGAGGTAACGCACCTCACGGTTCCTGGGACATTCAAAACTGGCGCGAGAATTTATCCAAACTCATAACTCATCACAAGCAGCGGCGATCCACAACAACGTCCCGCGGCCGAGGGACGTTTGACGTAAACTGCATCGCCGCCGCGTTCGCTGCCGGTGCGGGTTACCACACAGACCTTTCAGGCATTTTGGCGGATAGCACCTTTAGGACGGGCGAAACAAACATTGCCTAAATTACAAGCGCGACGCGCCAGCGAGTGGGCCTCGATCACTCAATGGCCCACTCGCTGGCGCTTCGAGCCTGTATGTGCGTGGTCGTCAGACGGATTGACCCGATCCTCCATGAACACGTCGGCTCAGAATAATTTTGCTCCTTTTCCATATCTGCCGACAGAACGCTCTTGCCAACGGCTCTCCTTAGTGTATTTTTAACACTAATGAAGGGCAGTCCAATGAACCAATCGCACAGCTTATCACTTTCACTGCTGACAGATCTTTATCAGTTGACCATGGCTTTTGGTTACTGGAAAAACAACAAAGCAGAACAGTCCGCCGTCTTCCATCTGTTCTTCCGCAACAATCCGTTCAAAGGCGGATTCGTGATTGCCGCGGGACTTGAACCGGCGCTGGAATACCTGCGATCGTTTCGGTTCACAACGGATGACGTCGAATTCCTCAGCACGATCACTGGCAACGACAATGAGCCGCTGTTTGAACCCGCGTTTCTGGAGTATCTGGCCAAGCTTCGACTGACGGTCGATATTGATGCCATTCCCGAAGGCACCGTGGTGTTTCCGCATGAGCCGCTGTTGCGAGTCCGTGGGCCGATCCTGCAGTGCCAATTGCTCGAAACGGCTCTGCTGAACATCGTCAATTTCCAATCGCTCATCGCGACGAAAGCCGCAAGAATTGTCATGGCGGCTCAGGGCGATTCCGTGCTTGAGTTCGGTCTGCGACGCGCTCAGGGGATTGACGGGGCTCTGGCTGCCAGTCGAGCCGCCTTTATCGGTGGCTGCGCTGCAACATCGAATGTTCTGGCTGGAAAACAATTTGGGATTCCGGTGAAGGGAACGCACGCTCACAGTTGGGTGATGTCGTTCGATTCAGAACCGGATGCCTTCGCCGCCTATGCCGATGCGATGCCTAACAACTGTGTCTTTCTGGTTGATACGTATGACACATTAGAAGGCGTTCGACACGCGATTGCGGTCGGAAATCGGCTGAAGGAACATGGTCATCAAATGGTTGGAATCCGACTGGACTCCGGAGATCTTGCGTGGCTGAGTATTGAAGCGCGAAGGTTGCTGGATGATGCCGGGTTTCAAGAGGCTGCCATTGTCGCGAGCAATGATCTGGACGAACGCCTGATCGCCAGCCTCAAGCAGCAGGGTGCAGCGATCAACGTCTGGGGTGTCGGCACAAAGCTGGTGACCGCTTATGATCAACCGGCGCTTGGGGGAGTTTACAAGCTGGGAGCGATTCAGGACGCTGCTGGCCACTGGCAACCGAAGATCAAACTTTCTGAGCAAATCATTAAAACATCCACGCCTGGAATTCAGCAGATTCGCCGCTACTACGATAAGAACGGCCTCGCGATTGCCGACATGATTTACAACGAGTTGCAGACATTGCCGGACAACTGCCTGATTGTGGATCCGCTTGATGCCGTTCATCGACGCGAAATGTTGCCGTCGCAGGCATTCGAAGATCTGCTTCAGCCAATGGTCCACAGCGGTCAGATTGTCGCCAACCTTCCGACCATCAGGGATATTCAAGCGCGAACGTTTCGCCAGGTCCAGCAATTTCACCCCAGTGTTTGCCGATTCGACAACCCGCATAAGTATCCGGTAGGCCTGGAGCAGAATCTGTATGAACTCAAAGCACAACTGGTACTGGCGGCCCGCGAAAACACAAAGCGTGGAGCGGCATCATGACGTTCAGTTATGAATATCCTCGTGCCGCTCTGACGGTGGACTGCGTGGTGTTCGGCCTGGACGAAGCAGACCTGAAAGTCATGCTTATTCAAAGGAATATTCCTCCCTTCGAAGGCAAATGGGCGCTGCCTGGCGGGTTTGTGCGAGTTGATGAAACAGTCGAAGAAGCGGCCCGACGCGAACTTCAGGAAGAGACCGGCCTGGAGAAAGTTTTTCTGGAACAGCTCTACACTTTTGGAGACATTGATCGCGATCCGCGAGAACGTGTCGTCACCGTTGCATGGTATGGACTGGTGCGTCTGTCCGATTATCGTGTCAAGGCAGCAACTGACGCTCGAGCAGCCGCCTGGTTCTGTAGAGACGATCTTCCTCGTCTGGCCTTCGATCATGATCAGATCATGGAAACCGCTTACCAGCGATTGCAAAACAAAGTCCGCTATCAACCGATCGGCTTCGAATTGCTGCCACAAAAATTCACGCTGACGCAATTGCAGAAGTTATACGAGATCATTCTCAATCGGACTTTGGACAAGCGCAACTTCCGTAAGAAAATTCTGGGGATGGACATTCTTCAGGAACTGGATGAAGTCGAAACGGATGTGGCGCACCGTGCGGCAAGATTGTATCGATTCAACAAACAGCGTTATCGCGAAATGGTGAAACAAGGTGTCAACTTTGAAATCTGAATCTTCAATTCCCGAACGCCGCGCACTTTTACTGGTTGATCTGCAGAACGACTTTGTCGAAGGCGGTGCTCTTGCAGTCCCGCAGGGATTGGAAGTGATCGACATTGCCAATCGGCTGATTCCAGACTTTGATCTCGTCGTGGCCACACAGGACTGGCATCCTCCTGACCATCTGAGCTTTGCCAGCCAGCATCAGAGCCTGTCGATCGGCGACAGCTTTGAACTCAATGGACTTCCGCAGATCGCCTGGCCAGACCACTGCGTTCAAGGCACGTTCGGCGCCAATCTTGTGTCACAATTGAACCAAACCGATATTCATCGTGTCGTGCGAAAAGGGACTGACAGAAACATCGACAGTTACAGCGGCTTCTTTGACAACGGCCATCGCCGCTCCACTGAACTGGCAGCCTGTCTCCACGAGCAGAACGTTCGCCATGTGTTTGTCATGGGTCTTGCGACTGACTATTGCGTCCGTTTCACGGCACTGGATGCAATTCGCGAAGGTTTCAAAACGACACTGATCCTGGATGGATGCCGAGGCGTTGAATTGCAGCCTGGCGATATCGAACGAGCAGTTGACGAGATGAAGAATGCCGGTGTCAATATACTTTTCAGCATAGACCTGTCAGAGAAAAATGATGAGCACCAGTGAAAACGAAAAACGGAAGATCAGTAAATTCCTGAGCCTTGTGCTTCGGCATCAGCCAGACACCATTGGCATTGAACTCGACGACGCCGGCTGGACATCGATCGACAACTTGCTGGAGGCGATGCGTCACAGCGGACGAAAGACTTCCAGGGAGGTTCTGGACGAAATCGTCTTAACGAATGACAAGCAACGATTCAGCATCAGCGACGATGGCAGCAGGATTCGAGCCAAACAGGGGCATTCCGTTGACGTAGACCTTGGCTATGAACCCGCGAGTCCACCAGAAATCCTGCTTCACGGAACACCGATCAACGCCGTTGCAACAATTCGCCAGGAAGGCCTGAAAAAGATGAAACGGCACCACGTGCATCTTCATGCGGACTCCACGATTGCTCAAACAGTGGGTGCGAGACGAGGTGCGCCGGTGGTCCTTCGAATTCGATCCCGAGACATGGCAAACGAAGGCTACCTGTTCTACGTGACCGCCAATGAAGTTTGGCTGACAGATCATGTCCCACCGCAGTTCATTGTGTTTCCTGTTGAGTAGTCCAGTTCCCGCCGTGTGAACGACAAGGACCAGCGGTTCCTGACATAGCACCAGCCCTCTGGGCTTTCAGACAGTTTTCTTGCTTCGACTTTTACGCTTTCCATTTTGGTTCACAGCGCTGGTTTTCAACCTGCCATGGGCAGAACCGGCAGGTCACAAAACTGACCCACGGAAATTGATTCGAGGCTATTACTAAGGACCACCATGATGCAATCCTGCTTTCATGTGACCGTTCTTTCGAACTTTGCACGCGGCTTCGACAAATACTCAGACACCTACAACAAGGCGAGAATTCCGGAGAGCACTTTTCCGGACCGCTTCTTCGTACTGACACGAGATCAACTGGACATCGGATTTCGCAAAGCGTCCGGACTTCTTGAGAAACTGAACCTGCCAGGAAATGAACTGCTGGTGATCGAGACTCAGATTGATGAGTCGCAACTTCACAGCAACACCCGCACTGGCCTCGGAAAGTTTATCTTCTCCGCATCGTTGCTGGTAACACGGCTTTATCGAGCTCTTCCGAATGCCGATCGTGGTGACTTCCGCCTGGAGGAAATGACTCCCGAAGACGCGATGGCCCGTTCACTCGGGCTGCTCAATTGTGCGATGCATCCATTCAGCGCTCTTCAACCACGCACGCTGTCTGTACTGCCGATCTCACGTGGTTGCCAGGCAAGTTGTCCGTTCTGCTTTTCAGAGGCGTCCGTCTCAGCCGTGCAGGAACAGGCCAGGCTTGAACTGGATCTTGTCCAAAAATACGCACAGGCTGCCAGAGTTCGAGGAGCCGAAAGGTTTGTGATTACAGGCGGTGGCGAGCCTGGTTTAGTCAAGCATTCCCGATTGCTTGAACTCATTCATATTGGAGAACAGGAATTAGGAAAGTCCGTACTTATAACGAACAGCCACCATCTCGGTTCTCTTCCGGAACACGATCGACTTTCACATCTCACCGATTATGCAGAAGCGGGACTCCATGTGCTGGCGATCTCACGACATCACTTCGATGATCAGCAGAATTCCAATCTGATGAATTTGAAAATTGATTCCGCCGCCGTCGCAAGGACCTGGAATCAAAATCGCGGTTCACTCAAAAAGA
The DNA here is from genome assembly GCA_041753135.1 of Planctomycetaceae bacterium. GTDB lineage: Bacteria > Planctomycetota > Planctomycetia > Planctomycetales > Planctomycetaceae > SXXK01. Next base: position 13,035 of record JBGSVD010000137.1, read on the forward strand.
TAAGATTGAGATTTATCTGCGTGCTGCAAAAAAATGGTATCGCATCGCACAATCAGATTGCCGAATATCTCACCTGGGCATCGTCGCTGCACGTGGAAGAGGTCTGCTTCAAGGAGCTGTACGTTTCTACCAGCACCGAATCCGTATTCCACGCATTTCCGGCAAACATGTGGAGCCGTGCTCACCGTGTGCCGTTGTCATTGGTCGTCGATTTCGCCGCGACACATGGCTTTGTCGAAAGCGGTCAACTGCCATGGGGATCTCCGGTTTTCGCGGGCACATGGAATGGCGGCCCAGTGCGAATCGCCGCCTACACAGAACCCAGCCTATTCTGGGAACGCGCCAACGGGATCGCTCGAAGCTGGAACGTTATGGCCGATGGAAACTGTTTTGTGTCGCTTGAAGATCGAGCCAGCGGCCTGTCGCTGGAGCAGGTTGTCGCATGAACTTTCACGACTTTCAACAGTTTCGATCCGAGCTACTGACCCGCGATCCGTCGATTGTCGACCTTGCAGAAACGAATCTCTGGCGATCTTTGAGCGACATGATCCCACAGATTCAACGAATCTCAGATGTCCACATTCATCGCTGCCATCTCGCGACCGCCTGGCTTGACGTCTTCGGCCTTCCAGGTCAGCTTTCAAAATACACGATGATTACGTGCGGAGTTCGACACAGCCTGTCACTCCTGTTTCCAATCCTTGCAGAGAGGAACGGAACACTCGTGATGCCATCGGACGTGTATCCCGTTTATGGACAACTGGCCGAAGCCAGCGATCTGGCACCATCACTGTTTCCAACTGTCCCCGAACTGCGTCTGCCTGAGCATGGTGACTGGCTGCTGTTACCGAACCCGCTCAAGCCAGCCGGACGATGGCTTTCGCAGACGGAAACCGATTCCCTGAAACAATGGTTGGCGCAAAATTCGAAACGCCGAATTCTGATCGATGCTGTCTACAACTTTCGTACGCAGATTCATCCAATAACCCAGGCTCTGCTGGAAACGCAGCAGGCCATTCTGATGCACTCGCTATCGAAGGCCTGGCTTCATCCAAAAGTGATGGGCGTGTGCATTGTTCCCGAAACTGATTGGGACAGTCTGGCGATCGTCTTCCGAAATAATTCCCCCGATCAATCCTGCCTGCAGATAGCCGATACTTTACTGCGATCGCATCGCAACCTGCCGATTTCAGTCGACCATGCTCTTACGGCGCGACGTCTGCAATTGCTGCAGAGCCTTCCGACAGACATTGCAACGGAACGACCACATGACGGTTCCGAAAGAGCCGGCTATTTCATTCCGCTGAACGCTGCGTTTGAGGCTCTGCTAAAGACTCATCACATTCTCACGATTCCGTTGTCGGTCTTCGGCTCGGCAGAGCAGGGCGTTGCCATTGCGAGCACCCTGTGAAGTGTTGTGAGACTTCAATCAATATCGCACAAGGTCATCAGCGGTCGCCAATCCCAGTTGCTGGACGAGCTCCTGAGCCTTCGTGACCATCATTTTCAGTTCACTCTGGAGTGCAAGGAACTGCCAGCCTTCGCCAATGCGATGCTGAATTTCCTCAACGCTCTGGCAATGAATACCCACCGGCGTTCCAGTCTTCTTTCCTGCGGCCAAAATTCGCTGCAGCATGGCCTCGAATTCTTCGGGCGTCGGTTCAGTTCCGTCGGGCTGCTTCATCTGCCAAAACAGATCATTAGGTCCGACAAAGATCCCATCGACTCCCGGAAGACTGTAAATTGCTTCCGCATTTTCGACACCTTCGGGTGATTCCGTTTGCAGAATCACAAGGATTTCATCATTGGCCCGTCGATAATATTCGCCAGTCGGAGTTTGAAAATTCTGAGCCGGAATACTTCCTCCGATCGAACGATTTCCCTGAGGCGGATACTTCGCGGCGGCAATGGCAATTTTGGCTTGCTCAACAGTATTCACCATCGGAACGACAACACCCCACGCGCCGCCATCAAGGACTCGCTTGATCAAGTCATGATCACCACGAGGCACTCGGGCAAGGGGAACACAGCCTGCGTCGGCGATCACGGCAAACATCAGTGATGCCATCTGCCAGTCAATGGGCGAATGCTCAAGGTCAACAGTCAACCACGGGAAACCAGTTTTCGCCATCAGTCGAGCAGTAAACACATCCCCGAACGACAGCCATGTTCCTACCTGAGGCTGTCCAGCGGCCAAAGCGGCTTTGACGGGATTGGTTTTCATCGGATCACGGCCTTCGAAAATTCAGAGTGGGAGTTCCATACCAACGCAAACCTTGCGCCTGGTTCATCATTCTGGCAACAATGCACAGAACTGTCGACTTAGCCCCGTCCGCAGGAACACGGGTGCAGTCGCGGATTTCGGTAGGTCCTCTTTGCCGAGGAGGACTTCGCGCCCTGCCGCGCCCTGTATGCACGTCAACAAACGCACCGGGCCGATATTCCGCAGCAACTTGCACACGCGATTCGCCTTGCGGCGAAAGTCCTTTCCGGCAGAAAAGGACCTATCTTTAACAATCATCTGTGAATACACCCCAGAAACACCACCTGATTGCCAATGACTGCCGTGCAAGCCTTGTATTATCGCGACGTAAAAGCGGCACAATGTCCTCAAAGGTAGCCTCAGAGACTCCACCCCAATCACGCACAATCGACGTGTGAACGAACGTTTCACAAAAAATGAACGTTTATTGGCAACTTGGGCCAATCACATGGTCGCAGGCAATCTGAGGAACGAAAAACCGATATGCCGTCAAATGATTGCGAATAAACGATTCGTTCGATTTGAGGTTTATTTGACCAATGCGTGTTATGGTCGGATCTTCCGTGCGGTACGAAGGCTATCACAATGAACGTTGTGAACGTTTTAAGCCCCCTTTGAAAGAGAGAAGATTACGTAATGAAGAAACTGACAACGCTGCTCACCGCAATTCTTTTTGTTCAAGCCGCATCTGCAGAAGCAGGTTCAAAGTGCAAAGGGACAGTGGTCACACACCGACCGTCTGTCGTCACACACATTGTGACCTCAGCCCCGCGAAAAGCGGCTGAATCAGACATTGTTGACACGGCTGTCAGCGCCGGATCTTTCAAGACTCTTGTCGCAGCAGTGAAGGCTGCCGGTCTGGTAGAAACTCTGAAGAGCAAAGGACCATTCACCGTTTTTGCTCCAACGGACGAGGCGTTTGCCAAACTGCCAGCAGGCACCGTGGAAATGTTGCTGAAGCCTGAGAACAAAGCCAAACTGCAGGCTATCCTCACCTACCACGTCGTGCCTGGCAAAGTCATGGCGGCCGATGTTGTCAAGCTGACCGGAGCCACGACGGTACAAGGTCAGAAGGTGGACATTGCCGTGAAAGACGGCAAAGTAACCGTTGATTCAGCGACCGTCGTGAAAACAGATATTGGCTGTTCAAATGGTGTCATCCATGTGATTGACAGCGTAATTCTTCCAGCCGACAAAGACATTGTGGACACCGCTGTCGGTGCCGGTTCATTCAAGACCCTCGCAGCCGCGTTGACCGCTGCTGGTCTGATCGACACACTCAAGGGCGAAGGTCCATTCACTGTTTTCGCACCAACTGACGAAGCGTTTGCAAAACTGCCTGCGGGCACAGTCGAAAGTCTGCTGAAGCCAGAGAACAAGGAAAAGCTGGTCGCAATTCTTACCTATCATGTTGTTGCTGGCAAAGTCATGGCGAGTGACGTTGTGAAGTTGAAGTCCGCAGCGACAGTGAATGGCAAAGAAGTCACTATTAAAGTAAGTGATTCCGGAGTGATGGTTGATGGCGCGAAAGTTGTCAAAACCGACATCGAAACGTCGAACGGTGTCATCCACGTGATCGACTCTGTCATTCTGCCATAGTCATCGTTAACGTGGTTGTTCGATCATTATCTCAACTCCCGCTAAGTGTCATCTTGAAGTGGGGTTGAAGCAAAAGGAAGAAGGGATTTTTCCAGCCGCATGTTGATCGGCTCGAGCAACGAAGCAGAATTAATAAAGAGGCGATTGGCGTTCACGTCAATCGCCTCTGCTTTTAGATGCAACGCTGGCAAGCTAACTGGACAGCGCCAGGTTCGCAACGAGGCGTGTGCGTAAGTTGTTAGGCTGCTGGGATTTAGTTGGTGTTGACCTGAGGAGCAAAAAGAGACGACCTTCCGTGTGCAAAAACGTCTCACGAGGAAACCACGGAAGGTCGCTCCATGACGCTGAAAGATATCGCAAAGCTTGGCAAATTGCTCGCTCA
>JBGSVD010000138.1:0-10299 GCA_041753135.1 Planctomycetaceae bacterium
AACCGGGCCACCGAACGCCCCCCTGGCCCACAACCTCTCTGGATCGGACTCCGCCGCATGACCGACTTCGCCTCAGCATGGACCGCCTTCGGACCAAATGATTGAGTTAGAAATATGAAACTGTTGTGTATAAATGACAGATCGAGACGCGGCGGCTCCGCAGCCAACCGCATGGGGCAACTTGTCCCACGCTTGCGACTCACTCCTCCACCGTGCTACGCTGCTCTGTTCGCACGTCCTTCCGTCTGGGAAAACTGCACCATGGCCACATTCACCTTCCTGAAATATCACCTCGTCTTCGGCACCCAATATCGTCGGCCGTTGCTTCATGTGAAATTCAGGAAGGAGCTTTATGCTTACATCAGCGGCATCATCAACGGTGAAGGCGGCCATTTTGATGCGATCGGAGGCATTGACGATCACGTCCACATTCTCTGCGGCATCCCACCCCGTATTGCTGTGTCCGACATGCTGCGAGCCATCAAATCCAGCTCGTCAAAATGGATCAACGAAAATCGGCACTGTACGCCGGGGTTTCACTGGCAACGAGGTTTCGCGGCCTTCTCGGTCAGCAAGTCGAACATGCCCGACGTCGCGGCTTACATCGCTCGCCAGGACGAGCATCATCGCAAGAAGTCATTCGCCGACGAGTATCGCGAACTTCTGTTGCGACATGAAATTCAGTTTGACGAAAAGTACCTCTTCGACGATGAACATTCCGGATGAGTTCTCATGCGAATCCTCATCCTTAAACAATGCGGAACGCCGAACGGCGATGCTGGAACACATCGCCGATTCTCTGCCAATGTTTGGTGTCTCTTTCTTTGAAACATCAGACGCCATCATCAGTGCCCTGAAGAGCGTCGATCAGAACGAAATTGCGTTGAACTCTTTGGACAATGACCTGGACCCGATCGTCGTCAATGAGCAGGCGGTTGATGCCGGCGACGGAGTGACTGTGGCTCGGTTTCTGGTCAACCGTCCCCACGATGGATCCCGGGACAAGCCGCATGCGCCGCCGGTGATTATCCACACGACCAATGAACAAGCCGCATACGACATGCAGGAATTGTTCACGGCGGCTAATCGGCAATTCCAAAGAGTGATTCCGTACGACGCAGAGTTATGGATTGGTGAGGTCTGGATCCAAAGAGTCCGGTCCATGATCGTCAGCAACGTGTCGGATCGAAAAGCCATTGTTGCAAGCCATTGAACCAGCTTCGGTGCTGGCTTGCTGAGGTAAAAGTCGCAGTCGCGTTGTTCATGGTGTTGCGTAGCACACAGCGGAGCAGCGACTTATTGTTGGCGGACGTGTGATGTTGCAGGACTGATCGTGGTCGGGATGAATGACAAACCGCCACGATTCGGACGACGTGTTCAGAATCGCGGCCCGGGTTGACGTCGCTCCTCCGGAGCTTGGGGTTTGCGTGTGATCGCGGACCCCGGGCCATGATAAGTTCATTGCCGAGCGATGGCTGACGGATCGAGAACTAGAACTCTTCAAGTACTGGGCCGAGACGGGTCGAGCCAAAGGCGATGATGCTGACCTTCCGCCCGCACCGAAGTTTGCTGAAGGCTGGCGGCTTGGTAAGCCGGATCTGATCGTCAGGATGGTCGAACCGTTCATCGTTCCCGCTGATGGTCCGGATCTGCTCCAGAATTTCGTGATTCCTGTCGCCATTGCGGAAGGCAAGCTTGTTGCTGCGATCGAGTTTCATCCTGGCAATAAACGGGTCGCTCATCATTCAGTGCTGTTTCTTGACGCCAGCAGCGCAGCCCGAAAACTGGACAAGGCCACACCGGAACCAGGCTACCGCACCTTTGGCGGGCCCGGTTTTGCCACAACATGACGCGATCATGTCTGACGGAAACTTTGTTTCTACTCCGATGTTGCGGCAGAAACAGTTTTGCGTGACTCGCAAGCGGCAGAAATGGCCGCTTGTCGCGAGGAAAACATTGCGGTCAGGAGATTTCGCGGCTTCCTGGGAAGAGGCGTCGATCAGGGTGAGTGTTCTCATTGTAGAATTCGTACAGCCAGAGATGGATGCAATCGATAATGAATGGTACCTGCCGAATCGGGACTTCAGTCCTCATCTCAATCTCCGCGTCACGGAAGACTCGCCATGAATCGCCACGCCACTCTGTTTGCCAGCACGGCCTGCCTGATGCTTTCAATGCTCTGCACTGGATGTGTTCGCGGCCCAAGAACCTTCTCCAGCCACCGCGTTCCAGAGAATACGCTGTGCAGCAGGGAAGGTCAGTGCACACAGGATATTGAGATCGTTCAGGGACAGCCTAATACTGTGATCGATGGCCTTGGATGGATTGTCGGGATTCCACGAAAGCTGATGCTTTGGAATTCCCGCGTCGACGATCATTCTGTTCAACCAGAAACAATCGCTGAAGTCGCGACCTATGCGGAAGTCAATCACCTTGACGGCGTATGCATCCGAGTGAACCAGTATGCACCGATTGATGAATGGAAGCGATTAACGAAAAACGACCGCATTAATCCCGGGTGGCGATACACAATGGGCACCTTGAGTCTGGTGGGTTACACACTAATTCCAGGCCGAGTGTTTGGTGGGGATAACTACAATCCTTACACAAACAGTGTCTACATTCATTCCGATGTTCCAGCGTTGGCAATGGAAGCGACCGCCTATGCAAAGGATGTGAACAGCAGGACTTACCCTGGCACATATGCCGCAGTGAATCAGTTGCCTCTTGTTTCCATCTGGCACGAAACTATCAACACGAAAGATACACTCGATTACCTTCAGTCCTATGGTACCTACGAAGACCAAAAGAAAGGGATGGAGATTCTGTATCCAAACTACGGAGCTGCGGTTGGTGGTGCGTTTGGAACCGTGGTTGGAGCAACACCGGTATTGGAGTTGGGCGGTGCTCTGGTCGGTCATGTTTCTGGTCGCACAAAGTCATTTCAGATCACCGCTCAGACCACCGACATGGCCTGGCTTGAAAGCTACGGTGACGAAAAAACGAAATCGATCCGCATGGTTGGCCACGACTCAAGCGAAGTCATTCGCGCCCAGGATTCGAACTGAACGCAACGATCATTTTGTGTCAAACAGCAAACGGTCGATTTGCCAGCCAAAGATCGATCTGGTTCGCAGCCAGTTCTCCGTCAACCGTAGTTGGAGGAGTGGCAAAAAGGCGAGCGAGACGCCCGCGTTCCGGGAGCGCGGGCGTCTCGCCCGCTGAATATCCCTCAATTCACAAATGACGCTGCGCTAAAAGCTGCGGGTATCGGAGTCGGCCGCAAGTGCGGGCTCGAGGCTGAAAATCATGCGAGTTGGCTTACCGCAATGAGGGCAGGCGATCTTGAACTGGCTTGTCACTTTGGTGATCGCTCGCAGGTCAGAATTTGCCAAACAAAGATTTCCAAGCGAATCAAATCCAACGGCGTTTGTACCGGCCGGAACTGTCGCAACCACTGGAAACTGTTCTGGCCGCTCACCATCGCGTGCTACTTGTGAAACCTGTGATCTGCCAACGGGACTAATGACAAGCGTCAGCAGAGTTCCATCTGCCAGAGCAGACAAACGGCTTGAACCGACTTCAGCAAAACCCGATGCGGTAACCTCGCCCTCTTCGGAAATTCGCACAACATGCCCTGATGGCAGTAACGCCTCCAGTTGGCCACCGGCATTCAAAATCAGATCCTGCGGCGTTTGAGTAAGTTCCGCGACAGTCGTGATGGTCCCTTCGGACGACAATGACACGATCCGTCCCGTTTGTTTGAGGCCCAGCGTAAACTGCCCAATCTCATCACGAACAAATGACTTCGCCGGAAATGCAAAGTTCTGAAGTACAATGTGCTGTCCGGCTGCGGTTACCTGATGCAGGGACGATTCGCCGCCGGAGGATGTCAAAATGTAGACCGACTCTTCGCCGTCAACCTGAATTCGCTCAATCCCCTGCAGGCTTTGTTTCACAACGCTGACGGAACCGAACTCATCAATCCGGAATACACACTCTGCTTTTCGGTCAGCGACGTAGATATAACCCTTATTGGAAAGCACAAGATCGACAGGGTCAATGACTTTCACAGCAAGTCGTTCGATCACAGGCTTGGAGCGAACGTGAATGGGCTTATGATCGTGATTTGCAATTGCGCCCAGAGAAGGCGTGTCGTCGGCACTCGCGACCGGCGCGCAAAACAGCAATCCGCAGAATACGGACTTGATCGCCAAATTGAACCAGCAACTCGATTGAGGCATATCGCAACGTACCCTGAACGGGAATTTCCCGCATGTTGGCTGAGACACCGAACAGGTTCAGAAAACCTGGTCTCGATGTTTCTCTGATCCGTGCAAAACAATCCTGCGTCAAAAATTATCAGCAGGAAACCTGTCAGCGTCAACAAACCATTCAATTTATCTTCGCCAGAGCATCCAGACTTAGTGATCCTGCCAGCCTTCCGAGCTTTAGCGTCGCCACGGCGGCTCCAGTTTTCGATTGGCTCAAGAGCTAAACGCTTTCTTGTACGGCATCCTGTGTGCCATTTTCCTGAAATTCATTAGAATCGTAAAAAAAGTACTCAACCGTGGCTTTCGGCGGGATTCCTGCCGCAAAATTGAACACCGAAAGGGTCTCGCCTGTCGTGTTTTTGCAGCGCAAGACGAGCAACGATGAATGAGACTCAACTGTTTTGCGACAAGCTGCACGCGATTGCGAGGTCCAGTTCTGTGCAGTTTGCCGATTTAGCCGCAGGCGACTGGCGTGGTTGTTCGATCCAGTTTCGGTACACGCGGGATGCAAAGGGAGCAGAACCCTTGCGATCCCTTGCTCCTGAGGATCACGGTGCTGCGGATAATGGCCCTGCCAAAAGGACTTTACCCGATGGCGATGGTCGACGTTATTTGATTGCTTCGATCACAAAGCCGATCGTTGGTCTTCTGGCTGTTCAATTGGCAGCGGAGGGACGGCTGACTCTGAATCAGCCTGTTCGTGATTTTATTGACGGCTTTCATCGCGGAGTTTTGCGAACCATTACCATTCGTCATTTGCTCACGCACACGTCTGGTCTCCCGGACATGCTTCCGAACAATAATGAGCTCAGGGCTCAACACGCGAAACTGGCCGACTTTGTGACTCACACGAGCGGTGTTTCGCCCGACTTTGTACCCGGGACAAACTGCAAATATTCCAGTATGGGGTTTGCGATCCTGTCATCGATCCTGGAAAAAACGACTGATCTTTCAATTGAACAACTGATGTCGCAGCGTTTGTTTGGTCCGCTCAAGATGGGCAGTTCGTGGCTGGGTATTCCATACGAACAAGCCGACGCGTTGTTGCCAACGGTTGTCCCCTGTCAGTTGCCGCCGTGGCAACAAGCGGATTCTGACTGGAACTGGAACAGTCGCTACTGGCGATGTCTTGGCGCGCCGTGGGGCGGAATGATTTCGACAGTTGACGATCTCGGTCAATTGGCAGTCACACTTTTGAACAGCGGCACGATCACCGGCGGCCATTCGGTGTTGCCGGCCGCTGCCGTGAAGTTCGCGACATCAAGCCAGACTTGCCACATGTCCGGCCTGGCCGAAGTGGATCGCTGCCACCGTCCGTGGGGCCTGGGTTGGAGATTGAACTGGCCTGATCATTCCACGTGCTTCAGTGATTTTCTTCCGGCGACAACTTTCGGTCACTGGGGCGCGACGGGAACCCTGATGTGGGTCGATCCGGAATCACGTCGCTGGTGCGTGATCCTGACCAATCAGCCGTATGAAGAAAGTCAGATTGTTATTCAACGCATGTCAAATCTTGTTGCTTCGGCGAGTTGAAGATCCTGACGTCTCAATGGAACGAAATCTTTGGCCGCAGTTGTAAGAACACAGAATCCGGCAAACACATGGCAGGAGTTATCTGCCTCGTTGAACTGCGTTGAGGAAAACATCGGACTTCGTTCTTCTGTCGGGCCGCAGGAAAAAATGTTGACCTGAAACGTTTGGGCCATCCTTCAGTAGTCGCCGCTTGATCCCCCGCTCGTTGCGTTGCGATGACCGACGCATCGCTTTTCCCGATAAAAAGTGAGAAATATCACTCCAGTGTCAGGTCGTCGCCAACGCCAGACGGCGTACAACGTAATCTCAGGCGGCTTAAAGCCACGCAAAGTTAAGAATCAGCAAAAACTCTTGATTCTGTTTAGATCCGGTGATCGTTTTTTTGCACATTCACGTTTCCAGCAGCTACAGTCGATGGAAAGAGAACCAGCGTGAGTCTGCCAGCGCAGCATAGGTTTTTCCGATGCATGATGATGAAAAATGGAACGCGGTATGAGTGTCGTATCAGAAACAAAACGAGCGTCCGAAACAGACCTGATGTCTGCTTCCTGGATCTATGAGCAGATTGCGTTGCGTGATGGCTTGCACGTCGACCGCTCGAAGATCAGACGTGCGGTCGATGAGGCAGCAGAAACCTATTTTGGGATGCAGGACGGCGGATGGTGGCGCTGGATCATTGAAACCGGCCACAGCCTCGGCCGAGGCTGTCGGGTGATTGATGGGGAGCTGCATGAACTCGTCCAGTTGGCTCGAAATGGCGTGGTCGTCATTATTCGATCCAACGATGGTGAAACATGGCATTCTCTCATGCCCGGCAAGGGGCGACGATTAAGCCTTGGGACGCCTCGAGGCAGTGTGCCGGTTCGATTGATTTCTCCTCGCAGAATCGCGGGTGTGCTTCAGCGTGATGGCTTTGAAGGGATTCTTCGGTGCGTTGTCATTGAGTCCTCATTGACATCGTCTGACGCTCTGCTGTCAAATACTGGAGAGAAGAAACCGTTTGATCGCCTGCTGGCATTGCTGCGAGCCGAAAGTACCGATCTCTGGGTAGTCCTGATCTTTGCACTGGTCTCGGGCCTGTTGAGCATGACGACTCCACTGGCGGTCGAAGCTCTTGTGAACACGGTTGCCTTCGGTCGGTTCCTGCAGCCAGTCATCGTGCTTTCTGTCATGCTGCTGGCATTCCTGATTTTTCAGGCCGCCGTGAAAGCGCTTCAGACATTTGTGGTCGAGATCATTCAGCGGCGACTCTTTGCCCGTGTCGCCGCGGACTTGTCGTTCCGACTTCCCCGCACGAAGATGGAAGCTCTTGACGAGCACTACGCCCCCGAGCTGGTCAATCGTTTCTTTGACGTCGTCACGGTCCAGAAGATCAGCGCTCAGTTGCTGCTGGACGGAATTTCTGTGGTGCTAAGTGCCAGCGTCGGCATGGCAGTGCTGGCATTTTATCACCCGTATCTGCTGGCGTTCGATTTCGTCTTGATCCTGTTGATGTTCTTTACGATGTTTGTCCTCGGCCGAGGCGCCGTAAAGACAAGCATTAAGGAGTCGAAGACCAAGTATGCAATGGCCTCATGGCTGGAAGATCTGGCACGATGTCGCACAACATTCCGCTATGACGGTGCGTCAGAATTTGCGTTGGAGCGTTCCGATCAATTGATCTTTGACTATCTGTCTGCCAGGAAAAAACACTTCAAAGTGCTGATGCGGCAGATTCTGTTTCTGCTGCTTGTCCAGGCGCTGGCCAGTACGGCGTTGCTTGCGATCGGAGGCTGGCTGGTAATTTCCGGACAATTGTCGCTTGGGCAACTGGTTGCAGCCGAACTGATCGTGGCGGTCGTGGTGGGATCGTTTGCCAAGCTTGGTAAGCATATCGAGAGCTTCTACGATCTGATGGCGTCTATCGATAAACTGGGAGCATTGCTTGATCTTCCCATTGAACGCACTGATGGACTTCTGACTGCCGCCATTGACAATGGCAGTTCTGAAGCTGGAATAGCTGCTCGAGAAGTGTGTTACGGTTTGCCCGATGGCCGTGAAGTGCTGCACAATATCTCGCTGAATATCAAACGCGGTGAGCGTGTGGCTTTGTGTGGCGAGAGCGGTTCAGGCAAGAGCCTGTTGCTGGATATGCTGTTTGGTTTGCGTGAACCCGTTTCCGGATCTGTCAGCATCAACGGAATTGATCCGCGAGATTTGCGTCCCGATGTTTTGCGTCGCCGTGTTGCGATGGCTCGTGATGTCGAAGTGTTTGACGGAACGATTGCGGAAAATGTGCATCTTGAGCGTCCTGATATCAGCATGGCGGATGTGAGAACGGCCATTGAAATCGTCGGACTGCTGCCTCAGATTCAGAAACTTCCAGAGGGCCTGGATACTCAGCTGACGCAAAGTGGAGCACCGCTGACAACCAGTCAACTGCGCCGCTTGATGATTGCTCGAGCAATCACAGGTCGTCCTGAGTTTGTTCTGATCGATGAGGTGCTTGACGCGATGGCTGACGACGAAGGGGAAAAAATCCTGGGGGGAATCGTTTCGCCAGAACAGTCATGGACCGTTGTCCTGGTGACGAATCGAAACAAGCTGAAACTGATGATGCAATCCGTGATTTCATTGAGTCCGACAACCATTTCAGAATGATTGAAATCACGGTAACGAGTTCGAAAGTATTTCTATGGCCACACAAAATAAGACACAGCGACGATCGATTCTGACTCCCGTTGCGTTCAGTGAAGCATTGATGCCCTCATTGCAGTTGGCGCGGTCGTCGCGCATGGCGAAGAGGATTGCTGTCGTGCTGCTCGGACTGCTGATCATGACGATTGGCCTCATGGCATTCGCTCCGTGGCAGCAAACGATCACGGGGGCGGGATATGTGATCGCCTACGCGCCAAGAGAACGACAGCAGGTTCTGGAAGCCACAATCAAGGGTCGGTTGTTCCGCTGGAATGAAGAACTGGTCGAAAACTCGCGCGTGTCGAAAGGCGATTTTATCGCGGAGATTCGAGACCTGGACAATGAACTGTCTTCACGACTGCAGTCGCAGCTTGGGAATTCGGAAAGCATCCTCAGCTCAATGGGCAAGGTACAGGAAGCGACGGAATCGCAGCTTGAGGCGTACAGGCGCGTGCAAACCGAAATCGAAGCCGCGCAGAATGCTTACGTACAGTCTGCAACGGAGAAAGTAACATCGGCCGAACAGAAGCTCGCGATTGCAGAAGCCGCTATTCCACAACTGGAGGCCGCGTATGAACGAGCACGCGATCTTCAGTTGGCGGGAAACCTCGCTTTGGAGAAGGTTCAGGAGATTGAGCGAAAGCTGCTGGAGTCTCGGGGGAAAGTCAGAGAAGAAACGGCCAACGTTTCTGCCGCCAAGGCGGAGCTTCTAGGAAAGAAAAGCGACAGAGAAGCCTACATCCACAAAGCTGCCGCGGATGTCAATTACTATCAGGGGGCATTGGATAAAGCGAAGAGTGAAGTTTCCAAAGCGGAAAAAGATCTTGAAGATATGCGGTCCAAGCAGGCCAAGCAGGATACACAGATCATCACCGCACCGTTTGATGGCTACATCGTTCATATCAGTGCCAATCAGGGAACACAGCTTGTCAAGGAAGGCGATCCGATCTGCACACTGGTACCGTATACACAGGAACGAGCGGTGCAGATCTGGCTGGATGGAAATGACGCGCCCCTTGTGGAATCGGGGGCACACGTGCGTCTGCAATTTGAAGGCTGGCCTGCTGTTCAATTTGCAGGATGGCCGTCTGTTGCCGTCGGAACGTTTGGTGGCACAATTGTGTCAGTAGATATGGTTGATAACGGCAAGGGGAAATTCCGCTGTCAGGTTCTTCCTGATACGACGGAGCGTGAAGGATGGCCGGAAGAGCGGTTCCTTCGTCAGGGCGTTCGAGCGAACGGATGGGTTCTTCTGAAGCAGGTTCCTCTGTGGTTCGAAGTCTGGAGAAAGCTCAATGGTTTTCCTCCAACAGTTGATGTCGATTCGTCTCCATATGGAACAAAGGCCGACAAGAGTACCTCTGATGGTGACTCAGATAAGGCAAAGTCCAAATTGAGATAAGGGCCTGAAGTTGCGACCAGGACATTGACCCAATGCAAGTCGTTCACGGTCGTCTCGCCCGAGCCGTGCGATGAGTTGGATGATCAAAACGTTTGCAGAGTTTTCAGCGGGGACATTGTTGGCTCCTTTGCCAGTCATACGAATCGCGGTCACGATTGATTTGTTTAACCGTCAGCCGCAGGCGTACGCGGACACCAACGTACGCCTGCGGCTAACGGTTAAACGCAATGCCGTTCAACGAACGGCCTGTAAAGTAGCGGAATCGTCGCAAGCCGTCCGGTGAGCCAGCATTTTGCAGGCACTCACCGGACGGCTCGCGCCGTGCCGCTACTTTTTGAACGGTATTGCGGCTAAACAACTCAATAGTGACCGCGATGAGTATAGCGTTGGTTGCCGGTGGCGAGTCAGGGACGG
>JBGSVD010000139.1:0-31610 GCA_041753135.1 Planctomycetaceae bacterium
ACAACCTCAGCACGCAATTCCACAACGATTGCTGCCAACTCCGCGTAACTCGGTCGTTTTGCTCTTCCGCCCATGAAACGCGGTGTATCACACATCACATTTCTACAATACCCCGGTTTTCACGGCAGAATGGACGGCTACGCCGCCACCTTGTCTAGTTTTTTCAGTGCGGTCTTCAGAAGATTCCGTCGAACCTCCCCACTGCCGGGCACGTTTTTCATCCCGTCTTCAATATCGTTGAGAACCGACGAGAAAGTGGAAAACGCAAGCCAGCTCTGATCGCGGGCCTTCAGTTCACTTGTTTCGGCATCAAGTCTCGCGCTGTGTTCTCGCTCGTTGGACTGCTGCAAATCTTCGTTAGCAATATCCAGAGAGGCATTCAACCGGTTGAGCTCACCGTTTTTCGCACTGACAATGGCCCCGAAAATAGACAGTCCGATCGCCGTGGCAGTCAACACCGCTGAGATGGAAACAGCCAGTGTCTGATGTTTTCGAGCCCATCGCATTGCTCGCTGCAGACCGGATTCGTGAACAATGGAAATCGGTTCATCAGCCATCCACCTTTCAATATCTTTGGTCAACTCAGAGACGGATGCGTAGCGATCCTGAACCCGGAGCGCTGTTGCTTTCTCGCAAATTGCTGACAAGGCAACGGACACGGACGGAGAAACAATTTTGGCGGGACGAATGGAACCCTGTTGGATTTTGTAGAGCATTTTTGGAACGTCGATTTGCCCATCACCACCCATTATTTTTTCCAGCGGTGGATTTCCGGTGAGGATTTCGTAGAGTATTGTCCCCAAAGAATAGACGTCTGTTGCCGGACCCACTGCACTGGTATTTCCTTCCGCCTGTTCGGGGCTCATATATTGCAGGGTTCCCATGATTCGGCCATGCTGAGTCTCTGGCGATGCACTGCCGGACGATAGTTGCAGTGGACGCTCAACACTCTTCAAATCTGACGTCTCGACGGTTTGCCCGTGAACGCGAGCCAGTCCCCAGTCAACGACCAGCGTTTCTCCAAAGCTCCCCAGCATGATGTTGGCAGGCTTCAGATCCCGATGCAGTACACCGCGACTATGAGCGTACGAAACAGCATCGCCCACATCGATAAAACGCCTCAGAAGGTCCCGCAATGCAAGATTTCCTGCGGCTGCATCATTGTCGGCCCCGGCGTGATACCTGCGGATTGCATGATGCAACGTTTCCCCTCGAATGAATCGCATTGCGTAGAATGGATGGCCTTCCTCTGTTGCTCCCATGCTGTAAACCGGCACAATCCCAGGGTGCTCCAGGCCGCCCGTGACTTCAGCTTCCATTCGAAATCGGGCGCAGGCTTCGGGATTGTTGGCAATCTGCTGACGAACACGTTTGAGTGCGACTTCTCGGTTGAGTTCACGATCAAGTGCCACAGAAACATCACCAAGGCCGCCGGATGCATGCGGCCGAACCACGACAAAACGATTGTCCAGAACAGCTCTGTTTGCTGTTGAAGTTTTGTCGAACCCCAGATCGGAGTCGCAGGAAAAATCTGCAAGACTGTCTTTTATTTCTTCATCGTCGAGTGCATTAAGAGCGGCAGCCAGATCAGTCATCCGGATCGACGACGTCAGGCTTTCCCGGATGTCGCTGTTTTTCAGGGCAAGCTGAGCATCGACAACCTGAATTACAAGGTGTTCGTTGGCTACCGAGAGACTACCCTGCTCCACCATCACAGTGGCAAGCGAATCCCGCTTCCGTGTCAGCCACGCAGTCATGGCCTTCAAGAGGTCGTCACGAGTGACAAAATTCATCTGAAGAGCCAGAATCCCGAACAGCAGGTTGCGATCGGTTTGTTGAGTCATGCCAGTCTCTCCAAAGAACAGAGTGCAGCGACGAATCGATCGCGACGGAGCACGCTTCATGCAGGTCCGTTGTCAGCGATGCCTAAAAAGACTTTTCCCACAGTGGAATGCGGGTGATCTTGAGTATA
This sequence comes from Planctomycetaceae bacterium, assembly GCA_041753135.1. Classification (GTDB taxonomy): domain Bacteria; phylum Planctomycetota; class Planctomycetia; order Planctomycetales; family Planctomycetaceae; genus SXXK01. The sequence continues at coordinate 1,973 of JBGSVD010000139.1, forward strand.
GCGTAGAAGGCCGCGCGCTCCAGTGCATCAGTCACCGAATCGGTCGCCACTTGTCGGCGCTGAATGCCGCTGAACAGTAGGCTCTGCGCAGGATGCGTATAGTGCCCTGAACGGATGGATGAGCGTAAACGGACGGATGAGCGTAAGGAACAGTCCCGAAATAGTCTCCGTACTTTGTGAGGAGCGGAAGGGCGCGAGCCCTCCGATTTCGCTTCACCGGACGGCTCGCGCCGTTCCGCTAGAGTGGGACGTTATTTCGGGACTGAGCGTAAGAGTCAGGTGGATACTCATAGACTCGCTAAAACATTGTGGAACGCGCGGCCAGGTGTTTGATACGATCCGAAATTGGTTACGCTGTTTCGTTCGGAGCGAATCGGTCCTCGAACGGGGATTGGCGACTCCGGTTTTTAGATTTGTCTGGGGCCGATATGACATGCGAAAATGCAGACGATGGATCAGAATTGGATCGCATAAGCCGTATCCAGACACAATGGTCACTTCTTCAGCAAGCTCATCAGCCATTGTCTCCTGAACAGGCACAGCAGGCGAGAGCTGCTGTTGTGCAACGCTACATTTCGCCAATCTATCGTTACCTGCGTCGAATCATGCGAAATGCTGATGCTGCAGAAGACGTTGCTCATGACATTGTGTTGAAACTTCTGCAGGGGCAAATGTCCGGTGCCACGCCGGATCGCGGTCGATTTCGAGATTACCTGAAGACCGTACTGATCAATGCTGCGAGGTCCTGGCAGACGAAAAATGTACGCAATCAGATGGTCAGCAATGAATTGGAGGACAAACCGATCGATACCGACGATCGCGAATTCGACTCGTGCGTGCGAAGCGAAGTCATGCAGGCGGCGTGGAAAGATCTGGAGGAGTCCGAAAGAAGAACCAAACAACCGGTTGCTTCGGTGCTTCGCTGGAGAACGACGGTTGCCTCCACATCGACTGAAGGACTTCAGACGCTCCTGCTTCAGGTCACCGGGCGACAGTACACCGGAGACGGCGCGAGAAAACTGCTGCAACGGTCTCGCGATGAGTATGCTCAATTTGTGCTCGAACAAGTGCGTCAGTTGTTGCCGCCGGATCAACGCGACAAGGCTGCCCTCGAGGAGGAACTACTCGCTCTTGGTCTCCACGACACATGCCGAAGAGCTCTGCAATGAGGCGAACTCAGCGTCAAACTCGCACGGAATCATCAAACGGCAGAACACGCTGACGAAGGCACAACTTGCCCCAGAGATGCCGCATTCCTGTTCGAAGAAGGATGCGCCGATCTGACGGATCTTCGACAATTCTATACACGCGAATTTGCTCGAACTGATTTCCTGACCGTGGTCATTTCATGGCTGTTTCTCGACGTGGAATCGGCAACTCGTCAGGATTATCTTTTGTGTTCTTTGGCGCACTGCAAACGGCATGGACAGCCGAAGAACGTCGTAGCAGTGTCAAGAATGCCTGCCGTGCGACCTGTTGAAATCACCACTGTCTGAACCGGACGGATGCGGCAGGAAGCCCGGCTTTCAGAGGCAAAGGCGAAAACTCCGATCGCAAGGCGACTGTCTCAGGCTACTAACTACTGGCGCCACGATAGTAATTGAGCGACCATTGAAAGACGCGTCGCGATCCGAGCAGGCAGACGATCGCCGCCACGAAAGCGACAAATGCAAAACGAAGGTCGGTTAACGTCCCCGTAATGATCTGCGCTGGGACAGTGACTACAAGCAGGATCGGAACAATCCACGAAAAGCCGAACTGTAAAACTTCTCCGGCTTCAACACGACTTGAATCGTGTCCGTCGTAAATGCTGCGAGGGTACTGTGCAAAAATCGTGATGTAGAACCAGAAGTCATACAGCCCCTGATTGCGGCCAAACCAGATACTGGTACACGCCAGAGTGATCATCATGGAATAAAAGAACATCACCGCGACCACAACGTAGACCAGATACATCGACACCTGGAAAACTGAGACGGGATTTCCGATCTTGTAGAGAGACCAGCATAAAAGCGTAAACGCCAGCAGCAACTGACTGATCATCGCGAGACTGATGCGCTGCAAAGAAACCAGGAACTGTAAGTCAACCGGCTTTGTCAAAGCGAAATCCAGTTTCCCCGTGCGAATGTTTTCACAGAACGCCGCGCAGTTGGGCATGAAGAAGGCTTCGACAATGGCATTGATCAACATGCCCGTGGCCATGAAAGCAAAATATTGGTGCTTCGACCACTCCTGAATATGATCAACTTCACTGTAGATCATTCCAAACAACGCAACGCGCGCGAAGAACCAAAACAGCCGCGTCACGACCTGAATCAGAAAATTAGCCGGAAACATCATCTCGCGAATGAGTGAGTTGCGGCAAAATGTCAGAAAGACGCGCCCGTAAAACAACATAGAAGCCACTACGAATAAGGACTCGAAACCAGCCAGCGTTTTGCAACAATTCACCGGCCTGCCAATGTCGGACAGCAAAAACCGACACTTTCACTCGGAGACAATCTCAAGGCAGAAGTATTGTCGAGGACGACTCCAGATACCAGCGGCCGAGGATCCTGAAGGCAAAGACCACACGTGTAAGAATTATCGACGCCGTCGTTTGCATCAACCTCGCTGCTGCCAAATTTGAGATGCCAATCATATGAACCGACCATTGTTCTCAATCCGCGTCTCAACTGACTTGAGGATTGCGAACGAATTGCAGACGATTCGGTCTTTGAAGAAACGGCGACCCGATTGGCGTCGCGTGTTTTGCTGAATTACACTCATCGCGGTCACGACTGAGTTGTTTAACCGTCAGCCGGAGGCGTACACGGATGCGGCCACTAGCGTACGTCTCCGGCTAACGGGGAAACGAAGAACATCTCTGCCGGGACCGTTTAATGTTTAACGGCCAGTATTCTGGAACGACAGGAAAATTGATAATGGGCGAGACGTTTTGTCGCTGGGGCATTTTGAGCACCGCGGGGATTGCGAAGAAAAATTGGCATTCGATTGCAAATTCAGGGAACGGGCAGGTCATCGCCGTCGCCAGTCGTTCGGTTGAGAAGGCTCAGCAATTTATTAATGAGTGTCAATCTTCCGTTCCGGTGGCTCAACCAGTGGCTGCCATCGGAAGTTACGAAGAGCTTTTGCAGCGCAAGGATATTGATGCTGTTTATGTGCCGCTGCCAACGGGTATCAGAACCGACTGGGTTGTGAAGGCCGCTCAGGCAGGCAAGCATGTGATGGTTGAGAAACCCTGCGGCGTCACCACTGCCGATGCTCAGAAAATGGTCGATGCCTGCAAGGCATCAAATGTGCAGTTTATGGATGGCGTAATGTTCATGCACAGCGCCAGAATGAACGCGATGCGGAGCATTCTGGATGACGGCAAGAGTGTTGGCAGCATTCGTCGAATTGCCAGTCAGTTCAGCTTTTGTGCTGATGACTCGTGGGTGCAAAGCAACATTCGAGCGAGCAGTCAGCTGGAACCCGCTGGTTGTTTGGGAGATCTTGGCTGGTACACAATACGCATTATCCTGTTTGCGATGAAGTACGAGTTACCCGTTGAAGTTCGCGGCCGAATTCTGCACGGCGTACATCGAGCTGACAGCGTGGATGTTGTGCCAATGGAGTTTCAGGGCGAAATGCATTTTGCCAACGGCGTTTCGGCGACGTTCTTCAATTCTTTCCGCGCGAATCACCAGCAGTGGGCTCACATCAGTGGAGAAAAAGGCTACCTGCAGGTCAACGATTTTGTCCTTCCCTATTGCGGCAACGAAGTCTCTTTGGATGTCGGAAACCACAACTTCGCCGCGGATGGCTGCTACTTCACGATGGAGAAGTTCCTCAAGTCTCATCAATTGCCCGAGTACAGCAACAACGCAAAGAATGCTCAGGAAACACAATTATTCCGAACCTTTGCGGATCTGGTTCTGAGCGGCCGTTGCGATACGTTCTGGCCTGAGGTCGCCCTGAAGACCCAACGGGTGCTGGACGCCGCATTGAAGTCTGGCAACAGCGGTGGCGGTGCAGTGGCGCCTTGATGAAATCCTTCGATGAATGGGGTTCCGATCGTCGGTGATTGAACCCCGGATTCGATGGAATGTAAGGCTGTCTGGTTCGTTTGCTGGACAGGGCCATGAACCGCGCAGGCTCTCGGCGGTGGGAGCGAATTGCACCAATGACTGGATTTTGCGACGATTTGGTCGCGATTTGAAGCGGTTTTGGTTCCAAAACCAGAGATGTCAGTCAGACGGCGGCCCTACTTGCTGGAAGTCTCAACCATAAATTTCGTACACTGAATCAAGGCACGAGCCGGTTCTGAACGTTTTAGTCTCTCTGTTGATTTTTGGTGACAAGAACATGGAAGCTTTGTTTGAACTTTTCAGCAGCCTGATCAACGTTGCGTGGTCGCTGTGGAATGTGGTTGTCAGTCTTGTAAAAGTCATTTTGCCGTGGCTGCCATTGCTAGCCTGGATCGGCTTCTGGACCTTCGCTGTCAACTGGGCAAAGACGTTTCCTATCCTTCGAAGAGGTGGATTGATTGGTGTTTTTCTGCTGATGTTTGTGACCGTACTTGTCTGGGGCGCAGTGGCTCCGCCGGTTGAAGGCACGCATTTTATGTTTGGGCTGAAGGTCAGCAACTACGCCGGCAAGTTCATTTATGTCACGATGCTGACCTGTATCGCTCTGCTTTGTGGTTCCGCTCAACTTTCTGGCGCGTTCGGGAAATTGTGCGAGTTCCCAGAGGAACCAGAAGATGATGGTCACGGGCATGGCCATGATGATCATGGTCACGGACATTCATCAGATGGTCATGGGTCGGATAGCCACGGCGCGGCTCATGCCCACTAACGCTTCGTTGACATGAAGAGTTCGGGTTTGAGGTAATGGATCTTGTTAAAGAACCCGTTACTAAAGAACTCGTGGCGGCTGGACCTTTTAGCAAGGTGCACGACGTGAAATTCAAATCTTGACAGACCACTAGATTCATATCGCTCGAGTTCGTCTTAATGATGATGTGCCCACAGCACTCGTAGCCGAAAGCAACAGAATTCGGGCCGTTGGTGAATTCTCGCGACTGCCGACAGAGCATAATCCAACGTCTGCGTGACCGAATGTTTCATGGCAGCCTGAATATCAAGTGATGACAAGGCCGTAGTGTTATTTCCGCTTCCCATATTCCCTGCCGACAACTCAACCGTTCCATTCCGGAATCACTGCTATGAAGCCACAACTGGTGCTGTTGACCGTACTCTTGTTGTCATCCGTGGCTTTATCCGGAGATTGGCCGGGCTGGCGTGGACCGCATGGGAATGGTCAAGCTGATGGCGTTGGCTATCCGGTCGAGTGGGCGGCCGACAAGAACATTGTCTGGAAATTCGAACTGACAGGCCGAGGCGCTTCGACACCCGCAGTGGCTGGCGACCGGATATTTGTCACCACGACCAGTGAGGGGCAAAACACTGTTCAATGCGTTGGAATGGACGGCAAGGCTCAATGGTCAAAAACTCTGGGAGCGTCTGTTGAAGGAAAGCCGGGCAAGGACGGCACCGGTGCTAACCCATCCGTTACGACGGACGGCCAGCTCGTTTTTGCCTATTTCAAAAGCGGTGATTTTGGGTGTTTCACAATTGATGGAGAAGCCAAGTGGCACGTTAACCTCCAAAAGAAATTCGGCGAAGACACACTTTGGTGGGATCTGGGTACATCGCCTGTGCTGACAAAAGATGCCGTCGTCATTGCCTGTATGCATTCGGGCCCTTCTTATGTCGCTGCGTTCTCAAAGGAAACAGGCGACATTATCTGGAAGCACGATCGCGATCTGGGAGCCCCGGAAGAAGCGGCTCAAAGTTATGCAACACCCGTTGTTGTCCAACAGGCAGGCAAGGAAGTCATCGTTGTCCTGGGGGCAGATCATGTGACGACTCACGATGCCGCGACGGGTAAAGAAATCTGGCGACTGGGCGGTCTGAACCCGACGAATCACAAATATTTCCGCTCAATTGCATCTGCTGCGGTCTCTGAAGGAATCGTCATTGCTCCTTATGCACGCGGTGAATCTCTGACCGCCATTCGCATGGGAGGCGAGGGGGATGTGACATCAACCCATATTCTTTGGGCAAACTCCGGAACATCGGCGGATGTTCCCACTCCGGCGATTTCAAATGGCCGTGTCTTCATCTGCCGTGACACAGGAGACGCTCGTGGCACAATCGACTGCCTGGAACTCGCCACTGGAAAGACAATCTGGAGTGGTCAATTGGAAAAGAACCGCAACACTTTCCGATCTTCTCCAGTTGTGGCCGACGGGAAACTCTACGTCGTGCGTCAGGATGGTACAGTCTTCGTGCTGGATGCCGTTGGCTCAGAATTTAAGCTCTTGTCCAAAAACATGATCGCTGACGAACACACCGTTGCAACTCCCGTGTTCATGGACGGAAAAATTCTCCTGAGAACCGATCAGCACCTTTACCTGGTTGGAAATAAGGGCTAACGACTGAGCGATAAACAAAAGTCAGAGATCTGGGGACAGAATGATTGCAACTCGTAGAGTGTGACCAGCGGAGCGCAGGCACACCATGTTGCAGGAATCTGGTGTGCCTGCGCTCCGCTTGTCACACCCTACGTATTGAGAAACTCGCCAAGTCCCATGCCCAGCGTTGCTTTTGTCTTTTGAATTTTCCTCGCGTTGAATGCGAGTTCTGCGGAAGCTGTTGCGACACCGCCAGCACGCAAGGTTGGATATCGCTCGGCATTAAGGTGATCAGTGGATTTGTAGAAGCGGAAGGGCGCGAGCCCTCCGGTTTTTGCGGCAACGGACGGCTCGCGTCGTTCCGCTAACTGGACAATTGAATTCCGTGCGACGTCTTAGCTGGACAGCGCCAGGTTTCCATCGGGGATTTTTCGTAACGTTTTTCAGAGCTTCGTTTAACGGCAAGCCGCAGGCGTCAGTGCTTTCAGGAACACGCTGGCGCCTGCGGCTTGCCGTTAAACAATATCTGGCAAACACTTAGATCAGAAAACCGTTCGAGACATGGCGCTGTCCAGTTAGGCGGGGAACCGGGTGTAACGCAATGACGCAGATCAAGTCGCGTCGCCAATGGTTGTCCACTAAATTGCCGGGCCGTGAATCGATGCTTTCTGAATAGAAAAAAGGCCGGCCTTCTTTCGAAAACCGGCCTTGAGGAATCTCCAGACCAAATTCTGATTGCTGACTACTCCAGCTTCTTATCGTCATCGTCTTCGACAGGTGGACGTTGTCCACGACCGCGGCCTTGTCCCTGACCTTGGCCTTCTCCACGTCCTTGACGCATTCTTGCGGCACCGGCTTCCAATTCTGCTTTGTCCAGTTCGCCATCGTTGTTCGTGTCAATCTGGCTGATGCGTTCACGCATGAACGGTGGGATTTCGTCGCCGGTTAGTTTTCTGTCTTTGTTGGCGTCTGCTCGTTCCATCATTTGAGCCATCATGTCGCCGCCGGCACCACCTCGAAAACCCTGAGGACCCCCGATGCCAGGACCACCCTGACCGCCTGGACTTCCGGCGCGTTCTCTGGCGACCGCCATGATCTCCTCTTTGTCCAAAGCGCCGTCCTCATTTTTGTCGCCACGACTCATCATTGACTGAAGACGCTCGGGAATCTCATCTTTCGACAATTTACCGTCCTTATTTGCATCCATTGCCATCAGGCGAGTCACCATTTCGTTCGCGTTTCCGGCCCCCCCGGCACCTTCGCCGCCAGGTCCAGGACCGGGCCCCATCATGCCAAATCCGCCGCGACCCATTGCTTCAAAGTTCGGGCGAGTTTCCACTTCATCCAGCTTTCCGTCCCCGTTCTTGTCCAGAGTTTTCAATGCTGCCGTCGCATTTTCGATTTCTTCCGCTGACAGTTCGCCGTTTTTGTCCTTGTCCAGTGCATCCAACAGCGGATTAGGAAAGCGACTGCGGCCACCACGTTCGCCTTCACGGCCCTCGCGTTCCTGGCCTTCCTGACGTCTCTCCGGATTACGCCCTTCGGAATTACGCCCCTGGGGATTGCGTCCCTCTGGTGGCTGAGCGATGGAAATCGCAGGAACGGCCAGCGACAACAACAACGATGCAAGCTTCACGGATTTCATCGGAGAACTCCAAAGTGCAATGGGAAGGCTATTGAGACGCGGTACGAACGCGGTTTTGAGCCCGTTTGAGATTCAATTCATGAGACTTCAGATTGAACCCGAATCTCGCGACCTCAGACCGCACCTTTTTGAGAATTTGAAGAATTGCCCGTCTGTCGAAAAATAGCGTCAGCCTGCTATCCTACGCACGCTGGCGGGAACAGGCGAGTGTTCGGCTGCGGTGATTGCGGGAGCGATCGGTCTCATTCGGGTCGTTGTTTTTTCTGTCACGAAAATGAAGTCGTTCCGGTTTTTGCGTCTCACGAACAAATTCCGGCGTGTCGCCATCTCGGGCACAGGCAAGAAGACAATGGCCGGTTATTGTCCTTACCGATGCAGGAGCTATCTAGTGCTCCGTCAAGGTAAAGAATTTGGGTTGGAGGTTGTGGGTCTTGCTAAAGATCCCATGGCTGAAGGACTTTAGCCAGGTCCACGACCCGAAATTCAAATCTTGACAAAGCACTAGTCGCTGCTGACGAATGGGGACGATAACTTTTCGAAGATGCCATTCACTCTGATCGGGCATTCAGGCGGCGTCGTCCGGCATCTGGCAGGTTCAGGTCACCTCATGTTGAGGCGATCATTCATCCATTCGCAGGGATTCAGCGATGCCTCTCTTTGAGATTGAAACCGAAGCACACATCATGATTGGCTGGGCCTCGAGCCTCGAACAAGCCGAGCATATGGCTCAGAAGTACTACCCCGAAGAAAGAGTTTTGAGAATCACCAAGCGGCCACGAGATATCTGGGTAATCTCGAAGCGTCTGCTGGGTCTTGAAGGCAAAGTTCGCCCGTGCGATGTCGCGCGGGATTGCCTGGCCAGGGCTTCCGGGGACAAACTGCACGCCATCCGACTTTACATGCTCGATACCGGCACAGACCTTTCGGATGCACAGAAAGTCATCGAAGCGAACATGTCGATCGGCTGGTGAGTCGATACGTTTGGCGATTCAGCTTGAATCGCATCCGAATTCTCGCGAGTTCGGATGCGGTTCATAAATCGCCACCGAGTACTCACGAATCCGGCTGCAAATCTTCCCGCACCAAACAAGCAACCAAAGTTGAGGCTGAGGGAATGGTACAAAAAACATTTTGTAGAAATATTGATTTAAGACATTCAGCTTTGTACGAAAATCGCTTTTCATGAACCTGTTGAATTCGATCCGCGAACGATTTGTTGCCCCGCTATCATCTCTTGTGACCGATGCTCGTCCGTTGCTGGACATGATACGCCCGGCTCAGGATGCGAAGTTTGGGGACTTCCAGGCAAACTTTGCGATGTCGTTGTCCAAACAACTGGGCAAGTCACCGCGCGATATTGCTCAACTGGTGATTTCGCAACTGCAGATCGATGACATCTGTGAGCCACCAGAAATCGCCGGTCCGGGATTTATTAATCTGCGACTCAAGGATCAATTCCTCGCGCAAGAGGTCACAAAGATTTCCGGAGACGATCGCCTGGGGTATTTGCCGGCGAAGAATCCGCGCAATGTTGTGGTCGATTTTTCGTCGCCGAATGTTGCCAAACCCATGCACGTGGGCCACTTGCGAAGTACCGTGATCGGCGATGCAATCTGCAAGACACTGACCTTTGCGGGCCATCATGCCACCAGTGACAATCATATTGGCGACTGGGGTACTCAGTTTGGAATGATCATTTACGGCTATCGCCATTTTCGTGACGAATCCGCATTTGAAACAGAAGCCGTCTCTGAACTCGCTCGGCTCTATAAACTTGTGAATCAACTTTCAGATTATCAGGCCACTGTTGCGAAGCTTCCTGCCAGCGAACAGGCTGTCGAAAACGCAAAAGCTCTGCTGGCCCAGCAGGAACTTGCTGCGGCTTCGCATGAGAAAGCCAGAAAGCAACTCGGCGGATTTCGCAAGCAAGTCGCCTCGGCCGAAGAAGCTCTCGCAGAGGCTCGCAAGACAATTGAATCCGTACAACAAAACGCACGACTTCTGGAAGCGTCCAATTCGCATCCGGAGATTGCTCGCAAGGCTCGGGAAGAAACCGCCAGGCTGCATGCCGGCGATGAAGAAAACGGGAGGCTGTGGAATCAGTTTCTGCCTGCGTGCCTTGAAGCCCTGAATCGTATTTACGTGCGTCTGTCGATCAAATTCGACCTGACGCTCGGTGAGAGCTATTACAATCCCATGTTGCCGGGTGTGGTCGATAGTCTGAAGCAGAAGAATCTTGCTCGCATCAGTGAAGGAGCGACGTGCGTCTTCATCGAAGGCAATGCAGCTCCATTCATCGTTCAAAAAACAGACGGCGCATTCACCTATGCAACGACGGACCTTGCGACGATTCAATATCGCCGCGAAACGTTGCATGCAGATGAAATTCTGTATGTTGTTGACAAACGACAGTCGGAACATTTTCAGCAGTTGTTTGCGACCACACATCTTTGGGGAATCGGTGACGTGCGTCTTCAGCACGTGGCCTTCGGAACGGTGATGGGCAAGGATGGCAAGCCGTACAAAACCAGATCCGGCGACACTGTGGGTCTGGAAAGTCTGCTGGATGAAGCGATCACTCGTGCACGCCGAATTGTCGACGAGAATGATGACAAGCGTCGTGAAGGTGCAATGCTTTCTGCGGAAGAACGTGCAAACGTTGCGGAGATCGTTGGCCTGGGTGGAATCAAATATGCCGACCTGCATCACAATCGCGAAAGCGACTACGAATTCGACTGGGACAAGATGCTGGCCACGACCGGCGATACTGCAGCCTACATGCAGTATGCCTACGCACGAATCTGCGGAATTTTTCGCAAGTTGAATCTGAGCCGCGAAAGTGTTGCAACCAGCGGTGCGGAAGTCCTGCTGACCTGCGTGGAGGAACGTCGCCTTGCGTTGCAATTGCTGATGTTCGGGAACGCCGTCGACAGTATGATGACCGAGTATCGTCCGCATGTGTTGACCAGTTGGCTTTACGAGACCTCCGATGCATTCAGCAAGTTTTATGACCGCTGCTCCGTTCAGGATGCAGAGTCCGATGCGATTCGCACAAGCCGTCTGATCCTTTGCGATCTTATGGCCCGCGCGATTCGCACCGGACTATCGTTGCTGGGAATTCAAGTTGCGGAAGTCATGTGAGTCCTTCGGATCGCATTGTGGAATGCGTTCATCGACCATGTTTCTGGTGACAGCGCTCCAGTAAGTATGAATCGTGTCACGCGATTCGGACTTGTTGGTTGGACATCGGCAGCGTACAAGCCAGAATTCTTAAGCACGATCGAGACTGCTCGTTTTGAAGTCTTTTGTATTCATCCGCCTGAAATTCTGATATCTGAATTCTCATGAAGTTTGCACTCGTAATTCCAGATGGCGTCGCTGACGAACCGCAGCCGGAACTTTCCGGATTGACTCCTCTGCAGTCCGCTCACATTCCAAACATGGACGAGGTCGCTCGTTTGGGAATCGTCGGCCAGACCGACAATGTTCCTGCTTCAATGCCGTCCGGCAGCGACGTCGGAACGATGAGCCTCTTCGGTTACAGCCCGCTTGAGTTTCACACCGGCCGCGCGCCGCTTGAAGCTGCAGCTCAGGGGATTGAACTGCATGCGGGTGACTGGGCGATTCGATGCAATCTGGTGAACATTTCCGAAGGGCGCATGACCAGCTTTACCGCTGGCCAGTATCCCAACGAGATGGCTCGCGAGCTGGTTACACTACTGCAGAAAGATCAGTGCGGAGACAGTCACTGGAAGTTTCATCCGGGTGTCAGCTACCGCAACCTTCTGCTGTATCGTGCTCGGGGAGTTGATGCTCCGTTTTCAAAACAGACAGACAGCACGCCGCCTCATGATATCACCGATCAACTCATCGCCGACCATCTTCCCAAAGGGCCGGGCGCGGACGAACTGCTTCGATTGATGGATCATAGCCGCGAGATCCTGGCTGACGCAGTTCCTAATCTTCGCCGAATCCAGAGCGGAGAACTTGCGGCGACTCAGATCTGGTTGTGGGGACTTGGTCAGCGACCGGCGTTCAAATCATTCGTCGAACGATATGGACTTCGCGGAGCGGTGATTACTGCCGTCGATCTGCTGCGAGGAATTGGAAAGCTGATCGGCTGGGAAGTGATTGAAGTCGAAGGAGCAACCGGTTATCTGGATACGGACTACGCCGCCAAGGGCCGCGCGGCGATTGCGAACTTGTCACGTCCGGATGTTGACTTCATTGTGGTGCATGTGGAAGCCACTGATGAGGCATCTCACGAAGGTCATGTGCACGAAAAAGTCAAGGCCGTTGAAAACATTGACCGGCATATCGTAGGGCCATTACACGACTGGCTGAAGAAGCAGGGCGACTATCGCCTTTTGGTTTGTCCGGACCATCCGACGTTTCTTCGAACGCGAACTCATAGTCACGGTTACTGCCCGTTTGCGATGTGCGGATCCGGAATTGTGTCCGATGCTGCTGCGACGTACAGCGAAGTCAGCGCTGCCGCTTCGTCGATTGCGTTTCCAAACGGGTGGGATTTAATGGGCCGGTTTGTTAACCGGAACACGTAGGGTGGACTCAAGTCTTGAGGAATTCATCGTGGAAGAGTTTATTGGCAAGAATGTCGTGATTGATGTGGAATCGCCGTTCGTCTATGTCGGCAAACTTCATGAAGTGCGAGACAAGACTCTGGTCCTGAAAAATGCGGACGTTCACGATCTTCGCGATTCCACAACAACCCGTGAAGTTTATGTGCGCGAGGCCAGAGTTCATGGGATTCAGCCGAACCGCAAGAACACTCAGGTCCGACTGGAAAAAGTGGTGAGCATTGCGTTGCTGGACGATGTCATTCCCTGAAATCCATTTGCAGCCAATTGCCACATGATGAGAGCGGCAGAATGAGTGCGGCAGAAGAAACACCCAAATAACGCAACAGTGTACTCAGCCTGCTGATGGTCAGCGTTCAGGAACTTTTGCAGAACCCACCAGTGAGTCTTCATTCATGGCCAATCTGTTCGCAAACGAAGAAATCGACGCGCTGCGTAAAGAGCTGGAACGCCACAATCGTTTGTACTACGTTGACGCACGGCCGGAAATTACCGACCGCGAATATGACGGGCTGATGGCCAAACTGATTGCTCTGGAAAAAGCCCATCCGGAGTTCATGACGCCAGACAGTCCCAGCGTCAAAGTGGGCGGCCAGCCGATCTCCGGGTTTTCGCAGATCACACATCGTGTTCCAATGCTTTCCATCGAGAACGCGTTTGAGGAACAGGAGCTGGTCGATTGGGACGCCGGACTCCGAAAATCGCTGGACCGTGAGTCGCTGGATTATTCCGTAGAATACAAAATCGACGGCGTCGCCATCGCTCTGATCTGGGAAAACGGCACTCTGGTTCGTGCAGCGACTCGCGGCAATGGGGCGGTTGGAGACGATGTCACGAACAATGCCAAAGTCATCGCGGGCATTCCGTTGAGATTGATGACCGAAACCCCACCGGCCAGTCTGGAGGCTCGTGGTGAAGTGGTCATCATGAACGAAGATTTCTCAGCGTTCCAGGCAGAGCAGGTGCGAGCGGGCGAAGAACCATTTAAGAATCCTCGCAACGCAGCCGCCGGTGCATTAAAGCTGCTCGACCCAAAACTGGCGCGTGAACGAAAGCTGCGTTTTCTGGCTCATGGTGTTGGGTACGTTGATGGCATCGAATGGAATACCTACGACGCGTTTTTGAAATCGATCCGCGAGATGGGGATTCCAGCGACACCCGGCGTTTCACAGGCTCAGGGTTTCGATGAGCTGATGAAAGTCTGCACTGAAATGATTGCAAAAGTGCCCGAGTTGCCATTCGAAGTCGACGGTCTTGTGATCAAGCTTAATCAACTTGCGGAGCGCGACCAACTGGGTGCGACATCCAAGAGTCCACGATGGGTGCGAGCGTACAAATGGGAACGCTACGAAGCTGAAACTCGCGTTCGTGCGATCACAATTCAAGTCGGAAAAACAGGCGCGATGACGCCTGTGGCAGAACTTGAACCGGTTGAGATTGCAGGAACAACTGTCTCCCGGGCCAGTCTTCACAATCGCGATGAATTGGATCGCCTGGGCGTTCGCATCGGAGACCTTGTCGTCGTTGAAAAAGCGGGCAAGATTATTCCGCATGTGATGCGTGTCAATGAGTCGGCCCGACGTGGAGATGAACAGCCCTTTCAGTTTCCGTCGGAGTGTCCTGAATGCAAAACTTCGGTCCAGCAGGATGAAGGCGGCGTCTACATTCGCTGTCCGAATCCCGCTTGTCCTGCTCAGTTGCGTGAGACGCTGATCTTCTTTGCGTCGCGACCAGCCATGAATATCGATGGTCTTGGAGAGAAACTGATTGAACAACTTCTCGCTGCAAATCTGGTGAGCGACATCCCATCGCTTTATCGCCTCAAGGATCGCAGGGACGAATTGCTGCAACTGGAACGAACCGGCGCGAAGTCGATCGATAAGTTGCTGACCGGAATCGAAGCTTCAAAGCAGCAGCCTCTCTGGAGACTTCTGACGGGAATCAATATTCGCCATGTCGGCCAGACAAATGCTCGAACGCTGGAAAAGGCGTTTGGCACAATCGACGAAATTGCACTTCAGACTGAAGAAGCGCTATCACGCGTGGACGAGATCGGAACTGTGATTGCAGCTTCCGTTTGCCGATTCTTTCATTCCGAATATGGCGTGACCTTAGTGAATGAGCTGAGAACGCTGGGGTTGAATACCGGACAGCCAATCGATAAGACGATGTCCGCCCCTGCAGAGACATCTTCACGGCTGTCTGGCAAAACACTGGTCGTCACCGGAACGATGGTGCGATTGAAACGCGATGAGATCGAGCAACTGATCCGCGACAACGGCGGAAAGGCCAGCAGCAGTGTTTCGAAGAAAACGGATTTTGTCGTCGCTGGAGAAGCGGCTGGAAGTAAGCTGACAAAAGCTCAGGAGTTGGGAATCACCGTGCTCACCGAAGATCAGTTTCTCGCGATGGTCGAGTATGCCGACTCTGGAAACGCCTGATTCCATGCGGATAAGAAGATAGACTCCGAACGACAAGTTTTAATATCCCCGGCTGGCTTTTTGCGTTAAAATCGACCTGCATTTGTTCGGCTGTATTCGATTCGGTCAGAATCGGAACAAGTTCTGGAACAGCCTTTTTATTCGCTGAACAGAATTGTAACCTGCGATTTTGGAAGCGGATTTGCCGACGGTGCTCTGCCCGGTTTTGAACCACAGTTGACATTTTCTTGAAGCACCGCGGCGAGGAGACACGCGTCGGAGACGCGACTAATAATCAAGCACGAAAAGTCCGTGCATGAAATTCAATAGACATGGCGACGAATTTGTCACGACGAGTTGTCCGGAGCACTTTTGTGAAACGATCTATTCTGTTTTTCTTGACTCTTGCCGTCCTGAATTGGGGAGTCGCAGACGCTCAGGACGCCGCACCAGCGGCGACGGAATTTGATTATCCGCTGGCTGTCACTGCCACGCCTGATGGAATTATTTACGTTGCGGATCGAAACCTGCCAGGAATCTGGAAGGTTGAGAACGGTCAGAAAAGCGTCTTCTTTCAGGGCTCAAAGAAGTTTCGCACGCCATTAAATGCAGTGCGTTGCCTGGCGATCGACCATCAGGGAAAGCTCCTGGCGGGCGATTCCAGCACTCGCGAAGTCTATCGCTTTGATGATGCTGGCCAGCCTCAGCCGCTGACGAAAGGATGGATTGGGATTCCCATGGCAATCGCCGTCGCCACGGATGGAACAATCTACACGGCCGACCTGGAACTGCATCGGATCTGGAAGATGCCGACAGAAGGATCGGCGATGCCAACTGAATTTGCGATCATCAATTCACCTCGCGGTCTCACAATCGACAGCGAAGGGAATTTGTGGGTGCTGTCGACCAGCAGCAAGGACGGCCAGATCCAGAAGGTCACTCCCGAAGGCAAGGTCGAGCCATTCATCAAGGGCGATCCATTTAATCTTCCGCACAACATCGTCCGCATGGACGATGGAACGATGTATGTGACGGACAACTATGAACATGCAGTGTGGAAGGTAAACGTGGATGCGACGTCGGAAAAGTTTGTCAGTGGACCGCCGCTCGATCGACCTGTTGGTTTGTGTCGAAACGGTGACAGCTTGTTGATCGCAGATCCACACATTCGCACGATCTTTTCACTTGCTCTGGATAAGACGCTGACTGTCTTATCAAACTCCCCTGCGCCCGAACCCACTACAGCTCCCGTCGTCACGCCGGCGAAGAAGTGATGGTTTAGTTTGACGCGATTCCGAGAGCGGAACGCGTTACCTGTCGCGGCGATCGGCGTTGACTGAATTTCGATAGATTTGCAACAGACCCTTTCGATTCACGAATTATTCATGGTCAGCGAGATTGTGTGCTCGATCTATGATCGGGCTCAAGTCGCGCATGCGGCAGATTGGGTCCGGGCTTCTTCTGAATGAGTTCAATACTTTGGCTGAAAACAATTCAGAATCCACGAGAAAGCCGAACTCGAATGGCGAAGTGATCAGCGGCATCGTTGCTGCTGAGACCGCGGAACGAACCAGCTATGATCGAATTTTTTGGCTTACGTACTTGTCGAATGGCCTGACAACGCTCGCGAACGGAATGATGGTTCGCTACTCCGACTTTGTCGATGTGGTCGGTGGCGACGAGCAACAATTGGGCTTGATCGTCGGCGCGGGAATGCTGGGAAGTATTGCAATTCGATTAGCTCAGGGTGAAGCGGTCGATCGCTACGGTGCCTCTCGAATCTGGTTCTGGTCGGTCGTCTGTTATTGCTTCAGCCTGCTGCTTCATCTGACCGTGTCGACAGCCTACGGTCCAGTTGTGTTCCTTGTGCGAGGTCTGATGCAGGCCAGTCTGGCGGGGATCTTTGGATCTTCAATCACGTTTGTTTCCCTGCGAGTTCCTCCGAATCGAATGGCGGAAATCATTGGAGCATTGGGAACATCCGGATTCCTAGGACTGATGCTGGGACCTCTGATCAGTGATTGGCTGGGAAGCGGACATGCGATTCCGGAAACCATGGTAAACCAGATGTTCTGGACGGCAACTGTCCTGGCCGTCGGTTCCGCCGTCGCAACATGGTTTGCGATTCAGGGAGCTGAGTTGCCATCGCGACATCCCCGCCCGTCACTGTTCAAAGTCGTGCGACAGTATCACCCTTTGATGATTTCAGCAACAGCGGCAGTGATGGGGGCAGGGTTTGCAATTCCCGCAACTTTTCTGCGGCCCTTTGCGATTGAGAAACACATTGAGAGTGTCGGCGTGTTCTTCGTTGTTTACGCAGCCATGGGATTTGCCGCTCGGATGGCGTCGAGGTCTCTGTTCGCTCGCTATGGAAATCGTCCATGGATGGTTGTCGGACTTTTGCTGCTGACAGTCAGCTATTTCCTCTATGTGCCTGTCACGAATACCTGGCATTTGATGGCACCGGCTGCAGTTGCCGGCATCGCACATGCGTTACTGTTTCCTTCGATCATGTCCGCTGGCACAGCGGTTTTTCCTCGAAGATATCTGGGCGTCGCTACGTCACTCATACTGGCGATGTTTGATGTGGGCACTTTCATTTCTGCTCCAATAATCGGCGGCTTTCTGCGATACTCAAAACCACTGACTGACAATCCTTATGCGTGGATGTTTGCCAGTGTCGCGTGTGTGTTTGCGAGCGTGACAGTTCTATTTCTGTTGAGCCCCGCCGGACGAACTCAACAAGTCACGGAATGAATCGATGAGCGAATCCGAGACGCAATATCTAAAAGATCTCTGGCCAGTCACTGATGATTCCATTCGGCAGGCATTCGAATCGATGATGTCCGATGGTTCGTGGGGCCGGTACCACGGGCCCCATTGCGATCGACTCCGCAGCGAATTGTCTGCCTGGCATACGATTGACCATTCAATACTCTGCAGCAGCGGCACCGCAGCCGTCGAACTTGCACTGCGAGCGATCCCGATTGCTGCCGGCGATGAAGTCGTTCTGGCCGCCTACGACTTCAAAGCGAATTTTCTGAATGTGCTGACGCTCGGTGCTGTTCCCGTGCTTGTAGACGTACTTCCAGACAAGCCAGTCATGGATCCCGATCAACTGGCTTCCGCGTTTACGAATCGCACAAAAGCGATTTTGGTCTCCCATCTGCATGGGCACCTGGCAGCGATTGAGCAGATCTGCAGCGTCGCCAAATCACACGGCGTTGCTGTCATCGAAGATGCGTGTCAGTGTCCAGGTGCCGTTATCAATGGTCGCCGCGCGGGAACGATCGGAGATGTCGGGGTTCTTAGCTTTGGTGGAAGTAAGTTGCTGACTTCCGGACGTGGCGGAGCGTTGCTCACTTCAGACGCCTCAATGGCTCAACGCGTCAAACTTTATACGCAACGTGGCAATGATGCTTATCCCCTGTCTGAAATGCAGGCGGCGATTGTTCTGCCACAGTTGCGACAATTGGAGATTCGCAATCAACTTCGTTTCTCAGCGGCCGAGCGATTGTGCAGGGAAATGGATGCATCGAGCAGCCTGCATCAGACGATGTTTCCCGCGAATGGTTCCAATATTCCAGCCTTCTACAAGATGGCATTTCTGCTGTCAGACGATTTTCCTGTGTCAAACAGAGAGCAGCTCTGCGCTGTTGCAAGAGACGCCGGGATTCCACTGGATCCGGCGTTTTCAGCACTCCACCTGATACACGGCCGGCGTCGATTTCGCGCCATCGGCGAACTTCGCAATGCGACGAAATTGCACGACCATTTGACGGTGCTGCATCACACGGCCTTGTTGCGTTCGGCCGATCAACTCGACCAGATGGCGCATCGCCTTATCGAGATTGCGGCTGCTCATCGGCGTTAATTCCACGACTCGAGGTGGAATAATACCGGGACAGCAAGTGCGCCTTTTGCGTGACGCCGCCGGTTTGAAAATGGCAGCCGCGTGATTGAGCGAAAGTCCGCCGTTCCCGACCTGAGACAGGTCGGGCTACGTAGGCTGATCTGTCTCAGATCAGCAAGTGCGCCTTTTGCGTCACGACGCCGGGTTGAAATTGGCAGCCGCGTGATGCCACGAAAGTCCGCAGTTCCCGACCTGAGACAGATCGGGCTACGTAGGCTGATCTGTCTCAGATCAGCAAGTGCGCCATTTGCGTGACGCCGCCGGTTTGAAAATGGTAGCCGCGTGATTGAGCGAAAGTGCGCCGTTCCCGACCTGAGACCGGTCGGGCTACGTAGGCTGATCTGTCTCAGATCAGCATGTACGCCTTTTGCGTCACGACGCCCCCCGGATTTTGTTTCCGGAATTCACCAATTCGCTGAAATTCTTCCCTTCGGTCGTTCTGGCAACGCCACTTTCCGAAGTGACAACAGGTTTCCCGGACAGCTATTTGACAAATGTCATCGGGCCTCTGTAAAACAGGAGGACTATGGAAGGAATTTTGGTTCTTCCGAGTGTACCGATGTCGGTTCCACGTCATATAGTCGAACCGAAAAAAGGCAATCGAGATCCCTTTGCGGTAATTGACCGCGGAGAAACGCGAAAATGAAACAACTGTTTGCAGCAATAATGTTCCTTAGTGCATCTGTGAGCTGTATCGGATCCGCCAGTGCATCCTGCCTTTGGCCATTTGGTGGCTGGTGGGGCGCGGGCTACGGCGGAGGTTATGGAAACTACGGAGCAGGCTATGCCCCTTACGTTCCCGCAACCAACGGCTTCTACTCGGCCAATTACGGAGCGATGGGCTACCCCATGTCCGGGTATGCGGCGGGATACGGAACATCAGACTGCTGCGCCCCAGCCTGCTGCAATCCCTGCGGCACTGGCGGATGTGGTACAGGAAATTGTGTTGGAACAACCCCAGCAGGAAGTTTGAAGCCAGAAACAGATTCTAACTTCGACAAGAGCCTGGATGAGAAAAAGACCTACGACGAATTTGATCGCGATGGTCTTAAGAGTCGTGAAGAGCCACTGGACCGCACCCCGGCTCCGCGTCCGCGAACTCGAGTGGAGCCGGATCCAGTCGACGACTTCCGCCCAATGGGTCGAAGCCGCGAAACCGATCCCCCGACATTTGGCACTGGTGATGACCAAATCAATAACAAGCCTCCAATGGACGATCCAGCAGTTCTTCCTGCTGTAGAGCCTGATGATTTCGGCGTTAAGCCGGCTCCAGGTGACTCAACCTTCCTGGATGAAGATGCACTCAAGTCCGATGGTGAAACACGTCGTGAAGATTCCAGGACTTCAGTGGCAAATCGCGCTAGTGGCCTGAACGAAGTGATCGCTCCAAAGCGATTGGCATCTCGTTCATTGCCGTCAGCATCAAGTCGACAGACTTCTTCGTTCGCAGGAAAAACTTCCGAAGACAAGGTCAGGCCAGCAGCCCCCATACGCTGGATTTCACTTCCAATGCCGGAAGGAAATGCCAGGCTCTAGTGCTCCATCAACTGTAGTTTGAGGAGTTACATCGAGGCGGGCGAGACGCCTTCGCTCCCGGAGCGCGGGCGTCTCGCCCGCTGAACATTGCTCAATTCACAAATGACACTGCACCAGATAAAGATCGATTTCCGCAGAATGGAAGAGAGTTCGCAGCCCGGTCGACAAATTCGACCGGGCTTTTTTCGTGCGAAGTTCTTGGAAAGGGAACTCTGATTTCTAGTTTTTGTTTTCGTCGTGAGACAAAGATCCTGCCTTTCCTCGTCGCATTTTGAGACAGCATGCTTGTTCAGAATGAAGAAGGCATAACAGACAGGTTGCCTATCCCAACTGGTGCCGGCAAAGTGATAAATGGAAATTATGGCCTGGATTTCGCAGATGAAGTCTTCCCTGGTCCTGATCCGGACCGTTTCGTTTGCCGATTCAGAAGGTCGAACCGATGTCGCTCTCAAGCATCCACGGCTCAATTGAGCCACCACAAATCCTTGCGTTTGTTTGCGACAGGGACTCACGTATCGAATCGCTGGCTGTCATGCCCGGGCTCACGACGAAACTGCAGGCCGGTTCGTTGCTGCTGAATGAAGTAAAGCCGCATTGCTCTCAAGACATTTCTGAGTTGTGGCAGCAGATGCTGGCTCAACAGACAAGCATTCAGAGTGAAGTGGAGGTCGCACTCGTAACGGCCACAACGACGAGAATGTTGTTTCACGCAATGCCTCTGCATAAAGGCATTGACGAAGGAATGTTTCTGGTCACCTTGTGCTCTGGATTCCGAGCGATTTCAGCGGGGCCGGATGAAATCGCACGAAGCCGAGCCGTTCTGGACACGGCGGTTGACGCCATCGTAACAATTGATGCGCATGGAATCGTTTCATCGGTCAATCCAGCGACGCTGAAGATGTTTGGATTCGCAGAAGAGGAATTGGTCGGCCATAATGTCACCGTCTTAATGCCGGAACCGTTCAAACGCGAACACGATGGATACATTTCGACTTATCTGAAAACCGGAAAGGCATCGATCATTGGCGTCGGTCGGCAGATTGTCGGCAAGAAAAAGAATGGTCATGAGTTTCCGGCGCACCTGGCAGTGAGCGAGTTTACCGTCCGAGGAGTCCGCTACTTTACCGGGATTATTCGCGACTTGAGTGAACTGGAACGGGTGCAGCGGCAGTTACTGCAATCGGAACGACTTGCAGCGATCGGCCAGATGGTGACTGGATTGGCCCATGAAAGTCGCAACGCTCTGCAGCGAGCCCAAGCCTGTCTGGATATGCTTTCACTTGACCTTCAAAACATTCCGGAGCAACTGGACCTTGCTCGACGTGCCACCACCGCTTTGCAGGATCTTCATCGACTTTATGAAGAAGTTCGAAGCTACGCCGCACATATACACCTGGAGTTTCGCGCATGCGATCTCGCAACAATCTGGCGCAAAGAGTGGGACAATCTTTCCTCTGCCCGCAAGGAGAAACGACTTCAACTGATTGAAGTCAGCAACAACGACGTCGTTCATTGCGAAGTCGATGTTCACCGGATGGAGCAGGTCTTTCGAAACATCCTGGAGAACGCTATTCATGCTTCGCCTAATGATGGAATGATTACGATTGCTTGTAAGGCTACGGAATGGCAAGGTGAACCTGTTGCCAGAATTTCCGTTCTCGACAGCGGAAAGGGAATGACGGCTGAGATCGCACAACAGATTTTCGAGCCCTTCTTTACCACCAAGCAAAAGGGCACCGGACTTGGAATGGCCATCGTACACCGCATCATGACGGCGCACGGAGGGAGTGTTTCAGCCACCTCGGCGGACGGCCACGGGGCTGAAATCATTCTTGTTCTTCCAATTCGCACGTCAGTTCGGAATGCCGTTCGCTTTTAAGCTTTCAGCGAGTCCTTGATTCAGCATTTTCCTGGTCAAACTCGCTCAGAATGGCAGGAAACCGCACAGTAGCGCGCGAATGTGCACATCTTGTCAGGCTAAAAAGGGAGTCCAGTCGGCTATCGCAGTATTGCGGACTCTTGATTCAGTTCTGTTCCAACGGAGTTCAGCATGTCTACCACCAGTCCTATGAATCTGCTTGTCGTCGAGGATGACTCAGATTTTCGCGAAACCTGCACGCGCTGGATGACGCGCAAGGGGCATAGCGTTGCCGCTGCCGCCAATGGTCATGAGGCTCTTGAGCTGTGCGAGCGAAAATCGTTCGACGTTGCGATCGTCGACATGAATATGCCAGGACTGACAGGACTCGAATTGCTCGACAGGATGAAAGTCTGTCAGCCTGAAACGGAAGTCATCATTTTAACTGGCCAGGGAACAATCGAAAGCGCCGTGAATGCCATGAAGCTGGGCGCGTGCGATTACCTGACAAAGCCATTTCCGCTTGATGAACTTGAACAACGCTGCCTCATGGCCTTTGAACGCGCAAGGCTCCACCGTGAGAACCGACAACTCAAGGCCATCATTGAACGCTCTCAGCCGCCCGTTCGAATTATTGGCGACTCGGCGCGGATGCGTGAAGTCTTTCGGCTGATCGATCGAGTTGCACCGACGGACAAGCCAGTTCTGATTCAGGGTGAAAGCGGAACGGGCAAAGAACTGGTCGCACGTGCTCTGCAGCAACGAAGCCATCGAGCCAACAGGCCGTTCGTCACCATCAACTGCGCAGCGTTGCCGGAACAACTGGTGGAGAGCGAACTGTTTGGACATCGAAAAGGTGCGTTCACGGGCGCGAACGAAGATCGCGCGGGACTGTTTGAAGTGGCAGACGGTGGCACGCTGTATATTGATGAAATTGGAGAACTGCCCGGCGCATTGCAGCCCAAATTATTGCGAGCTCTCGAAGATGGCTCCATTCGGCGAGTAGGTTCTCATCGTGAACGGCGTGTTGATGTTCGCTTGATCGCCGCCACGAATCGAACACTGGTCGACGAAGTCGCCGCGGGACGATTTCGTGAAGATCTATACTATCGCATTAACGTCATGTCGCTGGAACTGCCGCCTCTTAGAAAGCGTGAAGGCGATGTCTCTTTGTTGATTCGCTCCTTCATGAGTCGCGACTGGAGCATGACAGAAGAGGCCGCCAGAGCGATGGAAGCCTACCGATGGCCGGGCAATGTTCGTCAGTTGAAGAATGCCATTGAGCGAGCACAGATTCTGGCCAACGATCAGATTATCACGATCGACGATCTTCCGATTGAGATCTGTGATCACCATGAGTGTGCCGATTCGTCGCCTGTGCCGCAGTCTGTTGGTTCAGCCAATGGGTCAGAACGCGTCAACGGAACAGCGCTGGTGGGGTCCACGCGTCTTGAGGATCTGGAGAAGGCTCATATCGTTGATATCCTGAGACAACAGAACGGCAACAAAGCACGAACCGCTCGAATTCTGGGTATCCATCGCCGCAAGCTGTACCGACTTCTGGAACGTTACGGAATCACAGAAGAGCGGCCCGTCTGAAGCTAAAACCAATTGCATCCAAAACGCTGACCAACTGGTTCACGATTTTCCGCGTTTCCTGCCGCCCTTTCGAGCTTTGGATCCCTTTGATGCGAACCCAGGCGATGAGCTTCCTTCGTCGTCTGGAACGGGTTGTCCCATTTTCTTTTTCAGTTCATGAATACGATCCCGCAAGTGGGCCGCACGTTCGAAGTCGAGCTGCTCGGCCGCTGCCAGCATTTCCGTTTCCAGCTCGCGAAGAAATTCCTGAGTGACAAATTGAGATTCTGAAGTCAGACCAACAGACTCACGTTCGATTCTTCGAGCCTGGATTTCTTCTTCAATCCCCTTTCGAATAGCCTTGCGGATTGTCTCCGGAGTAATCCCGTGGAGTTCGTTGTATTCCGTTTGCAGCTTGCGACGACGGTTCGTCTCATCAATCGCACGTTGCATACTTTGGGTGACGGTATCGGCGTAGAGGATTACTTTGGCGTTGACGTTTCGGGCAGAACGGCCAATGGTCTGAATGAGACTCGTTTCGCTTCTTAGAAATCCCTCTTTGTCAGCATCCAGAATTGCCACGAGCGACACTTCCGGAAGGTCGAGTCCCTCGCGAAGCAGGTTCACACCAATCACAGCGTCAAACTTGCCTTCACGCAGCTCGCGAAGCACCTCCACTCGCTCGACGGCGTTGAGCTCGGAGTGCAGCCATTCACAGCGGATGCCCTCTTCTTTCATGTAGGACGTCAGATCTTCTGCGAGCCGCTTGGTCAACGCGGTCACCAGCACTCGTTCGTTGACTTTCGTTCTCTCGCGAATCTGTTCAATCAGATGCTGAACCTGACCTCGGGCCGGAACCACGAAGATCTCCGGATCAACAAGTCCCGTTGGACGAATCACCTGCTCGATGACTTCACCGCCGGTCTGATCAAGTTCCCAATCACCTGGCGTGGCTGAAACAAGCACTCGAAACGATGGTTTGCTATTCCATTCGTCGAACTTCAGCGGCCGATTGTCCTTAGCCATTGGCAGTCGAAATCCGTGGTCGACCAGCGTGGTCTTTCGAGCATTGTCGCCCGCAAACATGGCGCGAATTTGCGGCAAGGTCGCGTGAGATTCATCCACGAAGATCAGGAAATCCTCCGGGAAAAAGTCATACAGTGTATAAGGTGCTTCTCCCGGCTTTCGCCCAGCCAGCGCGCGGCTGTAATTTTCGATACCGGGACAGAACCCCGTTTCTTTCATGAGCTCCAGGTCGTGTCGCGTGCGAGCCGCAAGACGTTGCGCTTCCAGCAGCTTCCCTTCTTTGCGGAAGATCTCGAGAGTTGCATCCAGTTCTTCACGAATCTCGTCGAGAGCACCATCGATGCGACTTTGCGGCAATACAAAGTGCTTGGCCGGATAGATATAGATTTCCTTGAGTGACTGAGACTCCTTCCCCGACACGGGATCGATCATACTCAGCTTCTCGATTTCGTCGCCCCACAATTCGATGCGGTAAGCAAACTCTTCATAGGCTGGCCAAATCTCAATCACATCACCGCGGACTCGAAACTTCGAACGTGCCGGATCAAAGTCGTTTCGGTCATACTGAATGTCGATCAACTTCATCAACAGATTGTCGCGATCAATCTGCTGCCCGACGTACAGCGGAATCATCATGTTGAGATAATCGACCGGCGAACCAAGGCCGTAGATGCAACTCACGCTTGCCACAACGATCACATCATTACGACTGACCAGCGCGCTGGTGGCGAGAAGTCGCAGCCGATCGATTTCTTCGTTGATGGACGCGTCTTTCTCGATATAGATGTCCCGTTGAGGAATGTAGGCTTCTGGTTGATAGTAGTCGTAGTAGCTGACGAAATAGGTGACAGCGTTGTTCGGAAAGAACTCACGGAATTCCCCGTACAACTGCGCCGCGAGTGTTTTATTGTGCGACAGAACCAAAGTTGGCTTCTGCATTTTCTGAATCACATTCGCCATCGTGAACGTCTTGCCGGAACCTGTGACTCCCAGTAAGACCTGTGTCCGCTTGTCGTCTTTGATGCCACGCATCAGCGCTTCGATCGCCTTGGGCTGATCACCCGCCGGAGCGAATTCACTCACAAGCTCAAACTTTTGGTTTTTCTTCATCGGACTTCACACGACTTCGAGTGGTCGGAAACATTGGTAGTCTGTAAACCACAGTTTGAGGAGTAGCATAACGGCGGACGAGACGCCCGCGATCCCGGACCGCGGCCGTCTCGCCCGCTGCCTATGCGATTGCCGGTCGTCGACGAGGCCATGAGTCTATATAAACTGTGACGTCTGATGTGTCATCTCGTTTGACGAAGCGAACGTGCTGTCAGTATCAGAATCAGTCTTCAGAACGTTCACGGCGAGTGCGTTTGGATCTGGAGCGTTTTCGTTTCCAGGCTTGTGGACTGAACAGTCGCAACAGATTTTTCAGACCGGCCCCGATCGACTCTTCAAGCTGAGTCGTCGCTTTTCCGAGATTTGAAAGCATCCGGAAGATTCTTTGGGTGAAATTGTCCGACGATGTTTCAGCTCTCTTCTCTGCCTTCCGAACGGAGCGTGAAACCGTCTTCAGATTCAATCCGGAAGTTCGAGGCAGCAATCGACCAATCCATTCCGGTGGCCGGGAAAAGAGAGTGAAACAATGCGGGCATTTGAATTCACGAATGGGCAGCATCAAGAGAACGGATCTCCATCCCCGATAACGCTGCCGAATGAGTCGGTCAGAGCAAAACGTACATTTGTACGGACTGTCCTTTCCGGTAGCCACTTCGTTCGCCTGAAAAAAAGAACCGGCTTCGTGGTTGAATAGCCATATGCGATCCAACTGAAGCCGGTGTGTGAATTGTACAGTGAATGTGCTACTCACCCACCAGGCAATTCTTGGCCCTGGGGGCTATTTTGCGGCAGCGAGAACGGCGTCATAATTCGGATGATCCGCAATTTCGGAACAGTACTCGACGTATTTAACGGTTCCGTTGCCGTCGATCACAAACACGGCTCGAGTCAGACAGCGATCGAGCGGACTGCCTTTGATCAATACCCCGTAGTCTTCGCCGAACTTCGTGCATCGGTGAGCGCTGAGCGTTTTGATGGCTTCGACACCTTCCGCTCCGCACCATCGCTTCTGACCGAAGGGCAGATCCATGCTCACCACGAGAATCTCTACGTCCGGAAGAGACGCGGCTTGCTCATTGAACTTCTTTGTTTCCATATGACAGACAGAAGTATCCAACGACGGAATCGTTGCGATGATCCTTGTCTTTCCCTGGCTGCTGCCCAGCGTGACCTCTTCCAGTCCGTTATTCTGCAGTGAAAATTCAGGAGCCGAACTTCCAACACTGATCGCTGCTCCAGCAAGGTCAACAGGATTGCCCTTCAAAGTAACAGCGCCATTTCGTACTTCTGCCATGTTCAATTGCCTTCAAATACTATTGAGTCTGGTTTTGTGATGATCTGAACGTGGAGTTTCCACGAACTCAGGCGAAGTATGGACGATGCTGTGAGTGTTTCAACCACGCGGGCTTCGGCAACTTAAAATCTTTGCCGTTTGTCATGCAATGGCAGGTGTTTAGGGCCAACTGTCATATTGAGCGATCTGAGTTCGTTTTGCCGCATCGTCATGCATGAGTGCCCGCAGCCGAGCGGCAGGAAATGGTTTACCGGCCATCGTAGGGCTGTTGTCTTAAATGCTCATGAACGATTGGGACAACCGTTCTACAATGGAAAGCCTCTACTGCCGCTCGCCTAAGAAAAGCGGTTCAGCAGGTACAGAAAAACCTTCTTGACCTATTGAAAATCTGCTTTCTGTACTTTCCATTGGCCTGCCCAGGAGATGTCCTTCACCTTCACTGCGGTCTCATCGGCCCAGTGAAACAGTCCAAAGGTATTGGCCCTTCCTGAATTCCGCCTTTGTTTGAAAACAGGGACATCATTCAACACCAGCGTGACAGATTCATCCTGCAGAACAATCTGCATCGTATTCCAGTCGTTCCTGAGCAGCGGTAAAACGGTCGCAAGTTGATTCGTCGACGGAGTCATGAGCTTTCCGGGATCGACATCGAACTGACTCCACTTTCCATTCGAAATCTTATGCAGCAGGACACCACGATCTTTATCCAGTACGAACGACACCTGATCGAGGGCCGGATGCACGATTGTTGAATCATCGCCGCAATAAAAACTATAAGTCAAAACGCCATCTTCCATCAGTGGCCGAAAATACTGCAGCAGATTTTCTGTTTTTGTATGTACAAGAGAATCTCGCACTGAGCTCGAGAGCACAGCTTCCGAGGAACGCCAGTCCGATGACGCTCGCGTGTGAGGTGCAAACGATCCTCCACCTCCAAAAAATGGACGACACCATCCTTCAAGATTTCGGTTAGTGTCGAACGCAACCGACTTCGGAACTGTTGGCTCTCCGCGAAGTTGAATCTTGCTGATGCTGGCCCCCGGTCGCGACGCCGCTCGAAGACACAACCAAGGAGGCGATGACGGTGCGATCATTTCGCTGAGCAGCAGATTTCCATCCACGAAGATTTCCATTTTCGATTCGGAAACGACAAGTCGATAGGTCCATACCTTATCTTTCTGAGGGACAAATCCGTCGATTTTCGGGCCGACAACAGCATCACGTGCGAACGGAATTTTTCGCAATCCCCGACCGTCGGTTCCGCAGTCGAGAAAGAATCCGCCATAGCCAACCTGGAGGTGTGAGCCCTGTTCCGGCGCGAGTTCGCATTGAAATTCAAAGTTACCGGTAAGCGGCATTGGATAGCACAAGATGTCATCCTCAAATCCAGCGACGTGCTGGATCGTGCCATCAGGATGCTGATGCCAAACGGGCTCGGGTAATCCAGCGGCCTGATAATCCGCGCGGAGAACGCGCATCGATTGCCATTGTGTCGGGGGCACGATCCGAAAGTCACTGCCTGGCGAAGTCTCCAGAAGCTTCAACGTGGAAATCCCCGAAGCGACGTATCGCTCCACCGACGTTTGAAGATCCTTTCGAATACCCAGGTCCTTCGTCGAGAGCAGTTGCAGAACTTTGCGAGAATCCGCATGCAGCCCGTTGATGTTCACGGCCTGTTGGCAAAAGATCAGAAGCGGCCAAAGTTCATGCTCCGTCAGTTCGTGCTTCGCCATCATGCTGGCGGCAATTTCGCCGAAAAGCGACGTTGCGTTCTTGTCGTCACCTTCTTCAACAGCGACAAGAAACAGAATCGCCAACTTGTGAATTCTGAATTCCT
This sequence comes from Planctomycetaceae bacterium, assembly GCA_041753135.1. GTDB lineage: Bacteria > Planctomycetota > Planctomycetia > Planctomycetales > Planctomycetaceae > SXXK01. The sequence goes on from JBGSVD010000139.1 coordinate 31,248, forward strand.
GAGATGCTTCGGCCAGCGATTCGTTCAACTGCCGACGCAAGGCCTGCAACTGTCCAAGCTCACGGGCAGCGCGAACCAATTGAATCGCAGGAGCGACAACGAATCCGCCGGGATATCGCCGTGGCGAGGCTGCGTTGGTCGAATGCAGCGTCCAGGGATTGGAGCCAAGTTGATCAACAATTTTAGTTTCTGTGTCCAGGTCGCGGGCAACGTCAATTTCATAGTAACCAGGCAGAAAGTCGCCCCAGAGCCGTACTGTGGAATGACTGTCGGCGGGCAGTACCCAGTTCTGCAGAAATGCATATCGGCTCTTCGCATCCATGCTCAGCGATTCAGTCACAATCTGCAGGGATGTTGCGGCGA
>JBGSVD010000140.1:0-22995 GCA_041753135.1 Planctomycetaceae bacterium
CAGAACTTGTCCAACCCCAACAACAACCGATAATGCGACTTCAAAGTCTCCATGCTCAGACCACCTTTCTGAGCCGCATTCTCCTCGCCAACAAAAACCAGTCAATTCAACACGCCGCCACTAAATTCCACCAAGAACCAACTTTTCGTCGAGCGGAAACGCAATCGCCGAATGCGTTCCTTCGTGACGTCCAATTCGTCGAACCATTGAATCCGGCCGTCATGCAGGAACGCGACGTGCGACGCGACTCGTTCGACGTCCGAAGTGATGTGTGTCGAAAGCAGAATTGTGCGGTCTTCGTCGCGAGCGATTTCGAGCAACGATTTCAGGAACGCTCGTCGTGCCAGCGGATCGAGGCTGCTGACCGGTTCATCCAAAATCAACAGGTCGGGTTCATTGCCGAGCGACGTCAGAATGGCGACCTTCTGCTGTTCACCAGGCGACAGTTTCCCAAACGGCTTGACTAGCGGAACATCCCATTGCCTTGCATAATCAGCAGAGAGCGCATCGTTCCAACGCGGGTACATCGCACCCACGTATTTCAACAGATCGGATCCGGTCATCCACGGATAGAACTTTGGGCGCTGATCGACGTAACCAATGCGCGCCTTCGCACCAGCGGAGAGATCCCAGGCGTCTTCGCCATCGATCAAGACGCTACCCGAATCCGCTCGAAGCATTCCGAGCAAGCATTGAATCAACGTCGTCTTGCCCGATCCGTTGGTTCCCAGCAATCCCACCACGGCACCTTTGGGGATCAACCAGTCAACGTCACGAAGTACTGTATGCTTCCCAAACGACTTGCAAAGTCTGGACACCTCGATTCGGACATCTGGCTTATTCATTGCGGTTCTCTCGTAAAATGGATTCCACGACGGCGACGATTTGCGGATTGGTGAGTTTCAATTGCAAGCCACGCAGCACGGCCTGCTCGATCAGAGGCCGAAGCTCGGCCTGTCGTTCTTTGACGGTCGCGGAAGTCGGAACGCCTGGTTCAGCGACCACCATTCCCACGCCCCTCATGCGGATCAGGACGCCATCAACTTCCAGACGAGCGTAGGCCTTGCTGATCGTCATCATGTTGACTTCCAGCGACTCCGCCAGTTTTCGAATACTGGGTAGAGCGTCGCCTGACTTGAGGCGCCCACTGACCACAAGCGCGTTGACCTGGTCAATGATCTGCCGATAAATCGGCACACCAGACGACGGTGAAACGGAAAAGGAAAGTTCACTGGACTGCATATGTGCATTACTGTAGTAATGCACCTGCCGAATATCAAGAGGTTTCAGGAATTCTCTGCGACACTACTTCAGAACGAGATCACCACTGCCCGCTGTCGCCAACAGATGCAACAACCCGACCTGCGCCTCAAGTCCGAGCATCGCAAAAGGTGTCAGCGAATGGCACTGTCGCGTGACATGGTAGCGCGTAATCTGGTCTTTGTTCGCGCGAGTAAAAGATGTAGACTCGTGCGGCCTGAGGCTGATCTTGATTGAAGAGTTCCGTCTCTGGTATGAATTTGAAGCCCTCTCTGGCGAGCCTGCGCCCACAGATGCCAGGGAGGGGGGGGGTCATGCGCCAGTCTGCACCTGATTCCCACGATTTCCGGAACTGCAGAAACATACGACACGATTCCGGAGACACTCGAACTGCGTGAGCTTCGTTATGCGATCGTCGAGAAGGGTAAACGAACAAAGTCGATCACTGCTGTAACGACACTGACCGATCTTAATGAGCACTCGAAAGAAGAGATCGCTGAACTTTATAGTTATCGCTGGAACTCGGAGCTGGATATCAGAAGTATCAAGGATGCGTTGAATCCTGGGCATGTCCGATGTAAGTCACCTGACATGGTTCGTATTGAATTTCGCACGACGTTTCTGGCCTATAACCTTATTCGCCTGACGGTGGCGTCAGCGGCCTTCGGCAGTGACCAAAAGCCGCGTTCGATCAGTTTCACGAGCACCTGCCAGTTCGTGCTCGGTGGCTGGGCTGTGCATGCGAGCGGACTTTTGTTGGACAAAACATTACGAAGGATTTTTGAGCACCTGCTGAAATGCATCGCCGCCTGCCAGGTCGGCAACCGCCCCGGCCGACTTGAGCCTCGCGTCATCAAACGTCGCCGCCACGGCTACCCACTCATGCAGAAGCCTCGTCATGTCCTCAAGGCCGAATTGCGTAAACACTGTACGTGATACAACTTCCGTTAATAACACGGCCATTCGTGTCAGGAACCGTTTAACGTGATTCTTGCAGAAACTCGTGTGGTGGCTGGCAAGTGTGTTTGATTTTGATGAGTCCGCTCTTCGAGTTGAAGATGAAGAATCCGTCAGAATTCGATCGCAACTTTATGGGGCGACAACCGATTCCTGCGGGAAAAATCGCATTCGGCTTCCGAAGGCTTCTAGATCCAATTGCCCGAACATGTTGCCTCGGAGACGAACATTTCGAAATGGCATTTGTGAAATCACCGCAAACTCCAAAAGTTTCTGGCCCGTGATTCTGGAGATGCCTTCAATCGCATGGTGCTGACCGGGTTGCATCATCAGGCCCGGGATCATCGGTAGCGCGTTGGCGACTGGCTTTTCGGAAACCTTCACCAGCAACATTACAGACTCCGTTCCCTGAATACATGCGAGAAGGGTATCGTCAACCGGATTGACCCATGCGAGCTTTCCAGTTTTGCGGCTGACAGCTCTCAGTTCTTTCTGAACCGTTTCCCCATGAATTCCCTCCAGACGAGCCATCATCAGGGGCATGCCATTATCATCAGTCTCGTAGAGATAATAGTTGGCAGCATCAACAGAAAACACGATACTCGAAGGAGATCGCATCCTGGTTTCTGCACTATCAGGGTCTGAGAAATCAAACGTTTGGCGTTCGCCCGTGATCAGATTCAGGACGTGAAATGTCTGATGCTCAGTGAGCGAAATTAATGTATCGGGATCCAGAAACTGCGAAAACTCGGCGTCCGGCAGAGTGACTTCTTTGATCAGTTCACAACTGATCGGGTGAATCCATCGTATGGACGGATCGCCATCTTCGTTTGCCGAATGCCAGACAACAAGAGCGTCTTCGGATCCACGGATGATGCGCGTTGAGAGAAAGGACAGTTCAAGATTTTTCTCGGACTGAATTGCAGAACCATCAATCGGACTAACGAGCATTTCCATGGTTTTGCGGCTGTCAATGCGGACAGCGGAGTTCGTGACAGAAACGGCATTTCCAGATGCAGCATTGCTCTTTAGCCACTGGCGATTACCGGTGAGCAAATGAACGACTTCCAGTTTGTCATCGGACACAAGACACAGTGATAGATTGCTTCCGCCGCAAACGCGATCCGTCGAATTTCCCAAGCGCACAGCAAAGTCATCATCACGATCGTAGTCGCGAAATGGGCGAGTCCTTGCAGCGAAGTGATGTCGACTCTGCTGTTTTAACGAGCGGCTCCACAGCCATCGCTGTTCTGCCACTGAGAATGCAGAAATTCGCTGTTCATCATTAAAAATCAGGATGCTGCCAAAGCGAGAAACATGATAGTCAGACGTCATATATGAAGCGCCTGCTTCTGTATGTTTCTGACTCCAGACTGGCAGTGATGGATCGTGGATCGCCTGAGCCTGAATGTTGGCAGGATCCCTCTGAATTGACCAATGGTATGCCGACAAAAACAAGTCAGTGTGAGAGTTCGTTTGAATCGGCCTGTGCTCCACCGTGCGGAATGATAACTGGCTCGCAGAACTCACCGGCACCATCAGGTAGGGATTCTCAGTCAGACTGCTCCAGCGAGTCACCAATTTGCTTCTGACATCTTCCGGCCGATCTACCGCGATCTCCTTTGCCAGCGGCTGAACCTCGTAACGAACAACCTGAATCATTCGCTTCGTGATCGTGTTTCGAGCCAGATCATCCGACGTTTGCTGATCGACAAGCTCCAAAGCCTGGTCAAACGCGGCTGAAATTCGTTTTGCAATCTGAACGGAGGATTCGGACGCCGGCTGACTGGCTGGAATAGCAGCGTTCTGAATCTTGGCAAGATGCCCGGCCGTAATCAGCAACTGAAACACGGTTTCGTTCCATTGCTTGTTCAGCAGATGAGTTTCGGCGCGACTCAGGTAAGTTTCAACCAGCTCGTCATCCTGCATTTCCAGAAGATCACTGTCAGACAATCCGCCAAGGCTGAGCACCAAATCATTCTGCTGTTGTTCATTGGAATTCGCAAGACGCCGACGCAACTGCTGATAAATCCAGGATCGCAGAGGAAGGCGTAAGCTATCAGCCGACTTTGTAAAACTGCTGCTTTGAAGTGGATTCTCCGACGAGGATCTTTGGAGCAATTTCTGGACAGAATCTGCTTCGGGAATCTCCACCTGCAGCATCGTATCATCTTCATTTAACGCGTTGATCAAATCGGTGGCAACAGTGTCGGGCGATGATTTCACAAGGAAATCGAGTCGAAGAAACTGGCTGAGAGCTCGTTCGGCGGGCGTCTTCGCCAGAGCCGCAATTTCCTCCAAACGCTTTGCCGGCGACGCCTCTTCCGTGGCCAGATTTCCAGCGGCGATTCGAAAACGCAGTCGACGAACTTTCTCCGCATTCAGTGCATGCAGTTCCACTCTGGAAACCGCCTCGGCGGCTTCCTGCAATCGGCCAATCTCCAGGAGAAACGAAGCCTCCTGAACGGGATCATCGTCACTGAATCTTGCAGCCGGTAATTTCGACAACAGAGAGAGATGGCCTGGACCAAAACTGATGATGTCGCTGCCAGCCTGGAATAGCCCGCCTGAACTTAACGGGGGACGGAGTCTTGTGAGGTTGGTCTGCAACTTGCCGTCTGTGATCGAAACCACGTCGACCGAACCATTCGAAAGTGGCACGAGCAGGCGATTTCCCGATCGCACACTGGATCCGACCGGAACTGGCGACGCTGGTTGCCGATTCATCGTCCAGAGTTTCTTCATCTTTGGAAGTTCGAACGCCACAATCGAAGTTGTTGACGCCGTGATAACGACCTCCCGATCGGAATACAAAACGATCGTGGCCTTGTCGGCGGCGGGTCGATAGCGCACTTTGCCGTTTCGAGGATCAAGGAACTGGATCTGAGATGTTTCTGCGGACGCGATCAACAGGACTTCATCGAAGAGTCGCGGTGGCTGAGATCGCCAGATTTTCCCCAGCGGCTGCTCCGACGCTTGATCCGATCGGTCTCTTCGAAACGAACGGGATCGCTGAAGTGTCTCCACAAGGCCTGGCAGCTTGCGTGTCCACAGGACTGAATGGGTCATCGCGTCGACACAGAAGAGCCAACCCGTTGTTGTGGTGGTAAAGATCAGCCCAGCATCCACAGATGTCTGCGCTGCAAGTAACTGGCGATTTGCATCCAGAGAGATTTCCGATTCAGGATAGGCCAGCGGCAATGACCAGCGGATCTGCCCGGTCGATGCATTCAGACAGACCAGCTCGATTGTGGCCTTTCGCTCAACAATCTGATACAGGTCAGTACCGTTAACAGCGGGTGGCCCCGCAAACCAGGACATTGCCAATTCGTTGCCGAACTTTTCCTCCACGGGAGGTCCACCATTCGTCCACAATCGGCGTCCGGTTGATTTTTCAATGGCAAGCAGCTCCCAGTGACCTACAGCACGCGGAGTATCCTGTCCCAGCAAGACGCGCAGTCGCAGATTCGTCTCGGCGTTTGCCTGCGACTTTTCGTCACCGATCCTGCAGACGGCATACAGTCTCTCTTTGTCAGACGACATTCGACCAACGAGCTCATTCCGATGCACAAGTTGAAGTTCCGGCGTCAGCAATGCTGACTCCTTGGCGTTGTCGTTCAACAGCATCTGAAAAAAAGGCGCCATCATTTCATCATCAGGCTCCTGCTCAATGGATGCCGTTTGTATCGCGCGAGTCCATTCGTGTTTACCAGTCTCCCGGCTATACGCAGAAATCACTTTCGGCGTTCGGATGTAGATACGTTGCGCATCAAATTCTGGCTGCCATGCTGACCACGGCAGGATCCCAAGCTCCGCAGACGCCTGAACCAGATCGTGCGAATATCGCTTCATTGCAGCCGGTAGCGGCAGCGTCTGGGTCCAGTGAACATGCTGCGCCAAGTCTGTTTCGGGTGATCCAGAAATTGCTTCTGGGTTCTCCGGTTTCGATGACTCTGAAATCTGCGGCTCATCTGAATTCTGCGACTGAACAGTGGCCTTGATTTCATCGGGGACTTGTGCCGATGACTTCAAATCATCCGATGCATTCGAGGGTGAATCCGTATTCTGCTTCTCATCGGTCGGGGCGGTTTCTTCTTCTGAAGTCGGCGGGGCGTTCGAAGTCGCATCGCTGGTCGGCCGAGTTGCTTCTTTCCGCACGGAAACGACTTTTGCCTTGATCGCTTCTGCACGCGCAGTGACTTCAGGATCCACTTTGCCCGTCAAAACCGGAGCCAGCCAGTATTCTGCCGCCATCCCGTGGCCTCGATCTGCATGAACAGCCGCCAACAGCAGATGCGCTTTCAGCGACGCTCGAGTTCCCGCATGGCGATGCAGAAATGTGATTAATCCGGAATAAGATTCACTCGCCAGCGTACGTGCGAGTGCACCTTCTGCAAATTCATTGTCCTTCTGGAGCTCGCTTTGAATCTCAGGATGGAAACCTTGCAGCTTGAGTGTCAAAACGCGATGGAGTGGAATGAAGAGTCCTGCGGAATCGGCCACCATGAACATTGGGTCGGCGGCACGCAGAGAGTTCAGAAGTTCGCGAACTTCCTTTGTTTGCCGTTTACTTGCTGCGTTCGATATTTCTTTAAGCTGAACAGTGATCTGCCGGTCGGAATACAGGTTCTTTAAATCGTCGCCCGGCACTTTATCTTCCGTGCCTGGGACGTTGGGAACTCGCTGAAACTGGGCGGATGCGGGGGTGCAAAAGAGCAGCCAGACAAAGACGCACGCGGCGATCCTGCACGAAGGAAGTCGCCATTTTCTCCTGCCAGTTGTCTGCTGTTCGATCGTCAGCAGCGTATATCGTTTGCGTTTGAGTGCCAGAGTTATTGGTCGCATTGCTTTTTCCGTGTGCAGTGCCAGATCCAGGTCTGATTCACGTTCCAGGCTTCACTCCCTGTATATTCCTTTACGGGGACGCAGCAACTGGAACGGCAGCATATATTCTGGCGTCACGGAAGGCGAACGCCAAAGCGGTTCCGTCAGTCCAATTCTTTGCCGAATCGATTACCTGCCAAATTTCAACGCAGCGACAGAAATCCTGTTCAACACAACGCGTTGCTGGTGCTTTGTCAGCCATAGTTTGAGGCGTTACAAAAAGGCGGGCAAGACGCCCACGCTCCCGGAGCGCGGGCGTCTCGCCCGCTGGACATTACGGCCAACTTGAATTCTTCATCTTGACGGAGCACTTGTTTGTGCGTTCGGCAGCAACGAATTCTGGCTGGATTGCTGTTAACCGCGGCCCAGCCAACTGACCTATTCCCCGGAAACGCATATTCAGCAATCCCAATTGATGCTTTGGCATTTGCAAAACGTCGCGGCACGCAAGCACCAATAGGTGCGTCAGTATTGCTCGCGGTGGGTGGCACTTTCTTTGCTTGTTGGGTGCTTGCTTTTTTCATCACATTCTATTTCTGTGATGGTGTCTGCCGTTCGAGCGATGGTGGCCAGGCGGGCTTTCCCGGGACTGCGGTTTGCAGGCTCCAGAGACTTCCTCCGGACGTTACAAACAGAGTTGTCAGGTTTGCTCCGCCAAACCCGCAGTTCGTGGTTTCGTCGCGCGGGATGTTGACAAACTGCAGTAGTTTGCCCTCGGCGGAGAATACGTAGATTCCAGCCGTTGCGACGTCGGCGGTTTCGTGTGGCGGATTTGGTTTGTTGATCCCGGCTGCGACATACAGTCGTCCAGCGGCATCGAGCTTCATTCCATCTGGTCCGCGAGTTGTTTTCCAGTCATGGATCAATGTCTGTGTTTCAAAGTTGAGGGTGCCATCTTCCTGGAGTTCAAATCGCCAGAGTTTCCTCGCGCCGCCCTGGGAATTATTGTTATCGGCCACAAACAAGTATTTGTCATCATGCGTCACGACCAGTCCATTTGGACGGTCGACTTCATGCGTAATAATTCGAGTGACCGTTCCGTTCGTGTCGATGCGATACACGCCCTCAATCTCGCGTCCCGTGTCATCAAGAATTTCCATTCCGGACCTGTCTCCATAACGCGGATCTGAAAAATAGATTCGTTCGCGTGAGTCGATCGTCAGGTCGTTCGGTTGATTGAACCGCATGCCATCGAATGTTTCCGCCAGCACTTTCGTGGAACCGTCAGACTCCATTCTGGCCACCCGCCGCCGCACAGGTTCGCAAACGATGAGTCGTCCCTGACGATCAAACATCAGGCCATTGGATCCGGCGTTTTGACGATAAATCGTTGAGTTGCCCTCTGAGTCTCGGAGGTTGATATTGCCTTCGCCACTGGTGAGCAAGCCGAGTTCCGGATGCCACGCCGGGCCTTCCCCGGCACCATGATCCTGCAGCATAACCGGCTCCGAGAGAAAGATTTCTCGGTGGGCGGCTTCATCTGTGCGAAGAGTTGCAGTGACCGGAAAGTGATCAGAGAATTTCTCGGTCGCCTGATCTCGCAGAATGCTGGCCGATACGATTTGCGGCAGAAGATTTGGACTCACGAAAATATAGTCCAGTCGCCGGTCTGTGCCGTGATCTTCGTCGTTCACCAGCGGTGAAGGAAATGTGCCAACAAAGGGAATCGTTCTCGTTCGCTCGCGATCCACAAGGTCGACATAACCCTGTGAAAGAATGGCTTCGATACCACCATAGTCGAGGCGATTCTGATTCAGGTTGCGTGCGTTCGTGTCACGCTGGTCCAGCATCTGAAAGAACGGAACAAGTTTCATCTCTGAGTCGTAGTGGATCTGATCCGTCGGTGAGAAACCGTTGAAATCGCCCGCAAGAATCACTCGTGGATTTTTCTCCGGCAGGGACTTGACATCCAGCTTCAGCAATGTCGCTTCTTCAATGCGGCGGGCAAAGTTTGATGGATGAAAATGAATCACATAAAACCAGATGCCCTGAATGCGGCATCGCAAGAGACCATGGTGCATGCCTTCTCGAATTCTCTTCACATCGGTGATTGGAAAGCGAGATGTGATCCCGGTGGGAAAGCCGTCTTCCTTGAGCAATACGGAATGCTCATGGCCCCACGACGTCGCATCGGCCGCAAGTTTTTCTGCGGTGTATCCATTCAGTTCCTGAAGCGACACCACGTCGGGTGATTGAGCCTTCATCCACTTTCGCCACTCCGTGTATCGCGGTTCGGGCTTCTTTGTGAAACCATACCACACATTGTGCGTGACGATCTTCAAAGTCGAAATGTCGTCAGCCGCTTCGGAGACAGCGCAGGATGCAATCGTTAACAGCAGCACCACCAATGATCGAAAGGCCAGCATGCTAAGGTACTCTTCCAATTTGTGTGACTCTTCGGGAGCGACTTCCGGCAGCAGATGTGAGGTGAGTGCTTGCAAAGGACTGAGCGATAAAGTGCGTTGTGGAACGATTGTCTCAGCTGTTTGTGAACGATTGGGACAATCGTTCTACTTTGGTGAAGACTTAATTGCGGGTTGCATTTTCTACGGTTGAAAACTGCTGATTGAAGAAAAGACCAGCCCCGTCGGAACACACGGGTGAAGTCGCAACGCTGCTTCTGGAAACGTCTGATTGTGAGTCGCTCGGGTTGCAATCTCCGCGGTGTTGACCGGCGGCTTAATAATGATCACGCTGTTGATTGTTGTGTTTTTCAGACCACGAACGAACTGCGCAAGTCCGGAACCGTCGAGAGGCAGGCGGTGACTGACTAAGCTTTGAGTGGTAGCCGTTTCGCCGCTTATCAAACGCAAAACTTCCGCAACAAGCCGCTCCATTGGCGCTTCATTCGATGCGGCGACAGAGTCTCCGCGATCACTCACAATCATCCACGTGCCATCGCTGGTCCCGACAGCCAGGCAAGGCTGCTGGGAGTTCAACCGTGCGAGCTCTGTAGCATCTTCGCTGGCATTTGGTTCTGCACCAACAAGCTCACACTGCAAAGTGGAAGAGAGCAACTGACACGCCTGTTCTGCGGACAGCGCAGTCGGTGCGGCAAGAGTCAAAACGTGCGGCAGGAATTCAATGCCCGCGTCATCCGATGGAATCAGGCAGATCATTGTTGTGGCCGCTGCTTCACCCGATTTAGAATCCGTACCCGGAGGCTTGCGCTCCATTGCCGCAAAGAATTCATTTGCGTTTTCAGTCATCAGGACGGAGAAGTTTGCCAATCGGCGAGCCAACTCCGTGCGACCGTTCTGGTCGGTCATCGCCCACATTCGATGACGAACGCCGTCATCTCCGATGCATTCGATGGGCGGCATCTGGCGCACAAGCAGCTCAAAATGATCCGAGAGACTCTTCTGATCAGAATCCGCACCGGTTGTGTCTTCGAGCAACCCAACGATCGGAGCAAATGTCGCCTGGCACTCCGACAAGAGTTCCGCATGCTGAGCAACCAGGTTCTCATCGGGATTAACAAGGGAGAGCAGGTCTGTCGCGTTCGTAAGCTGCTCGGGAAGGCATAGTCGAGCCAGCACACTCCATCGCGCACGTTCGCTTCCATCCATTTGGAAGGTCGTTTCGACGATGTAGAAAGCAAGTTCGTGCTCACGCAAAAGGACACCTTCGCGTTTCCAGAGTCGCCAGAAGTCATCAGCTCGAGCCGACCGGTCTCGCGGAGAAACATCTCCCGGCTCTTCGCGATTCATCGCCAACCGGATCGCGTTACACGGATGCTGGCGATACAGCGTTCTCTGAAGGGATTCATCAATCAGGCTGTTTGGCGGTGTGACAACTTCTGAGAGCGCTCCGACCTGACTTAAGTCGTATCTCCAGCCAGCAAATGGCAAAATCTGAACCATGTAACCAACGTCGCCTTTCCAGGATCGCAACAGCTTTATTCTGATGAACGCTGCAGCAGTGTATCAGCGATCAGTAGGTTTCTCAAAACGTCGCAAAGATGGTTCGGACCGAATCATTGCTCCCAGGGATATCGGATCTGCCCGAAACGTCGATCGGTTCCAGGCCGAACGACGACGACTTGTGGCCGCGTCTGGCCGCTCATTCCCAAAATCCAGGCCACCAGGAATCCGACCGCGAAGCCGCCAATGTGAGCCCACCAGGCGACCCCTGCTGCTTCCGTCGCTCCAATGGAAAATGTGCCCTGAAATAGCTGAATCAGAAACCAAATGCCCAGAAAAATCGGAGCCGGGATCACCATGATCTGCAGGAAAAAGACGATTGGGACCAGGGAAACAACGTTGGCATGCGGATACAGCACAAGATAGGCGCCCATAACTCCTGCAATCGCACCACTGGCGCCGACGGTCGGAATCGCAGAACTGGACTCAAAGAAATAATGTGCCATGCTCGCTGCGACACCGCACCCGACATAAAACAGAAGATACCCCCAGTGGCCCAGTCGATCCTCCACATTGTCGCCGAAGATGTACAGGAACCACATGTTGCCAGCAAGGTGCATGAAGCTGCCATGCAGAAAGACGCACGTGACCGCAGTCAACCACGCCGGAATCGGTGAGGGCGGGACTTTCGTATGAGCGGTCACTTCGTGCATACCAAACGGCGTCTCGATGATCTTATGTTCTTCAATAACGACGGGCTTTTCCGGATGACTGATCCGTTGTGGAATCATTCCGTACTGAAGTGTCAACAGTCCGTTTGCATCCGCTGACTGGAGCAAAAATACCAATCCACATGTCAACATCAGGCCATAATTGACGATCGGCGCAGAACGGGACGGGATGTTGTCACGTAAGGGAATCACGAATTTCTGGTCCTGAAAGAGTCTCTCGGATTTGATTTCCAGATGGCAGAATGGCTGCAAAAATATTCAACAACGGGATGACGCGGGAACACGCTTTGACGCATTTTCCGGTGCGGCACTGAGGTTGCTCGTGATCAGTCCGAACGATTCATCGATGTTGTTTTCACATCCATTTGTGCAAGTTCGCACATCTGGCTGAGCGTACCGGCACATGGTGTGAGTTTACCATCAATGTTGGTAACATTCCGGCACGGAGCTACGACATCAACCGGCTGTCCTTTGAAAGTTTCAAAATATGGAATCCAGCTTCCTGCTGACAAGTCACGGAATCAATGTAAAAGACATCTGCCGCAACCTATCACCAGGCAGTTTGTACGAGGAAGCCATTCGGCATGAAGCAGGGACCAGTATTTCTGACACTGGTTGCCTGATCGCATATTCAGGTGATAAGACGGGGCGCTCTCCCAAAGATAAGCGAGTCGTTCGTCATGCGGATTCAGAAAACAACGTCTGGTGGGGAGCCGTCAACTTTCCGCAGGATGAATCGACGTTCTGTATTAATCGAGAACGTGCGGTTGATTACCTGAATACTCGATCGCGAATTTACTGCGTGGATGCCTACGCAGGCTGGGATCCAGAAACTCGAATCAAAGTCCGAGTGATTTGTGCGCGGCCTTATCATGCATTGTTTATGCACAACATGCTGATTCGGCCAACCGATCAGGAGCTCGAAACCTTCGGTGAACCAGACTTTGTGATCTACAACGCCGGTGGGTTCCCTGCGAATCGTTACACAACTGGGATGACGTCACGCACAAGCGTTGATCTCAGCCTGGAGCGAAAAGAAGTTGTGCTGCTGGGCACCGAATACGCAGGGGAAATGAAGAAGGCCGTCTTCACCTTTATGAACTATTTTCTTCCCAGCAAGGGCATCCTGTCGATGCACTGCTCGGCGACATGCGATCGTCAGACGGGAACTTCTTCTGTACTCTTTGGGTTGTCCGGAACCGGAAAGACAACGTTGTCGGCTGATCCGAAACGCAATTTGATCGGCGACGATGAACATGGCTGGTCCGATAGCGGGATCTTCAATATAGAAGGTGGATGCTACGCCAAGGCTGTCTATCTGACGCGAGAATCGGAGCCAGAGATTTTTGAAGCGCTGCGATTTGGAGCTGTCCTGGAAAACGTCGTCTACGACCGATCGCATCATCATGTGGACTTTAATGATACGTCCATCACTCAGAATACTCGCGGTGCCTATCCGATTGAGTATATGAAGAACGCAAAAATACCGTGCGTTGCTGGCCATCCCTCCGATGTCATTTTTCTGACGTGTGATGCGTTTGGAGTCCTGCCGCCGGTTTCTCGACTGACACCAGAGCAGGCCATGTACTTCTTCATCAGTGGCTACACGGCCAAGGTCGCGGGAACAGAAGTTGGTGTTTCCGAACCTGAAGCCACATTTTCACCGTGCTTTGGAGGCCCGTTTCTGGTGTGGCATCCGGGTGTTTATGCCAAGCTCCTGGCAGAGAAAATTCGGAAGAGCAACGCGAATGTCTGGCTGGTCAATACAGGTTGGTCGGGTGGAGCCTATGGCACCGGCAGTCGAATGCCATTGCGATTTACGCGGGCGATTATCGACGGCATTCACTCCGGTAACCTGAAATCAGCACCGACCGTGCAGGATGAGATCATGAATCTCTCTGTTGTCACGGCCTGTGACGGTGTTCCAGTCGAAATGATGCAGCCGCGACTCTCCTGGAGAGACGTGAACGCATTTGAGGAGACATCGCGTAAACTGGCTGCGAGATTCCGGAAGAATTTCGAGCAGTACTCCGAGGGAGTCGACAGCGACGTGATTGCAGCGGGGCCCAAAGGCTGATGACACTCGCCGGATTTGCGAAAGCAGCGTCAGACGTGAGTGCGGCGATGAAGATTGGGTGCGGACGCTGGCATGGGTCTGCGTTCCGCGTTTCTCTTGGCATATGTTATCCGTGAGACCATCGTGATGATTCAGCCAATTCTGTGTCCGATCTGCAAAAAGCCTGCGGTGGAGGCTTCAAAATCTCCTTTTTGCAGTGAGCGATGTCGGAAGATCGATTTTTTTCGCTGGTGGGACGGCCGTTATGCCATCACCGAACCTCTCTCTGGTGAGGGCGAATGGGGCGACGCGGCAAACTTCGATTCGAATCAGGAAGAGGATCCGGAGTTATTCAATCCCACAGAAGAATCGACTGAATGGTGACCATTTGTTTCGTAATTGCCGGGATTTCCCTGGGGTAAACCCGCTAGGACAGTCGCAACAGGCAGAAAGTCGCGATTTTTACTAACCACTATGGAAGGTGTTTTCGCGGAAACCGAGGAGGAGATTGCGGACATCCCCCGGAACTCATTGTGCGACAGGCTCTTTTTGCCGATCATCGACGTGGGCAAAACCCGATGTTTTTTTCGAAGATGTCGTTTCGGGCGGTTTTCCTCAAGAACGACCGCGTATAGCAAGCGATTCGCGTGAAAACCTGTTGCCCGCACCTGGACATCGCTTCATCATACGACGTCTCGATTTAAAAACTCCTGGAAAAATTTTGATTGCAATGCAGTGTCAGCCGTTAACCGACGGGCATCTGTTCGTCCTAATGCGGTGAGGATCCCTCCTGGATACTGCTTGACGCCTGTTTGGTTGCATGTCGGGTCTGTTTTGAACTGTCAGCGGATCGATCCGGTCATCTTGAAAAGGTTAGTGATTCATGACTCGTCGCCCTTCTCGCGTTTCTCGATGGTTGAAATTGTTCGGCAAGCAGGCGGGAATGGGTAGTCGCCGCAAACAACGAAAGAGCGAATTCGCGGTTCCGGAGAGTCTGGAAGCTCGAATTGTGCTTTCTGCTAAATACGTCACGAATCATGTGCTGCTCAGCATTGAGCAGACAGATGCCGAAAAGGCTGTCAATGTCGCAGAACGCATCGACGGAGCGTATCCCGGTGCGACCATTGAGCCTCTGGGTGACTATGGAATCTATCTGGTCACGCTTCCATCCGGTGTCAACGCGTTGAGCGCGATTACACATCTTCGAAAATATGACGGCGTTAAAACGGCTGAACCGGACTGGATTGGCGAATGGTCGGCAGTACCAAACGATCCGGATTTCGGTGAAATGTGGGGCCATCAGAATACCGGGCAAACAGTAAACGGCGTGACCGGGATACCTGACGCTGACATTGATTCCGATTCTGCCTGGGATCTGACCACCGGGAGTACTTCCGCGATTGTGGCGATCGTGGACAGCGGGATGGATTACCTTCATCCTGACCTGGCTGCCAACGTCTGGGTGAATCCGGGTGAGATCGCGGGCAACGGTGTTGACGATGATGGCAACGGCTACATTGACGACATTAACGGTTACGACTTCGCAGACGACGACGCCGACCCAATGGACTTTGTTGGGCACGGAACGCATGTCAGCGGGACAGTAGGTGCTGTTGGGAACAACGGGATTGGTACCGTTGGTGTCAACTGGACAACGTCCATGATGGCGCTCAAGATCGGTTCCGACTTTGGTGGCCCGACGAATTCCGGGGCCATTGCTGCGATCAACTACGCGGTTGCCATGGGCGCCGTGGTTTCTAACCACAGCTATACGGTTAATCCGACGCAGGCACTGCAGGATGCGATTACCAATGCGCAAGCGAACGGTCACATCGTCGTTGTTGCTGCTGGCAATTCGGCATCAAACAATGATTTTTCGCCGACATTTCCGGCTTCTTACACACAAGACAATGTCGTCACTGTTGCGGCAACTGACCAGAATGACGACTTAGCTTTCTTTTCGAACTTCGGTGTAACAAGCGTGGATATCGGTGCTCCGGGTGTCAATATCTGGAGCACAACGCCACGGGCTGGCTCATTGTTCTATGGCCCGAATTATGATTTCAGTGATGGTACCTCAATGGCTGCGCCTGCTGTGGCGGGTGCTATTGCCTTCCTGCGCGGGATCGCTCCGAATTTGAGTTATCTTGAGATCATTGATGCTCTGTATCAGGGAGCTGACCAACTGCCTTCTCTCGCGGGAGTTGTGTCGACTGGCGGGCGTTTGAATCTTGATAAATCTGCACAGTTGCTGCAGCCAGCTTCGATCAGTATTTCACCTGCAATCGTTGCGGAAACAGCGGGGACCAGCGGTTCGTTCATCACGATTCGCAAAGATGCATTCCCGGTTGGCAGTGCTCTCGTACTGAATCTTGCGTTTGATGATCCTTCCGAGGTCAATGTTCCCGCTCTTGCGGGCGGCAGCACGATTACGATTCCTGCCGGCTCTCGGCAGATTGTTCTTCCGATCGACATCCTCGACGATACCTTGTTGGATGGCACTCAGACAGTCACGTTCACGTTGTCGATTGGTGGTACGCTCATCGATCAGGACATCATTCAGGTTACTGACGTAGAGACGATTTCAATCAGCGTGAACCCCAGCGCTGTTCGGGAAGATGCAGGGCCGGGGGCAGGGACCGTTACTGTCACGCGAAGCAATACGGACACAGCTCCTCCAAATACATTCTCTGTTGCCAATAACCGATTGCATGAGCATGACCCCTCCGGGGCTCTGGTGCGAACACGAACAATTCCCTGGCCAACAGGTTCAAGACCAGCATCGCAGATCGCACGTGACCTTGTCGTGATGGAGGACGGTCGTATTGCTGTGTATAACGGCACAACTAACGCCTATCTTTCCATTTTCAATCGTGTCACAAATCAATGGCAGCACATCCCAGTGCCAGCTCTCTCTACCGAATCCAGCGATCTGGGCACCGGCGGCATTTCTTCGATTGGAAATTACATCTTCCTGTCTGACACGCAGTCGACAGCGAGTGACGAGTTTGGTGTCGTCAGAGTTGATTTAACAACAGGCCAGACAGTCCGGTTTGCTACGCAATCGCCGGGCTACAGGATGTTCGTGAAGGACATTTTCACCGACGGTATTATTGAAGTTGATCCTGACACCGGGGTGACGCTGAATACGATCCCAATGCCGGTCACGCCCGCTAACAACTTTGGATTTAACAACGGCCTTGCGTTCGATGGGACCAATTTGTGGGTGTTGGCTGGTCCGATTGGCAATGACAAAATCTATAAAGTGAACCCTGATACTGGCGACATTCTTGAGGTTCACAGCCTCGGTGGAACTCAGGGATGGGACGGCCTGGGATGGCTGAATGGATTGCTATATGCGCAAGACGACTTCATTGACAATCGGATTACGGTCTACGACCCGGTTTTGCGACGCGTTGTCGACACACTGGACGTCGGGACGCTGAATAATATCAATATTTCAGGAGGTCTCACGGGTATCACTGGGCCGGATCGACTTCTGGCGACTTCCACATTTGGTGATACTGTTTACGAAATCAATCCATCCACAGGAATGGTGACCTCTGAATGGACTTCCGGCTTTTCATCCGCCGAAGGTCTGGCGACGGCGAACGGAGAAATCTATCTGGGAGCATTCCAGCAGGGCAGTCTGCAGGTTTTCAATCGAAATGGTGTTTTCCAGCGGTCAGTTGATGTGACGCTCAGCAGGCCTGAGGGCGTTCACGCCCTGGGCGGTGATAATATTCTGACAATGGTTGAAACCGATTTTCGATACCGCGACGTCTACGCCGGGCTTGACGACAAGGTTTACGTACTGGATCTGGCTGGTACGGTTGCCGGACGGTATGACGCCAACACACTGGAATTGGAAGAGTTCTTTACTCTGTCCAGGCCGGTGGAAGCTCTTGCCGTTGATGCGACCGGAACATTGTGGGGCGTTTCGGCGACTGGATACCTCTATAAGTTCAGGGCAAACGGTTCTTTGATCGCTCAGAAAAAGATCAGCTCAGATCCTCTGATTGATATCGACCTGAATGTGACCGGGCAGATCCTTGCATCGACATCCACCGGGCGAGTTTTCCGCACATCAACATCTTTTGCGGCATCAACCAATTTCCGAGTTGGAACGACTCCGGCGTTTGCGAGCCTGGGTCGTCATCAGAGCCAGCCGGGTGGAGATTTGCTCGTCGATTTGACAAGCAGTGACACCACCGAAGCGACTGTTCAGAATCAGATCGTCATACCGGTCGGTCAGAGAACCGTAACAGTTCCTTTGGATGCCGTTGATGATAATGTGCTCGATGGAAATCAGACGGTAACCATCACGGCTTTTGCTCCTGGCTATTCCGGAGCAGTCTCTGACACGATTGAAGTGAGAGATGCGGAGAGACTGGGAGTCGACATCATCGCTGACTCGATCTCCGAAGCTGCGGGACCAGCAGCAACGATGGCTCGTGTCTATCGTACAGACACTGAGGGGCCGTTTACTTACGTTTCAACTCAGAACTACAGCAACAATACTCAGCAGACGATTTTGGACAATGATAAGATCAATTCTTACATTACAGTCCCGACTCAAACGTCGCAGCTTACGGACGTCAACGTTACTCTGAACCTGACCCATTCGTTTCTTGCCGACCTGGATATTTATCTGGTCAGTCCGAATGGGACTCGAGTCGAGCTTGTGACGGACTTGCTCAGCAATGAGCCGTTGCTGACAGGGACGATCTTTGACGATCAGGCTCGGGGCAGCATTCTGACGGGTTCTTCGCCTTATACTGGTCGCTTCCGGCCAGAAGGAAGTCTGCTTAGCCTGAACGACGAGAATCCGGCTGGTGTCTGGACCCTGGAAATCACAGACGATAACCGTACCGACTTTGGGACATTGTTTTCATGGTCTTTAAACATCCAGACGATTGGCCTTGCTGCTCGGACGGTGACTCTGACAACCTATGGAAATCCGGGCGAAATTTCAGTTCAGCGAACGGTGACGATCCCGGCAAATCAGTCCGAAGTCTTTGTGCCGGTTAATGCCCTGGATGATAATCTTCTGGACGGCACTCAGATTGCGGGCATCAAGACAAGTTCTTCATCGACGCAATACGTCTTTGGCAACGATAAGGTGAACGTCACAGACCTTGAAACGCTGCTGTTTACCGTTAGCGGATCCAGTGTTTCCGAGGCATCAGGGCGTGGAGCTTTAACGGGAAGATTGACCAGGCAGAATGATGATATCTCATCGCCTTTCACCGTTTCGCTTTTCAGCAGTGATACAACGGAGCTAAAAGTTCAGTCGACGGTTACGATTCCTGCCGGACAACGAAGCGTGACATTCCCAATTGACGCTGTTGATGACAGCATTCTGGATGGCACACGAAACGTGACGATTCGGGCAAGTGCTCCGGCGTATGGGGCCGACAAGACTGTGCAGATTGCTGTTGAGGACCTGGAGGCAAGCCTGCTTGTGACCGGGGAATCGACAGCTGTCCGTGAAGATGCTGGTCGCTTCTTTGTGACCGTAACACGTCTGGACCAGACAAATATCAGCGGTTCGATGCGTGTCGCTCTGGCCGTGGTGAACGTCTCTGGTGGAGCAGCTCCGTTTACCGTTCCGCCGTTCGTAACGATTCCTGCAAACAGCCGCAGCACGACTTTCTCAGTCACTGTGAACGACGACAATCTGCTGGACGGCACGCAAACGGCTTCAATACAGGCAACGGCAACCGGAGTGACGACTGGCACGACAGCCTTCGATGTGACCGACTACGAAACCGTGACAGTGTCGACTGATCGATCAACAATCCGTGAAGATGAAGGCCGTGTGGCGACTCGCGGAACAGTGACTCGCAGCAATACCGACACAGGTTCTCCGCTGGTCGTGACATTGACCAGCAGTGATCTGACTGAACTGACAGTGCCAACGACTGTTACGATTCCAGCCGGGGCAAGAAGTGCAAGATTCGACATCAATGCTGTGAACGATCCTGCTCTGGACGGCACACAGAGAGTGACGATTTCAGCATCCGCCGCGAATTATTTCGGCGGGACATCTCGCGTAAATGTTGCGGATCACGAACCGCCAGTGTTGACGACCCCTGCCGCATCGGTAACGTCATCACGTCCAGTGATCAAATGGCTGGCCGTGCCGGAAGCTCTTCGATACGACGTGTTGCTCAAAAATCTCAGCACCGGTGTGGAACAGCTTTATCCATCGATTCCCGCATCACCATCGCCAGAGTTTACACGTCAGGAGCCACTGGGGATCGGACGTTATCAGGTTCTGGTCCGAGCGGTCGATCAGCTTGAACGACCGGGATATTGGAGCGTTGCCAGAAACTTCAAAGTTGTAACGGCCCCGGTGATTCAAACTCCTGTGGCTACTGGAACAACGGCGAATGCGGTGTTTCCTGAAATCTCATGGTCAGCAGTGATCGACGCCGCTGGATATCAGTTATTTGTCAGTAACAAGACAACTGGGAAGAACGGTGTCATTTCTGAAAAGGCACTTCGCACGACCAGCTACAGAGCGGAGAGTTCTTTCGACTCCGGTGTCTATGAAGCCATGGTGCGGGCTTATAACTCCAAAAATGAATTCGGCGAATGGAGTGTCGTTCGCTCGTTCACAGTTCTGGCTGCTCCAAGCGTCGTGACCCCGGTTACGGGTGGCACTTTCGACCGTTCGCCAACCTTGCGATGGACGACGGTCTCAGGAGCGACCACCTATGATGTGCTGCTGACAAACCTGACAACCGATCGTCTGGCATTCCGAAATCGATCGGTGCCGGGCGACAGTATTCGCATTCCTCGCGATTTGCCAGATGGTGATTATCAACTCGTAGTTCGCGCTCAAAGCGGGCAATCGTTCAGCAGTTGGTCTACGCCTCTGGTCTTCTCTATCGGAGCACCTCCCACGATTACGTCACCGACCAGTGGTCAGGTGGCAGGTGGTCGTCCGAAGTTTGTCTGGACCGGAATCTCCGGGGCCGAGCGATATGAACTTCAGGTGCTGGATAAAGATTCCGGGAAATTTGTTCTTCAGCAAACCTCGATTACCAGCACTTCATTCACCGCGCCGACTGCACTTCCGCTTGGAAGTTATTCGGTCACCGTTCGAGCGGTCAGCACCTTGGGTGAGATCACCGAATGGAGTGAAGCGGTTGACTTCCTGGGAGGTTCACTTCCAACGATCAATCAGCCGATCACGGGTAGCACACCGGTCATCACCTGGTCTGGTGTCGCTGGAGCAAGCAGCTATGTCTTGCAGGTGCGAGATCTGACCACGAATGCATTGGTGCTGTCCGCTCAGAATATCCTGACGAATGAGTACTCAGTCACTTCCGCACTTGCATCCGGACGATACCGAGTTTGGGTGCGTGCCGTCAGCTCAAGCGGGGTTCTGTCACGCTGGAGCGAGCCCGTCAGCTTTACTGTTGCGTCCAACTCACAGCATGAAACAGCACCACAGTCAGATGCAGGAACACTACTTGCTTCTGCTTTGGCTCCTGTGCTGGAAGCCTCAGCCGAAAAGCACGATGACGTTGCATTGACGATAACCCCGGCCGAAGAGCAGTTACCAGAGGCAGGCTCAGAGTTGGTCATCGCCACATCAGATGCTTCCGAAACAGTGTATGACGCCGTTATGGCCAGTTGGGACGCTTCTGACTGGTGGAATGTTGAAGTCTAGTTCCGTCTGATTGACTGAAACTTACGCCGCACATTGGCAGATCAATGCATCTCCAGTGTGCGGTTTTTCTTTTCCCGTACTTGCGGCGCCGAAGAATTCAGCAGATGACACACTGGGCTTTCTGCGAAAACCTGAATCCTGAGTCCGTTGTCATCGAAGACGCGGAAGCACATCACCTGCTGCACGTGCTGAGATTGGGCGCAGGTTCGGAGTTGACCCTGTTTGATGGAAACGGAACTGCAGCTGACGCCGTTGTGAGTTCTGCTTCCAGACGCGATGTCACATGCAGAATATTGACACGAATAACAAAGCCGCGAGACGGTCAGGGAACGATCACCGTTATTGCACCTCCACCAAAAGCGGATCGCCTGAAATGGATGGTGGAGAAACTGACAGAAATCGGCGTCGATCGTCTGATCCTGCTCAACAGTCAGCGTACTATTGTCACGCCCAGCGAAACCCGCGTTGACAAGCTTCGTGCCAATGTGATTGCGGCATGCAAGCAATGTCGGCGACCGTTCCTGATGGAGCTGCTTCCTCTTAAATCATTCAACAGTGTTGTCGAAGATCTTGCTGCGCAGACGACAGGCGACATTTCCTACATCGCGCATCCAGGGCTGGCTTCAAAAGAGGACAATCCTCGAACGCATGATTCCAGCAGATCGGCCGGGCAGAATTTGAGTGTCCTGATTGGGCCAGAGGGAGGCTTTACGGACGACGAAATTCAGATCGCCGTGAATGCTGGTCATAAGCCAATTTCATGGCCGGGTTCCATCCTGCGTATTGAGACGGCGGCGATTGTGTTCGGCTCTCTGCTGATGTCTCAGCATCGATAGCGAACCACTTGAATTTCGCTGAAGCGATGAGCCATCTCTATTCACTCTGAACAAGATCAATCCTCAGTCGTTTCCGGCTCGACATTCGGTTTCGAAGGCACGTTCTTCGTGGCAATGCGCGACTCGAGAAATGTCTGAAGAAGAATCTGCGCTGCCAGTTTGTCGATTCGATCCTTTTGCTGTTTCTTCGTGAGTTCTGCAGCAGACATTAACTGGGCTGCCTGAAACGAACTGAATCGTTCGTCCTGAAAATCAAAGGGAAGTCCAGTGACTGCTGACAACCACGTCGCAAACTTTCGTGCTTCGCGAGACTTCTCGCTTTCGTCGCCGCTCAGATGGATCGGAAGACCAATGACCATGCCGACCGGACGATACTCATCCACGACATTTCTGAAGAATCGAGTGTCCCCCTGAATGCCCTGGCGCTGATGATTGTACAGCGGGCTTGAGAACCTCTGCTCCCGATCAGAGACCGCGACTCCAACGCGTTTAGTACCATAGTCGATACCCAGCAGAACTCCGAATCCAGGAAGTGATTCTGCTGGCTGTGCTGCTGTATTTTCTTCAGTCATCTATTTGTTGTTTCGTTGACGCGAGCGGCAGGAGAGGATTTACCATTGTAGAACGATTGTCCCAATCGTTCATGTGCTGTTGAGACAATTGCGCTACTATGGACCAGTCCCGAAATAGTCTCCGTACTTTATTAGGAGCGGAAGGGGGGGGG
>JBGSVD010000141.1:0-72574 GCA_041753135.1 Planctomycetaceae bacterium
TTCAATAGCCGCATCCAAGCCATCAAGTCCAACGCCCGAGGATTCAAGTCCTTTCAAAACTACAGAACTCGTATCCTCTTCTTCTGCGGAAAACTGTCCCTGAAACCTGCCCTAAATTGCCACTAAACTCCCGGAAGAACCATTTTTTCGAGGCGTCAAAGGGCTTTATTGTTTTCGTACTGCGGAATGAGGCAACCCGGGTGCATGTCCAGGGAACAGTGTTCGTTCTGCCTGGGAATGAATTCATTCTAAGACGAGCTGAAACAACATCATCGTGAATTTGGCATCCGCGAAACATACGGTGCAGTCATGCCCTCGTCGCGTTTCACGGTTTTGGTTTCTGTGCCGCGAGTCTCGCGAATCAGCGTTTCGAACGGATCGCCGCTGTAGCAGACTTCATTGAAGAAGGTGAAGACTGACGAATTGTCCGTCACAAACATCGGCGCGAGTTTTCCCGCAGTGGTCGTGTAGCTGAAGCCGCCGAGAACTTCACTGCGGCCATTGTTCGTCGTGTTCAGCAGAGTGCCGCCTCGTTCCGTCTTGTAGCCCAGGACCCACAGGTTTCCACCGTTGTTCGAGAGATGCGTTCCTTCGTTTTCAACATTCAACTGCCGAGCCCACACGTTTTGACCAGGATTGAAACGGAGATCATCCGTTGTGACATCTTCAAAGAACACGTCTCCGTTCGTGCGGCAATCGACTGATTTTACCCCAATGCTGCGCAGGACGACGGGCCGTTTCGTGTTGATCTGGATTCCGCCATTGATGTGAACAATGTGCTCGATCGTAACAACGGGGGACTCACCGTCTTCGATGATGATGTCGGGCTTCGAGTTCGAAAAGTAGTCGATCCACGCTCCAGTCCCAATCAGCCGACTCACTTTGCCTCGGAGCCGGATGGGCTGCGTCAGGTTATAAAATCCTGGCAGGAAAACGGTCGTTGCACCGGAATCGATCGCCCGTTGAATTGCCGCCGATGAATCCTGATTGCCCGTCGGATCTGCACCGAAGCTGTCGACCACAGCCCATAAGCTGGCATCATCCTTTTCCGAGACAGGAGTTTCTTTCACAGGAAGTCGAAGCGATCCTGGCTCTGAGCCAAAGAGATTGGTCGAACTGTGTGAACAGTACTCACCGACGTTCGGCCCAAGAGTGCCTGGCTTGTTGTCGTTCGCAAGCCGCACGGCAGCGTACCAGTCAGGTGTTTCCACGTCTCCGATCGCGCGACTGTAGCCGGTGGTGGTCACGTCGCGAACGAACAGCCTGCCACCGTTGTAGTTGATGATGGCAGGAACTTGATGGGCTCCGTCGAGCCCCTTCAGTGTCGCATCAAGCAGGCAGAATGTTCCGTAAGTGCGAATCGCCGGAACGCGGTTCACGCTCAGAAGGCCTCGTACGCTGATCGCCTGGCCTTCGTTGTCAAAGCCGAACTGCGATTGATCGCGCAGAGTAATATTCTCGAAGGTCTGGCTGTTCACCGCGCGTGATGTTGCGATGCCTTTTTGAAAACCAACAATCTCGCAGTTCTGCACAAGCAGCGGGCCGTTCATGTCTCGATGACCAAGGTCGAGCCCAATCAAACCGCTGTTGTTTCCGGCGACGATCCGACAATTGCGGACCGCTCCGAAATTGTTCGAATAGAACTGCAACCCGATCGCACTTGGATTATGGTCTCCGATGTCGAAGGTCATGTCCTGGATGTAGTTGTGAAACCAATCCGCAGACCCAAAGCCACCGCACCACATGATGCTGGCAGGCTTTTCCAGATCAGTGAAGGTCGAATCCTTCAGGCGAATGATCGTTTTGGCGGTGCTCTGTCCCTGAAGAAAATTCATACCCCAGGCGTCTTTGCCTTCAGTATTTTTCTTAGACCAATTCAGCATTTTTGAAATCAGATAAGTACCGTTGGGAAAGTACAGCATCTTGTGCTGCCCCATGATATCCGACAACGCTCGCTGAATCGCCGCTGTGTCGTCGGTGCGTCCATCTCCCTTCGCGAAATAGGGCTCTTTTGTAACATCGACGACCGACGCACACTTTGGGTATTGAATGCTTGTCTTCGCGTCGAACCTGCAACCGATCAAACTCTGCGGCTCCTCAGCTTGCGACCTGATCGCAGAAGAAAAGATGGACCACAAAAGCAGGATTCCCAAACGACCCATTGAGCTCATCACTCGTTTCCCTGTTCTGCCGGAACTTTGTTTGAATTCGGACTGTTCGATTCAAGACCGTTTTTCTTCTTATCACCGCTGGCTCAATGATCGTTCTCGTCTGCCCCACTGAAAACCGAAAACTGCACAACAGGGACTGAGTTTGACAAAATGCTCCAATAAGACGAACAATCCAGCGGATGCCGCGTCGGAAACTGCGTTATGCCGAACGTCATCTTGATTCGGGAGTCCTGCATGTCATCAGTTGTTGTTCGTCACTCCGTCGTTGTGGCCATTCTTGTAGCGTTGCGAATGGCGTTAGCATTAGCGTTGTCAGCTGTGGCAGCGTCCACGGTTTGCTCTGCGCAGCTTCAGGAAGACGAGCGACCAGATGACGAGCCGGCCGCCTCGGTGCCGGTTCGCAGTCTTGAGGCGTTGAGAGCTGAAGCCAATGAGCAATACGAAAACTATCACTCCGAGGCTCAGCGAAATCTGTTGCTGCGGCTTTACGATGACATCCTGCTGCATCCGGAACACACGGGGACAGAACTGATCCAGGATCTTGCGAGGGCCGTGGAGCTTCTGTCGAAGGATGAACGAGCTGATGATGTCGAGCGACTTTTCGAAGTTGTGGCTGCGGCACATCCGAAGCAGTGGCAGGTGCGATTGGCCATGGTCGGCAACGAGGATTATTGGCCCGAAGCATACGATTATTATTGGGAGAGCAGTGGACACAAAATCGGAGATCAAATTCGTCGAGGGTACGACGACCAATCTGACGATCCTGTGTATGTTTCGTTTGAAGAAAGAGACTACGTCCGGCGGATGCAATGGCTGCGAGAGGCGTCTCTGCTGGTGATGGAAGATTCTGCCGCAACACCGAAACAGAAGGCCGATGTCTTTGAAGCTCTGGCGAATTGCATGGTAGACGAGTATGCCTACTCGACGAGGTCGCCGGACCAACTGACCGACTTGAGCCGGCTTCCTGAACCGATCATTGAAGATGACGAGTGGTGGTTGATCGCAGGCAAACAGGAAACCACAGTCGAAGATAATCAGGAAGTTGATTTTGATCTGGCGGCGATGTTTCGTTTGCCGAACTCATGGGATGATTCAAAGTCGGACCGCGAGCGATGGCATTGGGCTCTGAAACGTGCGGCTCAGCTTGACCCAGCCCGACGCAGTCGTTTGGAACTTGAATGGATCCGTTACCTCCATTCGCAGATCGGGATTTCCGACTACATTCCGCCCAGATCGACGGCAAATCGCTCCACTTCAAACGAAAAGTCACCAGCCGAGCAGCCAGGCGCCGAGCAGTCAGCAACCGAACCACTGGCCACCGGCATTTCGAAAGAAGTCATTCGTTCGCTTGCCGACACTGAAACCTACATCAAGGTTGCCGGGCAAATTCAACGGGTGGCCCTTGAGGACCAGATCAATCCCATCGTGTTGTTGAACCGCATTGTTGCAAGACAGGATGACATGCAGGTTGCCGCTCTGGAGCAGCTCGCTAGCATCCGAATTCATCGTCATCAACTGGTCCGGGGTGCTGCGGAGCTGGATCGGCTTGTTGCCCTGTCGAATGGCAAGATTGAATCGCTGCCAGCCGACACACCCGAAGAAGATCTGCAGAGGTTGATCCGGGAACGTGACCGTTTCGTGGCAATTCGCGACCAGATTCTTGAGCCGCGTGTCAGCCTTGAACTGAAAATGGCGAAAGGCACTTACGCGATTGGTGCTCCATCAGCAAACGTGATTCCGGTCACGCTGTCGTTTCGTAATGCAACGTCAATAACGATGCGCCTGATTCCTATCGACGTCAACAAACTGATTGCAACATATGTCGCCGATCAATCTGAGTTCCGCGAAAAGGATCTGCCTGACGCCGTTGCCGCGCGTCGGGAGGTGTTGGAGATTCTTTCGACAAGCCTTGGACGACTTCTGGCTCGTCATCAGGAATCACTCGTGGGGCAGAACATCTTGCTGCCAGTGGCCAAAGAATGGGCCGTCCCGCTCACTCCGGAACCGGAACATGAGCTGACGACCATGACCGTTGATGTTGACGTGCCAAATCCCGCAGTCGCCTGGTTGCTGACCGCCAACAACGGAGACACTGTTGATGATTGCTGGCTGTTGTGGAATCCGCCAGCTGCGTTTTTGACCAAACAGCGGACTGATGGAACCAGTCTGGGATTCCTTGCAGATCGAACGACGGGCCTTGGAATCGCAGGTGCTGAGGTTCAACTGATTCGCGGCGGAGTTGTTCAAAATGGAAAGATGAGACCCACTCCAATTCCTCCGCTGAAGCCACCTGAGTTCATTTTCCCGACGGACGAAAACGGACTCTTCACAATTCCGCAGGATGCAATGCCGGGCGGACTGGTGGTCTGCAGGAAAGACAATCAAGTCCTTGCCGTCGGCACAACCTCGCGATCTGAACGCCAATGGAAAAGAGCAGAAGCGGAGGCGGCACTTCAGCAACAGCTTTCCAAACGCCCCAAATCCTTTATCGCAACGGATCGTTCAATTTATCGACCGGGAGACACCGTTCATTTTCAAGTCTGGATTCGAAAGCCATTCGGCGAGCTCAGTTTGCTTCCGGAAGTGGCGGAATGTGATGTGATGATCACCGATGATTCCGACGATCCGGAAACCTATTTTGTCGACGGCCATCACGATGCATCAAAAGGTTTCAGCGGCGAATGGAAGATTCCGATGGAAGCTGTGCCTGGCGTGTATGAGCTAAAACCTGGAGTCAAAGGTGCTGAGCTGGGTCAGAGCATCGTCTTTCGAGTTGAGGAATATCGCAAGCCGGAATTCACTGTGAAGCTGACGACTCTGGAGCGAGATCCTCAGCACAATAGCCAGCGAATTCAGGTCGAAGCCAAATACTTGTTCGGAAAGCCGGTGTCTTTTGGAAAAGTTCGATGGAAGCTTGTTCGTGAGTACGACTCAAAGCTCTTGTACCCTGTGGAATCGTGGGACCGTTTGTATGGCAACGGCTACGCGTGGAAGACGTCCGATGAGCAATATCGACTGATTCAGGTTGGTAATGCTGGTCAGTCGGTGCCCATGGGTGGCACCGGTTTCTTCTCGATCCCGGTGGATGCGGAAGAGCCCGTGCGTTTGCCTGACGACAGGGCGACCGGTGTGGAAAACAGAATCTTTACCAGCGGCGAAGCCATTCTTGAGGCTGACGGAATCTGCGAGATCATTCTGCCTTCACAGGACCAAATGCTGAATAACAGTTTCAATCGCCTTAAAGTCGAAGTTGTTGACGCGACAAATCGCATGATGTCCGAAACTTTGCCGCTCAGCACGGAAACGGGCGTTCGTCTGTTCGTAAAAGCAGATCGCAGCTTTTGCCGGCGAAATGAGACGATTAATGTCAGCGTGGGAACTCTGGATCTGAACGGCAAGCCGCTTGAACGAGCATGCCGTATTGAGATTCGGGATCAGGTCCACCAGGCGGCTCTGAAAGTCACAACCAACGAATTGGGACTGGCCACAATCCCGGTCACTCTTCCGCGAACCGGACCGATTCGTATCTGGGCATCACTTGTCGAAGATCAGGCCGTCGCTCACACCTGCGACGTGATCGTTATCGATGGCAATTTGAATCCGGATGTGCCGTTTGATCGCGGCGATCTGCGAGTAGAAAAGACAGAAAACGCAGCCGGGACAGTTGCGAAGTTATTGACCACAAGCCCTGCGGCCAACGCCACCGCGTTATTGTTTCTGCGGCCTGAATCCGGGATGATGCCTGCACCGAAAGTGCTGAAGCTGAACGGCCATTCGATTGTTGTGCCGGTGGACGTGGGCCGTGATGACATTCCGTACGTTTATGCCGAAGTCGTTGTGATTGCGAATGGTGAGTTCTTCAATTCGGTCTGCGCGATTTTGGTTCCGCCGATGTCGCAACGGCTGGATCTGCGTTGGCAAACTGAATTCCTTAAGGCGAAGCCCGGCGAAGAGACAGAGATCAGGCTTCTGGTGACTGATTTCTCGGGAGTTGCCGCGCCTTCAAACGTGCTGATTGCCGCGTACGATGAAAGCCTTGATCAACTGGCCGCTCCGAATACGGCCGACATCGTTCACACATTTTACGGGCGGCGTCTGCAGCATTCGAGTGTTCAGGAAAGCGCGTTACGTTATTCATCGTTTGGGACGAACGTTCAGGCCTCGCCTGTGTTCGATGATCGCTCGCTGCAGAATTCTTTGAATCTCTGGGCCAGATCATGGTTTGGGTATCGCGGCATTGGCGGCTTCTTCGGCGGCGGTGGATATCTGGGAGGCGGAGGAGGATTCGGCGGCGGCGGTTTTGGAGGTGGCGCCGGCGGCGGAATGGGCGGCGGAGGATTTGGAATCGGTGGCGGTGTTTTTGGCGGCGATGAGTCCGGCCGGGCCGCTGCCGAGCGATTCGATCCAGCCAACCTGGCAGCGAACCAGGCGAATCCATGGGTGGACCCGCGACTTCGAACGGACTGGCGCGACACGGCCTTCTTTTCGAAGGATCTGCAGACCGATGCCAGCGGCCTGGTGTCCGTCCGGATTCCACTTCCCGACAATCTGACGACGTGGAAGATTCGAGCATGGGCGATCGACAAAAATGTGCGTGTCGGTTTTGCAGAACGCAGCCTGCAGACGTCGCAACCGATCATGATTCGCCCTCATGTGCCTCGCCACTTGACCAGCGGAGACAGCATCAGGCTGACAGCTGCCGTCTACAGTTCGTTTGATGCTCCAAAAGCCGGGCGTATTTCGCTTCAATCGCAGAACGAGTTCGCGACAATCACCACAGCCGCGACACAGGATGTGACTCTGGCTCCCAATGCCGAAACGCTCGTCCACTGGACTGTGGAGGCCAGCAACTTTGGCAACGCCCAGTTGACATTCACTGCTCGGACGGATCAGGATGCCGACGCCGCTCAGATCGTCGTGCCCGTGAATCCTCGCGGCGAATGGCAGAATACAACTCATTTCGCTTCCATCAGCAAAACCAATCCCATCGCAAAGCTGACGGTCGAGATTCCCGCCGAACGGCTTGCAGAAAAATCGTCGCTCGAACTTCACTGGGGCACAACGCCAGCCGAATCCGTCCTGGACGCACTGCCGTTTCTAATCGAATATCCTCACGGCTGCGCGGAGCAAACGACTAACAAATTCGTGCCCCTTGCGCTGGCTCATAACGCTGCAAAGGAATTCCCTCAGTTACGATTCGGGAGTGCTGACGCAGCACAATCCGACGATCAACTCTCGGGTAATGCGGAGGGTGATGCTGCCCGTGATGCTCGTGCCACTCGACAGTTGCCGAGCGGTGCTGCGCTTCGCAAGATGCTGAATGTCGGTCGAAAACGGCTCGAACAACTTCAGGAAGCAGATGGCGGCTGGAGCTGGTTTGGATCTGCCGGCGTTAGCAACTCAGACTTATCCGCCCAGGTTGTTTACGGCTTGTTTCTGGCGATGGACGACGCCGACTCGTTCGAACAAAGCCACCAGCGCGGCGTTCGGTATTTGTCCGGTGTGCTGGCTGCTCGAGCAACGGCCGTCTCGGCAATTCAGGATTCGAACACGCCAGCGATCAACGACGTTTCTGCCAGAACTTCGCCCGTTCATCCGCTGAGCTCAAGCCGCGCGAATGACTCAGATGCCTTTGTGGCGTTTGTTCTGACTCAGATTAACCCGACCGCAAATTTCGACATGGGCGATGACGTTCTGGAAAACTGCCGGACCATCGTGGCTGCCCTGGATCGCGATGCCGCTCGACTGTCTCCGCTGGGCATCATGCTGGCCGGCCTTGCCGCGCACTCACTGGCGGAAGAATCACCAGCAGAGCACGCAGAAAAACAGACGGAACTTCGCGATCGTTTCGTAGCACGCGCTGAGAGGCTGCTTGTGCGGGATGAAGTGATGCAGACAATTCGCATGGAACGCAATTCCGTTCGACAAGGCGGCTGGTTTGAAAGTTCGAATGAAGCGATGGGCCGGTATCTGCAGTTGAAATTGCGGATCAATCCAGACGATCCGGAACTGGACTGGATTCGCCGAGGCCTGTTAATGAATCGACGATCATCGATGAGCTGGGAGAATACTCGCGACACGGCTGTCGTGATCGAAGCGCTGATCGAGTTTCTGAAATTGCGTGAGAGCATGGGCGAAATGTCACAGTTTGAGGTGCTGCTGGATGGGAAGTTGTTCCAAACGATTCAGCCTCAAGCTGATACAAACCCTCAGGAAAAAATTCATCCCAAAGCTGGCGGGGACAAATCCGCGACGCACTTGTCATTCAACGCAGCTGAACTTTCGCCGGGACGACATCAGATCGAAATTCGAAGACTTGATGGGCCAACGTGTGACGTCATGCTGGTGTCGCGTGAATTCAGCATTAATCCTGCTCCGCCGGTAAACGACGATCGACCACTCAGAGATAATCGACAGCTCAGAATTGTGCGAAGGTTCTATCGCGTCAGCTCCGAGCCTTCGTCGGACGCGAGCGGTTCTCAAACGACAGCCGAACGAATTCCGTTCAATCAGGCCGGTGAGATCAAGGCTGGCGATGTTATCAAAGTGGGCGATGTGATCGAAGTCGAATTGACGATCACGTCGCGGGAGGATCTGGAGTATCTGATGGTTCAGAATCCTCATTCTGCCGGATTCGAAACGTATCAGATGCCCATTAGTTTTCGCGGCAGTCAGCGTCACGAGGTTCGTGATGATCGACTGGACGTTTATTTCGAATCTCTTCCAGCTGGCGAACACTCAATCCGTTACCAGTTGCGAGCGGAACATACCGGCCAGCTCTGGAACAATCCCGCACGAGTGACCTCGATGTACTTCGACCAGATCTCAGCCAGCAGTGAGGCTTGCAAACATCACTGCCAACCATCGACGAAGAGCCCCTGACATCTGGCAACCATCGGCAAAGGGCAGGGTGCGAACGGGCCAAGGATGCGGCGAGCGAGAGATCGATCGGACGCTGCATGGAAACATGGCTGTGAAAGATTGCCGACCTGAGGACAGGTCGGCCTACGGAGTCGTTACTTCGGTTCTGGCCAGTTCAGATGTTTGTGCAGGAACTGGTAGGTTCCCTGGCCGTTGATCGTGTGAGGCCCGACGAACCATTCGATCTCGGTCTTGTCGCCGATCTTCAGTTGAGCCGCATACAAATGTCGGATCTTGGCATACTCGTAACCGACCCAGTGATCTTCTCCGACGCCGTCGAAGTGGCCTCGTTCCACCATGAACGGACGAGGACAAATCAGAGCGGCCATCTCGGCATAATTGAACGTGCTGCCGAGATCCCATTCGAAGATTTCGTACTCGCCGGTCCAGATGTAGCTGAAGTTCTCACGAGTGCTTGCGTTTTTCAGCACCCATTCGTTGAAGTCGGCCGAACAGATGGAAAGGCAATAGTCTGTCACCAGAGCGGGGATTCGCATGGCCGACTTTCCGCCGTAGCTCAGGCCGTAGAACGCGATACGATCACCATCGACGTTCGGCTGTGTCTTCAGCCAGTTCACGATCTGCTGATGCTGAGGCACGATGATGGAAAAGAGCGATTTACCCAGCGGCTGGGCTTTGCGCTGAAGCGTTCGAAAACGGTCCTGAAAGATGTAAGGATTCTGAGGCGAGAACGTGATGAATCCTCGTTCGCACAGCTTCGCCGCGAAATCATGATAGGCCGGATGGTCACCCTGAAAGATGTCCGTCGGCCGACCTTCCAAACCATGCTGGCACACAACGACCGGTCGCTTCTCACCGGGCTTCAGATCTTTTGGCAGCAGCAGAACGCCGAACGCGAACACATCCGGAAAGACATCCAGCACCACTTCGTGCCCCGTCCACTTGTCCGTCTCCCATGACTTGCGCGATCGAGCATTAAACGGCAACAGCGGCTGTTCAAACTCGCCGATGACATCTTTGCGGAAGATCTCGCGATAGGGCTCAGCAGACTTCTCGTAAGCCTCTACAGAACTCATGTCGAGCTTTGACATGAAGTCTTTGCGAACAAAGTGACTCTCGCGAAGAAGCGCCTGATTGTGGCGGTCGATTTGTTTGAGGAGGATTTCTTCGTTCCAGAACTTCTCGAAGGCACCATCGGATGATGCGATTGCCTGCGGCCTTGGGCGACCCGAGCGTTCGGCAATCGGGATATCAAATCTTGTGAGCATTGCGACTCTTGCCTCAAAAGCACCCCAATTGCCGCCCTCGGGATTCGTCATCAGCCAGTTCTTGCAGAGCAAATTTGTTCTCGTTTTGGCTGCTTCCAGCAGTTCTTTGGCGGCCTGGACGTTTGGTGATTTCAGGACTGAAGGTGCTCCTCCATTCCCCTCAAGAGTGAGTTCTGGTCCTGTCGAGTTCTCAACGACAAGTGTTCGCGGAGCAACCAGCATCGCGAGTTCCGACGCACCAAAATCCCGGAGCAAACCGAAGAAGTTTCGGTCGATTGGCTCTTGCCAGCAGTTTTCGCGAACGTCAAAAAAACCACTGACGCAGGTGACATCAATTCGATTATCAAGGCCGCCCGCAAATAACGCCAACTGCCCGCCTTCACCGTAACCGAACAGGCCGATGGGATGCTCCGGCAATTCACTTTTCAGCCAGTCAACGAGACTCAATGTCGTCTGAACTTCATAGCCTGCCAGAGTGCGGCCCAATTCAAACGCCGATCGATGAACATACTCACGGTTTGTAAGATCTGCCCGTCCCAGTCGCTTCTCACGGTTTCGGCTGATCAAGTTCTGGATAATTACACGACAACCTGCATCGGCAAGGTGTCGAGCAAGCAATGAGGCGTCGTATTCGTCCGGGACGAGTCCGAAGCCCGACGAGGTCAGATGACCTTCTGCCAGAATAATTACAGTTGCCTTCGGAGCAGTCTTTGGCATGACCAGCAATCCTTCACCAAAAAGAGACGGCAGTCCTTGTCCTTGTGGCGACGGATCATTCAACACGGGCCAACGAATACGTTGAACATCAAAGGTTTCCGCTGAGACCATCCGCGATGGTGCGTTGAGGTCGGCAACGATCTCCGGCGCGTCGAATTTCATCCGGGCATCCCGAATACCCAGGCACTTCGCCAGCTTCTCCCGATGAGGCTTCAGCGAAGCCTCGTAAGCTTCCCGCGACGACGTATCGACCGTAAATCGTTCGGCTCGAGTTGCCGCGGTCTTCTCAATCTCCTTCAACAGAAACCGATCAATCCCGTCCACCATCTGCGACGCCAGATCACCCTCCGTCGTCAGCGGAACCGTTCCCGTCGGCCCGGAAACATCCTGAGCCCTCAACGGCTCGAACGGAATCATCACACCAGCGGACAACGTCAGCAGAAACAAAGCACGAAACGCATTCACGGCGGGGCCTCCTGAGGGATTGAGGATGAACGCTGGCGGAAGTAACCGGGCGACCGAAGTCTATGCAGAACGTTCTGCATCACTCACGAAAGCACGCCCAGCAATTTCAGAAATTCACGGCAGAACGCAGGATGAGCTGGCCAGGCTGGTGCCGTCACCAGATGGCCGTCGACATGAGCCCCGTCAATTGCGATTGAAGCATAAGTGCCCCCGGCAAGCGAGATCTCTGGTCCGCAAGCAGGATAAGCTGTGCACGAACGGCCCTTCACGATCCCGGCCGCTGTCAGAATCTGAATACCATGACAGATGGCGGCAATAGGCTTCTTCGCGGCATCGAACGCGCAGACGATTTCGAGCACTCGTGAATTCAAACGAAGGTACTCCGGAGCACGGCCGCCAGGAATCAGCAGGCCGTCATACTTCGACGGATCGACAGCCGCAAAGTCTGCATTCAGAGTAAAATTGTGTCCCGGCTTTTCGCTGTAAGTCTGATCGCCTTCAAAATCATGAATCGCTGTTCGCACCTTGTCACCCGCTTTTTTGTCCGGGCAAACAGCATCGACTTCGACACCCACAGTCAGCAGCGTCTGAAACGGAACCATGATTTCATAATCTTCGACGAAATCACCAGCCAGAAGGAGAACTCGAGTCATCAGATTTTACCCTTACAGGAATACGAACGGTGACAGACCAGGCCAGAATATCACGCCAGAATATCCTGAATCACGTGGCCCGCAACATCCGTCAATCGGAATCGTCGGCCGTTATATTTGTACGTCAGCTTCTCGTGATCCATTCCCAGCAGATGCAGGATTGTGGCGTGCAGATCGTTAATATGCACGCGGTTCTCTGTCGATCTGTAACCGATATCATCAGAGTTCCCGTAGCTGACTCCGCCTTTCACACCGCCGCCAGCCAGCCACGCACACAAATGATGTGGATTGTGATCGCGGCCTGGTTTGCCGCCGGTTTGAGCGATCGGCAGTCGGCCGAACTCACCGCACCAGACCACCAATGTGTCATTCAGAAGACCACTGGCCGCCATGTCACTCAGCAGACCGGCAACAGGCTTGTCGGTTTCTCCGGCGAACTGACGATGATTGCCTTCGATGTCGTTATGACCATCCCACGATCGCTGGTTTTCCATGCCGCCTGAATAGATCTGAACAAATCGGACACCACGTTCGACCAGTCGTCTGGCGGTCAGGCATTGTCGAGCGAAATGATCGCATTGCTCATCGCCGATCCCGTAAAGATCCTGAATGTGTTTCGGCTCACTGGCAAGATTCAATGCTTCCGGCGCGGCAGACTGCATCCGATACGCCAGTTCGAAGCTTTCAATTCTCGCCGCCAATTCAGAATCCGCGGCATGCTGTTGCTGATGCAAACTGTTCAATTGCTTGAGCAAGTCCAGCTCGTTTCGTTGAGCCGATTCTGTCAGCGACGCTGGTCGGACCAGATTGTCGATGGGCTCGCCCTGAGGTCGCAGATATGTTCCCTGGTAAACACCGGGGAGAAATCCGGCACTCCAGTTCGCCGCGTTTCCTTTTGGCAGGCCGCGACCTTTGGGATCGCTCATCACGACAAAGCCTGGCAGGTTGGCACTCTCGCTGCCAAGTCCGTAGGTCACCCAGGAACCGACACACGGAAACCCCATGCGCGCGAAGCCCGTATTCATCGCAAAGAGCGCGGGCGAGTGATTATTGGATTCCGTATACCCGGACTGGATCACGGCC
The DNA here is from genome assembly GCA_041753135.1 of Planctomycetaceae bacterium. Classification (GTDB taxonomy): domain Bacteria; phylum Planctomycetota; class Planctomycetia; order Planctomycetales; family Planctomycetaceae; genus SXXK01. The sequence continues at coordinate 13,240 of JBGSVD010000141.1, forward strand.
ATTCGATCAACATGTTCGCCAAGGTGCGGAAAAATCTCAGGAACCATCTTGCCGCATTCACCACGAGGCGAAAACTTGAACGGTGATTGCATCAAATTGCCGACCGCATCTTTGAAAAATCCGGTTGTAGCTTTGAACTCCGGATCAAACTCACGTATCGACTTTCCGTTCCACTTCGTCAACTCAGGTCGATAATTCCAGGTATCAACGGGACTCGGCCCGCCGTTGATGAAGATCCAGATGACTCGCTTCGCTCTCGGCTCAAAATGCCCGGGCTGCGGCGCCAGAGGATTCAGTGAGCGATTGCCAAGGCTGTCTTCGGCGATTGCCGATTCGAGCAGGCCTTCGTCTCGCAGCAAACCGGCCAGCCCCAGCATGCCAAAGCCACAACCCGTTCGCTGCAGCATGTGGCGGCGCGAGAAAAAAGATGGTGTGGTCATAGGAAAATTCTCCGAGTTCGTGCGGTTGATTTCGTTGATGCTCACGCGATGGTTGTGCGCATTTACAACGTTGGCCCGATTGCCTCTGACTGCAGACGTTAGTCAGGCACGGTGCAGAAATCAACGCGAGCCCCGGAATGTTGAACAGCGGCACGACGAAACCGGGCCAGTCAATCGGGCCAATCAACCGGTTTGAGGCAGATCGAGCAGATTCGCGAAACGTTCGAGCACGATCGACTTCAGATCACCGAACTCCGGCTGATCAAAGCGGCCATCATCCACAAGATCCTGAGCCATTCGACGAGCCACCTGCAGAATACTGAGATCTCGCACAGGGTCGGCCACTCGAAGCGGCATCGCACCGCTTTGACGAAGGCCAAGGATATCGCCTGGGCCGCGGAGTTCGGCATCTTTCTCGGCCAATTCAAAACCGTCGGACGTTTTCTCCAGCGCGGTCAGACGTTCGATCGCATCCGGCATTTCAGTGGTGGACAACAGAAAACAATAGCCCTGATAGCTGCCTCGACAAATGCGGCCTCGCAACTGATGAAGCTGCGCCAGTCCAAAGCGATCGGCCTGCTGGATAATCATGATCGTCGCATTCGGGACATTGACTCCCACTTCGATCACCGTCGTCGAAACCAGCACATCGGTTTCATGATTACGATACCGATCCATCACAGCATGACGTTGTTCGCGATCCATACGACCGTGCAGCAGATCAATTCGCAGGCCAGCCAGTTCGGTCTGGCCAAGCTGTCGAAACACCGCTTCCGCCGACGCGCTGTCGTCTTCCGCTTTCTCTTCGACGCGCGGGCAAACAACATAGGCTTGTCGCCCTTTCGCAATCTGCTGTTTTACGAAGTGCCACATCCTTGCCTGTTCCGGCGTGTCCATAATGCGTGCGGTGATGACCTTCTGGCGACCGGGTGGCAGCTCCCGAATGACGGAAATGTCCAGATCGCCAAACTGAGTCAGGCACAAACTTCGCGGAATCGGCGTCGCAGTCATCACCAGCACGTGAGGGCTGCTGGACTGATTGGTAAAGCTGGCTCGCTGTCGAACACCAAACCGATGCTGTTCATCGATGACGACCATCGACAGATTTCGAAATTTGACACTTTCCTGAATCACAGCCTGAGTACCGATGATCAACTGAATGCCGCCGGACGCTATGCCTTCGAGCAGTTCGCGGCGTTTCGCGGCCGGCAGTCCGCCCAGCAGCAGGCCTCGCTGGACTCGACTTTCCGCCAGCAGTTCTTCAAACGTTTCCCAGTGTTGCGTCGCGAGAACTTCTGTCGGGGCCATCAGTACCGCCTGACGTCCGGCAGCGATCGCGGACAGCATGGCGTAGACGGCAACGGCCGTCTTTCCAGCACCCACGTCAGCCTGCAAAAGTCGATGCATCGGGTGCGGCAGCGAAATGTCGCCCGAGATCTCTCGAATCGATCGATCCTGACCTTCCGTAAAACGAAAGTTGAAGAGTCGCCGAATTCTTGCGTCGACCTTCGCCGTCACTTCGATTGGATCGGCCTTCAACGTGCGACCCCAGATGCGTCGCCGAAGTGCGAGGCCCAGTTGAAATTCAAACAGATCATCAAGAAGAATTCTGTAACGTCCGGCTTCCCACTGCTTCACAGAATTGGGCAAATGCAACCAGCGAAGCGCGGTCGGCAGATCCGGCAGACGATGAGTTGTGCGGAAAGACTCCGGCACCGGATCTTCGACAAGCGATGCAAAATCTTCCACCGCTGACTTCACCATCCGACGCATGGAATCCATCTTGATACCGTCGGTGAGCGCATAACGTGGAAGAACTCCGGCTGCACTTTCAATGTCGTCATCCGGCGCAAGGATGTGAGTGCGCGGCCCATTAAATTCCCAACGTCCAGCTTTGCGTTGAGGTTTGCCACTGAAGATGACGTGTTCGTTGTCGCGAAACTTCTTGAAAATCCACGGCTGATTGAACCATGTTCCGCGCACAAAGTGCCCGTCGCAATCCAGCAGGATGCCGACCAGTGTGCGTCCTTTGGTCAATTGGCGAACATCTCGATCGACCACAAAACCGTGGACCGATTGCTCAACATCAGCCTCCAGTTTTGGCACAGGTCGCATGTCACTGAAATCATTGACTCCGTGCGGCACATGAAACAGCAGATCTTTTGCAGTCTTGATTTCGAGGTTCTTCAGGAGCTCAGCCCGCTGCGGTCCCACAGCGCGCACGAACTGAACTGGCGTCATCAGCCTTTCGGCAGGTGACTGGCCTGGTGGCGTTGTAGAGGAAGGCAGAGGCTCGGACATGCCGGGAGAATATCGATTCCTGTCAAATGCTGCGACCGCTTTTCATGCTTCCTCTCAAGCTTCCTCAACAGAGAAACTGCGGTGTGGATTTTCCTTGCCCGCTGATGATCAATCCGCGTGCGAATGGCCGTCAACCGAGGAATGCCGCTGGGGTAAAACGTACGTGGCTGGAAAATCGTCCGTTGCCGGGTAACCTGCATTCTGACGAACTCGCTAAATCTCAAAAATCCTGCCTGTTGGAATCCTATCATGCCTCTCGCCCGCCTGATTCTTGCTGTTTGCACCCTGATCTCAGCTTTCGGCGAGGCGAATTTCCTGCTGGCGGCGGATGAAGACTTCAAGCCGCTGTTCAACGGGAAAAATATGGATGGATGGGTTCTGGTAAACACACCCAACGAAACATGGAGCGTAGATGACGGAATGCTGGTATGCACCGGCAAACCCATTGGAGAAATTCGCACCGATCGGATGTACCAGAACTTTGTGATGGAAGTCGAATGGCGACACATGGTTCCTGGGGGCAATGCCGGAATCTTCGTTTGGGCGGATGACATCACGGCCAAAGGAGTTCCATTTCATCGAGGCGTGGAAGTGCAGGTGCTGGAGAACGCGTACGGCCAAAGTCCGCATCACACAACTCACGGAGATATCTTTCCCATCCACGGCGCAAAAATGACGCCGCTCAATGGGCGCGGTGGTAGTCGAGCGTTTCCGACCGAGGAACGATCCAAGCCTTCCCCCGAATGGAACCACTATCGCATTGAATGCAACGACGGGACCATCAGCCTGGCTGTCAACGGAAAGGTCGTGACGCAGGGACGAGACGCAAGCCCCAGAAAAGGATACATCTGCATCGAATCAGAGGGCGGAGTTGTCCATTACCGAAACATGAAGATTCGTGAACTGCCAGACACGCCGGTGACTTCAGAACAAGTGGCAATCGCCAATCGCGGCTATCGAAGCCTCTATAATGGACTGAATCTGAATAACTGGAAAACCACGGATGAAGGCCAGAACCACTGGCATGCCAACGACTGGATTCTTTCATACGATGGAAAAGCTGAATCCGTAACGGCAAGGACACTGACGAGCAACGAGAAGATTCACAATCGAGGATTCTTGTTTGATCTCAAACCAGGAAAAGACTTTGACGGCCTCGCCATTTGTGGATCGATGCTTCCAACGGATCTGACCAAACCTGGTGAGTGGCACCGACTGGAAGGAATCATTGAAAACGAATCCATGTCGATCAGCATCAATGGCGAAAAAGTCATTTCCAACAGTCCTGTCGCGGCGTCTCTTCCGTTCGAACTTACTGTTGTCGGCGCCGCCGAGTTTGCCAACATTTATCTGCGTGATCTGCAGAAATAATTTGCCGGCGGAAATGCACGGGCCTACGAACTGGGCCCTTTTCGCACTGGAGGCGCAGTGAGCGGATCTTCCGGCCAGGAGTGTTTCGGATAGCGTCGTTTCAATTCCTTGCGCACGTCCTGGTAGGTGTTCGCCCAGAAACTGGCAAGATCGTCGGTCACTTGCTGAGGCCTCATGTTCGGAGCAAGTAGATGCAGCAACACGGGGACGCGTCCACCGGCAACTCGCGGCGTCTGCTTCATCCCGAAGACTTCCTGAATTCGGATCGCAAGAACAGGCGGACGACCTTCTTCGTAGGTCAGCTTCATACGACTTCCGGTTGGTACGACAATGCGATCCGGTGCTTCGCGTTCGATGGTCTGCACAAGTGCGTAGTTCATCTGCGATTGCAGTGTCGCAAGCCACGGAGCGGATCTCAGATCTGCAAACGATCGTCGTCCGTGGCAAAGCTCCCGCAGCACATCAAGGATTGTCGCATCATCGAATGCGGGCAATGCCAAATCGGGCATCCAGTACTTCAGACAACGAACTCGCGCAAGAAAATTGGATAACGCATCGTCATCGGATGGCATCACGGAGTCGAGCTGGTTACGAGCAGACTCAAACAGAACTTCAGCCGCAGCGTCGCGATCGGTGATGGCCGTTGGTGTTTCTTCCAGGATCAGATCGTCAAAGGAGACTCGTCGTCGAGCCACCACCTGCTTCTGAGTCGGATGAAAGAATAACTCTTCGCCACTCCGAACAAGCGTCTGAGGCAACCAATCGCGATGCACTTCTGAAGCCTGTCGCACCAGAGCATCAGTGCCAGCACCGTCGATATCGACACACAGAAACAAGGGCAATTTCTGCACCGACGACCTGGGTCCCAGCCGAACACCACGACCGCCCACCATTAAACCCTTTTCACTGGTTGCATCGCGCCGTTTGGCAACGCGATCCGGAAATCCAGCCACCAGCGCACGGAGCAACGCTTCATCCGAGTCGACCGTTTGTTCACGGCAGTGCCCCAGTTCGTCGCGAAGAGTCGAAGCCAACTGCTTCGCCACTTGAGTCAAAGTACGAACGGCATTGCGATTGATTTCACCACACAATGAATCGGTTCGACCATTCTGCAGATAGTCTTCTACCGCAAAGAGTCGATCGAGTACGTCCGATCGTGAACGATGCGCGGACGACGTTGGTATCGGACCGTTGCGGAAACCACGATCTGCCGCAGGACCACGCAAAAAAGGATCACGTTCCGACAGCATCGCCGCCATCAGAGTCGCTCTTTCCGATTGACCGAATCGATGCGCTTCAACAAGCAGCCGACCTATTCGCGGAGAAACAGGAAATCGAACAAGAGTCTTTCCAAGCTCGGTGATCCCGGTTTCATCGATCGCTCCCAGAAGTCGCAGCAGTTTCACTGCATGCTCAATCGAAGCCAGCGGCGGTGATTCAAACCAGGGAAATGCCAGGATATCGGTTTCGCCCCAGTCGTAGAGTCGCAGCACGGCAGACGACAAGTCGACACGATGCAGTTCAGCGGAATCGAAATCGGGCCGACGGCGATGTGAGACTTCTTCCCAAAGACGCAGGCAGACTCCTGGCTGCGTGCGTCCGGCTCGACCAGCCCGCTGATCGCACGAAGCTTTGGACACGGGCGAGAGTTCCAGTCGATCGAGCCCAATATCGGCATCGAACTGCATCTGCCGAGCCAGACCAGTGTCAACGACCGCAGTCACGCCTTCGATCGTCACCGACGTTTCTGCAACGTTCGTCGACAAGACGATCTTACGCCTGTCACTTCGCGTGAGCACTTTGTCCTGATCTTCAGGCGACATGTCGCCGAAGAGCGTAAAGACTTCCAGGTTGTGACGCCGCGAGACAGGCTCCAGTTCGCTTCGTGTCTTCATGATCTCGCCAACGCCTGGCAGGAACGCCAGCACGTCGCCGTCGGTTTGCTGCAGAACGGTCTCGATTCCGCTGGTGGTCATTTCAGAGATATGCTGCCGTTCGACTCGTCGAAGGTAATCAATGCGAACCGGATACAGACGTCCTTCGCTCTCGACGATTGGACAATCGCTCAAGTACCTTGCGATGCTGACGGGATCGAGTGTGGCCGACATCACCACAATCTTCAGTTCTGGTCTTACGGTCTGCTGGACTCTTCGCACCATCGCCAGAGCCAGGTCGCTGTCGAGTCGGCGTTCGTGAAACTCGTCGAAGATTACAACATCAATGCCGTCGAGGAAGGGGTCATCCTGCAAACGTCGCAGAAGAATGCCTTCCGTCAAAACCAGAATACGCGTGTCTCGGCTGACGGATTCTTCAAAACGAACTCGATAACCAATCGTCTGGCCAACACGTTCGCTGCACTCAAATGCCATGCGTCGGGCAGCCGTTCTGGCGGCAATGCGGCGAGGTTCGAGCATCACAATCTGCCCGGTCCTGGCCAGTCCCGCCGCCAGCAATGCCGGAGGAACACGCGTGGTTTTCCCGGCACCTGCGGGAGCTCGCAAAACGACGCTGCTGGAATCCTGCAGGGCAGTGGTGAGCTGCGGAAGCACATTGTCTATCGGGAGCGAAGGCAGCATTTTTCAAAAACTGGTGTAATCGGAAATGTGTGGACAACATACTTCAATTCGACCTGCGTTCAGGCCGAATACGGTACCGTTTTGAGATCGTGCAACTCTTAAGTTGTATTCTTACAAAGAATTACGCAATCTCGGTTGAGGAAGGATTGCAGATCAAGTCCGATCTTTGCAATCAGAGCAATGATTTGAACAGCTGGACCGGCGTTTTCTGGCCAAACGGCACCGCCCGGCCATCAGAAGTCTCCAAAAGCCTGACGATCCGTGTCTCAACTTTGAAACCGAACGACCGGGTCAGAGGAAATCGCGAACGACGCGATCCGGCTGCACTCTGTCGTCCGCCGAAACAACCCGGACCACAGATCAGACCAATTTCATCAACAAAAGTTGCTTTCAGAGTGTACAACGGGACAATGGGCAGACAAATCTGCCTTCCTGGGGGCTCACGCCTCAGAGGCATCGTCACAACGTCTTCCTATCGCCATGATCGCGAATTTCAGTGTCAATACTCCGGGAGCTTTCGGGTGAGCAACGGAAATCGAAGTAGATCCTGTAAGCCACTTGTGGCAAGTCTCTCTCTTTTGTTGATCAGAGTCTGCATTCCCGGTCACGTCAGTGCTGCCGATGAAAACTTGCCGTCATCGACACTCATCGTAATGGATGAAGTCGTTGAAGATGCTGATGAGGTGGTTGTTGAAGTCCCAGGGACATCTCCAATTCCGGGGCAAATAATTCCCGGACAAACCACTCCCGAACAAGTTCCACCAGGCGGAGCGGAAAAGCCTGAATCTCCGGCAGCGCAAAATTCTGTCAAGAGGCCGCCAGCAGACAAGTATGTTCCTCAACCTGTGGATGAAGAGATTCGAAAGAATCCTGATGGCAAGGTTGCGTTCAATATCAGAGGTCAGCCCTGGGAACCAGTTCTGCAGTGGATTTCAGACGCGTCAGCGCTGTCTCTTGACTGGCAGGAGTTGCCCGGCGATTCACTCAACCTGATCACAACTCGCAGCTACACAATGGAAGAAGCGCGCGACTTGATCAACCGCCATTTGCTCAGCCGCGGATTTACGATGGTTGTCAACGGCGAAGTCATGTCGATCGTCAAAGTCAAAGACCTGAATCCGGCTCTTGTGCAGCGAGTGAAGCCCGATCAATTGGCCAGTCTCCCCGATCATACGATCTGCAAGGTTTCCTTTAACCTGGATTGGTTGATTGCAGACGAAGCCGTTGAGGAACTCAAACCAATGCTGAGTTCAGCAGGCCAGATCCATAAACTCAGCCGAACCAATCGACTTGAAGTTGTGGATACTGCCGTCAGTCTTCGACACCTTTGGGAACTGATTGAATCAGAACAATCAGCCGAAGGCGAAGAACAACTGGTACGCGCGTTTCGATTGGAACATCGCAGAGCCGAAGACGTCATTCGGATGATTCGTGATCTGATGAAACTGCAGGATCCAGGCGGCCGTGATGACGGGGCAGGGGCGAATCCGGAAATGGCCATGCAAATGATGCAGCAAGTGCAACAGATGCAGGAGCAAATGCAACAGGTGGCCGCTCAGGCCGGCGCCGGAACTGCTGGCGGTCAAGGCAAGAAGGTTGAAACAAGACTCGTGCTGAATCAGCGCGAAAACATGATTCTGGCCCAGGCCGCGCCAGATCAGATGGCAGTCATTGAAAAGGCGATTGAACAGATCGACGTTGAATCGCATGGGGAACATTCACTACTGCAGAACATCAATCGTATGAAGGTGTATCGTCTGGAATCCATTGATCCCCAGACGCTCACCGACCTTCTTCAACAACTGGGTGATCTGGATCCGGGGACGGTCCTTAAAGTCGACAAGCAAAAGCGTTCCATTATCGCGTGGGCCTCGCTGGCCGACCATCTCACCATCACGACTCTTGTGGAAAAGCTGGATCAGTCGTCACGCAAGATTGAAGTGATCCCTTTGCGGAGACTGGATGCGGAATATGTCGCGGGTACGATTCGCCTGTTGATGGGCAAAGAGGAGGAAGACAAAGAGTCCAATCCCTTTGCGATGCGATATGGCTACTTTGATTTCGACCAGATGAGTCAGCCGGCCGCCAAAGAACCGTCGTTCAAAGTTGAGGCCGACACAGAAAACAACAGACTGTTGGTGAACGCCAATGCCATCGAGATGGACGAAATTCGCGACCTCTTAATCAAGCTTGGCGAACTGCCAGACCCGAATGCCACCAGCGACGGCATGAAGGTGTTTGACTTGAATCCTGATGAAGATCTTGAGCGGCTTCGCGAACAACTGGAGCGATACTGGCAGCGAGGCAATCGACTGGAGTTTGATTTGCCCGATCGACCCAAACCGGAAGTTGAACCGAGCGAACCGGAGGCGACTGGAAAAAGTAAAACCGGTGAGACAAAGGTTGATCGGACAGTTGATCCAACAGCAGGAGTAAACCAACCAGATAAATCTTCGGAACCTCGAGTGAAACTGTGGTCGAAGCGGCACGCAAAGAAACCAGCATCACCCGGCGCAGAGCTGGATCAGCTTCTGGCCTCTCATCGAGCCAGTCTGACACCAGAGAGTTCTTCTCATGAACTGCTGCTGACGGGCTTGATGAACGACGAACGATCGGCGCCGACGACACAATCGGAGATCAAGGCTGCACTGGATTCCAATGCTGAACCCGATCCACCACGCACATCGATGGACAAGAAATCGCCCGAACCCAGGATCAGCCAGGAGCTGATTGAAAAGTTGCGACGGCAGTTAGGCTCTGATGCGAACGCACGTAATCCGAAAGACACGTTGCAAACGGATGAACGGAAGCCGGAGTCTTTCGTTACTGGGGATTCATCGTCAGTAAAAATCTCAATGGCACCGGACGGCAAATTGATTGTCAGCAGCAGCGACCCGCAGGCATTGGCGGCTATGGAAGATCTGATTTCGCAGATTGTAACACCGCGACGCAGCTTCAAGGTTTTTCGTTTGAAGTATGCCACGCCATCCTGGGTAACTCTGAATCTGAAAGACTTTTTCAAGGCCGAAGAAGAAACGAAGAGTACGATGGAGTACAGCCCTTATTGGGGCATTATGCCCGCGGAAAAGAAAGTAAAAGGAAATCGAACGCTGTCGAAGCGTCGTCAGCCGCAATTCATTTCTGACAACTTCACCAGCACAATTCTGGTCCGTGATGCCGACGCAAAACAATTGCAGACCATCGAAGATCTGATCGCCATCTATGACGTTCCGGAACCGTCCGATACACGGTCGATGAGAGTGACGACAATCTTTCGACTGGAAAATGCCAAAGCAGCATCAGTCGCCGCAGCAGTCAAAGATGTCTTTCGCGATCTTCTCAGCTCCAACGATAAAGCTCTTGAGACAGACGATAAAGGGCAGCAGCGCCAAAGCAGCGGCGGGCTGGTCACTTTCCTTCCAGGTGCTCAAAACAAGGACAGCGGTAGTGAGGAAGAGCCCATTCGTTTCAAAGGTTTACTGTCAATCGGCATTGATGAGTCGTCCAATACACTGATCGTTTCTTCAGCCGGCACTCTGATGGACACCATCGGAGAAATGATCGAAGCGCTGGATGAAGCCGCCGACTCGTCTTCGGTGATTCAGATCATCAACGTCGACAAGAGTGTGGATCTGGGACTCATTCAGGAGCGCCTTCAAGAGCTCATGAAATCCAGCCAGCCTGTCCCCAATGAGCAGCAAGGCCAACCCGGTCAGCCAGTGCCCGGCCAGCCCGTTATTCCCGGCATTCAATCGGGAGCAGAAGCTGCTGTGGACGGGAACTGAGAAAGGTTAGCCCGATGGCCCGCGTACGCATTCACTCATTTGTCCTACCGCTTGAAAACAGGGATTTGAGGGTACGGCAAGCGAATGCAAAGGGACGCCGTAAACTTTAAACGGTGCCGCCGGAGATGTTTTCGTTTAACCGTCAGCCGGAGGCGTACGTTGGTGGCGGCATCCGCGTACGCCTCTGGCTGACGGTTAAACAACTCAATCATGACCGCGATTAGTATAAGCCGATTCTTATTGCGAACTGCTTTCGAAGCAACTCGGAATCACGTCCAATGCCCGAGCAGAGCAGGGCTCTGATCTTGCCACAAAATGCGACAACGCTGTAAAAGGGCGAGCTGAAGGACTACCGTTCCCGGTAACACTCAACCGCATTTTTTGTATGGGCATATTCGATGGAGCAGTTTCTGAATTCTCTGCGTGATCTGACCATGGAACACGGGGTCAAACTTCTGACCGCAGCCGCCTTTACGCTTGTGGGATGGCTATTCGGACGGTGGAGAGCCTCACGCAGCTGGAAGAAACGCGAGTTCTTTAATCGTCTGAATGTTTCGCTGAATACGATTCATGAGGGCAAGCTCCTCATTCGCACGGTTCTGGAAAAAACGTGTGAAGAAGTACTGTTGAACAGTGTGGCCGTCGATCAACTGATAAAGACGGCTCAGAAAACCACGAAGCAGAATTCCATCATTCCTTTGCCAAAGGAAGACCGATGGTTCTATCTGAACGCCGTCCTGAACGAAATTTCGGAGACGTTTGCCGAGGGACTCTTTCGGCGCGAAGCAGGTAAACCGTGCGACGCTGTCCGATATCTGATCTGTCTGACCAATGAATGTGATGGCGACATAAGGACTCGCAAAGTTCGAGCGATGGTCATTCGAAAAGAGAGTCTCGTGAACCTGCCCAGTGAAGTCCCCACGCTGGAAAGCCCAAACCATGCAATTCGCTGGACCACTCTGCAGCAGCTCAAAAAATCTTACGCCACTGATCCGGCAGATTTCATTGAAGCCGAGATCGTGATCTAGTGCTTTGTCATTTGTGAATTGAGGAATGTTCAGCAGCGGTTCGTATCAGCTCATGGGGACCACTCGCCGGAGCAATGACGCGGGAGCAATCAGCATGATCACGAGTGCCGAAAGCCGCGCGTCTGCCGTCATGCCAAAAACCATAATGGCATCCAGAAAAATGATGCACAGCAGCATCAGACCTACGGTCTTCTGAATGCGCTTTGGTTGTGGAGATGGCACAACGGCCGCAGCTCGCATCAGAAGATTCAGGGAAAGCAGAAGCAGGGCCATCCGACTGCCATTGATGGATCCGGACGTCGCCCCGACATTTCCGATGAACCACGCGTCAAGGCCAAGCCCCGCAACCAAAAGTGTAATACCCAGAATCAGCGTCCAGGTATTGCTTTGACCGGCCTCGTTCCTGGCAAACACTGTAACTCCGACAATGTAGATCGCCAGTGCGGCCGCGATGGTCACTGGCGTTGATTGCCAGAGGGAACCAAGATCCGGCACGGCACTCGCACCAAGCATCAGATTCAGGAATCGACAGGTTCCCATCCCCAGCGAAGCAGCAGCAGTCGCCTTCAGATAGCCATTGTAAAGGAGCACAGCCGGGACAATCAGCGTTGCGATCAGAAGGCTGGGAAGGCCAACAAACGCCGCTGAGGTAACTCCCATAAGCATTAACAAAGTCCCAAAGACCGCGGCCGAGCGCAGAGAAATCCTGCCGGATGGAATTGGTCTCTCCGGGCGTTCGACAGCATCCAGTTTGGCATCAAAAACATCGTTCAGCACCATCCCGCCGAGATACAGTCCGATCGTTGACGCCAGCAACAACCAAAGATCCGTCCGGCCCGGCAAATCGACAACTTTGATTCGCGGCGAAATGTGAGTGATCAGAAAGCCGCAAAGGATGTTCGACAGCGCGGTGAACACCGTCGGCAATCGCATCAATTGCAGCCATGTCAAAAGCGTACTGCCTGACTTCGGAGAAGGCGATTGTGCAATTTCAGGATTTGCGATCGAATTCATGAAGACAGCCAGCTCTTATCAGAATGCCAACACCAGCAAAGAAGGTGATCGCCGAAAACACAGAACGAAGTCCGTGTTTCGGCAATTACTTCAGCGCGGTCAAATTTGGTGGACTTGCGGTTGAACGGCCCGACTAATTCGGTGCCAAAAGACTGGCTGGCGGTTTTGTCGATGAGCCCTGCGCATTCGGTTGCGTTGATGGCATTTTCTCACCTGGGTATTCGAATTCCTCCCAGGCACTGGATCGCGTTTGTTCAAGCAGCGACGCAGCATTTTCTTCCATCATAAGGAAGTAAGCAGTCGCGAGAGTTCGTGGGCGTGTTTCCCCGTACTCTGTGATGATTCTGGCCAGAATCTTTTTCGCTTCGGACATGTTGCCTTCTTCAATTCTCAGAGTTGCAAGCAGTAATGAGATTTCAGCACGGCCTTCATTTGCATTCTGAATGGCATCCGCCGTCATCATACCGCTTCGCACCGGCCAGACCGGCAGTGCGTCATTCAGGGCCAGATTGATATCTGCAACCAACGGCAGCGAGTACATCATTCCTGTATACAGCTGTGACGAGGCCGCCTGTTTGTTCATGGTCCCGAGCTGCGAAGTCCAGGTATCAGCCGCCGAAGGAAAATCGCATATCCCGAGTTGCGACATCGCAACGTACAGTTGCCATTGTATCCCCTCAAGCATTTGAGGAGTCTTCAAGCCTTCCTGACTGACAAATCCAAGCGTCCGATGAGCCTCTTCGAGATCGCCGACTTCCAGAAGCAGCTGACCAACCAGAACATTGCCAATTGGATTGGACCTGACAATCTCGATCCTGTCCTGCAGCATCTGCAGAGCTTTTCTCGGCCGTCCTGATGAGTTGGCTGTCATCGCGGCAAGAATGATCTCCATGGCCTCTTCAGCTTCGGCTTCTTCCGGCTTCCTGGCCTCACCAGCTGGCATCGCAGCCTTTGCGGCTTCTGTCCGCGTCTTGATGGCTTCGCTTTGCCTCTTTACAGCCTCATCAATCTGCTCATCAGATTGAGCAAGCTGATCCTCATACTCACGTTTGCTTTGATACATCTTGGTCAGCGACTCTTCATACGAATCCCCGCTGCCCTGAGGAGTCTCGTCTTCCAGCTTCAACCAGCGTTCAAGAGATTCATCGGCCAGATCAATTCTGTTGCGTTGTTGATAAGTTTGCAGCAGTCCCATCCATGCAAATTTGTTGGAAGGATCAATCAAAGTTGCCTGACGAAACGCCGTCACGGCCTGCTGATAACGAACCTGACTCAATCGTTCGCTGGAGTTCTGTCCTTCGAGCATTTGCTCAAGGACTCCCAGTGACCCGTAAGCCTGCCCCAACAGCGTAAACGCTTCCGCATCATCCGGAGTTTCCGCCAATGACAGATTGAAATGACGAATGGCCATCGTAAGAGTTGCAAGTCCTAACTGCGCCTGGGCCAACGACTGTGGATCGTTCACCGTCAACTCCAGATAGTGCATCCCCATGCGCTTATTCGCACTTGTCGAACGTCGCTCACGGTACACATACTTCTCGTAAAAGCTTGGCGGAGTCGCAAACTGACGCAGTCCAGGAGGCGTCAGATCGGGCTGCCGAAACGCAAGCTTCGTCAGGTTCAGAGCCTTCTTCGTCAACTCGTCCTGCGTGATATTTGCAGAAATACGTTCCAGAATCGCAGCAGAAGGACCAATGCTGATCGGCAGCCATTCTCCGGTGGCCGAAAGATTACGCACGGAGCCAAAATCGGCTTTCCCCGGCGGAGCGAGTCGCGACATGATGTGAGTCACTTCGTACTCTGCCAATGTTTCACGCGCATTGGCAATGTTTGCCTGCTGTTCGGCCTGAAGCCGTTCTTTCTCTTTGGGATCGTCAGATGTTGCCATCGGACTTCCGGGAGGTCGAAGCAAAAACGTATCCAGCACATTACCGTGTTTCCCAAAGACCGACGAAAGGTCGCCCCTTCGACCAAACGGCACGACTCGGCTGTCTACGAAACTCTTCCTGTCGTTCCATATCAGCATGTCTCCCTGCTCAATCAGAGTATGGAGCACCTTCGCTTCGGGATCGAGTTCCTTAAGCTGTTCAGAAAATGTATCGAGCGTGATTTTTGTCTCTTTGTCAAAGCCAAAGCCCAGCGGCATGGCACCGGGAAGACGCGAGGCGACGACACAAAATCCAATCGCTGCCAAACCAAGCACTGTTGCCGCCCGTCCGCCTCGTGAGAACAACAGTTCGGAACTGTCCGTCGAATACTTCATGTTGAAAGATCGACGGTACCAGTCCTGAGCCGAAATCCCGGCCACGACAGCCGCAACGATGGCAGCCGCTGGTAACTCATGTGCGTACAGAATGGACAATCCAAACACAAACAACAAGGCGAACAGAAACCCAATGTCACGTCCACTACGAGCCAGCAACAACACCACAAAAGCGGTCAGCAACAAAGCCAATCCGGCAACCTGCGAGTGATCAAAAAGCGTGATTGCATCCGGGTTGAAGATCGAATAGTAGTCGACTCGCCCATCACATCGAATTTTTGCCGCCGCTTTGGACGCGTCTGTATCAACGTGCCTCTGAGCAGCCATTGCAGGGTACTCAATCGAGTACGTCGTCAAAGGAGAGAGCAGTGAATTGATGTGAAACGGATTCACCAGCAGTGCAACCACACTCAACAGAGCAGGCAGGAACAGCGTTTTCTGCTCAGCGGCCGCAGCAAGTGATTTCTTCCTTGCCGCGAGCTTTGCAGATATTGCCGAACCCATCGCGTAAGCCGCAATGACACCAGCTCCCACCCAGGCCCGCGAATCAAAGTTGCACCAGATCGCAATGAGCAACGGCAACTTCCACATCAAACCCTGGGCCTTGCCAAGCCGATCAAGCACCAGAAAACGCATCGTCAGCGTCATACCAAGAACCGTGATCAGTTCAGGAACTGGCATGAAGTCCGAGGAGCAAGCAACAATTGCGAACACCGCGCAAATGGAACTCCACCAACTGGAGATGCCGGGAATAGAAATGCGAACCAGCAGAAATGCCGAAAGCCCGGCAATCAATACCTTCAGAAGCGTCAAGCCCTTTTCGCCCGCTGCCAACCAGGACAAGCTGACAAGATGATCAAACATCCAGCTAACATTAGTGACCGCTTTGTCCTGCATCGTGAACGAGAACTTGTCGACCTGAGCTGGCAGGAACCCATTGGACCGCATCTGGTCGCCCGAACGGATTAACACCAGTGGTTTGGTATCGTTGATCTGTCCAAACGCCATCAAGACGGCCAGAAAAATCGCCGCCCAACGCAGCATGAAGTCGCCTCGGATCGCCTCTTCTTCCACCAGTTCAGGCGTCAGAGGCTCATCATCCGGCAACTCATCAAGGTCGTGTTTCTTGTCCGGATCGTCAAAATCGTCTGAAAACGCGGCTTTGGGGGCCGGAGTCACAGACTTAGAAGGATCGTCGGTTTTCTTGGTTTCGTCGTTGTTCGTTTCGTCGCCGGTCACGCAAAAATTCTCTCAGGTCAGCAGGAAAGGAACCAGCAAAAGCAGGCGCGCAATAGCGCCGCATGGGAATCTACGCTGTCACAGCCGGTTTTGTTGGCCAAACTTACAGCCTCAAAAGGCACACAGGCAAGCGAAAAGGACTTCTCATCGGACTTTCGGTCGTAGTCGCGGTGAAACAGGGCGGTTCCGGAAGTTCGTCTGGTAATGATTGGATGAGTTTGACGATGATGCTGCCATTATTCCACTTGCCATCTGCCCTCGTTCATGCAAAGCCAATTTGCTGGATGAAGAAACACGGGCGATCGTTTCCGGTTGAAAACTCCACAAAATCCAGATCTTCCAGGGTGTCGAAAAGACATGAGCACAGTTCCGCCCCAAATCCTTCAGCGTCTGGAAAAATTTTCGCAGCTTCACACCGTGCAGTTCTGGAACCAGCTCAACGCTGATGAGCAGGCTCAACTTGCTTCTCAGCTTGAGAGCACAGACCTGGCTCAGTTGCAGCAGATCTGGCAAGCCAGCCTCAAGAAAAACTCTGCATCAGAATCCGACAGCGGACGGATTGAACGTGCGGTCGCCCCAAGAACCGTCATTCGACAGCCTGCTTCGCCCGACGACGTGACAAGCTGGAAGCAAGCCACGGCACTCGGTGAGTCCGAACTTCGCTCAGGCAAGGTGGCCATCGTAACGGTTGCTGGAGGGCAGGGCACTCGCCTTGGATTTGATCATCCGAAGGGAATGTTTCCCATCGGACCAATTTCCGATCGCACCCTGTTTCAGATTTTTGCCGAACAGATTCTGGCAAGACGTCGTCGCTATCAGGCAAATCTTCTTTGGATGATCATGACCAGTGACGCGACTCATGATGAGACTGTCGCGTTTTTTGAAACAAACAACAACTTCGGGATGCCCAAAGATTCCGTGCAGTTTTTCATGCAGGGCAGCCTTCCGGCCTTCGATGCGGCGACCGGTCAGATTCTCCTCAGCAGTCCATCATGCCTCGCACTTTCTCCGGACGGACATGGCGGGCTGATAATGGCCCTGAAGAATGGCGGCCTGCTGGATCGGATGCAGCGTGAAGGAATTGAGCACATTTTCTATCACCAGGTGGACAACCCAACGGTGATTATCGCCGACCCGGCACTGATTGGTTTTCACGCGCAACAAAAATCTGCACTCACCACCAACGTTGTCTGCAAGACAAGCCCGACGGAACGCATGGGCGTGCTGGTTGATGTGGACAACCATACTGAGATCATTGAATACAGTGAATTGACTCCCGATCAAGCGGCGGGAAAAGATGCGACCGGACAGTGGATCTTCTGGGCCGGCAACACAGCCATTCATGTCTTCGATCGCTGCTTTCTGCAACGTCTGGCTGAGGAAGGATGCCGACTTCCACTGCATGTGGCACGAAAAAACGTGGCCTTCGTGGACAGTTCTGGCAATCTGTGCCAGCCGACAGATTCCGCCAATCCCAACGCCATCAAGCTGGAACGATTTATCTTCGACGCTCTGCCACTGGCGGAGCGAACGCTGATTGTCGAAGGCAATCGTGAGCGGGAATTCAATCCCGTGAAGAACAAGAGCGGAGCGGATTCCGCCGATACCTCTCGCGCAGCGCTCGTTAAGATTGCTCACCAATGGCTGCATGCCGCCGGGCAGAAAGTCCAGGAAACTCAACTTGTCGAAATCAGCCCGATGCAGGCCTTGGACGCTGAAGAACTGGCAAGTCGACTTCAGGACGGTACTCTGAAGCTGTCAGACTTGCTTGCACCGTCCTGAAGCCGACTATTCAATTTTGGTGATTGCCGCAATCATGGAATCCCGTCAGGCCTGCAATCCCGTCAGGCCTGCAATCCCGTCAATCGTGGCGATCAACTCACCCGCTGACGCTGCGCGCTTGCATCATCTCGGCTGCCAATGGCTCGCTGTCTGTTCGCCTCAGGGAGCCAACTGCAGACAAACAGCCACCTTGCCGTTACGAAGAAACAAACGGCCGTCCGCGATGACCGGGTGATTCCAGGTCTTATCGTTCAACACCGGTATGCGAGCAATTTCCGTCAGCTTTTCCGGAGTCGCCTGCAACAAAACAGCATCGCCATTTTCTGCCGCAACGATAATCTGCTGGGCCTTCTTTAACAGCACACTCTGTCCGAATCCATAACGGCCTCCCTGCCATTTCCGCTCGCCAGTCTTTGCATCAATACAAGAAAAAATGGCCTGGCTGAACCCGAAGATGGAATCATTCAGCACGACAGAATCGTTGAACGACGGGCGAAGTTTTGTCGATGCCCAGACTTCAACGATGGACCACTCTTCTCCTGCCTTGCTGACTTCCAAACGAGCCGTACCAACCCCGTCGCCAAGTCCAACAATCAAACTGGTTGGCGAAACCTGCTGAAGATCAACCATCGCCGGCCCTTTCCACAACGACGGTTTGAACGTCCAGATCATTGCTCCGTTCTCCTGCCCGATTGCATGCACGCCTCGACTGTCGCAGAACAGAAGACACGGCTCATCGCAAACGATCATTGGACGCACCGTCGTGTAGTTCATGTCGGACGATTCAAATCCCCAGACACTCTTTCCTGTCAAACAATCCATGGCAACCAGACCACCGTCTCCGGGCCCACCGGCAAAGATGATGAGTTTGTCGCCAACAATGAACGGCGACCCCGAGAAGCCCCACATCGGAACAGGAGCTTTCAGTTCGCTGACAAGATCTCGCTGCCAGATCAGCGATCCATTCTGTTCATTGAGACACGTCAGAAGCCCGTTACCGCCGAGCGCATAGACGTATCCGTTGGCCACGCTGGGAGTACTCCGCGGACCAGCGCCCGACACGACTTCTGTGAATCGCGTGTCATCCGCATGTGTCCAGATCGGCTTCCCATCAGCGGCCGAATAGCATGTGATGTGTTCCTTCTCTCCACGCTGTTCCTGCGTGAATAGTTTTCCATTTTGAACAGAGAATGAACCCCAGCCAGGCCCAATGGGAACTCGCCACAATTCCTTCGGCGGATTCTTCGACCAATCGAGCGGCGGAATATCCTCTTCCGAAGCCCCGTTACCATTCGGACCACGATACTGTGGCCAGGTGATCGTATCGGTCAGACTCGACGGCATCGCTTCTGCCTCAGAGATCTCTGAGGCAGAAATCCCTGTTGCATCCGCCGAGAACTCGAATGCGGGAAGAGTCTCCTCATGACGCGGACTCCATCGCCATCGGAACTCGGCATAGTAGTCGCCATCGAATCCTTCATTGCGCACGAAGGCGAAACTTCCCCAACCAATACTCATCAGCACAATCGCGAGCAGACAACGACGCGAGTTGTTCTTCCACAGTGTTAACGCGAGGGTAATCATGAAGGCAGCAATCGGCACACCATAGATCCACATGGTCGTTCGCAGCGCGTCGTCGTTGTCGCTGATCTGTGATGCAATGGCCGGCAAGACGATGCCTGCAATGGCCAGCGCCAGCTTTTCTCGCAACCGCAGTTTGCTTGCCAGCAACAGCCAGACTGTAAATGCAATCGCCGTTACTAATGGTCCCGCCATCATGAAGATGAATCGCGGCAGATTCCGAATCGAAGGCGTTACTGTCAACACCAGCGCGACGGCTTGAGCCACAATGATAAACCACGCTGGCCAAAGTCGCAGTCCGTTGTCACCTTTGATCGGATCTGTAACGACTACTCGGCCAGTCTCTGCTTGTGCGTCTTCTATTGTCATAAATCTGATCTGTCTTCTGATCCTGTTCGGGCATGAAACCACCTCCCCACAACCGGTGGCTGAGTCGGCGGAAGTCTGTCTCATTCTAGCCACAGGACGATTTGCAGCACTATGGTTTGGTCACGACAAACGAACAACTGTATCAGACAAGGCCCAGGCCGTTGAATGACAGCTCAGGTCGCCTGTATCTTCGTCGCACTTGAATCCTCGCATTCTCTCGCGTACTTTGTGCCGGGAAAACAAGCTCAAGGGTGAACCGCGCAGAGCTGAGTTGTCGGCACATTTCAGTTGTCGAACGTGGCGAACATTGCCTGATGGAACATCACA
The DNA here is from genome assembly GCA_041753135.1 of Planctomycetaceae bacterium. Taxonomy (GTDB): domain Bacteria; phylum Planctomycetota; class Planctomycetia; order Planctomycetales; family Planctomycetaceae; genus SXXK01. The sequence continues at coordinate 33,316 of JBGSVD010000141.1, forward strand.
ACCCCAATTCCGAAACTTTCGACAATCCTGAGATTGCCGAGACGACATGCGTGAACGAGTGGAAATGCTCGCGATGCGGTCACAACCGATTTGCTCTGATGCGCCCAGCGCGAGCGCTCTCTTTTCGCAAAGATCAGGTTTGCACACGTTGTTTTCAGCGAACCGAAATTCCAACACCACGATGGGCGTGTTTCGTTTTCCTTGGGTGTGGCCTGGCGCTGGTCGCATTTTCAGCAGTCGTTTTGTTGTTTTCTCGCGGGAATCTGATTTCGTTTTGGTTTGCCGCAGGACTGGGAATGGTCGGAATCCTGACTCTGTGGTTCGCTATAAGCAATTTGCTCGGCATGAACGAAGCCGTTCAGCAGAACCCCGTTTTCCAGGCAATCAGCAAACGGGCCGAACGCTTCGTAGTGACGCTTGTTACAGCGACAGTCATGATACTGGTTATGATATTAGGCGGAGTCCTTGTTACCTACTTGACGCAATAGCCCTGCAGGACTTCTGGAAAACATCCGCAGCGACGTCCTGAAAACACACTCTCAATGTGATTCGGACGACGCTCTGCATGGGCAACTTCAAATCGGCTTTCGACAAATCACAGTCTGCATCGCGAGGTTCAACCGACGTTCGAACAGCAACACCGGCGACATCAGCAGTTGCCCCAGAAAGTAGGGATAGATGCACCGTCGCAGATTCAGACCCTTTCCTTTTCGAAGCTGAAACGCGAGTCCCGCAAACAGATAGAAATAGGCTGGGAATGCTCCGTATGGCAAGTAGTCGACAAGTTCCAGGCCTGATCGTTCTACAAATTTCAGCAACATCTGTTTGCTGTACATGACCGTATGCTGCGGCGCCTGAACTCCCGGCCATCGCTTTCCAAACAGGCGATAGGTTGTGCAGTCCAGACGAGGAACCTCGACAACCAAATGGCCGCCTGGCTTGAGAATTCTGTTCGCGGTCTCGAGAGTTCGAACAGGATCATAGTCATGCTCCAGGAAATGCCACATCGTGACAACGTCGTAAAAATTGTTCGGCAATGGCTGCTCATAAAACAGACCTTCATGAAACCTGACACCTTCGAAGAACGGCAGGTGTGTCAGATTTTTGAAATCCACGCCACTGGCGCTGACGCTGTATTTTTGTCGCAAACGTTGCAGGAAAGATCCAGAGCCACAGCCGACATCAAGTACCTCCGTCCCTTCACCGAGCGGCACGTATCGTGAGACCAATTTGTCTTTCTCTCGATCGTGCTTGTCCATGCCGCGTTTGTAGAACCAGGTCAGGATCCCCCAATTTGTTTCCTTCCGATGAGCGATGTATTCTTCATCGTAATACGCGCCGATGTGATCGATCGAAAGTCGCGGCGATTGGTAAGCGAGGCCACACTTGTCGCATGTTACGAACTGAAAGTCACCGGGTTTCCCGGACAAATCATCCTGACCAGTCAGCAGATAATGATGGGCGGTCTCACCACAGTAGTAACACACAACCGGTTCGAACATATCCGATGTGGGGGCCGTGTTGGTCAGCGATGTCATGAATCATGCTTTCGGTAAATGAGCGAATCAATTTCTTACGGCCACCACAGCATTCCGGAATCACGGCCGATTATCAACACAGAGAGTCCAATCGCAGCGATGAATTCGATGACTGCGACAGAACGAAAATCGCGTCTGGATCGCAAGGCCGGATCGTGGAACACTTCGTAGGAACAGAGCAGCAGATAAACGACGCACGCCATGATGATCTGCGAAGTACGCGGCGTTCCGCTGGTAAACAGCACGATTATCAGCACAAAAGTCGGATACTTCAGCAGCACAAGATGATAATCCATCAGCGGCCATGCTCGACGCTGTGGAAACGCATACAAAGCCGCCATAAATATGATCAACAGACTCAAGGCGATGAATGCTTTGACGCTTCCAAAGATTGCCAGCCACAGCAGCGTTATGGCCGTCATCAGTAACCACAAACGCTGGAATGCCCGTCTATGCTGCGTTGTACAAAGAACTCGCATGGGATGTTCGCGTTGATCTTTGTCGAAATCCGCAAGGTCATCCCAAAGACGAAATTGAACAATCAGGACAACGCCAAGTACGACGGCATACGACGCCTGACTGAGGCTTGTCGGCAGAGACCGAAAACACACAGCAGACAGCAACAACACCAGCAACGCAGCCATAGGCGCGGTCAACAGTCGCGTGCGAAAGTAGCCACACAGATCACTACGAAAGGATTTCGACAAGTCCACGATCTCCGTCCACTCGAATTGTATCACCGCTCACGATGCGCTGCGTTGCACCTTGAATTCCCACGACCGTTGGAATTCCATATTCACGAGCGAGGATTGCACCGTGCGACAACATCCCACCTCGCTCCATCACAAGTCCGCTGACAAGAAAAAGGATCGGCCCCCAGCCCGGGTCCGTCTGGCGAGTCACAAGAATGTCGCCTTGAGCCACTTCGGCAAATTGATCCGGACTCGTCAGCACAACGGCACGACCAGTCATTGTACCGCCACTGACTCCTGTTCCCTGGTTCCACGCTCTGACATCAGGATTTGCTAAATCGCCTTCGGATGCCTTGGTAGAAATCGCCACTGGCTGCCAGAATTCTCCTTCGGCAAGCTCTATGCGGTCCGGTGGATTCAACTTTTCAGCAGCCAGCAATTCCGAACGTCGCAAACGTGCCAGATCACGAATCGTGTTCGGCAACATAAACACGCCGCAAAGGATGTCTTCTGTCTCCTGAAATGTCAGATAAAAAATATCATCGTGCTGTTCGAGAAGTTCTTGCTTCGTCAGCAAACGGCCAATCGCCAGTGCAACATGCCGAAGGCGACTGTAGAGCATCGCCTGTTTGAGTCGAGCGCGTTCCCGACAGGCAACACTCCGCTGAGTGGAATGCAGAAGCCAGCGAGCAAAAAAATCTTTTCGTGGCCACGGCAAGAACCGAAGCACCTTTCGGGATCGCAGCCGATTCAGCACACCTTGTGTGATGGTTTCACGAAGTTGTTGCTGCTGTTCGAGATGCTCGCGCGGCGACGGACTTTCGCGTGTCACGAATGTTGCCAGAATCGGCATCAGGCTTGCCGGATCGTCCTGGTAACTGGGCTTTGTCAGCATGAGTTCACCGGAACAACGAAAACCCCATTGTTCCAAAAACTGATGGAGTTCATCACGGACCTCCTTAACCGAATCATCGGTCTGGATCCGATGCCAAACATCCTGTGGAGTGTCATTTTCAAACGCGTCGACAAGGACCTGATGCCGGCGAATACTGCGAGAGAGCTCCCACAACCGCTCCACGGGAAGACCACTGACGATGTCACAAAGCCCGGTCAGCAATCTGTTCACGATCGTGCGATCCGCGTCTTCAGCAAATTCTGATGCGAGAAATTTTTGCGTAAGTTGATAGTAGATCATACTCGAAGCATCAGCCATTGCCGCATCCGTCCAGTTGCTCCGGATCGCAATGAATCGCCGCCAGAGCGAAAGGAGCTGGCGTGAGTCAGCACTCTGCAATTGAGACAGATGCGAGTCTTTCGCAAAGTCATCAACAGTCGACTCAAACACCGCCACACGACTTTCCATCTTTCTGAATCGAACAAACGCCTTTCTTGCAATCCTCATCAATTCCAACCGCTCAGCCAGCCAATTGCGTCGAGACGATTTCCAGTTTGGCGTTTGCTGACTGCGATCCGTTGCTTCCGAACCCACAAATTGATTGAATGACTCAGCAAGGAACTCACCCAATGGTGCAGCCCGCAGTACGCCATGGATGTTCGTCAGGTTGTAATACATCCGGCCAGCATGGGTTCCGATGATGTTCCGCAGCGGAAACTCCATCGCACTAATCCGCTCCATCGAAATGCCGAACGCAATCGCAAGGTTGCGAAAGTAGTTGTAGTAGCCGACAGTTGCGATCGAATACAGCAAAGGCGAGATCGGCTCCGGGAAATTCTCGTTCACATTCGCGTTCGACCAAACCACTTTGGGAGTCATCTTCCTGATGGTTGTGATCGGACGGCTCTGGACGATGTGCAAACGATCGGACTGATCAATGCACCATTCCACGTCTTGCGGATGACCAAACGCACGTTCCAAAGAACGTGCCGCAGAAGCAAGCTGAGCGATTGATTCTTTCAAGAGATCGTCGCCCCTGTCCGCAAATGTCTGAGTTGCGTCCTGCCGGCTGATGTCGGAAACATCGTCTGTTTCTTTATTGACTGAACCGTCACTGTCAATCGTTATTCGAGACGGACAAATTTCGCCAGAAACCAGGCGTTCGCCAAGTCCGCTGCAATACTCAACGACGACTTCGTCCAGGTGTGGATTTCTTAGATTGCGGCTGAACAGCACTCCAGAAATCTTTGCCTGCACTTGCTGCTGAATGATAACTCCCATCGATTGAAGCTGGACTTTTCTCGCCAGTTGATAGGCCAGTGATCGGTGAGACCAATACGAGGCCCAGCATCGTGGTATCGCTCGAATTAACTCCTCCAGGGTCCGAATATTCAGAAACGAATCGAGCTGTCCGGCAAAAGCCGCCTCGGCAGAATCTTCTCCGCAAGCCGAACTCCGCACGACAACAGGCCCGGCCTCGAGAAGTGGCGCTGTGGCGGTCCGCAGTTGCTCTATGAATTCGGCGGGCAACGCAACAGACCGCAATTCCGTTTCAATCGCCGCGGCAGCGTCGGCGACAGCGGTGATGTTCTTCAATGACAGGTTCTGAATTCTGGATTCGATGAACGCATGGAGATGAGTCTCGCCGATCGTCTGAGAAAACAGTCGTCCACTAATCACCAGACCGTTGGGAACGGGATACCCAAGTCGTGACATCTCGGCAAGTCGGAATGCCTTTGCACCGAAATCGTCGGATGCTGATATTCCGGATAACGGAACAAGGAATGTCGGTTTCGTGAGAATTTGCATGCGAGCGATTCAATGTGCGATCATGATGAAATGGACTCAAACCTATTCGGCTCTTGTTCGAAGCCCCAGGTACAACAACACACAATTGAACGCGTAATGAGTAGCGGCACCAATCAGAAGCAGGCAGATCACGGTCGTCGCTGGGACAGATACGAATATCCAAACGGCAAGCAAGCCGCCAACAATCGAATCGATCTGATCGACAACAAAACAAATCCTGCGAATCCACGGACTTGATGAAGGTGCACCTGGCGCAATGTCAAACTGTCGTTTCAGAAACGAATTGGGAAGTTCAATCAGCATGAAGCCCAGTCCCGCTGCACAGCCGAGCAGAAAATACTGAATGCCGGAGATTTTCCACAAACGGAGTTGATCTGCGTAAATCCATTGCATGATGGCATGGACAATCAGAAAGGAAAATCCGGTTGCCGGAACCATCACAATGAAACCACGCCAGGTCTTGTTTTGCCCAAAGACACGGCGACCACGAAACGTCCGACAACCGTCGATAGCGATCGCAAAGCGGTTCGAAAAACGGCTCTTCATCCATACCGTTTGCACAATCCCGGCGATCAGCAGCGACGAGAATAGAAAGACTGTGCAGATGGTTGATTCAGGATCGTTCATAAGTTCAACACTGTCCGTCAGTCACTTCAAAAATGGAATCCCGTTTGATCTCGATTCTGAAACAGCAACACATCGCCCCTCACGCTTTTTGCATTCAGAATCCATCTCCACCAGACAATGCAATTCGCCGTTTCGCGATCTTTCAATTGATGAAGATGATAACCCGGAATCCTGGGCAACATGTGATGTAACCCATGTGCATCAAAGTTCAAAAGCACAAGCCTCGCAAACCATTGAGGAAACACCAGCGACCGAGTGAAAACTTCCTGCTGCCATGAAGTAAATCGCTGAACGGCTTTGCCTTCAGAGAGCTTCATTGGAATATGCGTGTGCTGACTCAGAATCAAAAGGTCCTGCAACGACAGCGTCACTAACATCGCCAGGCCTGCCGTTTTGGCGATGACATTAACTCCCAGGCCAAAGATGAGTGTCAGGTAAACAGTCAGATAAATGACGATGTTCAAAGTGATCGTTCGCCGCTGAGGAGACCGGGGAAATATTTTTCTCAAACGAAACAGATTCCAATAGTTGTTCCAGCGATAAAGAGAAGCGAACAATGGAATCCAGAGCTGCCAGCAGGTATTGATGACCACTCGCTCAAGTCGGCTCAACGGACGAGGAACCAGGCTTTCTGTCGTCATGTCCAGATCCTGCCAGCCGGTCCAGAAGTGATGCTTCGCGTGAACAATCCACCAACAATCGCCAGGGATGAGTGCAAAGAAACCCGCGAGGTATCCTGCGCAGCGATTGAGAATGCGAGAGCGAAACAAGGTCTTGTGGCCCGCTTCATGCAAAATCGCCAACCATTGAATCAACGTGACTGCCAAAAGCATTTGACCGACGAACCAAATCCACGCATTCATCGACAGCGACATAACGATCGAAGCTGTCGTCATCATACTGGCAAAGACCACATAGAAGACGCCAAGGAAATTGCTTGGCGGAAAATTTGTAACGTCGATACCGATGAATGGACCGGTCGACTCATCAGAGACCGTCGTATCCACAGCGACCTGGCTCACAGACACCATCTCGTCCATCATCGAATTGCACGACGCTGGCTCAGCGCCTGTTGCTTCATGCGGACCGGTTGTTTCACCTGCTCCAGTCGCCTCAACAGTTCCGGTAAAACACTCTTGAATCTGCCGCATATATTGAGCTGACGAACGATTGCCCTGGCCCGTAAGACGAGGCAGCGCCTCCAGAGTGATCGTGCCTGGCTGGACTCGCAACAGGCTGTGACACCTTGGCAGGATTTCTCCGGCGCCACGAATGACAATCGGCTGAATATCAACACCCGTTTGATGTGCAAGGACTGCCGCACCACGGCGAAACGGAAGCAGTGACGCCGACCGAGTTCCCTCCGGATAAATAACCAGCCATTTCCCTCGCCCAAGGACATCGCGACATTCGCGCAGACTCGTGGTAACATCACGATCGAAGACAGAAACACTGCCAAGTTTCCTGAGTACTCGTCCGAGGCCGATGTACTTGAAGTACTTTTGGTTTGCGACGAATGCAATCGGCTGCTCAAGACTGGCAATCAAGGCGAGTTGATCGAACCATGAAGAATGATTGGCAACGATGATCGCGATGGAGTTCGATTGCAGATGCTCACGGCCCACGACATTGACCCGAACACCATACGCCCACATCGCGATTCGAGTCGCCTTTCTCAGGCGGCTTCGAAAACGTTCGTCTGTCTCGTTGCGATCCAACAACGGCAGTAACAACAAGTAGTAGACAAAACACGAACAGTAAACAACGAACCCAAGTATCTGACGAACGAACTTTGTCATAGTGTGCAGCTTGTCAGACGAAGTCGACAACAGTTGACGTTCGCGTCAAAAGTCGATGGTGATGCTGGCGATTCTTCATCGAAGTGTACCAGAAATCATCTGCCGATCTCTGGCAGGCGATCCATCCGTTAACAAAAACGGTCACATGCAGTCGAATCCCGTCATGCCAATGCACTCGGCGACAGGGTCCACCTGAAGTGCAACAAGGCGACGGGAGAATGGGTCTTTACTAGTGCATGACGGACGATTGTCTCAGTCGTTCAGGAACAGTTGAGACAAATGTTTTAAAGTGTGTTTCGGCATGACCTCATCTGCCGTTCGAGTCAACGATGACGACAAAGACGCGGATTCACCTGCAGTCTCGTTTGCGTCGCCAATGAAATCGCGTCACAGTGCCAAGCTACCAACTGTGCCCGCCAGTTCAGGCGACCTCCAGACAAAACATTTTTGATATGCATTCCTCTGACGAATCTGCAGCAGTCGAAACCTCCGCAGACGAGACCACGGCGAAGCCAGCTTGGACGATGCGAAAAGTCCTGATTGCGATTGCGGGCACGGTGATCCTGACCGCCGGCGCTGGCGTCATGCTGTTTGTTGCAATTGTCACTCTGTTTCAGACTCGCCGTTTTTGCAGCGAAGTGATTGCCAAAAAGATGGCGGAACTCGCACTGTGGCTCTGCAATGTCCGGATTGTCGAACATCGCCAGCAGCCGTTGCCAACGTGTCAGACAGTCTACTTATCAAATCACACAGCCACTCTGGATATTTTCGTCATCACAGCACTGGGTCTTCCCAGAGCCCGTTACTTTCTAAGCGGCTTTCTGCGCAAGATCCTCCCATTCGGCCTGATTGGATATCTGATCGGTGTCTTCTGGACAGTTCCCTATAAGTATCCAGAAAAGCGCAGAGCAATCTTTCAACACGCGGACCGCATTCTTCGGCAGACGGGCGATTCTGTGTACCTGTCACCCGAAGGCGGTCGAATCTACACGGGCGAAATCGGACACTTTAATCGCGGCGCGTTTCACCTTGCGACCAGCTTGAGAGCCGACATCGTCCCGATCTACGTGCATATTCCTGAAGCGGCCGATGCTGGCATGAATCTTGTTTCCGGATGCGGCATTGTCGATGTCTACTTTCTGCCCACCATTTCTGCGAACGACTGGACGGTCGAAGATCTGGACAAAAATCGAGACCGAGTTCGAGACATCTATGTCGAATTCAACCGCAAGCTGAAGTCAGACCACTCGAACAAAAACTCATAGCGATCCCCATCGCAAGAACACGCCAGCACTGCAAGACTGCGAGTGAAGTCGACCCATCATGCACTTGTAGAAACCACGTGCCTGCAGGAGTCAGAAATTTCCCGTGAGCCCTATTTAGGAATTACTGGCGCGGTGATCACGGCAAGGCAAGCAGCCGCTGCCGTCGCGACATTCAATGAAGGCACGGCTCCCAGAGGCGGCATTGAGACCAGCTGATCACATCGTTCGCGAGTCAGTCGGCGAAGTCCTGTGCCTTCGTTTCCGAGAACAAGCATCCAATTGCGATCACGCTGAATATCGTAAATCGATGATTGCGATCGTTCACAAGTTCCAAGAACCCAGATCTGATTCTCCTGAGCTTTCTCAATCGCCTGAGCCAGATTGGCGATGATCGCAAACGGAACATGCTCAGCCCCACCAGCCGAGATATCACACACGGTTGCGTTCACAGAAGCGCTGCGATCCTTCGTCAGAATGATCCCTCGCACTCCGAAGAATCCCGCCAGACGAAACAAGGCGCCAAGATTCTGAGGATCCTGAACCTGATCAAGTGCCAGCCACAAGCCACGTGTTCCTTCACCAGCGCTCCAGAGAATTTCCAGTGGCAACGGCGAAGGCGGTTCCACCGTCGCCGAACCAGCCCCGGTGCGTTCCGTATCACGACCGCCTCTTCCACCTCCACGCTCGTTACGCTGCTCTGGCGTGCCAACTCGAACAGGAATTTTATGTCGTTGAGCCTCTGCGATCACGGCATCCCAGGCCTCGCCGGGACTTTCAGAATGGACTCGTATCTGCTTCACCGCCTTCGGTCGAACCTGTAACGCGGCAAGAATACTGTGAGGGTTTCGAAGTTCGAGCATGTTCGATCTGTTGGCCGAATAAATCAAAGAACGCCGCAAACACGAAACATCATGCAGCAGCAAAACCGCCGCAGAGTACACACGAACTCAACCCCCCGCCATCAGTAACCTGTTTGAAAACCGCCGGAAATAGCGACAAGAGCCATTCGCACTCTTCAGATTTCTCCCCAATCCCGCCGCGATGCTTTCAGATCGCTCGCCAGAGTCATCCTCAAACCAACAAGCCGTTTGCTCTCATCGACACGTGAGTCCTGGGATTACCTAAACCAGACAGAACTCAATCGCCCCTGATTTTAACCCAGAACTGCTTTCCCAAACTCGCAAAACATTCTCTCGAAATTTCGTGAGCCATCAACGGCGTTGAATACGCATAGGGCTACAGAAGCGAAGTCACACCGAACTGCAAAGTGTGATCCACAGATGAGTTTCAAACGTTGAAGGCGAACACATGAATTACAGACAACGCAAGGGTTTCAGAAGCCAGCGTTCGGGCTTCACCATGATTGAACTGCTCGTCAGTACGTCAGTCGTCGCGGTGCTGACAGGGCTTCTGTTACCAGCAGTTCAACAGTCACGAGAAGCCGCTCGACGGATGACGTGTCAGTCGAATCTGCGTCAACTGATGACTGCGACACTGAACTTCGAAGCGACGTACAGGTACTTTCCGACGGGCACCAGCCACAAGTATGAAATCCTGCCGTTCCTCGGAGAGAACACACTTTTTGAGGCTGGAAAACAGTCCGAGGACCCGGATGGCTTTAGGAACCTGAACGCCATTCAGAATGAGCACCTGCAGTACCTGACATGCCCCGGCGACCCAGGAGCAAGCGAGGGAGAGTGCTTCTCAGGAACCAGCTCTGGAACGAGCTACCATGGCAACGCCGGGACGGGCGTGCTTGGAAGCGGCTTCAACGGAGTGTTCGGATACGGTGACGATGCGAATGACATCTACCCGGATAAACGGATCTCAACTGCAGACATCACCGATGGACTCTCCAATACGGCCGCGTTTTCCGAGGCGATGCTGCCGAGTGCGCCGCATTCCAGAATCACAGACACCTGGCTTTTACCAAACGAATACTTCAATCCCGAGCAAATGCAGGACCTTGCCAGCGACTGTGACTCCATCCCCATGGACCCAAAGAGCTTTATGCTCGACGCCGTTCCGTTTCCACGCGGCTTTCCGTGGCATGGCGGCGGGATTGGAACTGCTTTGTATACGCACACACTCACACCGAATCGCCCAAGCTGCACCAACGGCAGTTCGGTAATGACCGGAATCTACACGGCCACCAGCCTGCATCCAGGCGGTGTCAACGTCGCTTTCGCTGACGGGCACGTGAAGTTCGTGAGCCAGAACATTGATGCAACGATCTGGGTAGAGATGGGTTCAAGGGAATCCAGTCACTACCGTTCCCCCTTCTGATCTCTCGAAAGGAGATACTCACATGAAAAGAGCACTTACTTGTTTGGCCCTGGCGACACTGATGTTCCTGTCGCAAACCGTGGACGCCGCCACTTTCTCACGAGGCGGTTTTACGATCTCCAGCCATCGAAGCGGTGGATTCTATCCTCGCTCGTCAATTCGCTTCATGACCGGCCGCGGTCCTCGCCTGACTCGCTATATTGTCGGTGTCGGACACGAGCCAAGAGGCGGCGGATCTGTCGTTGATGCCTACGTACCAGGCAGAACTTCTTTCCTTGGTCAATGGGCTGGCGGGCCGCGTGGAAGCGTTGTTGTGGATTACGGACGTCGAGGCGACAACTTTGTGTTCGTCTGGGCCAACGAATACCAACACTCAATTGTGACGAATATTGATTTCTATTAGCCCTTAGCCAGGCTACGCCACCGGGTTTACCCCGGTGGAATGAGGCTTCTGCACTACTCCAGTTCCTCATTCAGGTGCGACATGTGTAGTGCAAAAGCCCGTAAACCACCGGGGTAAACCCGGTGGCGAGAGAAAACTCGCTTGATTGAGGTTTTTACAAACTCCCGATCTGCTCGTGCAAAGGTCGGTTTTCGCCTGCGAAAGCCGACCGTTTGTTTCTGACAAGGATTCGATAAACATGCCTTTCGTAAAACGAACAGCGACTGCGGTCGTTCTGACTTCTGCCCTGGGCTTTCTCTTTCTGCAATGCCAATCAGGTGAACCCGTATTTCCTGCTCCGGCGGCTGGCTATTCGGAAGAGACCGTTCACTATGAAGAGACTGCACCAGAGACAACGGTGATGGTTTCGGTGCCTGATTCAGCAAGACGTGTGGTCAGCAGCCTGCAATTACCCGACTGGAGAACTCTGCAGCAGTTTGAGGGAGTCCGTCTGACGGGAAAGATCACGCCTCCTGCAGACTGCGACTCGGCCGTCTTCTTCGCGGAATTCTCGCGGCGACATCGACGGACTCTCCAGATCGTCGCGTCAAGTTCCGCCTTCGCCAAAACGACGGATGGAAAACTGGACGCAGATCTCGCCATCGAATGCCCTTCGTGTTCGGGTGAATTGTCGCTGACCGTGCTCATGCTGCCGCTTGACGTCGCTGGCGAGCCACTGGTGCCGCAACCAATTCTCATCAGTCGGGGAACCCTGACTGTACCAAAGCCCAACGAAAGTCTGACGTCTCTGCCGTAAAGCGGCTTCTAACTTTCGTGCGGGCTGTCCGAACAAACGGCACCCGGTCTGGCCTGCTTTTTCTGCTGCTGAGACACGTCCGAGGAACCGTACCCCAAAAAACAAACATTTTCTGTGATCCCTTTCCGAGACGTTTTGCGCATAAACATTTGTCGGCTGAAACAACTTCGCTCACGGAACTGAAACAAGGAACACGAAAATGTCTCGATCTCGCACACTCAGGACTCTGACCATTGCCCTGATCCTGCTTGTCTGCACCTCAGAGCTGCAGGCCCAGTTGTTCAAGAAACGCAGCGAACGCCGCGCCGATTCCCAAAGTGGCCGGTCCCAGGAGGCTACTCGTCATGCGGCCAACTCAAACGTCAGCCCGTACAATCCAACGGGACAGCCGCTCACTCGACTCAGCAGCAACTGGGTTGCAAAAAAACAGCAACAAGATGCCAAAGTGGCCGCACGAACAGGTCAATCTGTAACTGAAGTTGGGGAAAAAAGAATGCGACGAATTGAGACCTTTGCTGCCGTCCTGAGCGGCGCCGGAGCCGGTCTCAGCGGCGCAGCGACGGCCCTGGATTATTCAGCACCTTCAGCAAGCCCTCAAAGAAAAGGCTCGGCCCTGCCGTCGAACTTCTCACAGAAGGCTCAATGGGACGCATTCAACCGGACCTACTCAACTAATCCCTGGCACGCACCTGTGACACAATAAATCAAAATTGGAAGTCAACTATTGGCCTCTGGCACGGATTGCCACGAGGCCTTTTTTTGTTGATGAAAATCTTTCGGATACTGCATCAATTAAGTCTGACACCAGCAAACAGATCGCCAGACTACGGCGAAGAGCAAAGAACCAGTACGGCAACAGCAGACTTCTGTTTCGGCCAAGATACTCTCGTTGCTGGAGTTCACCACCACGTAGAGAATCCTCGCTCCTGCCTCTCGGTTCGTTTGCAAACTAAGAACGATCGAAAACATCAGTCAGAGTACGCTCCCTATGACAGCCTCAGATTTTGAAAAGCAGCTGGACGAATATTTTGGCCAGGCCATCGAGCTCGATGGACCCGCTCGCGACGCCTTTGTCGCAGCCATTCCGCCACAGTTCGCCGATCGACTGATTGAACTGTTGAAGGCGTTCGATGAAACCGGCTCGGAGTATCTTGCGCCTGTATCAGAAACTAAGCCAACTCGCGCTGATCATTCCTCGGAACAACGCGGGTTGTTGTTTTTGATTCTTTCCTGGCAGAGTGGATTACTTTCGGAAGACGCGCTGACGGACATCCTGAATGCATGGCTTGCTGACCGAACGTTGTCAATCCAGAACATCAGCGTACAACGGAATGCTATTTCAGCTGAGCAACTGGAGCTCATTGAGCCGATGGTTAAGGCTCACATTGATTTGCATCACGGGATCACGTCGGATGCATTGCAAGCCCTGAGTTCTGTTCCTCCAGCCGTTAGAAATTCCGTTAACACTATTGATGATCCAGAACTTCACGACTCCCTATGCATCGTAGGAGCAACTTCCTCACGCAGAACAGGAACTTCAACTGCCACGTCGCAGGAGCATCGGTTTCGAATCCTGAAAAAACATGCTTCAGGCGGACTCGGCGACGTCTTCATCGCCAAAGACGTAGAACTGAATCGAGATGTCGCACTCAAGGAAATCCGAGCTGACAACGCTGATCGCAAAGATCTGCAATCTCGCTTTCAGGCCGAAGCGAAAATCACAGGACGCCTTGAGCATCCAGGCATCGTTCCTGTGTATGGTCTCGGGCGTTACGCGGATGGTCGTCCATTTTATGCCATGCGATTTATCGACGGCGATAATCTGAAGCACGGAATTGAACGATTTCACACGCAGTCATTTCGCTCAGGCTCTGACCGTTCTCTCGAATTTCGAGGTTTGCTGAAACGATTCATCGACGTCTGCGAAGCAATCGCCTACGCACACAGCAAAGGCGTGCTGCATCGCGATCTTAAACCAGGCAATATCATGCTGGGCCGTTATGGCGAGACACTCGTCGTCGACTGGGGGCTCGCTCGAGCGACGCGCCCGAACAGCGCGGAAGAAATGGCTCAGGAAGAACCGCCGCTAACCTCCGACGGAAATAGATTCGACGACAGGTCAGCCGACTCTGCTACGGCGACTGGCAGTATCATCGGCACGCCACAGTATATGAGCCCGGAACAGGCAAGAGGGGAACTCGATCAGATCGACGAAACGTCCGACGTTTACTCATTGGGAACCATCCTTTACGAAATCCTGACCGGACAAAATGCCATCAAGCGATCAACGGACCAGGGCGGCCGACTCAACTTGCCAGCCGTTCTGGAGGATGTGCGCAGCGGAAATATTCGACCAGCGTGTGATGCGCGGGCCTCTGTTCCACGTGCGCTCGAGGCGATCTGTCACAAGGCTTTGGCCACAAAGAAACAAAATCGTTATCAGCATGCAGAAGATCTGGCAAAGGACATTGAACTCTGGCTGGCGGATGAACCTGTACAGGCCTATCAGGAACCGCTGACCGTGCGAGCTCAACGATGGATTCGCCGCAACCAGAAAACGGTTTCGTCGATCGCAGCAGCGGCTGTGGTTGCGATTGTGGCGATGCTGATGCTGAATCAACAAAGCCGAGCGGCGGCGACGGCCCTGCGAAAAGAGAACGACGAGAAGGTAATTGCCCTGAAAGAAAAGTCTGTAGCGTTGACAGAGAAGTCGGTTGCACTCGGCGAGAAAACCAAGGCATTGCAAGATGCCGAAGACGCTCTGCAGGTAGCGGGAAGCCTTCTGAAAGCATTGAATGACAATCCGATTTCATGGTTTCGTTCGGCACCAGAGACAGATTTCTCGCCGACGGAGAAAATCTCGGTCGACCGCATCGCGTCGTCTATTGTTGGCAGACATGCCGATGAGTCAGAGCCGGAGAACGTCCCGCAGGAATCTGTCGCGATCGATGAAGAACAGCCAGTGAAAAAAGAAGAGCGGGAAGGGGTGCTGAAGTTATTCCGAGCTCTGAAGCTGGTCCAGAATCGCAGATCCAAAGAGTCGTTCGAGCTGATAGATCAAGCGGCCAGTCTTTTGCCGGACCAGCGGCTACCGGCTCTGTTTCGTTCAAGAGTTCGACTGAACGAGGGAATGATTCAGGAAGGTTGTGAACTCGCCCGGGAAAGTGCGAAAACTTTTCCGAAGGACCCCGACATCGCCTCAAATGCGGCCGAAGCACTTATCAGCCAAAGTATGGGGGAGACGAGCGATGAGAAAACCGAGCTGCTTGGGGAGGCGAAGAAGTATATCGATCAGTCATTGGAACTCTCGCCGAAGAACACCTACGCGGAGATCCAGGCGGCGGAGTACCATGTAGAATCAGGCAATTTTCCCAAGGCGAAAGGAATCCTTGAAGAACTGATTTCAACAGCTCGTGTTAATGAAAGCAAGTACTACAAATCTCTGGCAGAACGGCAACTCGTTTATACCCTGCGTGGATTGAGGGAGTTCGAAGAAGCGCTAAGAATCTCCGAACTGCGGACGAGCAGTTCGAATGCTTCAGCACATGACTTCCATTACCTCGGGAAAAATCTCTATGACCTGAAACGCTATGATGAAGCCATTAAGGCGTTCCTGACGGCCGAGCAGATGTATTCAAAATCGAAGAAGCCAAAGAATCCTGCGCTCTGGACCGAAATGGGCACTACATATTCGGCGAAGGCCGATTTTCAGAAGGCCGTGGAATACTATGCGAAAGCCGAATCAGAGCCGGAAACGGTGGATAACCAAACGTTTCTGGTCAACTACGCAGTCGCAAGTGTCGGAGCCCGGCAGTATCCACGAGCCCTGAAAATTTTTGCCGATCTTGAGCCCAAATATGACCCGGACTGGATGCACTATTTTTACTGCCATTATCAACAGGCGTTACTGCTGTCGGGGGACGTCACCGCAGCCGCTGACGTCAAAAAGAAATTCCCACAGGATCAACTGAAATCAGGATACGGAGCACTGCACATCGCCCTGTCGCGACTCACAGCCGTGGCAGCCAACTCGCAGGATTCCCTGCCTTTTGACGAGGAATGGACGACAACAATCAACGGCGATCAGCATTCTGAAAGTTGGAACTACAAACTGCTGGACGAGTGGCTGGCACGCCAGCCTGAGCCGCAGCAGGAGCGACTCACAGAGATTTTGACTCCGCTGAAGAAAGTGGTGCCGACAAAGTAGGACTCTGTCGACAAGCGTCCGATGAATGCAGGCCGGACCGAGTGAGATACTTTAGTTCCGTAGAGAGTGGTCTCGTTTAACGGCGATTGAAGTAGCGGAACCGGCGCAAGCCGTCCGGTGAGTCTATGTTTTCCCAGGCACAAACCGGGCAGCTCGCGCTGCTCCGCTATTCTTTGAAGGGTATTGCCGTTAAACGACTAAATCAACAGACCTTCTGGTCCGGCTTACATGCCGTCACCTTCAGCGTTCTCATCAGCATCGCCTCCCATAAGCAGTCTCAATCGAGCTCGTGCGGCGGCCCATTCACGCTTCACGGTGGCGGTGCTGATTTCCAGAAGTTCAGCAATTTGTTCCACGGTCAGGCCAGAAAAAAAACGCATTTCCGTCACCTCTGCCTGCCGAGGAAACTGGGCTCGCAGAGTTTCAAGAGCCTCATTCAATTCACAGATCTCCACATTGTCTCTTTGTTGCAGCGTCTCCAGCATACTGTCAATCGAAGATCTCTGCTGACTGCCGGGTCGCTTTTGAGCATTGCGGCGGCGAGCATGGTCCACAAGTATCTCTCGCATGGCCTTATTCGCCGCTCCAAACAGATAACGACGACCATCCGCCTTCTGCAGGAGTTCCGAATTTAGAATCCGAATGATCGCTTCATTCACAACGGCCGTTGGTTGCAGAGTATGATCGCCCGATTCCTTCCGCATCATCACATCAGCCGTAGCGCGCATGACAGCCTGCATCCGTTCGAACAGTTTCGCTTCGGCATTTTCATCCCCAGCCTGAATCTGCCCCAGCAGCAGGGTGTATTCGGTGCTTCCAAGGGACTCTTCTTCTGAATTGTTTTGCAATGTAAACGACCTTTCCCTTAACAATCACAAACAATTTTGACACGTGCTTTTACAAAACCGCTCAGGAAACAGCAATGAAGACAGTCGACCATCAAAAGTGATAGTGATCTGTTTCGTCCGAGAATAGTCAGCGGCGATACCAGGGACTACATTCAGTCCGTCATAAGGTGAAGTCGCTCAAACCAATACACCTGTTGCAGAAGCGGAGGGATCGATGAACAGTGAGTTTACATGCATGCTTCAGGAGGCTCGAGCGGGAGACGGTAACGCTGCCAATCGAGTCCTGGAACTGATCCTTGATGATCTGTTGCGGGTTGCTCGGCACATGATGAAATCAGAGCGGCCGGATCACACGCTGCAGGCCAGCGCGTTGGTGAATGAAGCTTGCCTGAAGCTCATTGATCAGAATGTGATCGCGCTTTCAGAAAACCGACGATATCTTTATGTGGCCGCCAATCGCGCCATGCAGCAGATTCTGGTTGATCACGCTCGGACGAGAAACGCTCAAAAGAGAGGCGGCGACAGACAGCGAGTTCCGATTGATGCACTGCTCGATAATTTCAAGTCGCAAAACGGTGTGGCATTCGAAGACCTGCACCAGGCACTGGAAGAACTGGGCAAAGAGAATCCTCGCCAGCGTGAGTTAGTCGAGCATCGCTATTTCGGCGGACTTTCGATCGAAGAAACGGCCGACATGATGGACATTTCCCCCGCAACAGCGAAGCGTGACTGGACATTGGCCAGAGCTAAGCTTTATGCGTCGATCAGACAAGATCAGGAACATCTATGATCGTAGTCAATTCGCTTCCTTTGGTTTTTCTTCAGAAGGCTCGGTCAGCTCCGCCGGATCGATCGCTTCCAGCTTGAGTTCCGTTACGTAGAAGTCTGCCCAAGTCCTGATGAATAGCGGCGATTTGTAGCCTTCGAGATATGCGTACGGTTTCAAGCGTGCAGGGTCGCCTTCCCAACGCACATATTCTGTGTTGTCAACCGTTGCAGTCACGGTGCGAGGCGTCACGAAAATGCGAATGAGATGGTCCTTACCGTCTGCAAACGGATTACCTTGTTTCGTGTGCGGCGATTTCGGCAAATCAACGCCATCAATCAGTGCCAGTCCGCTCAACCCTTCGGTGTGGTCCGTGAAGGCGGAAAAAAGAATGGTTGCGGCGTTGTCCGCAATTGGAAACCGAATGCCAATTGCATCTTTGCCTGTGATCCGTCTTGCTTTGAATTCCAGAAGGTATGAATGCGGCACGTCTCGGGCGATTGCTGCAGGGACGCCGTTGGAGATCTGCCGCCCCGCGAAAAGTCTTG
The DNA here is from genome assembly GCA_041753135.1 of Planctomycetaceae bacterium. Classification (GTDB taxonomy): domain Bacteria; phylum Planctomycetota; class Planctomycetia; order Planctomycetales; family Planctomycetaceae; genus SXXK01. Next base: position 51,795 of record JBGSVD010000141.1, read on the forward strand.
CCTGAATTACGTCATCATCCGGTGGGATAGTCCGTACCCCGCAACGAATTTCTGCCTGCGGAACCTGAATATGCAAATCCTGCAGATACTCTTGTGGAATTTTCTCATTCGATTGCAACGCCAGGACTTGAATCTCTGTGAGCACGCTGAACGACTGTGCGGGCGGCAAGTCAGAGGCTTTGAGATCGATCATTCCGAAATGACGCAAATTGCTTTGGGCAGCGTTCCTGATCACTGTCGGCGTTACATCGCCTGCTGGAATGTCAATTGCAATGACATGAGGCGATTCCAGAAACTTGCTAAAACCGCGTTCCGTGAGTCGTGGTACGTGCCCCCATTCACTAACTTTGAACTCGGGTGCTTCGTTCGCAATTTCATCGCCGTTTACTCTTGTGTGACCACAAAAAAGCTGAGAAATCTTGAAGCCCTTCAGGCTTCGAAGACCAACGTTAGAAATCGATGTACCCGGAAAGTGAACACAGATGAGGTCAATATCCGGGCGCTGTTTCAATAGCGCAGTGAGCTCCAGCAGTTTGGCGTCGTCAAACGCAGGCTTTGAGTATGCGGCGATATTGATCGCGCCCATCGATCGCGAAAGTGTCAGATTGTTCGCCGTACTGACCCGTACCAAACCCTCTGGCCGATATTGATGAATTTCGCCGCCGACAGACTCCACAAGGGAAATGATTTCCAGGTCGCTCTCGGGATACTCACGCGGAAGCGGCAGGCGGTCCGCATAGCTCTTCGTGTGAATCTTGACTCCGGGAAGACTTTCTTGAAGACTCCTCAGCATCTTGGGATCAGATTCCAATTCGTAGTTCGGCAGATGAAGATCCGTTAGTTCGGTGAGACCGGACAACTGATCAACTGTAGGAAGGCTGCGGTTCTCACGGCCGAACAGTTGCAGCCGACGCAGCTTCGAATTCGCAAAGAATGACAGCGACTGTGCATCAACTGTCTCGCTATCGAGCGAGATTCCACGCAGATTTGGGTTCTTTGCAAGAACGGCAAGAGAATCGGAACTTATCGAAGAACCAAAATCCCAGTCGCTGATTGGAAAAGTTGCGAGTTGCTCTGCAATCTGATTGCTGTTGACGCGAGTGTTGTAAATCATCAACTCCGTGATTGGCACCTGCTCCAGCGTCAGCAATCCGATGTTGCTGACAGTGGTTCCAACAAGATTCAGTACGCCAATCTTTACGTCCGGGCGCAGCTTCATCAGTTCCGCAAAGCGAGTGAGTTGCTCGTCGCCAAACTGTTTGTCCAGGTTGAGTTTCGACCTGCGAAAATCGAAGTGAACGACGTCGGAAGCCAATGCGGGAAGGCTCGGCCAGGCTGTCAGGCTTGTGCCCATTAGCGGAGGGTCACCCTGAGTCAGTCGGCCTCCGGTTGATTTGACGAAATCGATGATTTCCTGATCCGTCTGGCTATGCTTGTCCGCATCTCCGATCGCTTCGATCGTGAGATCAGTAACATCCCACTCTCCCTGGATTGATTTGATGTACATCGAGCAATCAGCCAACTGAGGCAGCCATTTATAGATGCTAAGTCGATCTGGTTCACCCGACCATTCAACAATGACCTTGCCGTCCACGGTTGCATTGACCGACTGCGGAGTCACAGTCAAAACGACTCGGTGTGATTTGTTGTCAGCAAACAGATCGACATTGGTCTTTGTCGGATACTCATTCAGCCCTTTTCCATCAACCAAACTAAGGCCATTCAAACACTCGCCTGTCTCTCGAAACCCGCCAAATATAAGGCTCGCACTACTGTCACCGACAGGGAACACGACCAGAAACATTTTTGAGTCCGATCCTCTTGTCGAAAACTCTATTCGATAGGAATCCGGAACACTACTGCAGACCGCAGCATCCCGACCTGTGGCGATCCGTCGGCCCTTCTTCCAGTACGCCATTCGCCCTTCCAGTGTCGATTTCAGGACGGTGCCGCTACCCAGACCAACATTCAGATGCGGATAGAAGTCGTGGAACGTTTGCAAATAGTTTTGCGGCAGGTCAGGTCCGACGAAATTAACATGCGTCAGGTTTGTGTCCTTGAGCTTTTCCAGGATTTCAGGAGCGGGCCAGCCTTTCGGTCCCGGACCTTGCAGTCCCAGAGCCTGAAGCGGACTTGTGTTCATGGCGGCGAAGATATCAGGTGTCAACTTGTCGACAGGCAAATCCATGTTCTTGACGTTTTCGGCAGCAAGAAACTTCAACAAGCCGCTTGTGGACACGTTCGGAATGAGGCACCATTGGCGAATCTGATAGCCTCCCAGGTCGTTGGCCCATTCATCGCCATTGACTCGTGTACGCCCGACACTCAATTGGCCGATTGGCAGGCCCTTCAAAGACTTCAGACCACGGTTTGTGATTGGGGCGTCGGCCAGATGCAATACGCGGAGTTGAATATCCGGACGCTGAATCAACAGCGAACTCAACTTCTCCAGATTTTCATCCGATGCGTTCCGGTTGTCTGAACCGAAGAACATATCGACCTGCATTCCGGACAGAGCAGCTGTTTCGCCCTTCTGAAGGTTCCGTTTGTCTCCGGGGGAGTGCGTTGGTCCGGCATTCACTCGGCCTCCCATTAACTCAATGAGACTTAGTATTTGTTGATCGGCGTCGCCAGTTGACGTGGTCGGTGCCTGCTCGCCCGAGCCAGCGTTCCGAGTATCAGAATCCAGATCCGTTCGAGTGATTGCCTCCTTCCCCGTGTCGCGAAGAACATAGCCGACGGGAATCAGAATCAGTAGCGCGGTTGCTGTAAGCAGTAAGGCGATCTTCGCAAATGATGGCAGTTGTCGGTCAGCTGGCTGCGCCGACCCCGGTTTTCTGGAATGATCCAATTCACTGATGCTGACTTTTCCAGTGGCGAATTGCAGCTGACAGGATTCTAGCAGTTGGACGACTTCGTCCGCTGACTGAAAACGGTCATCTGGTGATTTCTCCAGCAGTCGAAAAATGATATCCGACAGCCATTTGGGAGTTTCCGGGATCAGATCCTTAATAGGACGAGGCGTGTCGTCGCAAACTCGCTTCAGAACAGCCATCGTTGTGGAGGCTCGAAACGGAGGACGACCGCTGGCCATCTGGTACATCACACTGCCGAGGCTAAACAAATCCGCGCGGCTGTCCAGCGTTTCGCCGCGAGCTTGTTCTGGTGCCATGTACAGAGGCGTTCCGGCGATCACGCCGCTTGATGTCAAACTGGCATCATCGACTGCTCGTGCCAGGCCGAAGTCGGAAATCTTTGTGCGATCAACAGGATCGCAGGTCAGCAGGATGTTGGCCGGCTTAATATCACGATGAATGAGCTTCGCTTTGTGAGCAGCTGCCAGCCCGCGAGCAACCTGCACAGCGATCTGCAGGAGTTCTGCGATCTCAAGCGGCCCCTTTTGATTGAGTCTCGCCTGTAACGTCTGCCCCGGAACGAATTCCATCACCAGATACGGAACAGGTTCTTCTTCAACCGCATAGATTCCAACAATATTTTCATGAGTGACTGCAGCCGCAGCGCGTGCTTCACGAAGAAACCGCTTGCGAGGTGGCGATGTGGACGCCAGCTCCGGGCGCAACATCTTGATAGCAACGACGCGATGCAGTTTTTCATCGAAGGCCTTCGCGACAACACCAAAAGCGCCATGCCCGAGAATCTCTTCTATTTCATAATGAGCAAGTCGGCCGAGCCAGTTGGGTCGAGTGGCAGGCGAGAGGTATCTCCGGAATTCCTTTTCCACGGTGTCCTCGCCACTCTCGAGAGGTTCCGGACCATCCTGCGGCATGTTCTGCGAATCCGCAGATTGAATCGTTGTTTCGTCGGCAACGACCGACGAATCAATATCTCGTTCTGACTCCTGATGGTTGTCACGGAGTTCCTGTACCTGAGCACGAAGGTCCGCCATGGCTGGCGTCGCAAGAAACCGACTCGCTTCCTGATGTGCATGCAATAGAGACAACACTTTTGCTTTTTGCTCTGCATTCCCCTGGCATGCTGCATCCAGGTAGCGTGCACGCTCCGCTGCATCAAGAAACTCAATTGCCTTGATGAAAATATCGTCGTCAGTCATTTCCGAATCCATGTAGAGCTCGGCGATTCAAATCCGTAGATACAGGGTCTCAGTACAAAGCAAAAAAGCCGCAGTCGCTGCTTGACCGTTGACAGTTGACGCACGATGAACTGATACGCGTGGAAAACCGTCTTCGATCCTGTTGCTAAGTCTTTGCACCCCTGCTTGTGGTATCGAGGTTGTCAGATTCTGCAGAGTTTGGCTGTTCCTCGCAACGTCCAACTCGAATTAGTAGATGCGGTTTTGACGTTTCAATCGGCTCACGCTTGATGATCATTTCTCCTGTTTTTCTAAAGAAAATGAGGATCTGACGCTGCGAGGCATAAATCGGCAGAGATGGTCTTTCGCCGCCTGAGTATCAAAAAGTGACTGGTTCAAAAAATATTCCAAAAAGGCTGAGCCCTTTTCCTTTTCGATTTCGCATATCCCATTGTCGAGCGGTTTGAGTCTTAGACAAAGGTTAGGTCTGCTAAGCAGCCACTCAAATCGAACGTTGATCTGACTAAGTGTCAACCAATCGCGTTGATGCAGACAAACTAACGGGAGTGAAGTCATGAAACAGCTCAATATCAGCCTGCGTCTCTCCTCTCTGGCTTCCCTGTTGCGATCGAAATGCCGTAGTGCCCTTGCAGCAAAGTCTATGCGTCGACGCCTCAATGCTCGCTGGACTGCGGGTGAAGGGCTGGAAAGTCGAGAACTCATGAGCGTCAATCCAATCGCTCAGCCTCAGATGATGCAGGAACAAGGGCCTGTAAGTTATCCGGCAGTAGAAGGGGATCCACAAGTCGGTCCGAGCGGTCAAGTCAGTCAGCAATCAGCCACCTTTGGCCCTGTCGGAGATCTATCGCCCAAAATTCCACAGGCCAGTGGTACTGGTGAATCCAGCAGCGGATGGACAACCTTTGATCCAAATGACCAAATCCGGGAAGCAATTCGCGTTGGTCGTGTTTACACGCAAGTCACGAACACAGGAGCGATCGACAACGCTCAGGACGTTGACATGTATATGATCCAGGTCGCCGCTGGCGAACGGTTCACGTTTGACACAGACACCTCTTATGGCTTCGATTCCGTAATTCGCTTGTTCAACTCAAGCGGCAGACAGATCGCCATGAACGATGACGGAGCTGCGCCAGGAGAGAGATCATCTCGAGAATCGTACCTTGACTACGTATTTTCAAGCCCGGGATCGTACTATCTGGGAATCTCAGGCTATGGAAACAGCAACTATAGTGCCGTCACTGGAACGGGTGATAGCAATGGCAGAACCGGCGACTATAGTGTGACCGTCAAGAAAGAATACTCGATCGGCCCAGGCGGCGGCTTTGATGTGGAATCAAATAATTCGATGTCATCTGCCGACAATCTTGGATACTTTGGTCCCGGATTCCACAGTCGAACATTCTACGGCAGAACCGGCTCAGGTCTTGACACTCAAGACTGGTCGAAAATTGAGTTCGGTGGTCGCCCCAGTGGGACCATTCAGCTAACGGGATTGTATCAGGATCTTGACATTCGCCTGTACGATAATCGTGGCAGGGTTGTCAAATCCTCGCTCAAGGGCGGAACCCGGACCGACACCATCTCATTGTCCGGACTCAGTGCAGGCACTTACTATATCAGGATCAGTCCCGGCGTATCGGGCGCTGTCAGCAGCTATGCCCTTCGCTTCGGCTTCTGGGTCTGATGGTGAGACACGAATTCGTTGCTGAGGCGTGACCTCAAACCACTGAGTCGTTTGCTCTCTGAAAGTGATTGGCATCCACCGCTGGCAAAAAAATTCGAGACGATCTACCACCGCGAAAGACAAGCCAGCAGAGAGATTTTTGCCGCGTTCGTAACGAAAACCCGTTTGCTCAACCCTTTTTTAAAAAGGGTTGAGCTCTTTTCGTTTCCGATTTCGCATATCCCATTGTCGAACGATTCGAGTTTGATAATCAAGATAGCTCAGCGGAGAGCGACTTGTATTGAGGCTGATCGGCTATTCATTTTTCCGAGGCGGATGCTGTTGCCGCAGTAAAAAAATTATGATCAAGGCACAGCTTGGCTTTCACGCAGAAACTTCGCGACACTGCGACGACAGTTTGTAGTATTCCAACGTGATCCGGGAAAAATCACCCAGACAATGACTTCCACAAAAACATCAAAGACCCGAGGACATCAAAATGGGCGCTCTTAAAATGGCTCTGGATTATGTGCGAAATAACTTCACCAAACCGAAAAGGAGAGCAGGGGCGATTTCAAGATCGCAGATCGCTGCTGGACTTGAGTCCTTGGAAGATCGGCGGGTATTGAGCAGCAATGGCTGGACTCCTGGACTCACAAATTTTGAACAGGAGAGCAACAATACTGCAGCCTCAGCGACACTTATTGCACAAACATCAACCACAAGGCCCGCGGCTGATGTTGTCTTCACTGGTGGGATTCGGCGCGCGAATGACATTGACTACTATAGATTTGTGCTTGATCGAGCTTCGACGGTGCAAATCGATCTCTATAAGCTGAATCCGGCTAACTCTCTTGATGAAAATCTCGACTTGCGACTGCAGAACAGCAGCGGCACTGTCATTCGGTCCTCTGCACGAGCTGGTTTCCAGAGCGAGCGACTTTCCCAAAGTCTCACGGCTGGCACATATTTCATCAGGGTCAACGCTGCTGACGCTGACGTGTTGGGACCAAGCTATCAGGTTCGACTTCAAACATCACCACGATCGCTGCCAGCCGTGAATCCGGACCCGAACGGCCGTACGAATGGCAAGACTCAAGCTTTGAACCTGGGCACGATTGGAAGCAATCCGTTTAACGTCAATCGGACTGAGCGACTTGGAGTTACAAGCGATACTGCTGATTGGTACAAGTTCACCGTTCGGGCCGGGCAAGAGTCAACATTGCGACTGCGTTATCAAACAACGCAAGGTTCGGTTGGTAACTTGTCATACCGGGTAGAGAATTCCAGTGGCAATTTGATTCGTCTCACAGAAAATTCCCTGTCGAACAGGACAACGAAGGATCTTTCGCTGCCGACTGCCACGTCGCGACTGCCCGCTGGTACCTACTATGTTCGCTTCTCATCTGCAGCGACTGCCAATCTGATCTACAATTTTCGCGTCATTGCGGTGTCAAATGCCGTTGCAAACCCGGATCCAAACGGCCGCACAAACGGCAAGTCCCAGGCATTGAACCTTGGCACGATTGGAAGCAATCGGTTTGACGTCAATCGCACTGACCGACTGGGTGTGGCAGGCGATACTTCTGACTGGTACAAGTTCACTGTCTACTCGGGAAAAGAGTCAACATTGCGACTTCGATACTCAGTCAGACAGGGTGCAATTCGTAACTTGTCATACCGTGTCGAAGACTCCAGCGGCAATTTGATCCGTCTTAAGGAAAACTCTCTTTCGACTGCGACAACTAAAGACCTTTCACTACGAGACTCCACGTCTCGACTGCCCCCCGGGACCTACTATCTGCGTTTGTCATCCACAGCGAACGCAAATCTGATCTACAATTTCCGCGTCATGGCGGTATCGAATACATGGGTGAACCCTGATCCCAATGGAGCGAATAACTCGTTCCAACAGACAACACATCTCAGACATCTGGGCCGTGGAACAACCACTGCAGTGTTGTACGACCGCTTAACGTCAAATGACAAAGATGATTTCTTTGCGATTACGTGGGATCGCAATCTCACTCACGTGTCTTTCCGCCTAACCGTCTCAGTGACCACCGGTGATATCGCAGATCTTCGCGTCAAGGTCTACAGAGTGTACAACGGAGTGCCAGGTGAGATGAACTCTTTAAATGAATCGCGATCTGGGAATTCGCTCACCCTTTATTCCAACCCCTTTCGAGTGGCATCTCTTGACTCAGGACTGATCGTCCAGATCACTTCGACAACTGGCAAGGCAAATCTTAGCTATCGAATCGAATCCTGACGGCTCGCAAGTCCGCGGCATTATTTCTTGCCCACGAAACCTTCATCACCTGTTCACAAAGCAGCCTGGGCATCTAATTCCAAAGATGTTTTACCGAACCAACAAAGGCCAAAAGACTACTGATGACTTATAAATGGATGGCCCTGTCCGTGCATTACCCGCCCACGCGAGCTTCGAATACCAACCCGAAGCGCCAGCGAGTGAACTTGAAGTAGAGATTCACTTGCTTGCGCAGCGTGCTGGAATGGGCGGTGATTTTTGCGACTGCATGAGATCTCTCAGCAGCCGACGCACTTTTCACACTTATGTGCTCGATCCGAACGCGTCCTCGAGTCGCAGGGAACGCGATCAACATCGGCAAGAGAGGTCGCGACGGTCGCTCAATGCGAACAGCCGCCGCCGACGCTTTCGAAGAAGTCGTTGCCTTTGTCGTCGACCAGAATGAATGCGGGGAAATCGATCACATCAATCTTCCAGATGGCTTCCATCCCAAGTTCCGCGAACTCGACGACTTCCACATGGCGAATGTTTTCCTTCGCCAGAATCGCTGCCGGACCACCAATACTGCCCAGATAAAAGCCGCCGTGCTTGTGACACGATTCCGTCACCTGCTTGCCACGATTTCCCTTGGCAATCATGACCATGCTGCCGCCTGCAGATTGAAATAAATCCACATACGAGTCCATACGGCCAGCCGTTGTGGGGCCAAATGAGCCACTCGCGTAGCCTTCAGGCTTCTTCGCAGGACCAGCGTAATACACCGGATGATTCTTGAAATATTCCGGCAGCGGCTGACCAGCGTCCAGACGCTCCTTCAGCTTTGCATGAGCAATATCGCGAGCGACGACCAGAGGCCCGGAGAGCAACAGACGAGTCGTAACCGGATACTGTTTCAACTCCGCCAGAATATCGGCCATCGGTCGATTCAGATCGATCCGGACAGCACTTTCGTCTTTGCGATGACGGAGATGCTCGGGAATGTACTTCAGCGGTTCAAATTCCAGCTGTTCAAGAAACACGCCATCCTTCGTGATCTTTCCTTTCGCCTGACGATCCGCACTACACGACACGCCGATGCCAATTGGCAAAGACGCTCCGTGCCGCGGCAAGCGAATCACACGCACATCCAGTGCGAAGTACTTCCCTCCAAACTGTGCGCCGATTCCACACTTGCGAGCCAGTTCCAGCATCTGAGCTTCGAGCTCGATGTCTCGAAACGCGCGGCCGTGAATGTTGCCGGTTGTCGGAAGATGGTCCAGATACTTTGTCGATGCCAACTTCACAGTTTTCATCGTGGCTTCGGCCGAAGTGCCTCCGATCACAAAGACCAGGTGATACGGAGGACAAGCTGCCGTGCCCAGCGTGAGCATTTTTGAAGTCAGATATTCCGGCAGAGATTTCGGATTCAGGACCGCGCGTGTTTCCTGATAGAAGAACGACTTATTGGCCGATCCGCCGCCTTTGGCAATGAACAAAAGCTTGTACTCATCACCATCACACGCCGCGAGCTCCAGTTGAGCCGGCAGGTTTGTATTGGTGTTCTTTTCGTCCCACATCGTCAACGCAGCGTTCTGCGAATAACGAAGATTGTTTTCTGTGTAGGCGTCATAAACGCCTTTCGACAATGCCGCCTCGTCACCACTGGACCAGACAGCATGCCCCTTTTTGCCCTGAACGATCGCAGTGCCTGTGTCCTGACAAAATGGAAGAACGCCAGCACTCGAAACGTCGGCATTCTTCAGCATCGTCAGCGCGACCATGCGGTCATTGTCGGACGCTTCCGGGTCATCCAGAATCGCAGCCACCTGTTTCAGATGAGCCGGACGCAGAAAGAAGTTGATATCGTGAAACGCCTGCGAGCTCAGCAAAGTCAATGCCTGCGGATCGACACACAAAACATCCTGACCATCAAACGACTTGACGCTGACATAATCTTTGGTCAGCAACCGATACTGAGTGTCATCGGATCCAGTATCGAAGAGCGGTTCATAATGAAATGGAGCAGTTGGCACGGTAATGTTTCTTATTCAAGTACAAATTAAGAACAGGACGTCTGGATCGGGAGTTTGCTGCAGGTGCGAACGGTATCACTTGCGAAGGCACATCACGTATTTCGCACGAATTGGATACGCCGCACCTTCACGACTTGATTCAGGAAGCTATTCCTTCTTTTCTTCTTTCTCTTCCGGCGGCAGACTTCGGATTCGAACGTTCTTCAAACGACCGGTTGTCGAATAGGTCGAAAAGCCGAACGGCTTGGAACGATCAACTTCGAATCGAGTCCCGATTCGCATGCCGGTTGTATCCACATCCACAATCTTGGCCTCATCAATCCATCCGTGCAGATGGTTGTCTCGAACAATGACACGAATCTTGTACCACTTCCCTTTTTCGAAAGCCTGATAGCTGGTCGTTTCGTTTTCCGATGCGTCCATTCCATTCAGGCTTGAGATTCCGCAAACGCCGCCGCCCCAGCCGCCAATGATCAATGAGCAGTGGCTATCCTTCACGGGAAATGTCAGCCCTGCGAAGAAGTCGCTGCCCGCCGCTCGTTGAGCCTCGAACTGAATCTCATAGTTCGATTTTGGAATCTCTTGTTCCGTATGAATTCCGGAAAGATCAGCCCCCTGGGAAATGACGACTTCACCGTTCTCAACAAAGACCTCTCCCTCACCACCGAAGTTCGTCACCTTCCATCCTTCAAGATCCTTGCCGTTGAACAGAGGCCACCAACCATCCTTGTCGACCTTCTTCGTCGCTTCTTTTTTTGCCGGAGCGTCTTCCGTTTTCTTTTCATCCGCCAACACGGGATCGTTCAGAAACACGGCACTACCAATGACGCCAGCCATCATCGCCAGCAACCAGCGCGTGCCGGAGTGATACGAAAAGGTGATTCGTGGAAGCTGCAAACTCATCGCAAGTGCTCCAAAGAAAGGTTTCATATAGAATTTGAAACCGGTGAGAATTCAAAAGTGGCCCATGCAGCGTGTTGGTGATGCGAATCAGCGCTGCTAAGGTCTCCGTGCAGACTACAGGATAAACGGCGGCCTGTTGCTAAACAGTCTCGGGCCAGCATTTTTTGTGAAAGAAGACTGATGCGAGTTCATTTCGCACGCCTGACGATTATCGCACTCGCTCTGGGATTTTTCAGCCCGGAATTTGCAATTGCGACATCGGAAGAGCCAAAGTCAGAGCCGTTTCCGCAGGGAATCGGGAAAAAGGGCCTGCAGGTCCAGATGGTCGACGACGCGGTCTCGCTGGGAATTCACCATGCGGCCATCAACATCAATCTGACAAGTTTATTGCAGCTTGAGCCCAAGCAAAACACGATTCGATTTGCGCACGGTGGCAAAGAATGGTTCATGAACGGCAGCTATGCGGCCAGCCTGGACAGACAGATCCAACCGCTCAGCGATGCCAGGATCATCGTCTATGCCATCCTGCTGGCCTATCCATCGCGAGATGCGGCTCGTGATGCCGTAATGCTGCACCCGAACGCCACTGGCAGCTTCACAATCGCGGCGTTTAACACCGCAAGCGAAGAAGGGCTTCGGGCCTACCGAGCGATCATCTCTTTTCTCGCGGAGCGGTATAGCGGCCTGCACAAGGAACATGGTCGAGTCTGGGGTTGGATCGTCGGTAACGAAGTGAACTCACAGAACATCTGGTACAACCTCGGCAAAATGCCGATGAAGGATGCGGCAAGAGAATACGAAAAGGCCGTACGAGCCACACACGATTCTGTCCGAGAACATTCTGATCACGGTCGATGCTACTTGTCGTTCGATCACTTCTGGACAGCACGCATGGCTGGAGTCAGTGACCAGGAATCGTATCCCGCTCGCGAGTTCATAGATGAGTTTGCACACGTGGCTCACGAAGGCGGCGACTTTGAATGGCACATCGCCCATCATCCTTATCCCGATGATCTTGGCAATCCGCGAACGTGGCTTGATAAACTTGCGACGCGATCCGCCGACTCACCTCACGTCACGTTCAAGAACCTGGAGGTGCTTTCTGAATACCTTAAAAAGCCCGAACTCCAGTGGAACGAAAAACCTCGACGCATCATCCTGAGCGAGCAGGGCCTGCATTGCCTGCAGAATGCGGAGGGTGAAGAATTGCAAGCCGCGGGATTTGCATACGTCTGGGAAAAGGTCGCTCGACAACCAGGCATCGATGCACTGATCTGGCATCGCCACGTAGATCACGCTCATGAAGGCGGATTGAAACTTGGCCTCTGGACCAACAAACCCGGCACAATCTCAGAACCCGACCGCAAGCGTCATCTTTACGAGCTGTTTCAAAAAGCGGACACCGCAGAATGGTCGGTGGCTGTGAAATTTGCACTGCCCGTTGTCGGACTCAGGGATTGGAATGACATCAACTAATAGAGTAACTCAATTCCAGAAGGTGCTGCATCCTTCGATTTGCCGAGCGGGCTTGATCAGGACTCCTGACAGGATCGCCTTCTTAGAAATACCCAGAGCAGTTTTGCTGCCAAAAACTGAAATTACCGACAATTTCAGGGTGCATACGATAGGACCATCCAGATAACAAAGTACGCTAACAGGCACGTCAATGATGTCGTTCACGGTGCTGCCCAGAATATCGATCCTTCAGAGAACGTTTTGACATCTCTGGCACGGAGGATTTGTCATCCCAGGCGACAGCGAACCGCCTTGCCTACAGTTCCACCAACAAAGAAGTCCTATACTTCCTCGGCTTCATCCCAAACAACAGCCAAAGACATCAAACCGACCCAGCCGGAAAATCATCTGTTTAAGCGAACCCCCAAAACCGTGACAACCGCCAATACACAGTTTGCCTTCATGAGCAAAATCCCTGTTGGTTGCTGCGCCCTCACCGAGACAGGGTTCATTCTCGAAGCCAACGCAGCAGCAGCACGACTTCTCGGTCTGGCGTGTGATGAACTTATCAGTCGACCCTTCGCGGATTTCGTTTGCGCTGACCATCAGGAACCGTTTGCCAGATTCTGCGGCCAAATCCAGGAGAGCGACGAACCCGCATCCTGTGTGCTGGAGATGCAGAAAATTGATGGACACAAGATCTGGGTGACGCTGTCCGGCACAGCACAACTCTGTGCAACAGGGAACACCTCCACACTTATCGTCATCAACGACATTACGAGTCAGAAAAACCGGGAAGCCGACCTGCGTGAAAGCAGCGAACGTTTTCAGCACGTCATTGATGCGACTCGCGACGGCATCTGGGACTGGAATATTCCCACCGGGCACGTCTACTTCAGCCCGCAGTGGGCTCGACTGCTGGGCTATGAACCTGAAGAAGTTCCGCAACAGGTCGATTTCTTCTTCTCACTACTTCATCCGGCCGACATCGAGCGAATCTCGAGTATTCTGAACGATCATCTTCAGGGCAAAACCCTGATCAAGCAGGACGAAATTCGCCTGCGGATGAAATCGGGCGAGTACCGCTGGTTCTTTGACCGCGGCAAGGTCGTCGCTCGTGATGAGGCTGGCACTCCAATAAGAACGGTCGGCACAATTTCCGACATTACTCGGCGCAAGGAGGCGGTGGCAGCTCTTCAGGAAAGTCAGGCACGGACAAGACTGTTGATTCAGGCCGCGAATATTGGACTTTGGGACTGGAACCTGGTAACGAACGAAGTCTATTTTTCCCCTGAATGGAAGCAGCAGCTTGGCTATGCAGATGCCGAACTTGCCTGCCACTTTGACGAATGGATGAGTCGACTGCATCCAGACGATCTCGAAAGCACTCTGGCCGCCGTGAGCGACTTTCGATTGGGCAACCGAGCGGCTTACGAAATCGAATTTCGACTACGCCATAAAGACGAATCCTGGCGATGGATTTTCGCCAGAGCGGAACTCGTGCGTACTTCCGAAGGCGTCCCGGTGCGAATGATGGGATGCCACTTTGACATCACTGATCGCAAGCGATCAGAGAACGCACTCCAGGAAAGCGAAGCCGCTCTTCGAGAAGCTCAGGCAATTTCGCAGATCGGAAATTTCATATGGAATGCGACAACAGGCAAGGTCAAATGGTCTGACGAGTTATTTCGACTCTACGGACACAAGTCAGGGCAGTTTGAACCGACCTTCGATACTTATGTCGCGGCGATTCACCCCGAAGACCAACAACGCATTATCGATGGTCTTCAGAAAGCAATGGCAGATCATTCGCGCTTCGACCATCAATATCGCATCGCACTACCAGATGGGAACAATCGCTGGGTTCGTGCAAGGGGAGTAGCGTCCACGCACAGTGATGGTAGCCTCGCGGGACTGGAAGGAACATGCCAGGACATTTCCGAGCAGAAGCAATCCGAGGATGCTCGCGATTCACTCGAAGCACAATTGAGAGAATCGCAAAAAATGGAAGCCATCGGGACACTTGCAGGAGGAATTGCCCACGACTTTAACAACATCCTCGCAGCGATCCTTGGAAATGTAGAGATCGCCACACAGGAACTCGGCACCGGCAGCCCAGTTGTGCTCAACAATCTTGAAGCGATCCAAAAGGCCGGTTCCCGAGCACGCGATCTGGTCCGACAGATTCTTTCCTTCAGCCGCAGGCAGCCTGCAAATCGAACGCGAATCACATTGAGCAAAGTCGTTGAAGAATCCGCACAGCTGCTTCGAGCCGCTCTGCCAGCAACGCTGACGCTGCACATTCACTGCTCCGAAGACGCGCCGATGGTGCTTGCCGACGCAACGCTCATCGAACAAGTACTGCTGAATCTCGCGACCAACTCCATGCAGGCGATGGAGAATCGTCGAGGAACCATCAGTATCCAACTGGACCGAGTCCTGATTACCAATGAGTTGGTAACCAGGAATCCGGCACTCGCAACAATACTCAACCATCACGGTGGCCTTGCCGCTCGACTCGTTCTAAGCGACGACGGCCCCGGAATCGACGCAACTGTGCTTCCCCGAATTTTTGAGCCATTCTTTACCACGAAGAATGTTGATTCTGGAACTGGGCTGGGACTCTCTGTCGTTCACGGAATCGTGCAGAGACACGATGGCGTGATTACCGTCGAGAGCCATCCAGCATGTGGAGCAACATTTACGATCTACATCCCGGCTGCCTCTGAGCAGGAACGCGTCGAGGTTAAGAAATGTCCAGATCAAAAGAACCTCGCCGCCCCATCAACACTGTGTGATGGCAATATTCTTTATCTGGACGATGATGACTCTGTGTCGCTCCTTGTGAAGACACTGCTGGAACGCCGGGGCTACCGTGTCAGTTGTTACACCGATCAAAAAGAAGCGTTGAATGCGCTTCGCCTGGCTCCACAAAAATTCGACGTGGTTGTGACCGACTACAGTATGCCCGGGATGCATGGACTGGAAGTAGCGCGCGAAGTCAAAGCCATCCGGCACGATCTTCCTGTTGCAGTAACGTCCGGATTTATTGACGAGGAACTAAGGCAAGGGGCCAAACAGTTCGGAATCTCTCAGCTAATTTCAAAGCCATTTGAGCTGGAAGCTCTGTATGAAACGGTCCACCAACTGGCCCAGCAACCCAAATCGTGCTGATCACACTTCCAGCGACCACGCCGTTGTCAGGCCTGAATTCTCATTTGGCTTCTCCAATTCACATCACCGTGTTTGATTCCCTATGGCCCGAACTTCGGAAAGACCTGATTTTCAGTTCACCAAAGGAAGACAATCCCTTATCCCGACTTGCTTTAGGTCACTCGGCGAGGCCGTTTGATCCTGGAGCCAACGGCACAAAAGCTTGTAAAAATCGGCTTTCGGCAGCAAAACGACCACGGTTCTTCTTCGGATTGTCGATTCCAGGACTGCTTTTTCCATCAAGACACTGCCAATAAGTCCTTCCCAGCCGCAGGAAATCCTGACGCGGCTCACCGAAAATGGCCGATCAACCCTGCCGGAAGACATAGTCGGCGGTAGGATTTTGAACTAGCTTCCGCAACGACCCTTCGGAATCCTCAGATATTTAGGCAGAAATACGATGACGATCTCAATGACCGACTACTTCCGGACTCGACAGTCTGACCGGAAGAAGGAAACTCGTTACATCAATGTCATCAATAAAGACAACTGCACATCCTGCAATTCCTGCGCAACCGTTTGCCCAGTGGATTGCATCTATGAAGTGGTCAGCCCGATTCCTTCCGAGAGCTACCACCAGATCGATACAAGTCGCTGCATTGGTTGCCAGATGTGCTACCGATCTCCAAACGACAGCAGTGAGTTCTATCAATTGACGATCTGCCCGTGGAACGCCATCGATATGCTTCACAACCCAAATGTGAAGCCAGACGATCACTCGGCTTTGGAGCCATATTATCGAGGGCAGGGGACCAGTCTTCCCTGGCCAAAACTCGAAGAGTACGGTTACCAGTTGTTTCTTGATGGAGAAGTCTTTCTGCCGAGTTCAGAAGAATCCCTTCATAAGTACTTCCACATGTTTCAGGAAGAGGCGTGGATGTACAGCGAGCAGGACAACATTCGCATCGTTCAAGCCGATGCAGAAACTGGTGAAGGTTTTGTGCGATATCGCGCCACTGAAGAAGGTCGAGATCTTCTGGATTGCATGTTTCGTGACTACAAGCGGATCTTCATGGATTAACTCTTCAGGGATGAGTTTGAACTCAGCAGGCAACGCACAGTTGGCCAGTTGAAGCGTTCGATGTCAGGAAGCCCGACTCCGAGTGAGTCGGGCTTTTGCATTGATCAGCAGGTTCGCGAAGCACTCTTGCGACGACGCTCGCACCTTGAAAGCTCGATCTGACAAAGCAATCGTGGCGAGAAGTACGGTTCCGACGCTGCTAATTGCCTGGTTCCCCGGAAATTAGCATTCCCAGCATCCGGGACTTGCGATTAGCACTCAGCGGTTGAATAATTCGCCCCTGCGTCTTGCTCAGTAGAAACAGGGGCGAAACGCTGTCTCCAATCGCGGCGGGTCCAGCCTAACCGGGTCAGGTCCGAGAGGAAGCAGCCCTGCGGTCACGGTACTCGGGTGCGTGCGGAGGCAGCGTTTCGCCCCTTTTCCGTTGGCACGTCCTGCGAGTTCCGTCATGTCCAGAAGCGGTTTCCTTGCGACAAACGTAGTTCCGACTCACGCCCAGCCCACGTGATTGCGACCCTTCTGGCGACATGCTACAGTGCCACATATCCGGGAATTAGCGCAGTCTGGCTAGCGCGCTTGGCTGGGGGCCAAGAGGTCGCAGGTTCAAATCCTGTATTCCCGATTTTTCTAAGTCCTTGCTGTTCCTCAACTTAGAGGAAACCAATCGTCAAGATTGTGCGGCGAGAAACGCGGTACTACCACCTTTCTACCACTTCGTGGGTCGCGATCATGCCGCGCCAACCGCCGAAGGACATGCTTTTCAGGCCGTCCGGGCAAACGCCACTCCTTTTCGCCGCCGGCTGCAGCGGCCTCTCAAGGGATTTTCTTCCACGCCACCAAGGGACGTGAATGCTATCTGGAGATCTCGGACACGATGAGCTGCGATTGATCTTACAATTGCGACAGACTGCTATTAACCCCTGAACTCTTATCGAATGCTGGCATTTTGCAAACGGGCTTATTCCATCATCTCGGGTTGATGTTCGTGACTCTGCCCCCACTCAACTCAGGCATTTACTTTCTGTGTTTGCAATATCCCCTCGATTCTTCGACGGATGCTTTGTCTTCTAAGTGGACATCGTTTGAACTGCTCTTGGTACCCCACCCGAAGATCTTTTCGAACAGCGGCAGCAGCCAATTGTTCTCAAGACTCTTCTGAAAATAAACTTCGTGCTCTTTTTCCTTCATGCCCATTTCATACAACGCTTCATCGTGTTCGGTGATCCCAATTTCGTTGAAGTATCGCATCATGATGAAATACTCGCAGACGTTCCCACTTTCCAGTCGACCGGCGAAGTAATACGGCATGAACCACCCGATCACATAACAGCTACACGAAATGATTCTGCCGATGATGTGATACTTTATTTCGCAGTATCGTGAAGGCGGAATATCGTATCGCATCATGATGGACAGAACTGTTTCTCGGTGTTGCCATTCATCCATTTCAATTTGCTTGATTGCAGCTTTCTCGTCCGGGTTCCTGACCGAACCGGCATGGCCGATGTACGCAAACGCCGCTGCTTTCTCGGCTGAGTAAGCCAATTGGAGAAGTTTGAAAAGCTTTGGATGCTGAATGGTCAATTTGCAAGCTCCATTACGACACGATCTCTATCGCATCAATTCGGTCACCCTGATGGCCCCTCAGCGTATAAACATCGCTGACAGTCTGCCATGCGGCAGCGGCATCTTTACTATCGAGATCAAATAGAATTGGCCCGCAATCGTCGTCGGCTCGTATCACGCCTGCAACAGATAAAACAGCAGTACCAGAATCGCTGGCTGCAACAGGTTGCTATCGATTCCTCCAGCACAGAATCGCGGTTCCCACAAAGATGATCCATTCCGTCGCTGCGAGTGCAAATGTCGAGGATGGAATTCCGCTGTACAAAGCAAAGCCAGCGGTCCTAAACAAAACAAGACATCCATGGATCAGCAGGCACAGAAACAACGGGAATGCGACATCGGCGGGACGATACAACGGCCAGAGAAAAGCGAGACCTAAAGCCAGCTCCAATCCGCCATAGACAGTCAGGAACTCCGATTGTCCTGAGCCCGGCTGAAGCATAAAGCCAACAGCCATTGATGTTTTATCCGGCATGAGGGAGCACCATGCCGCGAGAAAGATGTAAGCCGCTCCAACGATTGCCAGGAAGATGCGTGCCATCTGAACAGGGTATGCCCTCACTTCAATTTGTGCTTTTGAAATAATTCTCTTTGAACTTCGTGAACGAATGGCACATCAGATCATTTGAAGAAATGTTCATGGCTGGCGCCACTTCAAAAGTGCTTTTGCATCAGCACTTCTCAATAAAATCCAGTCGCCTGTTGTCCAAACCATCAATCGCCTCGTTGATTTCCTTTAATCGCCGTTCGCACTGATGAACCGCCAACTGGACGCTGGACATCGTTGTCGAGCAAACGGAGGATGCATTCTGAATCTTTGACTGAACAATCCAGTCAGAGACAAATCCGTCAAAAAAGAAGTCCGCAAACTTCGAAAACCCGTCGATCTTAAGAGCGAGATTCAGCCGAACTCCGGCATCGGCAAGCTCGTCCTGAAATCGCTCCAACTGCAACTGAGCGAACTGGCCTTTCTGTTTGGCGGTGTCAATCTTGGAATGCTTGGCGATCGTAGCAATCATGCCTCCACCGAGCATGTCCCAGGTTCCCCAGCCCGCTGCGGCTTCAAGCTCCGCTTTGACATCCTGAAGCGATCTCACTGCTGATTCTCCAGCCTGAATGGCCTCCAGCAGCTCTTTACGATCAGCCACATGCTCGGCCAGTTGCTCTGTTATTCCCAGTAGCTCCCCATATCGTAAACTACTGTTGCTCGATAGAATTTTTTCCTTTTCGTCAATCAGACGACGATAGTCGGCGTCGGCATTCGCAAGCGGCGCAAGTTCCTGCCGCAGTGAATTCAGCTTTTCCATAGCAGCCTTCAACGAGATCTCGGCCTGTTCAAGTTTCAGCTTCGCTTCAGCAAACTCCTGTCGTTCCTTCCTTAGCCTTTCATCCTTGGTTCCGAACACCGTGGATAGCAGTACCGTCAGTGTAAATCCTTCCAACTGCTCGACATCCAACTGCTCTTTATTTAGCGTCTTCCTGTAGGCCTCACACATGGCCTCATCTCTATCGACGCACTGCTTTGCGTGCTGCAACATGGCTTCAAGCTTGCGTTTCGATCGGACACTCGCTTTGACGCGAAACAGTTGATCATTAAGCTCTTCCAGCATGCCTGCCCCCTATAAACCAGCTCTCTGAGTTTGTTCTGATCTGCGAAAGTCTACTGTAACCAGAATTAGGTTCTGAAGGCCGTCCGTGGCGACACAAATGATTCAGGGAAAAAGGAATCTCCAGCACGTCGCGGCGCAAGCAGACGAAACAGGAAATCAAGCCACCTGCCTGTACCTGACGCAGACTTGAAGGAGTTAATATTTCACGTGTTCGAGAGTTGCTGCCGAGAGGATTGTGCGCCTCCATTGTCAACCAGAGACGTGGCAACAATAATCCCACGCAAACAAGCGGCGAACAGCGTGCGAATTGAACTCCGACTCATCTCCCGCCGCGACGTGATTGGTAACGTTCGCCATACTGCCCCAGGTTTCGCTTCAAACAAATCTCTTTAGATAACAGCAAGTACCTTCATGACATTGCAAATCATCAACACCGAACACGCACCCGCGGCGATTGGTCCCTATAGCCAGGGCGTTGTTGCCGGAGGAATGCTGTATGCGTCAGGCCAGATTCCACTCGATCCGAAGTCCGGTGAAATCGTCAGCGGCGGAATTGCTGCTCAGACGAAGCAGGTGCTGGAGAACATGAAGGCCGTTGTCGAAGCGGCCGGCGCCAGCATGAGCAAAGTCGTCAAGGTCACGATCTACATTGTCGACATGCAACAGTTCGCGGTGGTAAACGAGGTCTACGGAACTTACTTCTCCTCGCCGTTTCCAGCTCGAGCCTGCGTTGAAGTTTCCAAACTGCCAAAGGGTGTCGAAGTCGAAATGGACGCGATCGCATTTCTCGGCTAGGAGTCTGTCCTGATACATGTCACCAAACGTCGCTGAATTGTGTTGAGAAAAAGTTTTTTTTCGGCCTGCGAATTGCTGTAGAGCAGCTGACATGAAGTCGGCGGCGGAAAATGGATTTTTGGGCCAGTTAGAGAT
>JBGSVD010000142.1:0-7498 GCA_041753135.1 Planctomycetaceae bacterium
CAGGCCGTTCGTTGAACACTATTGTGTTTAACCGTCAGCCGGAGGCGTACGCGAATGCCGCCATCAACGTCCGCCTGCGGCTAACGGTTAAACGAAAAATTTCTCCATCGCGACAGTTCAAACAGTAGCGGAGCAGCGCGAGCTGCCCGGTGAGTTCCTGCAAAATGCTGGCTCACCGAACGGCGTGCGCCGATTCCGCTATTCTACAGGCCGTTCATTGAACAATATTGTGTTTAACCGTCAGCCGGAGGCGTACGCGAATGCCGCCATCAACGTACGCCTGCGGCTAACGGTTAAACGAAAAATTTCTCCATCGCGACCGTTTAAAGAGTAGGTAGCGGAGCAGCGCGAGCTGCCCGGTGAGTTCCTGCAAAATGCTGGCTCACCGAACGGCGTGCGCCGATTCCGGTATTCTACAGGCCGTTCGTTGAACACTATTGTGTTTAACCGTCAGCCGGAGGCGTACGCGAATGCCGCCATCAACGTCCGCCTGCGGCTAACGGTTAAACGAAAAATTTCTCCATCGCGACAGTTGACGGAGCACTACTTTTGCGGGCTATTCTCTGCCTCGACAGGCTCTGGCTTCGGAAGTTGCAGGATCCAGTCACGCATTAGCTGGACCGCTCGTTCATCGGGGATGCTGGTTCCAATTGGTGGCATTTGGCCGTGTCCGCGACGTTGCATTCTGGCCAGTAACAAGGATCGTTCCGGCGAGCCTGCAGCAACTAATCGTGCATCATCGACGCCAAATGTGGTATGAACCGGTTTAACATCGATCAGTCGAACCTGCTCAGGCCTCGCGTCAAATTCGGCTGAGAATTGTGCGTTTCCGCCACCGGCTTCCACATGACAGTTTGAGCAATTGGCATGAAGATAAGAAGCCGCTCGTGTTTGAAGATCAACGGTCGTGTCGTACGGATTCGTGAGCTTCGTCAGTTCGACGATGGGCTTGGGAAGTGGTTTTGTAAACAAGCCCAATTCCGACAGCATCTGGATCTGGTTTAACTTTTCGTTGCCGTAATCGTGGTCACGATTCATTTGGTTTTCACTGAGCCCAAGGACATAGTTGACAGCTCTTGAATGGCAGACCATGCATTCGGCGCGACTTGGGAAGTGCCACGACTGTTTTCGGACACCCTCTGCGATTGACGGGTCGGCTATTTCGAAATCAACATCCATGCCAGAAGCATCCAGCAGTTCGGCATCGGTTTGCTCTTCATTCCATTGATAGGAATAGCCAACCCATTCGTTTTGCTGTCGAATCATCAGGCGAGTTTCAATCCATCTGCGTGACTCCGGCACTCCGACCGATTGTTCCAGCGCGAAACTTTTCACAAGCACGGAGCCATTTGGAAAGTTCCAGCCACGAGTGGATGTGTACTCGATCTGCTCGTCGTGAGGCACCGCAAGCCAGCGTTCCTTGTGAGCGCCATCGGACCAGAGTTCGACGTTTACGGAATAGGGGATGACCGACGGAAGCAATCGATGTTCAGGAACGGATGCAAACAGCCCCGTTTCGCTCAGCTTTCGCGGAAACACGCCGCTCTCCTGCAGCGGAGTTGGCTCGAGGCGATAAAAGCCGCCCGCATGATCGACGATGAGCAGTTCGCCGGCCGCGTTTGTTGCAAATCCTGCGATCTGCAGCGTTGTGTCGGCAAGTTCCTTTTGAAACGTCACCTGTTGACCATCGTGACGAATTCCCCAGATTTTTCCCGTCGAGTAGTCACCGTAAATGAAACATCCGACCAGATCCGGATGTTTTGCGCCGCGATAAACAATCCCACCGGTCAGGCTTCGAGACTCCTGATGATGATGCTCTGCAACGGGAGGCGTTATGGGCTGTGGGCCGACGGGGCGTTCAAGATAAAACGGATGGCTGCCCTCCTGAACGCTCCAGCCATAGTTCTCTCCCTTCTTGATCAGGTAAACCTGCTCCCAGAGATCCTGGCCATTTTGTCCCAGCCACAGTTGATTGGACTCGTGATCATAGTCCATTCGCCACGGATTTCGAAAACCATAGGCCCAGATTTCAGGACGAGCATTTTCAACATTGATGAAGGGATTGTCCGGAGGAACGGAATAGTTTTTTTCGTCGGCCGGTTCATCCACGTTGAGTCTCAACATGACGGCCAGCAAATCATCCAGACCCTGGCCGGTCGCGAGCGTATCACTGTCGCTGGTCCCATCACCGGTTGGGCAATAGAGGTAGCCGTCTGGTCCGAATGCCAGATCACCGCCATTGTGGCCGTTGGAATCCCATTCCAGAATGACAAGTTCCTCAACGGCCGTGACTTCACCAGCAGGATTGTCATTGATCGTGAATCGAGAAATACGATTTTGCTTATTGGCTTCAGCCATAGGTCCGTTTGAAATGACAAACAGAAATCGATTCGTTTGGTAGTGAGGATGGAAGCAGAATCCATAAATCAACCTGTCGAGATGCAAAACAGGCAGACTGCTGTCTGCCTCCTGGCGATCCTGGAAAACCCTCAAGCCGCCCGGCTCTTTCCAGTTGCCTTTGTGATCGACGAAAAAAATCCGATCGGATCCTGGCTCTGATCGCATGTAGACCGGGGCAAACAGAGGCAGTTGTTCGTAGGCACGAACTGCGTGATAGGGCAATGGAGGCTCCGGTGATCCGACCAGCCGAGATTCCGTCCATCGCGATCGGGTCCGCTCGGCCGACTCTGCAGTCGCTGCCATGGCAAGCACGCAGGATGCCACGACAAAAAGACGAACGAGAATGAAGTGAAAGGTCACACGGTCACCAGAGACAAGCATGTGTTTCATGAGTGCGCGACTTCCTGACGAAAAAAGCCTCTTCGATGGCAATCCGGATATTGATTGGAGTATCAATATACTGCGCTGCTCGAAGATTCCCACTGATCACTCAACAAGGCGTTCTGAGGCCGGTGGATCTTGAATGGTCCGCGCCCTGCGACGCGACCGACGACACGGCCGAGCTTTTTGCTTTAAGCGAGCGGCAGGAGACGATTTATCAATGTAGAACGATTGTCCCAATCGTTCATGAGCATTCCAATCGTTCACGAACAGTTGAGACAACTGCTCTACAATGGGCGAGGCCACCATTTCCTGCCGCTCGCCTCGGGAACTGTCTAACGGCATCGTGGCCGGAAACTCAAAAGAAGGTTGGCGACGTTAAAGTTGTGTCACGTTCGCTGGACCGCCTCTTGTAGGTGAACTGAACGGCCTGCAAAATCCGTGGTACCGACAAATTGGCACCCCGAGAATGTGAGGTAATACGACAGTTTGCCCGTTTTCCGACGATGTTGAGTCACAAAGCTGAACTACGATTTGGCCGGCAAAGGGTTCCGCGAAAAGGCCGGGCGAATTGTCGAGATCAGACAGCGTTTGCCTGTTCTGAATTTCGATTCAACAAAAACGGTTGTTCAGTGTCTGAAAAAACGCGATACTCATGATCATTCGTAATTCTCTGGTTTCTAAAGCGGAACAGTACCTTGGCAGATCAACCGCAAAATCAGAAGCCATCCAGCGGCAACCGAATTCAGCAGTTGGGTGATTTCGAACTGAAAAAGAAGCTGGGCAAAGGCGGGATGGGGGAAGTTTACCTTGCCAGGCAAGTCAGCCTCGATCGCATGGTCGCCCTGAAGACGCTCACGAAAGAGCTCGCCAAGAAGGGCGACTTTGTCGCGCGATTCGAACGCGAAGCGAAGTCGATGGCAAAGATTGATCATCCCAATGTGGTGAAGATCTATGCGGTCGATTCCTACAAAGGGATCCATTTTGCCGCGATTGAATATATCGACGGGCAGAGTGTCCAGAAGTGGCTCGATCACCTGACTCGTTTTTCGATCGCCGATTCGGTTCACATCGGTGTTGTCTGCGCCGAAGCATTGAAGCACGCTCATGCGGAAAATATGGTGCATCGGGACATCAAACCCGACAATATTCTGATCACAAAAAAAGGCATCATTAAAGTCGCTGACTTCGGACTCGCCAAGGCCATGGACGAAGATGTCTCGATGACACAAAGCGGTACAGGTCTTGGTACGCCTCTTTACATGGCCCCGGAACAGGCACGCAATGCCAAGTATGTCGACCATCGCAGCGACATTTATGCACTGGGGGCGACGATTTACCATCTGGTGACAGGCAGGCTTCCCTTCACCGGAAACACGGCCCTCGAATTGATCATGGCCAAAGAGAAAGGCACTTATCCTCAGGCGCGCACTGTGCGACCAGAGATTCCAGAGCGACTGGATCTGATTATTGACAAGATGATGGCCAGGGATCCAAACCATCGGTACAAAGGCTGCGACGAAGTTGTCAAGGATCTGATGAGCCTCGGCCTGCACGGCGAAACGCTGAGCTTCATTGAAGGCGCAGAGCCCGTGGGGCCATCTCGAGGCGGTGCAGCAACGATTGCGATGACAACCGCATCCGCAACGTCTCGCAAGCCCGTTGCCGCAACGCAGGCCATGGCTGGGGATACTGCTTCAAATTCGACGCGGATCTGGTACGTCCAATATGACGATGCCAAAGGCAAGTCGCTGGTCGAAAAACATTCGACCGGGCGAATTCTCAAGATGCTGGCCACTGGGGTGCTCAACGCAAAAACCAAAGCCAAGGCTTCTGCTGACGGTTCTTATTATCCGCTGGCCCAGTTTCCCGAGTTCACAACAGCAGTAGAAGACAGTCTGGCAAAGAAGACGGCAGCGGTTCGCAAGGAAGACATGAACAGCCTTTATAAGAAGGTTGAAAAAGAACAAAAGACGTTCTATCTGAAACGCAGAATCAAGGATCTGTTCCGAAACGCGTTTGGAGTCATCAAGCTTGTCTTGCTGGTTGCGGTCCTGGGCGTCGGAATGTGGTACATCATTCCACGACTTAAAGAGATTCCAGCGTTTGTGGCAGACAAGGTCGGTCTTGGTGAAAAAGAAAAACCAATCGAAACTCCTGACCCTGATTCTTCGATCGCGCGGCCAGAGGACATGATGAATTCCGGAATGACTCCATAGGAGCCGTTCCGAGATATCGTCCCGAGGTATTGGAACAGCGCGAGCCGTCCGGTATTTGCAAGTTTTTTGAGTACCATCACCGGACAGCTTGCGCTGTTCCGCTAACAATGAGTGCCATTGGGCTCGCGCCTTTCCGCTGCAACCAAACAACGGAAACTATTACGGGACTATTCCACAGAACTGTTGCGGTGTTGGATATTCTGCAGTCGTCGCCGTCATTAGTTTTCGCAGCGGTTAGTGGTCGCCGTCATTTTCCTCTGGATTGTTTTTTTGAGGACGCAGGGATTCTGTGAACTTCGACAATCGGAACCGATCACAGATGATCTGGCACAAGTTGCATTGTACCTGGCAGGTTGTCTGCGTACTCACGGCGCTGGCATGGAGTGTTGGCCAGTTCTATAAAGATTCCAGCTTCCTCTGCGGGCTGATGTTCTACATACCCAGCCCGGCACTCGTGGCGACGTACCTGATAAGTGCTGTCTATGCGCTACCGAAGAAAAACCGCGCGTGGAAGCTGTACGCCGTCCTTTTGCTGGCGCCTCTGGCCTGGGTTCTGTTGGTGGAAAACCATTGGCAGGCTGCGAAATCTCCCGTTGTGCTTCGCATCGAACGACGACTCGTTCACTGGAATATTTGCCGTCCGTTTTCAAGATGGCCACAGCAACTGGAATTGCTGCGGTCGTTGAACGCTGATGTGATTGTGCTTTCGGAGATCACCGATGCCGTTCAGGATGCCGACTTCCCTGGGTATCGGATTCTTCGTCGTCATGAGATGCTGATCGCCTGCCGTGGGGAGATGGTTTCATCCAGTTCGCTGATTTCCGGTCGAGTTCTCGACGCATTCCTGGTGACGTGTGATTTGCCGGAGGGCGAGCTTCGAGTCATCATGGCCGACATGACTTCGAATGTGGAGATCCCGCGAGATCCCTATTTGCAGCCGTTCGTGCAAAAGATGGCTGAGCTGAACACCGACATCGTGACCGGCGACTTTAATGCTCCGCGAAGGTCGCTGGCCTTTCTTGAGCTGCCACCCGGATTTCGCCATGCCTACAATGAAGCTGGCGGAGGATGGGGCTACACCTGGCCGATGCCAGTGCCGGCGCTCGCAATCGATCAGTGCGTTTGCGGCCCGGATCTGATTCCCGTGAAGTATCAACTGAGATCCACGATTCTCAGTGACCATCGAATCCAGATTTTGGATTTCGGAAAGCGTTCGTGGGAATAGTGAAAGGAACGCTGTTCAGAATGCATTTGTGAATTGAGGAATGTTCAGCGGGCGGGACGCCCGCGCTCCCGGGAGCGCGGACGTCTCGTCCGCCGTTGTGCAACTCCTCAAGCTACGGTGGACGGAGCAGTCGTGGATTTACTATTGTAGAACGATTGTCCCAATCGTTCACAAGCAGTTGGGACAACTGCTCTACAATGGGCTGATTTGTGAATTGAGGAATGTTCAGCGGGCGAGACGCCCGCGCTCCCGGGAGCGCGGACGTCTCGTCCGCCGTTATGCAACTCCTCGAACTACGGTGGACTGTGCACTAGATCGAATTGGATTGTGTAATGAAAGCTCGAACCTGCCTGCTTCTCGCGGCAATTTTTGGATTTCTCTCTGTGGCACTTGGGGCCTTCGGAGCACACGGCCTTTCCGACAGCAAGGGGACTGGGTTCCTGGAGAAAAAGTACGCCGACATGGAGCCTAAGCTCATCGCAGGTCATTCGGTTCCGGCGAGTTTCAAGTACCTGCAGGATTTCAGGACCGGCGTTGAATATCAAATGGCCCACGCGCTGGCACTCGCCATGACAGGGCTTCTCATTTTGCGTCAACCGTCACGAACCTTGTCGATTGCGGCCGCGTGTTTCGCCGGGGGCATTGTGTTCTTCTCCGGGTCACTTTATTTGCTCGTTATGGCCGGGCCTCGTTGGCTTGGCGTTCCCTGGGGCGCAATCACGCCAATCGGCGGCATGCTGATGCTGACTGGCTGGCTCTTTTTTGCCGTAGGAATGTGGGCGATACTCGGCAGTGTCGAAAAGTAGACTCCACCGTATGGATTCGGGAATTCCTTTGAATTGGTGACCAAGGCAGAGCTTGCTGCCGGCAGCGTCATGCGTCGTATAACGATCACAGCAGGCGTCGATCGGTTTTGAAATTCGCCCAATGAAATTCGCAATCTTTGCGGATACGAATAAAATCGACGAAAAGTCGACGAGTCGCTCGGTCTCGTTTCATGAGACTGTAGTCGAGCGCGTGGCTCAGTGGGGCACAAATGTTCTTCAGTGTCCCGTTGTCAGTGCCCTGCAAACCGATTCTGCACGGCGTCCTTTTTTGTTCGGTCAGTCAGTGTTTCTGCTAATCGCGGTCCCGATTGATTTGTCCCACATTCAGCAGGAGGCGTACGCGGATGCGGCGATCAACGCACGCCTCCGGCTAATGGTTAAAGGCAATACCGTTCAAAAAGTAGCGGCACGGCGCGAGCCGTCCGGTGAGTGCCTGCAAAATGCTG
>JBGSVD010000143.1:0-28214 GCA_041753135.1 Planctomycetaceae bacterium
CCGCGCTCCGGGAGCGCGGGCGTCTCGCCCGCCTTCTTACGACTCCTCAATCCACGGTTGACTGTGCACTAATGCAACTTCCCCAGTTCGATTCAGAAACACTGTGTTTTCTGCAGTTTGGGGTCCGTTTGTCTCACTACATTTTGCGTTGGATTGTTTTGTTCACAACGCGTTATCTGGCGTTGAGCTGCTTCAGTTGCTGAAGATTACTTTGGTAGACGAATTCCAGTTCGCTCAACTCGGAAAGAAGCTCGGCTCGCACCTGACCGTCCGGCAGTTCGGCGACTTGCATTCGCAGTTCCCCGGTGACTGCCGCCAGTTGAGTGCGGAATCCCTGCCCTGTGACTTCAGGACGTCGTTTCCAGAAAAACAATTTCATCGGACGACTCAAACTTCATCAGGCAATGCAACTTCAGACAACGCTGCGAATGCAACACTCGTGCAGTGTCATTTGTGAATTGAGGGATGTTCAGCCGGCGAGACGCCCGCGCTCCCGGAGCACGGGCGTCTCGCCCGCCTTTTTTGCGACTCCTCAAACTACGGTTGACCGAGCACGCGTCCTTTTTAGGCGACCTGATGAAGGCAACGCAAGCAGTGAAATTGCGTTTGACGAACGAGGCAACCTCAAACGTCGCGCATTTGCTTTTGTAGGTGACGTGACAAGTGTTCCTGTTCGTTGAAAAATGGCAACAGCGATTCTCCGCCATTCGAGCATCCCTCACATCGCCGTCGAACTATTCTCCGCCGACGCCGCCCAGTTCGCTCCAGTCGACAAGCTGAATTTCTGGCTGGATGAGTTCTGTGAATCCGGTTCGCGAGCTGGTCTTTACACCACGTCCACCGCGGGAAGTCAGTTGATATTTTGTCTGACCAAAACTCAACAGGTTTCCATTATCGTTCTTCACTCGCAACGCATCACTTGGGCGAGAAAACTGCACAACGCCAAGCAATTCGTCACCCGCCTCAAGCTTGAGTCCTCGCACGCCCTTGCCCGCGCCACCGAGAACGGGGACCTCTTCGATGCTGAAGTGCAGAACGCGAGCTTTCTTTGAAGCCATCATCATGGTTTCTGCATCACGAACAAGATCCACATAAGTCACCTGGTCGGACTTCGACAGTCGACAGAACTTACGTCCCGATTTTGTTGAAGGAGTTCGAAACGACTCGAAAGGAAGTCGCATCACCTGCCCTGACTTTGTCGCGATCAGCAGCGTCAAGCCAACCTCGTCGCCAACTTCTTCAAGGCTGCTGACAAATCGCGTGTCCGTCGTCAGTGCAGCAACCAGACTGGCACCGTCGCTCATTTTCGCTCGCTTCGCAAGCGGTTCACCATATCCCGACGACACCGGCAGCTGATCAATCGGCAACGTATAGGCAATACCATCGTTGCTGAAGAAAACCACATTGTGCACCGTGCTGCCTGGAACGACGGTCAAGACCGAGTCGCCTTCACGAACGCGCGTTTTCGACACGCTGCTCATCTGGCCGACTCGCTTAATCCAACCCTCACGCGTGACAACAACGTTGGTGTTTTCTTTGACGATGTAGGCCGCTGGATCGAATTCGACAATCTCTTCCGCCGACCCCAGTTCACTTCGGCGATTGTCGGCGAAGTTCGTCGCGACCTGTTCAAGTTCTGTGGTAATCAACTTCCACATTTTTGTTTTCGACTTGAGGATCGCCTCCAACGCTGCCGCTTCGGCTTTTTTGGCGGCCAGTTCTTCACGAATGTCGTTGATCTCAAGCTTGGAAATTCGATACAGCTGCAGTTCGAGAATAGCGTCCGTCTGAATTTCATCCAGCGGGAATTCCGCCATCAATCGTTTTGCGGCGTCTTTCTTTCCATCGCTGGCTCGAATAATTCGAATGGCCTTGTCGAGACCATCGAAGACGATCGCAAAGCCTTCCAGAATGTGGATTCGCTTGCGCAGTTGAGCCAGCTGATATTCAATTCGGCGACGTACTGTTTCGAATCGAAAATCAAGGAAGTGTTGCAGCAGATCCTTAAGATTTAAAACGCGAGGAACCGTCAATCCACCTTCGGCGGGAATCAGGCATGTGGCGTTATAGCCGAAGTTCTGCTCCAGCGACGTGTGCTTATACAGATACGCCATCACGGCATTTGCGTCGGCGCCGGACTTGAGTTCAATAGCGATACGAAGACCGTTTTCTTCGTTGGTCTCGTCATTCACCGATTCCAGTTGAGGCAACTTGCGAGCTGCGATCAGGTCGCCGATTTCCGACATCAGAGGACCGGTAGTGGCACCGTAGGGAATTGTGTTCACAATGATGCGGCTGGTGTCCTGCTTCTTTCCCTGCTGATCGAACTTCCATTCACCACGGATCTTGATGGAACCTTTTCCGGTTTCGTACATCTCTCGCAGAGCAGTCCGATCTGTCATGATGCGGCCGCCGAGTGGAAAATCGGGGCCCTTGATGAAGCGCATCAATTGAGCTGTCGTGGCCTCAGGATTTTCGATCAGATGAATGGCGGCTTTCACGCATTCACCAAGATTGTGTGGCGGCATGTTGGTCGCCATGCCCACGGCAATCCCTGACGACCCGTTCACAAGAAGAGCCGGATAACGAGCTGGCACCACGACCGGTTCTTCGTCAACAGCGTCGTAGGTCGGACGCATATCAACGGTTTGATAACGCAATTCGTTCATCAGGTTTTCGGCGAGACGCGAAACCTTGGCTTCCGTATATCGAGACGCCGCAGCACGAAGCCCCATGATGGAGCCAAAATTCCCCTGACCCACGACCAGTGGATATCGAAGGGTAAAGTCCTGCGCCATGCGGACCAGAGCTTCGTAAACGGCCGTGTCACCGTGCGGATGGAACGAACCGGTTGTATCCCCGCAGATCTTCGCGCACTTACGAGTCTTCTGATCAAAGGTGAGTCGAAGGCGATCGTACATCACGTAAAGAATTCGCCGCTGCACCGGCTTTAATCCGTCCCGAACATCTGGCAGTGCGCGTGAGGTGATAACGGACATCGCATAATTCAAGTAGCGGCGCCGAGTCTCATCACTGATCGGCACAAACTGCACATTTGCGTCCGGGAGAGCGTTTTCATCAAAGAGGGAACTGTTTGCGTTCGAAGATTTCCGTCGAGCCACCAGGGGCATCCTTTGCCGTGAATGAACTGTTGCGTTGCAATTTGACCCGCAGATTGACAGTCTTTCGCCGTTCCAGTGAGCCGCGCAAAAGCCAAATCCGATCTGCGTGCGGGAGTGTAATCAAGTCGGCCGAGTTTCGGCAGGGGAGCATGATGCGTAAAACAGGTAAAATCTGACGGTCGGGAAGTCACTTCCGGTTAAGGAAACTCAAACGCACACGCCTGTTCTGCTGCCGATTCAGTTGGTGTTACAGGCACTGAATGACTCATCCGCACGATCGCTACCGGCCGAACAACAAGAATGTCAGGAACTTCCGTACTAATGCTGGAAGCGTGGCGATTGGGCTTCGCGGGTGGCAATTACGGGAGGGGTGGATGGAAAACAGTCGGAGTCACATCGAAGCCGGTCGCTGTTTCCACTTTTCTTCAGAACTAACCGGCTGGGCCAGGTTCGCTGGGACCTGCCGCCGATGCGGAACACCGGACGATCCGCGGATTCCATGGAGGGGCTCTAATGCTACGCAAGGGTTTAGTAGCGCTGATGATGGGCGTCATTTGCGCTGGAAGCGCAGTGGCCGAACAGCCAGTGCAAAAGGGGTCGAATCCGGCGCCGACGGGTCTGATTGGCTGGTTCAAGAACAAGACTTCGGGAACGCGATCCAGCGCTTCCGCAAGTAAGACTGGCTCGTCGAAAACGGCCTCATCGAAGGTCAACACCGGAAAGCCATCAATTGCTCGGCCGACCAAATCAAAGTCTGCGGTCGCATCTTCCGCAACGTCGCAGGGCTCTGCAGCTCAGTCTGCAAAGTCCCGACCGGCCTCACAGGCTGCCGGGATTGAGCGTGCTGTGGTCAACGACGCTGAGCGTCAGTCGGTTCAGGTACGGCAGACCGCTGCTAACCCGACTGACTCCGCTCCGTCAGATGTCTTTACATCACCAGCATCCCCGGCCTTGCAACCAGTGCCGATTCAGCAGGCTCCGGTACTGCCGAATCTGGACACCGTCAGCGGGCCGCAGTACTTCAGTGCAACGGCCGTCGGCATGTCAAATCCGACTCCGGTTCACCCATCCAACAATTGGCAAACCTATCAGGCTCCGCAGCCGATTCAGGTTGTGTCTCAGGGACAATACTGGAACAACTCAAGTCCATACGCACCAGCCGGACCGGTTTATAACGGTTCAGCTCCGATGGAAGTACACTCCGGAACGCCGTTTCCGCAGGGCGGCAACATGTATCCGCAAACCGGAGCGGCCTTGTATCCGGCTCCGCATCCCGGCATCCCGCATCAAGTGGGCGGAATTGCGATCGAGAATCAGGCATTCCATCCGCATGAAATGTTGTATCCGCACCAGTACAAAGCCATGTACGGTCCTTACTACTACAAGGTCAACGGCGGCTGGATGGTCACACCGTTTGGAGTGTGGTCGCGTGAAGACTGGAAGCTGCAGGGAACCACTGTGGACGTGAAGTACAAGTCTCACATCAGCCCGCTGACGTTCTTCAAACCGCCCGTGATTCGCTGATCATTTTCGTTGAAGGCGGTCGACCGTTTCGACCGCCTCCGAAGATTCGAATCCTCTTCACACTTAGATCAGGTGGACAACTCATGATTTCCCTCAGATGTACTTTTAGAAACACAGCCGCACTGTGTGCTCTTCTGACAGTCGGCGTTTCTGTCGCTGAAGACGGCGTTGTTCGCATGTCAGATCGCGGTGTGAATCCATCGGGCTCGGCCATTCAAAAAGCGCTTCATTCTTCAGGACCGTGTGCAGAATCCTGCTACGTTCCTCAGGAGTGCTACATGGTTCCTGGCTGCAACACATGCGATCCCTGTGACGGCGGCATGTGCTATTCTGGCGGTTGCGATAACGGAATGTGCAACAGCTGTTACACCCCCATGGACTGCAACAGCTGTTTTTCCGGATGCGACAATTCCGGAATGGGTGGCTGGGGCAATGGTTGTCAGAATTGCCAGGGCCATAACGGTCGAGGCCGTGGACGCGGCATGAACGATCAGTGCAACGACGGACGACAGGCTGGTTTCCTGCAGAAGTGCAAGAACGCCAACAACCGAGCGTGCGACCGACTGTTTGGCTGGATGGTTCCATCCGGTAACTGCGGTCAGGGAAGCCCATGGTTCGGCAAGTATCACATGACATACGCCGACCAGCCGTCGTACATCGATCCTCGTGACACTCAGCTGTACGCCGCTCAGGGGTATAACATGCCAATCACGGTGCCTCTCGCACCGACAGTCAACCACAGCTACAACTACAGCTCCGGACTTCCAGCCAGTCGTGTAACTCAGATTGGCAACTACAACCCAATCTCGTCTCCACGACCATTGAAATGTCAGACCTGGTAAGCAGCCGACGTTGAACCCAGCCAGGCGAAACCTGGTCTGGATTCGCATTCGCGGAATGGAATGGCTATCGAAACCCGCACTTCGCAGTCATTCCTTCCGCTTCTTTTTCAGACAACTCCCGACGTGTCTGACGATCGCACAAATCAGCCGACACCGCGTTCGGATCTTTTATGTCGCAATGGCCTCTTTGCGACATCCTGAATCATCACAGCTCTCTGGATCTCTGGAGAAGGAATCTATGAAACGTTTCTCAGCAAGTTTATTGGCGTCAATCGCCATTCTCGTCACAGGAGGCTCTGCCTTCGGTCAGGTCGAACAGGCCAGCCATTGTGACTGCGACGAAAGCGGCAGCTACGTCGGTTATCAGGCCGCTGACTGGACCAATAACGAAATCTGTCAGACAGGTTACAACAACGGCGGACGTCGCAACCGAAACGACCAGTGCAACGATGGTCGACGCGGCAGCCGAGTTGGTGTCGCCAACTGTCTGACGACCAAAGCTTATCCTGATTCAGGATGGGCACCACCAACACATTATCCAGTGAACTATGATGGAGCGTGGTATGGTGCGTACCAGCCTCAGGCTTACTACGGCAGTCCTGGTGGTGGCTTTGTTGCAAACTATCCGGCTGTGTATCAGCCAAACGATACCACTCAGCTGGGCTACTCGTATCACAAAGTTCCGACATGGCAGAGTCGTCCCGGGATGATTCCTCCGGTGCCTCGGCCAGGTAATTTTCATAGTCGCGGCTGTCAGTCTGGTTTCTGTGGCAACAACGGTGGCGGATACTACACCGGCTACGGTCAGAACTACATTCAGTCAGACTCCGGGGCCTGCATGCACGGCGATTGCAATATGAATCAGACTGCCTACATGTCGCCTCACAGCGGAAAGGTTGTTCGCCCTGCCGCTAAGAAGTCTGGCATGTTGAACAATATTCGCTTTGCCTCTTTGACAGACCTGTTCAATTAGTCCTTGAGTTCCTGCGATCTGAACCTGGAAGAATCGCGGCGAACACGATCGGTTCGAAATCACATCACGAGGCATCGTTTTCGACGTTCCTCCTTCAATGGACCCGGCAAGCCCCATGCTTGACGGGTCTTTTTTCGTTTCAGCCGTCCAATTTCTGCGCAGCATTGCAACCCGGACCGACAGGGCTCACAATTCATGAGCAAGCAACTCAGAAAGGCTGGCGACCCACATTGATTTCGCAACCATCGGGCGGTTGCAATCGTGCAGATTTCCGAATGCTGACGAACTGGAGTTTTTATGAGAGCAATGAGTTTCCTGGCAGGCTTTCTGCTGATGACATCTTCCGTGTTTGCGGAAGACACTTTTCTGACAGTGGAAGACGCCGGACCGGACTATGCAATTCAGGGTGAATATGCTGGTGAAATTAAGGTTGACGGCAGCGCGATCAAACTGGGGCTGCAAGTCATTGCATTGGGCAACCACAAGTTTGATGCGGTTGCTTATCCTGGCGGTCTTCCAGGCGCCGGCTGGGATGGTTCAGAAAAGTTTCGAGGCAACGGTGCGACTGCTGCTGGTGAGACAAAAATCACGGCAGTCGGACATGGCTATGCAATGTTGAAGAATGGCGAAGCGGTTCTGTTCACCGAAGGTGGGGAGATGACTGGAACGCTGAAGAAGATCGAACGCACAAGCTCGACTCTGAT
This sequence comes from Planctomycetaceae bacterium, assembly GCA_041753135.1. Taxonomy (GTDB): domain Bacteria; phylum Planctomycetota; class Planctomycetia; order Planctomycetales; family Planctomycetaceae; genus SXXK01. Next base: position 7,166 of record JBGSVD010000143.1, read on the forward strand.
GGCGAAACCACCCGAGGGCGCCGTTGTGCTGTTTGATGGAAAGTCGGCCGCTCAGTTCGAGCGAGGAATGCTGACAATGACCGATCTTCTGGCAGCGGACTGCGAAACAAAAGAAAAATTCGGCAGTCACTCGTTGCATATCGAATTCCGCACACCGTTCAAACCAGCGGCGCGTGGGCAGGAACGAGGTAACAGTGGAGTTTATATTCAGGGACGTTATGAATGCCAGGTGCTTGATTCATTCGGCCTTGAAGGTGAAAACAACGAATGCGGCGGGATCTATTCCATCTCGCGGCCGAAAGTGAACGCCTGCTTTCCGCCTTTGACCTGGCAGACTTACGATATGGATTTTACTGCTGCCGTCTTTGAAGGCGACAAGAAGGTGAAAAACGCGCGAGTCACCATTCGCCAGAACGGCATTCTGATTCATGATGATCTGGAACTGACTCACGGGACACCAGGCAAGAACCCAGAAGCTGCCGGTCCTGATGTGATCTATCTGCAGGGGCACGGCAATCCTGTCGTCTACCGTAACATCTGGGTCGTTAAGAAGTAGTTCGGTTTGTCGATCACAAGTCGCGATGTCGCAGTAGTGCCTGCTTCGAACAATCGTGCGGTTCGAGAATGCGATTGAAGCTTTTCGCCGCAGCAGTTTGGGACTGAAACCTGAAAAGCCCCTGGAGACTTCTCCAGGGGCTTTCATTTTTCATACGATGAGCGGCATGGAATCAGTCTTTCGAGGATTCTTGAGAGCTCAGAGGACCGGTTCTTGAACTGCCCGCGCTCTCACGAATTCAGCGACACCGCGACGTGCCGATTTCCATCGAGCCACGATTTCGATCGAGCCACGGTCCCAAACATTGTATTCAAGCTTTCGTTTGGTGCAGCCTGCCGCAATGTCGTGAGAATCGCGAGTCATTCATACATGCTGAATGATCGCCTGCCATTGCTTATTTGGCCGCGGCACTCTTTGTTTTTCTCAGGCGGCGACGAATCCAACCGGCTCCGCCGACTCCGCCAGCGATTCCCAATAGAATGATGCTGCCTGGTTCTGGAACGACTGGAGTATCGCCGGACCCTGTCGACGGAATGACTCCTCCGCCACCTTGGCCCGGGTTCCCGTCGGTCGGGATGTCAGGAGTGCTGTCGGGGATCTCGGGATCTGGTAGCGGCACATCGGTGACACCACCCGGTCCATCGTTTGGTCCGTCATTTGGTCCGTCATTTGGTCCGTCATTTGGTCCATCGTTTGGTCCATCGTTTGGTCCATCGTTCGGTCCGTCATTCGGTCCGTCATTCGGTCCGTCATTCGGTCCGTCATTCGGTCCGTCATTCGGTCCGTCATTCGGTCCGTCATTCGGTCCGTCATTCGGTCCATCATTCGGTCCATCATTCGGTCCATCATTCGGTCCGTCGTTTGGTCCGTCGTTTGGTCCGTCGTTCGGTCCGTCGTTCGGTCCGTCGTTCGGTCCATCGTTCGGTCCGTCATTCGGTCCATCGTTTGGTCCATCGTTTGGTCCACCGTTTGGTCCACCGTTTGGTCCATCGTTTGGTCCATCGTTTGGTCCGTCGTTTGGTCCATCATTCGGTCCGTCATTCGGTCCGTCGTTCGGTCCATCATTTGGTCCGTCATTTGGTCCATCATTTGGTCCATCGTTCGGTCCGTCATTTGGTCCATCGTTCGATCCGTCATTTGGTCCATCGTTCGGTCCATCGTTCGGTCCATCGTTCGGTCCATCGTTCGGTCCATCGTTCGGTCCATCGTTCGGTCCATCGTTCGGTCCGTCGTTTGGTCCGTCGTTTGGTCCGTCGTTTGGTCCGTCGTTTGGTCCGTCGTTTGGTCCATCGTTTGGCGGGATATTCGGCAAATCATTTGGACCATCATTTGGACCAGGACCATCATTTGTTCCTGGATTTGTATCCGTTGGCGGAACGTTCGTACCACCATCATTGCCAGTGGTCGTCGTTCCGTCGTTGGTCTCTACGTATCCGAGCACATCGGAGGCCGCTTGATTTGACGTTCCACCGCCGCCTCCCAGTCCACCACCAGACCCAGCCGGCGTTGGACTCCAGCCTTGACCGCCACCGGCCGCACCACCAATTCCGCCGCCGCCAGATCCACCACCAATTCCGCCATTCATACCTCCTCCGCCGCCGCCACCGCCACCCGTTGCGCCACCACCGCCGCCGATCGAGGCTCCTGATCCGCCTTGAGACGGAAGGATGCTCCAGGGCTTGGTTGAAGTGGAGTTGGGAGTTTTCGATGTGGAACTTTCCGGTGATCCAACTCCGGTCGAAGTCCTGTTCGTTGACGAAGTCGCACCTTGAGTAGACGGCTTCTCCGATTGCTGGACAGTCGCGTTGGAACTGACTCCGCTTCGAGCCGTCTGCGAACTACTTGTGCGAGAATCTGCCTGGGCAATAGTTGCTGTTGTGGAAGTCCCGCTGTTTGCAGGGCGGTCCCAGCGTGCTTGAGAACTTGTCGGCACCATTCGACCGGTGAATGGGTCGCGGACCATGAGGCCAGACGTCGACTTCGTTGCTCCGCCGTTTTGTGTCGAGGAGTTTGCCGCAACGCCCGATGCAGATTCGGCGGTTGCTTGACCGTCAGTGGAACCTGGATTATTCGGCTTTGTCTGGTTTCTTGTTACGGCTGTGTTTTCTGATTGCTGTCGTGAGTCGACAGCGACAGCGGGACCCGACCACTGATTGGGCCAGCCTGCAGGAAGTTTGGGACCCGGTCGTTGGCCGAACACCATCGGCACCGCAGGAGCAAGATTGCCTGATTGGAAATTTCCAGACTGGAAATAGTTTGACGGCGCCGCATTGATCAAGTCGCCGCCAGCGGGATCCAGACATTGACACGACTGCCCCATTGCCACGCTCATGGGCATCAGAAGAGCCGCTGATGCAGACAGAAATTCAATCGAAAGGTTCTTCAGTTTCATCTTGCTGCCTTGTCGGAATGCCCCAATGGTTTCGATGGGCCTGGTCATATGATGAGGGGAGGGGGCCAACTGTTGTCATTTCGCATCGGAACGCCACTCTGCGGAAACCGTAGGTTGTAGGGCCGCATCGGCGCCGACCGACCGTTAGAAATCGCACTTCTCCCCGCACAACGGCGCAGAATGTGACGATCGCATCGGACAAATGGATGAAGCCGCTCCTTCTGTCGGCGGCATATTCGGCAAACCACCAATACTCCGCGCGGGTGTACCGGATTGCCTGAGTTTGCCTCAAGGATTATCTGCGCCATTCGTTTCATGTTGTAGCTTTTTGGAAACCTCTTCGCGCATTGTGGACGTAGGATCGTTTTGATCCCAGCGATTCCGAAGTGTTGAACAAGACGCAGATGTGTTTCCTTTGTGCTCGTCATTGATCCGCGTGAAAGTGGTGACAGTACGTCTTTTCTGGAATGAACTTCATGCAGACGACTCCGCAGTTGCATCAATGGCGTTGTCGAGACTGGCCATCGCGAGTCCTTGTGTCAATCGGGCTCGTAGCGCTGACCGGTTTTCTTTTTCGAGATCTACTCGCCGGATGTGTCAGTCGCTGGTCGACTGAGCCACAGTATTCTCACGGCTTTGTAATTCCACTCATGGCAATTGCACTCGGCTGGATGCGTCGCGACAAGATGCTTCCCGGTGATGCTCGAAGCCATCACATCGGTCTGGTTTTGCTGGCTATTGGTGGTCTGGCTCATCTGGTGGCGACCTATTTCTACGTTGAAGCCGTCGATGCCACCGGCTTTGTCTTTTGCCTGACTGGAATTACTCTGCTGGTCTGGGGCAAGCGATTCTTTCGTGGCGTCTGGCCGGCAGTGCTGTTTACTGCGTTCATGCTGCCTCTTCCCTTTCAGATCGAACGCATGTTGTCGGATCCGCTGCAGGTCCTGGGCGCGTCCGAATCTGCATGGTTCATTCAGGCCTTCGGAATCCCGGCGATCGCGCAGGGCAACACGATACTGATGGGCGAAACGCGACTGGGTGTCGCCGAAGCCTGCAGCGGCCTGCGAATGCTGATGGTCTTCTTCGCAATTTCAGCGGCAACCGTGATCGTCAGCAAACGAACCCGTTGGGAAAAGATCCTGATTCTCTTCAGCGCAATTCCGATTGCGTTGATCTGCAACATTGTTCGAATCGTCGCGACAGCGGTTGCGTATCACTACGCAAGTCGAGAAACCGCGGACCTGATTTTTCATGATCTGAGTGGCTGGCTGATGATGCCGTTAGCAATTCTGCTGCTCTTTATCGAACTCAAAATCATCGACCTTCTCTTTGTGGAAGTCGCTGATGCTCGTCCGGGCATTTCTTATCACGGCATGCCGGGTGGCTTTACTGTGAAGAAGGCGTAAGGAGGCTCTCATGTTACCACAAAAGAAAGAGATGAATCGCCGTGACTTTGGTCTGTGCGCTGCTGGCTTTGCGGTGCTCTGCGCCAGTGCAGCAGCGGATGCCGTGATGAACCGCGGGCTAAGTGATCCGAAAGCTCTTGCCGAAGCGGCGGGCAGGCTGAGTTCCATTCCAGAAACAATCGGCTCGTGGACCTCAGCGCCGATGTCAATCGATGAACGCGAGCTGCGGCTTGGAGAAATTTCCGGCTACTTTCGTCGCGAGTATCGTCACGCGGAAACAGGCCGATCCGTTGTGCTGACAATTCTGTGTGGTGCATCTGGTCCGATGAGCGTCCATCCGCCCACGGCCTGTTTTGAGGGTGTCGGATATTCGCTGATTTCCGGACCATCGGTGCTGGGGATCACAGATGAATCCCGAATCACCGTCAGCTTGAATAAGGCCGTGTTTCGACTGCAGGATTCTTCCGTCTCGGACGTCGTTCGCGTCTTCTGGGGATGGAGCACAAACGGCGAATGGGACGCGCCTTCCAACCCGCGACTGGCCTATCGTGGCTATCCAGCCTTATTCAAAATTTATACCGTCGATCGTGCATGGGACTCGGCCGACGAACTGGCTCAATCGGAGACATTTCTAAAAGACGCTTTGCCTGAAATTCGAAACGCACTCGGCGGCGGGAATCAGTCCTGACGTTCAAACAAATGTTCCGTCAACGTCTGATTTTCGAGATGGCTGATTGAACCAAACTGGAGTCGCCAAAGTTCTATGCGGATTTCGCGACTCGTGGCCTGGTCGCATTATGACTCTGTACTGACAACGTGTTCGCTAACGCATCAGACAACTTCAATATCACTTCAAATCTGGCAGACCATTTTCAATCATGCGGCGCTTAGTGCCGTCCTGAAGTCATCGATTTTACCATGAGCGATCTTGTTACTAAAGACGGTGCTCGAAATCGGGTTCTCAATCCCAGAGCAGCCTTGATTCTCGCGTTGATTGTTGGTGCTTCCGTCTTTGGAATGCGCCGACTTCATGACAAGCAGATTTCACGCACACTCGAATTCCTCCGCGAAACGGCCTACAAATCGATCGATGCAAAGGACTACCGCGGAGCACAGTTGCAGCTGAGCCAGTATCTGGCAATGCGACGCAGCGATCTTGAAGCCCGAGAGAAACTCTCGTGGCTGCTGACGGAACACATCCGGACTCCGCAAGCTCTGGAACAGGCTGTCCGACTGAATGAAGATCTGCTCCGAAAAGGAATGGCCAATGATGAACTGCGATTGCGGCAAGCACGGATCTCTGTTCAACTCAAGCGGTTGACAGATGCGGAAGCCCATCTGAAGTTGCTCCAGACTTCACGACCGAACGACGCAGAAGTTTGGTACCTGAGCGCCGTCGCCGCGGACGCAGCGCGCCATGCCGATGAGGCGACCAGGTACCTGAAGCGATCGTTGCGCTGTTCAGTGAAAGTTCCCGAGGCGTACGCGTTGCTGGCGAAACTTGCGACCGATCGTTCTCCCGCAGAATTCCAGCCTGAATCCCTGATGAAGCAGATGATCACTCAATGCCCATCGGGCCAGGCGTACCACATTCGAGCCGACTACAACATTGCAAAGAATCATTACGAACAGGCCACGGCTGATCTATGGATGGCACTGGCCGATTCTCCTGACGACATGATCCTGAATGCCAAACTGGTACGGTGCGTCCAGGCATTCGAAGTTTCAAACAGTTCCGATGCTGCGTCCATCAATGTTCAGGCGAAGACTGTTCAACGAGCCATCACGCACTTCAATGCTCGAATCAAAGAAGCATCGCAGAATCCCACGCTGCGACTGCATCTGGCCGCAGTTCTTTGGAAGAATAAAAATCGCAGGACAGCCATCGAAGCGCTTGAAGCGGGAATTCAGGCGATGCCGAGATCGTTTTCTCTGCATGAAGCCCTGATTGAATATCTCGTCTCAGAGAACGACGGCAAGAAGGCTCGACGAATCCTGGAGAGCATTCCTGCCGGAGCGTTGTCTCGCGAGGTCTACAACTATTCCCATGGTCGCGTTCTGATGACGGAAAAGAAATGGAAAGAAGCGGCGACCGCTCTGGAGCAGACTCTTGCTTACGCCAAAAAGGAATCCGGCTTGTTCTCTCGCGCACAGATGAGCTATGCCGTTTGCCGCAGTCGAAGCGGTGAATCACGCGCGGCTCTTGATGCGTTCCGAACAGTGGTCGCGGATAACCCGAGTTCCACTGCGGCTCGACTGGGGATTGCTGCCGCCTGGGCAAAATCGGGCCAGATCGACTTTGCCATTGCGGAGTACAGACAGCTTACCGAAATTCAGGGCGTCAATGCATGCCTCGCTGACCTGTTGATTCAGAAAAATCTGCTGCAACCTTCTTCACTGCGAGACTGGAGTGAAGTGGATGAACTGACACGCGAAGAGAATCCGCGAATCGAAGATCCTGTTCAACGGGCCCTGTTGCGAGCCGACAGGTTCTTCGCATCAGGCCAGATCCTTCCGGCAATCAACACCCTGGAACACGCGAAGATCGTCCACTCAAATCGTCGTGAAGTTGCGTCGGCACTGAAGAGAATTCAAGGCGACATGTCGGCAGGATTGAATCAGCGTCTGGAACAGTTGTCGAAGGAAGAACCGCTCAATCCTGAGGTTCATGCCGCATTGACGCGAATGGTCATTTCGTCACAAGGCTTACCGGCCGCCATGGCGATGATCGAAGAGCTGACAAACGCAGGTCAGGGAAGTTCGGCCACAAAGGAAACAAGTTTACTCCTGGTTGTGCGCACGTTGAATCAGGTGATTTTCATGGAGCGACAATACGGACGAAATGAATTCGTCGATGCCCTGCAGCAGGCGTCCATTGCTTACGCTCATCAACTGGCAGATGCAAATCCGAAACACGAGCGAGAGCTGGTCAGGACGCTTGTCCGTTCGGGACGATCGGCAGACGCGATGAAGCTGCTGGCTGTTCCTTCAGAGAACGTGCAGCCGGAAATGCGAGCTGCCGCATTGATCGAAGCCGTTCGTTCCGCATCACCTCGAGAAAGTGTCGTCTCAGCGGCGACTCAGACACTCTTCGCACTGATATCTCAACATCCGGCAAACCACGAACTTCGCTTATCCTATGCCGAACTCATGCTGTTCGCGCGGCGATATGACCTGGCGGAACAGACCCTCGCGCCGCTTGCTGCTGTTTCCAGGGGCGATGGTCGAATCATTGCGTTGCGAGCCTGGCTGAGGACGGCTGAGGAATCAAAGCTCGACGAAGCGATTGAACTTGTCAATGAAGCGATCAGGTCTGACGCACGTCAATCTGTTTATCGGGAAGTTCACGCGAGAATCCTGCTGACAAAAAATGAACCGCAGGCAGCCCTGAAGATTCTGAAAGATATTCCATCCGGAGAATTGTCACTTGCCGGGCAGGTGTATCTGGTCACCAGTTTGCTGAAGCTGGATCGCGACGCAGAGGCTCGAGTGGCGTTCGATCAACTTCATGCTCTCAGCGACACGGACGCGTTGTTTCCTGCTGACGAAGATTTGTACCAGTTGATCAGTGATGAAATTCTTCAGCCAGCCACTGCGAAGCGATAGATATTGAAATCCTCGAACCGCCGTTCGATGGAACACCCGCGGCACCACTGCGATCGTCCCGAGTTTTGAAGAATCCGGCAACCCAATCTATAAAACGTTCCATGCCACGACTCTCAGTTATTGTTCCAACGTATTGCGAGGCCGGCAACTTGTCGGAACTGGCCGAACGAATATTTGCGTCGCTGAAAGAGGAACCGTACGACGCCGAACTGATCATTGTCGATGACAATAGTCCGGACGAGACAGTGCAAGTCTGCGGAGATCTGGCCAGACGCTTTCCAATCCACTTGCAAGTTCGGACGACCGAGCGTGGGCTCTCCAGTGCTGTCATCGCAGGAATGCAGAGCGCGCGAGGCGAACTGCTGGTTGTGATGGATGCCGATCTGTCGCATCCTCCGGAATCCATTCCTGAACTTGTCGCCGCGCTGGAGAACAGGCTGACGGATTTCGTGATCGGCAGTCGCTATGTTCGAGGCGGCTCGACCGAAGAAGGCTGGGGGCTGCTGCGATTTCTGAATTCAAAACTTGCCACACTGCTGGCAAAACCGTTGACCCGTGCATTGGATCCGATGGCCGGATTCTTTGGACTAACCGCGGCCACGTTTCAATCGGCAACCCAACTGAACCCGATCGGCTACAAGATCGGTCTTGAGCTGATGGTCAAGTGTGGCTGTTCCAACATCGTGGAAGTCCCGATTCATTTTGCCAATCGAAAGATCGGAACCAGCAAGCTTTCGTTCCGGGAGCAGATGAATTATCTGCGTCATCTGGCACGGCTGTATGCGTTCCGTTGGAGAACTGGTCAGCGGAAGCCGGCGGAATGCTGCGTTGAATTCCCTGCAGTTGCCGTGGCACAAAAGCAACTCCAAACGAGCACCGCTCCTCAACGCTCGCCTGCTTCGCACTTGAACTGACTCCTTTCGTTGTGCCCTGTTTGTGGCATCCGACTGATCGAGTCGATAGCATTCCTGCGTAAGACAGGTTACTCGGTTGTCCCTGAACAGGAAACTTATCCATGCGCCGATGTTTTGTATCACTCGCACTGCTGGTCCTCGTAAGCGTCGCAGTGCTGACTTCGTCAAATGCCTTCGCTGCTGATCATGTCTCGATTACGCAGCATCCAACGACGCTCACGATCACCATTAATGACGCTCCCTTTGCGACTTACAATTTCGCGGACGATCTTCCGAAACCGTTTTTGCTGCCGGTTCAATCGGCCGCTGGCGTGGTGATCAACAGATCGCTGAATGATGAATCCGATGCCGATCATCCGCACCACAAAGGCATGTGGAATGCCATTGATGAAGTGAACGAAGTGAAGTTCTGGGCCGAGAAAGGGCCGATCAAAAATCAATCGGTGAAAACTCTGAAGGCCGATGGTGGAACGGGCGTTTTTGAAGTGGTAAACCAGTGGCGTCATCCGGAGTCCGGCGTGCCGCAGCTCACTGAAACGGCGACGATTACGATTCATCCGAGTCGTCTGCTCGTTTACGACATGCTGCTGACGGCGTCTGACGTGGATGTGACTTTTGAAGACACCAAAGAAGGCCTGTTTGGCTTTCGTGTGGCTCCGTCAATGAAGGAAAAGAACGGCGGTCATGTCGTGGCCTGCGACGGAACAGAAACAACGAAACTATGCTGGGGAAAAGCGTTCAACTGGATTGACTACTACGGCGACGTTGATGGAAAAACGGTTGGTGTGGCGATCATGGATCATCCGAGGAACTTTCGTCCGTCTCGCTATCATGTTCGTGATTACGGCCTGTTTTCAATCAGCCCCTTCGGCGAGAAAGCTTACACCAACGGCACAAGTGCGGCCGTTCCTTATCATCTGAAGAAGGGTGAATCTCTGCGACTTCGATACGCCATGTATTTTCATGACGGAGATACAAAGGCCGCAAATGTTGCTGGAGCGTGGGAACAATTCATTGCCTCACCGGACAAATAGCGTGTGCCAAAAGAAGATCGCCGGTTAAAACAACATTCAGTCCACGTACCCTGCTTTCGTCATCCCGCCTGTTCATACTCGCCTGTTCATACCTGCCACGGAGAGTCTCAATGAAGTTCGTGAAATTAGTCGCGGTTGCTGTTGTTTGTACAATGGGCAGTTCGCTGATTCTGGCTCAGGAGACATGGAAGGCTGGCGTAGCCAAAGTCGCCATTACACCGTCCGAATTGATGTGGATGTCGGGTTATGCTTCACGCACAAAACCAGCGGAAGGCGTCATTCATGACTTGTGGGCCAAGGCGGTCGTGCTGCAGGATCCCGCAGGGCACAGTGCTGTTCTCATCACTCTGGATCTCGTCGGAATTGATCGAGCGACCTCGCAGAAGATTTGTGATCGACTGCAAACAACGCATTCCATTGACCGTTCTCAAATTGCGATTGCGACATCTCATACACATTCCGGCCCGGTAGTAGGCACCAATCTGCTCGCTATGTATTCGCTGGATGACGCGAGCATGAAGCAGGTCGAAAAGTATACCGAGCAACTGTCCGATGCCATTTCCAGAGTTGTGGCCGATGCATTCGCAACACTCGCGCCTTCGATTCTTAGCACAGGCGAATCACAGGCTTCGTTTGCTGTGAATCGTCGCAACAATCGAGAACCGGATGTTCCGATGCTTCGCGAGAAAGGGCAGTTGGTGGGACCAGTGGACCACACGTTGCCGGTTCTCTCTGTTCGAGATCCCGACGGCAAGTTGAGAGCCATCGTTTTCGGCTATGCATGTCATTCGACGGTTCTGAGTCTCATGGAGTTTTCCGGAGATTGGCCCGGTTTTGCACAGTTGGAAATTGAGAAGCGGCATCCCGACGCGATCGCTCTGTTCTGGGCTGGATGCGGCGCCGATCAAAATCCGCTGCCTCGTCGCACGGTTGAACTGGCGGCTGAGTATGGAAAACAAACGGCTGATGGCGTGGATCATGCTCTGGGAAGTCCAATGCAGCCGGTCACCGGATCTTTGAAGTCCGTCTACAAAGAAATCGATCTGGCTCTGGATCACATTCCGACCATTGAAGAAGTGGAGAATGATCTCAAGTCCGAAAATGTCTACATCGCTCGCAGAGCAAAGTGGCTTTCCAGTCAACTGACTCGTGATGGAAAGCTATCGTCGACCTATCCTTATCCCGTGCAGATGTGGGCGGTTGGCGACAATGTCAAATTGACGTTTCTTGGGGGTGAAGTCGTGGTTGATTATGCCTTGCGACTTCAAGCCGAATTGCCCGGTCCTTCGAACTGGATCGCCGGATACAGCAACGACGTGATGGCCTATATTCCTTCGAAGCGTGTTCTTCTGGAAGGCGGGTACGAAGGTGAGTCATCGATGATCTACTACGGATTGCCATCCAAATGGGCTCCTGAAATCGAAGAGCACATCATCAAGACGGTCCACGAAATCAACGGGCAGCTTGGGACTGAGCAATAAACCAACATCGGATGTTTTAGGGAAAAGATGATCGCAACTTCCAGAATGTGACAAGCCGAGCGCCGGCGCACTCGACGTCTTGAGAAACAAGCCAGTCGTCATCGTCGAGGTTCAACCGTTATCTCGACGCCGGTCTTCGGCGATTCCCTGAATAGAGCGTTGTTCAGCGAAGTCGGCTGGCATTGCCTCATGGCGACTGCCTGTGGAGCAACCGCGAACTAAAGCCTCGTGTCGCTGCTCCGCAGCGAAGGACAAGTCCCGAAACAACGTCCCAAGGAAGCGGCACAGCGAGAGCCGTCCGGTGAATGCAAAACCGAAGGTCTCACGCCTTTCCAGTTCAACCAAAACCGATGACCAGTGGCTACGGCCACACGCTATCTTACACCGCTGCTTCGCAGAGAATCGCGTCCCCCCTGCGATCACCAAACGCCATCGACGAGCGACTTCTGTTGGCAGCGCTGCAGCCTTCCACTTCACAGTCTGCTGTGGACGACCATATTGAACTCCAACAAGCATTCAAGCCCGGAATCCGTGGAAAACAGGATGTTCCTGTTTCGAATCCCCCGTCCCGATTTCCACGGGGAAATATTGTGTTTCGTGGTGTTGTGTCAATTCTGACAGGGCAGGGGATTGACACCGTCGAATGCGGCAATAGTTTTGAAAGCTCCGATCGCGTGCGGTTCAAGCAGGCGGTTACCATTTCGACCGGTACTCAAGAAGACCTGGTTGATCTCAGAAAGTCCGTGTTTGAAAAATCGATTGTTGTCGATGTTGGAGGCAACGATCTAAACTCAATGACTCAAGGAGTTTTCATAAGAGACGTTCAGGTAAAAGGTCTTGCGTTCTTTAGATCCGCTGGACGTGCCAGCATCAACATCGAAGCCGTTCCTGATTCGACATCTCCATCAAGATTCGGGAGCGCGGTGGTCTTCGCACTGCAATCGGGAAGAGTGACGATTGGAAACGAACTTCATACGACTCCAAAGGTCATCTTCCAGGGCACCCATACTTACATCGGCACCGACTCGACGATCTCCGTAAAATTTGCCGGACCAATCCAGGCGAATCCTTCAAAGCGACGATTGATCCTCGCGATCCTTGAGTAGCATAACCGGTGCTCCGTGCAGAAGGGGGGATTCGAGAACGGAAACAAAAAGGGCCACGTATCACGGATCGCATTCTTCGGCCTTCCCTTTCTTTCCGCACGGCCTGGTTCTGATCGCAGCGTGCATTGCTGCTCACTTCGTTCCATTCACCATCAGCAAAAATTCGGGCAGGTATTCTCGCCAGAGTTTCCATTCATGGCCGCCTTTGCTTTTGATGTATGTATGCTTGATGCCCAGTTCCGTCAGCTGAGCTGCAAAGCGTTCGTTGCGGTCCAGCAGGAAGTCGGTGTCGCCGATCGGGATCCAAAGATGCTTCAGAGTATTTGCAGCTGGTGAATCTCCTGCAAGCGAAGGGTACTTTGCCTTCAGGGCTTCCAGTTCCAGTTGCGGCGTGGCTGCGCTGAAGGCGGCGATTGAGGAGAAGAGCTCGATGTTTTGAAGGCCAGTGTCCAGTGCATGGCCGCCTCCCATCGACAGCCCGGCGATAAATCTCGCATCGGCGTTCTGCCGAACATTGAAGTTCACTTCGATAAACGGCAGCAGGTCGACGGTCAGATCCTGCTCATACAGCAAGTTGTTTTGGACGAAGTAATTGTCCGGCTGTTGCTTCAGATTGAGCTTTGAAGGATGTCCAAAGGGCATCACGATTATGATCGGCTTCAGCTTGCCCTGCGCGATCAGATTGTCGGCAATGAAATGAGCACGGCCGACTTCAGTCCAGGCTGTTTCGTCATCGCCGTAGCCATGAGCCAGGTACAAAACTGGATACTCCGTAACGTCTTTTGCGTTGTATCCTGGCGGTGTGTAAACCATGACCGCTCGATCGTGACCAACAGCCTTTGACTGATACATCATTCGATGGATCGCACCATGCGGAACAGCCTGCTGTTCGGTCAGCAGCGGGGGATCTCCCGGCACTTCAACCATGTTGCCCATGGTGAGCCATTTCTTGACGACTCGATTGGACAGATCCATCATCGTCGTCCCATCGACAACGAACGAATAGTCATGAAGCATCGGCACCAGTGGTTCCGACGTCGCCGTCCAGACGCCTTGATCATTCTTGACCATTGTCAGTTTCTGTCCGGCAACGCGAACCTCGGCCGAACTAGCGGCAGGAGCCCGCAGTCGAAAGGTGACTCGCCGATCGTCCGCAACATCGGGAGAGACAAGGTTCTGTGCAAATGAAACAGTCGCAGAAGATGTCATGGCAAGGACCAGAACCAGAAATCGAAGCATGGGGGAGAAGCCTTAAGGCTGAAATTATGCGCAGCGATCGCCCGACAGTGTGTCGAACTGCTCAACAAGATTAACGATGATATGTGAATTGACGTCCACTTAGGCATCGCACGACATTAAGGTGATCAATGGATTTGTAGCGGCAGGGCGCGAGCCCTCCGGTTTTTGCGGCAGCGGACGGCTCGTGCCGTTCCGCTAACTGGACAATTTAATTCCGTGCGACGCCTTAGCTGGACATCGCTAGGTTTCCATCGGGGATTTTTCGTAACGTGTTTCAGAGCTTCGTTTAACGGCAAGCCGCAGGCGTCAGTTCTTTCAGGAGCATGCAGGCGCCTGCGAGTTGCGATCATTCATTCCCCGTATCTCCGACTTTTGTCTATCGCTCAGTCCTTATGGCAGATTGAACATCAAGCAAATTGCCCGGCATCTCTTACCGGCATTCGCAGTTGTTGCGGAAAATCGGCGTAACACTTGATGCTGTTTGCAATCTGTTTCGGTTTGGGCAAGATATGGGGATTCAGAACCAAACCATTACTTTTCATGCAGCGGTCAAATAATGTCGTCTCCGGAAGATTCCTCGCTTCATTTTCATACTCAGGCAATTCATCGCGGCGTTCACAAAGATCAGCAATACAACAGTGTAACAACGCCAATCTATCCGTCGTCCACGTTTTACTGGGACAATCTTGAAAAGAGCGCCGGGTATGATTACACGCGATCCGGTAATCCGACTCGAACGGCATTGGAAGAGAACATTGCTACTCTGGAAGGTGGCGTTGCCTGTTCAGCCACATCCTCTGGAATGTCAGCCATCCATTGCGCGATGTCCTTGTTTTCGCCGGGCGATCATATCATTGCTCCGATCGACGTGTATGGCGGCACGTTTCGGTTGTTCGAGAAATTTCTCAGCATCAAAGGTCTTTCGTTTTCCTTTGTCGACATGACGCAGCTTGAGAACATTGAAGCGGCATTCACTCCGGCGACAAAATGCGTCTGGATCGAAACTCCCAGCAATCCTCTTTTGAAAGTCGTTGACCTGGCGGCCGTGGGGCAGCTCGCAAAGAAGCATGATGTGGTCACCATTTGCGACAACACATTCATGTCGCCCTACCTGCAGCGTCCGCTGGATTTCGGAGTGGATATCGTCGTGCATTCCACCACGAAGTACATCAACGGTCATTCGGATGTTATTGGAGGTTGTGTTGTTTCAAAATCAGAATCCCACGGTAAAAAAATTGCCTGGATCTGCAACGCATTGGGACTGGCGTGTTCTCCATTCGATGCATGGCTTGTTCTGCGAGGCGTGAAGACGCTCGGGTGTCGGATGGAAGCCCAGCAGAAAAACGCGATGCAGGTGGCTCGTTTTCTTGAAGCCCATTCGGCGATTCAGCGTGTTTATTATCCGGGTCTCGAATCTCATCCGCAGCACGAACTTGCGAAGATTCAACAACGTGGATTTGGGGCCATGCTGGCCTTTGACACGAAAGAAGGACGCTCAATTGCCGAGCGTGTGTGTCTGAGGACAAAGTTGTTTGACGTGGCCATTTCGATCGGAGGAATTGAGTCTCTGATTTCTTTCCCCGTCACGATGAGTCACGCTTCAATGACCGCGGAAGCTCGGGCTGCCGCTGGAATCACAGAGAGTACCGTTCGAGTCTCCGTGGGGCTGGAGCATGCAGACGACCTGATTGCCGACTTGAATCAGGCACTCGATGGCTGATTCCGGCTTGGCCTGCTGCCAACAATTCAGAGCGGATTGCCGCAACATTGCAGCCGAGCCTTTGCCGGATCTTGTTGGGCGTGAGGCATCTGTGGATGCAGAATACCGCCAGTCTCTCAATCGAAAGCGTCAGCTGCGCTGCGGAAGGTTTTCGTCTTTGGAGACAGTGCGAAACAAGTTGGAAGTTGCCGGACGGGCAGGTGGAACCTCTGCTTTACTCAATAAGTAGAATGCCCCCGTTTGCGATTCACCCCCATTTGCGATTCACTGCTCCGCAGCTAAGGACGAGTCCCGAAACAACGCCCCAAGGAAGCGGCGCGAGCCGTCCGGTGAATGCAAAACCGAAGGTCTCACGCCCAACCCTGTGAAGCATTTTTCTGAGTGTTTTTCATGCGATTCCGGGCCAAGGGCCCAGCGATTTACCTAGCCCGGGCCATCGGCCCGGGTCTGTTCGCACCAACGGTTCCGAAGGCCCAACGGGCCGACCGTTTGTATTTACAGCAAACGAACGGCCCTTCAGGCCTTTGCAATCACGCTGGTGACTGTTCCCGGGCCGATGGCCCGGGCTAGGCAATCGAATGGCCCCTTGGGCCGAAATCACTGCAAATCCTCGAATAGAAATGCTTCACAGCGTTGCCTCGCGCCCTTCCACTTCAACCAAAACCGATGACCTGTGGCTACGGCCACAGGCTATCTCAAAACGCTGCTGCGCAGAGAATCGCAGACCCCTGCGATCACCAAACGCCATCGACGAACGACTTCCGTTGGCACTGCTGTAGCCTTCCGCTTGACAGCTTGCTGGCGAGCCCTCCGATTAGCAAGAAGCCGCGATGATCAGAACCGTGCCCGCGCTAAGGCCACTGCACGTTGGGTTCCTTACCGTCGATGGTCAAAAGGGCTCTGAGAGTGTCGTCTGACAACGCACGAGTCACAAGGCGAGCAGTCCCATCGCCGATGCAGCACCAAAAAGAATCGCGATCGAGCCCGAATATCGCAGTTGCAGGAGCCTTCATGTCGATGACAAGATCGTCTGGCTTTGTCCAAATGGTCGCCCTTTCAGGCGAGGCAGATACAACCATAAGTACATTGCTCAACCCATCAGAGATATCCTGAAGCCTGCAAGGTAAACCAGGGCGACCGAAGAGGCTATCCTCTGTCAACGGCGCGAGCAGATCGGTGTGGCCGGGTTGTGGATCGGTTGATTCCACGGGACGAAAAATGTCGGGCATTTCTGAGATCAGTTTCCTGTTCCATTCGCTGTCCCACGGCTCATTGGCTCGAAACTTACCGTACAGTTCGACGTGACCCAGGTACGGCAGCAATAGAACTCGCCAACTCAGTAATCGCCTTCCGTTCACATCAACAGTCGACTGCGGAGGAAATGCTTCGTTCGAGTCGTGGTAGTTATGTATTGCCAACGCGATCTGTTTCAAGCGATCCCTCATCGCGGTCGATCGATCCATAGTTGGTAGTCGAAAGACGCGACGAAGCAGTCGACGTGTTTGCTCGCCATCGGTTAAATCCAGAGAAATCTCGCGGCCTTCGACGCTAGATGAATAGGCAATCTGATACTCGGCCGCTCCCGTAGCGAGTTCTCGTTTCAACAGATCATCAATCGCTTTCGCATCTGCTTCGCGGCGAGAGGTCAGGCGAATCGACACGTCGTTGGGAAACTGCCCGCTTGTGAATCGGACGTGCTCGATTCGCATTGTTGCCGCTGCCAGTTCGAAATCTGCAGCAGAACTTGACGCCAACTTTCGTAACCGAAAGCCATCGTCTGCAGCCAGTAGAGCAGCACCCGAAGCGACCATTCCCATCGAGAAATCAAATCGCCCTTCGGGAACGGACATCCATTGTGGTGCATCGCCATCTTTCTTCAGCAGCGACTCCAGATGCAACTCCTGTCCAACAATAACTGATCCATCGCTCACGCTGACGTTGAACATTCCCGGCAAGGGCGTCTTTGCGATTTCGGCCTGCAACGCTACGGCTTTCGATGAAAACAGCACAATGCAGGGGCCCGAATTCATGAAGCGTTTGTCGGCGTAAATCCATGCAATACGATGCACACCCAGATCCTGAAGTCGCCTCAGTTCATCAGCGGCAGTTTCGCCAACCTGTCGAAGACCGGGAACTCGCATTCCCATGAAGGTAAAGAACTCCTGAACGCCGCTATTCTCTGACGCTGACAAGTCCAGCCATGACACACAGGCCGTGTTTTCGTCCAGCAGTGTGCTAATGTCATCAGCATCTCGCGCAATACAAAGTGCATCAGCGGGCAACATCAGAAGTGCCATGAACGCAAGAATGAGAGAACGGGTCATAAGAGCCTCATATGCTGACTAAGAACGGAACGAGATGAAAGAACCCCGAAAGAAATCGAAACCTCAGTCACGGCACGATCTGAAACGTCAGATGTTCCGCAGTCGGGAAATTCGGGATCTTTCCGGACAGAGTTGCTGTCACCACATCACCATTTCTATCGACTCGGTATTCAAACGGCCGCTCCGTTGAAAATGCGAATACAGCGGGAAGGGGTTTCAGATTCTCTATGGAATCGGGCAACTTGCCTTCATTGGCTGCTGCGTACATTCGAATCGCTTCCATAGTCATCAGACGTCGATACATGATGGGAGTTCGATCAGCGGCCGCGTCCAGTTGGCGGATTGCCGGAAAGAGCGGGCCAGCAAACAACCCAACAGCGGAGCGTTTTGATCCGTAACCGCCAGGTTCACTATCGAATCGAATGGCGTCGTGAAACCCTGCTTCATTGAGCTGCAGAAGCAGGTCTTTCTGAGGCCCCGGAAGAAGCAGGCCCTTTCTTGATTCGTCAATCAAACGATCTAATTCGATCGCCGTATCGGCCATGACAATTGCCGCTGCCGCCATTTTCTCAAGTTGCTCTTCACTAACGCCTGCGGTTTTTAGTCGATCGCGCGCCGAAGGGACGAAATCGGAATAGTCCACAGCCAGAAGAGTGTCGCGTTCGTCAGCATTACCGTCCGCTCCATTGAGTTTTCGGAGTTGTCGCAGGCATTCAATCCAGCGGTCCTCGGCTTCAGTATCGGACCAGTTGGCTGTCGCTGCCTCGCGAAGGGCCGGGAACGCACGATGAACGGCACTTAATTCCAGTTCAACGCAGCGGCGAATAGTTACGAGAGGTTGTGGTATCGTGGCAATTGCCCAATAGAGATTGGGACATCCAGGAATCTGGACCATTTCTTCCACAATCATCCGCATCATGGCCTGCAGCGCACAACCAACCAGTCGCTGGATAACAGACTCTCCCTGCCCAATCAAATAGGCAAGCCGATTTCCGATCAGAACACACTGCGAAGCATTTTCGAAATCTCTGTCTGCCAGATAGATTCTCGCTTTAACCATCAGAAATCTCGCGAGATCTCTGGCGCCTTGAATATCATCAAGATCAAAGAAATAAAGTTGAGGCCCCTCGATGTCGCGACTGCGATGATCCCATGACATGTCTTCCAGGTACGCCATGGTTTTCAGGTCCTGAAACAGAGGGTCCATCAAAGTGATGAAGGCTCGATCTTCGGCGGATGTCTGATTTTCCCGGCTGGTTATCTCGCGCAATGTTGCGAGTGCCCTGTCTCGCTGAAGGAGTTTGGTCAATGCTCGGAAGTAGTAGACCTGGCCAGAGCCTGGTTTGAGCTCCGATTCTCGTGGCCAGAATTGGTACCGAAAAACGGGTTTTGGCTCTTCAGCGGCACTGACCTTCCATGGTGGCTTCGGCTGATCATATTTGCCCCAGGTGGCAAGGAGTTGCTCGTCAGTTAGGGTGGAGCCTAATCCTCCGTCTGCGGCAGGAACAAATTTTCCGCGTGGATCTTTTGAATCCTTGTCCGAAGTTTGACCCATCGCCACTGGAACAAAAGAAATCTGCAAGGCGACAAACAAACCGAAAATCCGTCTCATTCAACTCTCCCAAGTCCTGAACAAAAGGGGGCGATACGCAGGTAGTCTGAACGCCCGCAAACAACTCGCATTCAGATAACAGTCGTCTTCAGTGAAACTGCCTACAACACTTCATTCATCAGCTGCTTCAAAGTTCTGCGTCGATCAGACGATGATGATGAAATATCCTCAGCAAGCTCGGAGGGCCTGTCAATTCCGGAAGTTGAAGCGCTTTCGCGATGTTGAACAAACTGCTGCATGACCAGGCTTAGCCCTCTTGTATCCAACTCGTCCGGATCCGAGTCGGCGTGGTTGAATCGACCTGCAACAACTTGAGCGGCTGTAGTGCTGGAAAGATCGAGACTCTGAATCGCAGGAAGTTCATTGACGAGAGACTTGAGTGATTGAGGATCCTTTTGTCGCTGGTGTTCCGCGACATCCGTGGCTGTTGGTGCGAACTGCTGTGGTGTCAACAGCACGAAGACAACAATTGCCGTAGTCAGGACTCCGCAGGCAATGCCCGCCAGAAAATTCGGCCATCGAAAAGATGCTCGCGGTTGGGACGCTGACGATGAGATTGAGACCTTCCCCCTGCATCCCTCAGCAACCCCTGCGGCAAACAGCATGTTGCAAAGACCCTGATTACAGTCT
Source organism: Planctomycetaceae bacterium (assembly GCA_041753135.1). Classification (GTDB taxonomy): domain Bacteria; phylum Planctomycetota; class Planctomycetia; order Planctomycetales; family Planctomycetaceae; genus SXXK01. The sequence goes on from JBGSVD010000143.1 coordinate 27,186, forward strand.
GAAGGAATTAGCGATTTCAGAACCGATTCAAATTCGTGAATCGTTCCTGCGTCATCAAATTCGGGCTTGTTGCTGTTTGAACTATTCATCATCTTTGCTCACCGTATGTTGAGAAGTACTGCCTGATCCATTGACTTCAGGCTCCGTATTCAAAAGGATCCTGCGCAGGCTGGAAAGTGTTTCGACGTATCGCCGGTGCGCAGTTGCGGGCGTCAAATCGAAGACCTCCGCAACCTGTCGAAACGTCATGCCATTCCAGACAATAGCAATGACTAGTTCACGTAGTAGTGGATCGAGTTGCTGCAAAGCAGACTCCACTTGCTCCGGGGCGACCGCACACGGATGTTCATTTCCATCCTCAAACCATTTCGGATGGCACGCGGCATGCCGCATCTCGCGATTTCGCCGCCGCGAGTCTGCTCGTATTTCAGACACCGCGATATTTCGAATCACTCGAGCCAGCCATGCCAGGGGATCGTTAGGAAGAGTCGCCTGCCCTGATAACCTGACGAACGCTTCCTGAACCAGATCGTCAGCATCATCGCTGCGCATCCTTGCCAGAAGCCGCAACCCTGCCGCATGCCGCATCCAGAGCTCAGCAAGTTGAGTGGGTGGAATCAAAGTGGGTTCCGGTCAATCCCAAGGCGATCGGTTGCCCTTTACTCGTCGAAAGTCGATGCTTTCCTGATCAACGTGAAAAAGGAGCGGCCGCGAATCATTGAGAAGACGCCACAGGCTCGCTTTTGTCTCAGTAAAACCCCAATGACGGTCTCCACCTGGCCAAAATATCTTGAGATGATTGGCTGGCTGATTCTCCACGGTTGAATCGGCTAGCGACTCAGGCTCAATGGGTGCTTTTTCTTTAGCCGCAGGAAAAAAAGAAGCCCCCCTAGCCTGCATTGCGCACCACGTTCCAACGAAAAAGCCTTCACATGCGTATAAGTGGTTGTCTAATCATCACTTAACACGCACGGAAGGCAGATCGATGTCCGAGACACAGTGTACGGAACAGTTGCAGCTTTTTGAAGT
>JBGSVD010000144.1:0-5407 GCA_041753135.1 Planctomycetaceae bacterium
GGCGTACTGTACACCCGTCGCTCCGTCGACGGGATTTCCGCATCATGTACCACTAAGGACCGGCGTATTAATAATTGTCTGATGTTTGAGGCGTGGCCGAATAGTTCCATTTTGGAAGTATTCGCCCGAATTTGATGGCCATATTGTCTTTGAAGTCAGCGGCTAGTTTTCGGCCGGTCTCATAGGCGTTGCGAATAACGCGGACTGTCGTGCGGAGGCCGGTGGTGGTTGATGCGCGGCGAAACAGACGCACGACTGTGTCCAGTGAGTCAAACAACATTCCCTGACAGGCGCGGCTGACGTGAGGGAAATCCGATCGCCGGGTGCTCATGTCGTTTCTGGTTTTGAAAGTTGCAGCAGTCCGCACTGGAAACGCACGCTCGCGAACCGATCGGCTATTGGTCGCTTGTTCGGCTTCTCAAAACTCGGCGAGCAATGGCGAAAATCGCCACGGCAGCGATGGCGACAATCAATGCGGAGCCAGCATGTGACGGATTCACCACATAATGCAGAATGCCGTCCGTATGTTCAGGATGTCCATGACCTTCATGAGCGAAAATGGATGATCCAATGAACAGCACACAGGCAAAAGAAGCGAAACGCAAAAGCATGGCCAGGAACACTCCGGTTGATTCGAATTCAAAAAACCTTGAACCAGTAACAATCATGGCACGCAGATTAGCAGGCGATTAGAAGAAACGCTACATCGGCTGCTTGCCGCGAACAGGAGGAGAACGCGCTTTCCGAGCCGCCGTTGCAAACAAAAAGAGCGGATCGCAACCGCGTCCGCTCCTGTTGAGAATTGTCTGCCTGCGATTCTTTTCAGAAGTCGCCAACAACCTTTCCATCGTTGTGCTGAATCAGGTTGCTTAGCGTTTCAGGAGCAATCTGAGCAGAAATCTCTCGTACCGCTCCGTCACAGAGGGCTGCGAGGAATGATTCACCCAAAGTCCCCAGGGCTGCGATTGGATTGTTCGTGTCAAACGGCAACCCACCTGGTTTTGTCCACGGCACTGCTGTTTCTGGCCCACCCACAACCGCCATGATCGTGTTTGAACTGCCGTCGATAATGTCTCTCATTCCCGTTGGTTTTTCCGGGTTAAACGGAGTATTCACATCCGCGAAAACGTGGATCGTTGTTTCACCCGGAGTATCAACTCCCTTAACTTTGTACGTCTCCGGCATTAAAGGAATCAGCGATTTGTTGTGTTCGCTGTCCCATGGCTCGTCGAAATGAAACTGTTTGTAGAGCGGAGCTTGTTCGATGTAAGGAAGCAGGAAGACTCGCCAGCTCAGTCCAGACTTCTTTGCAGTCCCGGTCTCACCATTTCCGTCGGATACTGGAAAATGCAGGAAGGTGTCGTGGTAATTGAACATGGCAAGAGCAACCTGTTTCAGGTTATTCTTCTGCTGCACACGTTCGGACGCATTTCTTGCAGCAACGATTGGGCCAAGCATTTCCGGGCTGTCCTTGATCGCCTGCACAAGGCTACCAGGAACCCGAACGCCCAAAACGACCAGATTCTTTGCCGCACTGGAAGTCAGACTGTTGATCGTTTGTCTTAAAGATGGCTGAAGTTTTGGTGGGGCTTGCCCAAGTGCAAGAGGTGCCATTTGCTTGGCCATTACCAGGCCGCCCGCCAATGCCTGATTTGCATCGCTGGCTGCTGAGTCGTCCGTGAGATTCAAAGTAATGCTCAACGCCAGATCACTGCCAGCTTCCATCACAATTGCCACGCCAGCAATCTTGCCTTTCACGGCGGTAAGAAACTGAGCAACCTGTGGTGGAGCTTCAGGCGGAGCATCCGGAATGCTGCCGCTCATCGCCGCGAGCAGCGGAGTTGCAAATGACTGCACCATATGACTCGTGCGAGAGAGGTAGGCAAACTGTTCGTTAGAGGATTCGCCTGCCCCGTTTGAAATCGCCGCTTGAACTCCGATCTCTGACGACAGCAAGAATGTCTTTGCGTCGACGGAATGAAGAGCCATCTGTGGTGCATTCGGATCAGGATTTTGCAACAGGTAGTAAGCCTTGGATTCATAGGTCGACTCGGTGCTGTTGCCAGCCTTCATCAACGGCGCGATGTCGATATCTTTGTTCGTGCGAATGACGATCATGGAATTCTCGCCACCCATCAGCTGCTTTGCAATTGCAGCTCCGTCCGGCGGAGCCCCTCCGCCCATCTGCGCCATCAGTGGCAGCATCGTGGTCATAATGTTGCCCATGCCCATGGTCACAGAGTCGATATCATCTGGCACAAAGCCAACCTCTTTGGACATTTCCTCCAGGCTTTGCTGAAACTGCGGCATATCCGTCAATGGTTTGACGAAGCCGCTGCTCAACATATCTGCTGGGCGAGCATACATCAGGTATTCAGTCGCCGCAGGCAGATAGGACATATCAATAGGGCCCGGGGAAACACTGGATTTCGGAGCCGCTGGTGGTCCCGCAGGACCCCGCGCTGGCATCGAACCGGCTCCACCGCCAAGAAAAGGATTCACCGGAGCATTAGGATCGACTGGTTTCACTTCGGCAACCGCAGCGATCTCTTCAGCCATTTCCTCATCGGCTGCTTTTTCAGCAACAGGAGGCGTTGGGCGATCGTTGATCTTCGCGACCAATTCTTCTTTGGCCTTATTTTCTGCCATGATCGCTTCGGCCGCTGCAAGACGTCGCGCCTCGGCGGCAGCTAACGCCTGTTCGGCCGCGTCTTCACTGGCTGCACTGGCCTCAGCAAGCAATTGATCCTGACTCATTAGAGATCGGCGCTGAATTTCGCGGATATTGGACTGTCGTGTCACCAGCCGATCGCCATCTTCCACCACAGTCTGTTCTTCGATCAGGCGACGAATCTCGCCCTGAACATCCGCCAGTGCCAAACTGACAAGCTGAGTATCAGCAGCCGTTGTTTCGTGACTCAGCCCTTTCTTGAACGCGGCCTTTGCGCCGTCCACATCACCCGTTTCAGCAAGCGTGACGCCATGCATGTAAAAGTATCGCGCGTCAGTACCTTTGGATGTCGCTTCTTCCAATTTGGCCAGAGCTGTCGTCAGGTCGCCCTGACGCCTTGCTTCCAGAGCTTCTCGATAAACGACCTTTAATCTCGCGGCTTCCGGATCCGCCTTCAAAGCATTTCGCGCAGCAACGCGATACTGCTCGATCTTCGCCCGAGTACTTCCCTGAACTTTCTCAAGTGCTCGGTTCACCAGCGTCGTCGCGCTGCCTTCCGCCTCAAGTTTCGCTGCCGCTTTGAAATCTGCGGAGCTGTCTTTTCCCATCTGTTCCGAAAGAATGCCGCGATAATAAAACGCGCGAGCGTCTTCGGAACCGCTCTCGATAATCGCCGAAAGCTGTTCTTCAGCCGTCGGAATGTCTCCGGAGCGCCACGTACTCAAAGCGCTGTTCAGCAACTTTTCGGTGGAAGCTTTATCGGCCGCCGACGAAATCGAGCAGCATAGATTCAGCATGGTGATTACACAGAGCGACAGAACACGACGTCTCATTGCACAACTCCCGGTCTCAAAAAGCTTCGGGCGGTCCCTTTGATGAAAGGGGCACGGTGTCACTCATTTCGAACAGTTACAGGTGCGCTGTAACTGAAGAATGCGCAATTTTCCCGAGCGCCAAGCAGGCGATATTTCACAGCATAACCGGTCTTCTGACAATCTGCGGCGTCCGAATTCGTTAAAATCGCTCAACGAGCCTGTTCGTACTCGTCTGGACGCTACTCGGGGATTGAGCACCAAAAACAGCCTAATCGAAGGACTTTCTCCAGTCGCGATTGCTGTTCAACATGGAAAAGTCGACCGGCGATAAGGACTCCGCTTCGATATCAGCACCGCGTGCCAGCCAGTTTGGAGTCAACCGCTGTGTTTCCATTGCGTAATCGCGGCACTCGTCAGAATTCCCAGTTGGTCCGAAATCTGGCGAATCCGGCGACGAGGCCGGTTCAGCCAGAACGAGAAAACGTTTATTCTGCGTGGCAGACGACCGAGATTGTCAGGTTCAAATCTGCTGCTGTCTCTGACTGAGCAGACAGAGGCAAATTCGTCAAACAGTAGCGGAGCAGCGCGAGCTGCCCGGAGAGTGCCTGCAAAATGCTGGCTTACCGGACGGCTTGCGCCGATTCCGCTACTCTACAGGCCGTTCATTGAACGGTATTGCGGTTAACCGAAAACATCTCCGGCGGCACCATTGAGAGTCTAGCGTCACAGAATCGATTCATACTTTTCATTCGGCCGATTTGTTCTAGAAGAAAACCGAGTCCCCTGATGGCCGAGCCGCAGTCAAAATCCTTTCAGATCAATGGCGTTGAGATCGTCGATACCTTCGCCGAAGCGTTTCCGATCAAGGCCGCTCGGTTGATCATAACAGCCGACAATCTTCGCTGGGCTCGCACCGCAGCAACCGTGCTGTGCGGCAATGCGACAAGCGTGATCGCCTGCGATGTGGAGGCTGCAATCGAACGCGTCGTGGCAGAGCACGAAACTCCGGATGGTCGCCCGGGAATCTCCGTTCTGGTGTTCGGCTTCAGCACGGAAGCGTTAGGCAAAGCGCTGCAGGGACGAGTTGGTCAGTGCGTTCTCACTTGCCCGACCACAGCGTGTTACAACGGCATCATGGATTGTCCAAAGGAAAAGCAAATTCGAATTGGTGGGGCCATCCGCTACTTCGGCGACGGATTTCAGATCTCCAAAAAGTTCGACGAACGCCGCTTCTGGCGAATTCCCACCATGGATGGCGAGTTTGTCTGCGAAGACTATTTTGGTACCGTGACAGGAGTCGCCGGAGGCAATCTCATTCTCTGCGGGACGAATTCTGCAGCGACGTTGCTCGCTGCTGAATCTGCGGTAGATGCGATCGGGACCGGCGTCGACGTGGCTCTGCCGTTTCCCGGTGGAATAGTGCGATCTGGAAGCAAAGTGGGGTCGCGTTATCCCAAACTGAAGGCCAGTACAAATGATGCCTTCTGTCCGACTCTGCGCGGCCTGACTCGAACGGAACTGCCAACTGGCTGCAACGCCGTTTACGAAATCGTCATCGATGGGCTTTCATTCGACGCGGTGCAGTCGGCAATGTCTCGCGGACTTCATGCGGCCGCCGCATGTTCGGGCGTTTTGCAAATCACAGCAGGAAACTATGGCGGAAAGCTCGGAAAACACCATTTCCACTTGCGTGATTTGCTGTAGCGCAACTATCCCAGCCGGCAGGTTTCTGTGCCACCAGGGTTGGCCTTCGCAGCCGGACTCGCCAGAGTTCGATTTTGTCGCGAGACGCTTAAGTCTGGCGCCCTCAGCGACCCCAAAATTGAATCTGGACAAAGCATTAGTGGTCCGTCAACCGCCGTTTGAGGAGTTGCAAAAAAAGGCGGGCGAGACGCCCGCGCTCCGGGAGCGCGGGCGTCTC
>JBGSVD010000145.1:0-6247 GCA_041753135.1 Planctomycetaceae bacterium
CGATCTTGCAGGCCGTCTGCCGACTCTGGAAGAATCCCGGAGTTTCCTTGCGGACACGTCACTGGCAAAACGAGCTGCCGTGATTGACCGGCTTCTGGAAAGCGATGACTATGCCCGATTCTGGTCCCTGAAGTGGTCCGATTTGCTTCGCTGCAACAGCACACGCCTGACAAAATCGGGAGTTCATAAGTTCCGCCGCTGGCTCTACGACATTGTCAGAAATGATGTGCCTCTCGATGAATTCGCGCGACAACTGCTGACGGCCACCGGAAGTACTCAGCAAAACGCGGCTGCCGGATACTGGAAAGCCAGTCGGGATGAAATTGACGCGACCGAAACAACCGCTCAGTTGTTTCTGGGGATTCGAATTCAATGTGCCAAGTGCCATAATCATCCTTTCGAAAAATGGACTCAGGATGATTACTACGGCACCGCCGCTGCGTTCACTCGAGTCGGTCGCAAAGAGACCGGCTTGCCCGATGATGAGATGATCTTTGTCAAAGCCGGCAGCGAGGTGACTCAGCCTCGAACGGGCAAGCAGATGAAGGTTCGCTTGCTGCTGGAAGGCGATGTCGATGTGCCAGCCGATCAGGATCGTCGAGTTGTCTACGCCAGCTGGCTGACGAACAACAGCAATCCGTTTTTCGCGAAGTCTCTATCAAATCGTATCTGGGGCCATGTTGTTGGCAAAGGGATTGTGGATCCTGTCGACGACTTCCGCGATTCGAATCCGCCGTCAAACCCGGAGCTGTTGAACTATCTGGCCGACGAACTGCTGAAGAGCGGTTTCTCTCAGCGACATCTGATTCGCACGATTATGAACAGCCGCGTGTATCAATTGAGTTCTCAGCGAAACAAGTACAACGCTGACGATGAAATTTACTTCAGCCATGCAACGACTCGCATGTTGACGGCTGAGCAGCTTCTGGATTCCATCTGTGCGGTCACCGGCCAGCCGGAAGAATTCGCAGGCATGCCGGGCGGAACGAAGGCAGTTGAATTGGTTGATCCGCCGGAAGGTCACAAGTTCCTGCAGGTCTTCGGCCAGCCTCAGCGAGAACTGCCGTGCGAGTGCGAACGATCAACGGACAGCAATCTGTCTCAGGCGTTGCAGCTGATCAACGGCCCGACGGTTCACAACAAACTGCGATCCGATACCGGCAGCGTGCATCAGTGGATCACTCAGGGCAAGACGGATGCGGAGATTATCGACCTGCTTTATCTAACGGCACTCAGCCGCCCTGCAATGCCCGAGGAACAGCAGACCGCTCAGAACCATATCAAATCCAACGACGACCGAACTCGCGCCATCGAAGACGTTGCCTGGGCTGTGATCAACAGCAAAGAGTTTTTGTTTCAGCATTGATTCCACGTAGTGAGGTCATTCCATGACCTCAAACTCGTCGCTCAGGGGCTGACTGAAGATCTGTAGGGATCACAAACGAGAGATACTCACGAAAGTCGAGCTGCTTCGATGTCTGAGAAATCGCCGTTATCAGATCTGCAATTCTTTGATCGCACCGCCGAATACTCCGTCTCATGGCGTCGACTTCCGCATTGGGCGCAGGCCGGAACCGTCTGTTTCATCACGTGGCGAACTGCCGATTCCCTGCCCGTTGCGGCGATTCGGCGCCTCTTCAACAAGCGACAGGAACTGCTTCTGCAGTTCGGATTCCAACAGAATGCTGACTGGAAGACGACTCTGGATTCGTCGCCCGTCTCCATCCGAACGAAGCTACACTGGGCTTTCTTCGAAACATGGGATAGCGAGTTGCATAACGCGGCAGGCGCTTGCTGGTTGCGAGAGCCAGAACTCGCGGAGATTGTGATGAAATGCCTTCGGCATTTTGATGGTGATCGTTACGTATTGACCGATGCGGTCATCATGCCGAATCATGTTCATTTGATGGCTGCGTTTCGAAACGAAGAGTTGCTATTGAAACAGTGCACCTCATGGAAGCGTTTCACGGCCACTCAAATCAATCGCTGGCTGAAAGACAGGAAGATCTCGGTGTCTTCTGACGGGGAATTCTGGCAAACCGATCAGTTCGACCACCTTGTACGCGACGAAGATCATTTTGTCCATTTCCGTCACTATATCCGGGAGAACGCTACGCAGGCGGGACTGGATGATCGACCGAATGCACATTATTCGCGGCAGTAATTGGGGAGGAGCTTCCGGTCATGGAATGACCGGGCTACGTTTGGTCGCAGGATTTGGCGTGGAATGAGGTTGCCAGCAGGTGTGCCATACTCCGGGCGTCGTGGCTCGAAAGCTCTGTTTTGCGGTTCGGTTTTCATTTGTAGCCATGATTCGCAAACAGAGATGCTGACGGCTGACAGACCTCTCCGCTCGAAGTTCCGAAAACTGAAGCTGACATGTGGGTTGCGGAAGGGCGCGGGACGGTTGTGAAGATTCCGTTCCGGAGAGGCAATGGCTGGGGATATCTTGAGTCGATTGACGGTGTCCCTTGAAGTATTCCAGAGCAGACAATCTTAGATGTTGTTCAACCAGTCGCTCGTTTCAAATGGTACATCCACAAAAATGCTGTGATCCGTTTCGCTGGTGGTGATCGCAAGGTTGCGATGCTCAGAGTCGCTCGGGAACGAGTGGCCTTTTGGCCTCTTGTTGTTCGTTTTATCCTTACCGACGAAACCAGGTGTCGATGAATATCCTTGTGTCGCCAGCAACAGGGCTTCCGCGGCCAATGATTGTGTTTCGGATTGGGCTGTCCACACTTTGTGGTCGGTAACCGTGTCGAAAAGGATCTGCTGGACTTCGTGTTGCAGCGGTGTGTTTATATTCCGATTTTCGCCTGCCATAAAGCCGGACTGATCATTAATCACAGTGAACCGTGCCGTTACGGACTGTCCAGCCAACATGACTTCGTTGGATAGTTCAATCACGATTGTTGAAATGCCCTGTGATTCGTCCCATGTTACGCCCTGCCCCTGCAAATGTTCTGTCACGGTCAGCGTCAGATGATCCAGTGATGTTGAGTGCAGTGGGTCGGCAACAGTGACTTCCAGATCTCCTTCGGGGCGAGTCAGGATTATCAGTGCAGGCTGATCGGAGGAGACAGAAAGGCCATCCGGAAGAGTTAATGTGGCCGGTTCGTAGAACACGATCTGAGTCACGTCATTCGTCAAGTTTCGCACGGCTTGCACTGTTTCCGTGTTGGCAACGATTTGCACGTTCATCTGCTCGACGAGATTCGGCATTTCTGCGGCCGACACATTGGGTATTACGACGTACTGATATTGTTCGTCAGTTGGGTTAACTCCATGATCAACCGCCAGTTGGAACATGCTGACCGATTGAATGTCGTTGGCCGCATTTTTCACATCCAGGGAATGCCAGTTATTGTTGCTCAATCGTGTTTGCAGAAATGCGTTGACGGTTTGGCCATCAGCCGGAAGAATCACGTAACCAATGCCATCCTGATGAAACCATGCTGGCGATGAAAAGGTGAGTGACTGCGTTTCCCAGGTTTCGAGTGGAAGAGTCTGGACGCCCTCACCGACGTCATAGACCACATCGCTGCGCCATTCGACCTGATTGAGCGTTGTTCGTACAGTCATGTTTTGTCCGGGACCGACGCGGTTGATATCGGATCCCAGTGCAACAAACTGATTTTGAAAATAGAAGGTCGCCTTTTTTGAGTTGATCGCGTGGTAAAGGTACTTGCTGTTATTTTCGTCGTAGCGATCGTTCACAAACGCAGCGATTCCTGTTTCACCATTCGATGCGACACCAGCAAAATCGTTCCGGCCGGTGTTGGAGCCATTCCAGTTTCGCAACGGCAGTGCATCGGTGCGGCTTTCTGTTGTTGTGCCAGGCAACTGGTGCCAGTCCCAGCCAACACGGGCATTCAGATATTCGTCACCGGTTCGCATGATTAATGTGGCGCCGTCACCCATGAAGTAATGATTGCGATTGTTGCCGTTCCCCGCTTCGTTTCCGGAGCTGCGGGTAGAATTCATTTTCGTCGATACATAAAAGTCTGCACTGCGTTGCAGCATGAAATCGTGATTCCATAAGGCGCGATTGCCGACGAGTGTCTGTTGAGGCGGACTTGTCCATGCGTCTCGTGCGTCGATGGCTTCGGCATATCGAGTCAACTGAGATGGACCGGCTGTTGTGACCAGTAGATTCAGATAGTCGGACAGGAATTCGTTAGCATTTGCATAGGCTGCTCTCCTTGCCAGTGATGATCGTCGCCCCTGACCGAAATAGTCGCCTTGACCCTTGAAAACCTGCCACTGGATTCCGTCAAGCAGGTAATCAGCAACAACGTCATACTCTGCTTTTTCAAGAGGCCAGGGGGTTCCATTAAGCCGCTCGCTGGCCTGCAGAATATCCTGCACCCAGTCTTTGGCGTAGCCAAAAGTGTAGAGCTGCGCATTTCCTCCGCTGCCGGCGTGTTGACTAAAACCATCGTCGACTGTAAGCCCCGGCGAAGATGGCCCTGGCGATGGCTCTAAGCTCCGGGTCATGACTGCACGGACATCTGCAAACGTCCCGGAAGGAACAAAGCCACGCCGAAAGTCTGTCACATAGGTGATTGGTTGATTGTAATCATTCATCAACGCTGCTCTTAGTTGCATCGTGTGCAATCGGTAACCAAGATTTGCGCCCCAGTAATGGTCCTCGCGAAGTCGGTTTTCCGTCACCGTGCTTTCAGTCCCGGCGATAATTGCGTCATACACCTGCCACGCTTTTGTGGAAACGGCCGGATCAGCACTTTGTTTCTCCGACTCAAGGTCGTGAAACAGAAAGTAGCCGACAGATGCTATTTGCCGCGGCCAGTCCCACTGAAGTATGGTCAAGCTCCGTGACGGAATCGGTCCGATTTCCGTCGTCGTATTCTTTGACCAGTAAATGACGCTATCGTAAATTTTTGATCGCAAAAGCGCATTGCCGCCCCAGGCGCTGCTAAAAGCGTAAGCTTCGGCGAGGGATCAAAGTCTGAATGCCATTGCTGACAAGTCAGTGGCTGGCAGATCTGAAAATGTTCCATCGTTCTGTATTTTTGAAAGCCAGTTTTCTACGGTAGCATCATTGATGTTCGCGACACGCACGCGTGTTTCCTCAAGCAAAGCATCGAAGATCTGCGCCGCTGCTGTTTGGGTCACAACATTGATGGTAATCGTTTCGATTCCAGATGTCCCGAAATCGTTGAGAGCTCGAACTTCCAAAGTGAAGACACCGGATTGAGTGAGTTCAGCGCCGGGGGCAACAACGATCTGGCCAAAATTCAGCAGGTTTGAATCTGTCACAGTGACAACATTAAAGAGCGTCCGTCCGGTGCCACCGACAATTTCGAAGCTGGGGGCATACGGAGAGAATGCATTGGTCAGGTTGATTCGGCCTGACACGGCGTCGTTTTCGTCTGCTCCGATTTTCACGTCGAAATATGTGCTGGGGGCAATTACTGGTCTGAATGGGTCAGCTGTAAGTTCCAGTGAAGCAATTCGTAGTGTGGCCCCAACGCTGTTGGACCATCCAGCACTCAGTTGAACTCCGTCGGGGATGCCATTAACAAGAAACGGCCTTTGGACAAGTCGAGTGACAGTTCCATTCAGTCTCTCGATACTCACATTCACCAGTCCATTCTTACCATTGATGCCGACTGTCCAGTCGAATATGTAGTTACAGAATTGATTCTTCCAGCCCTTATCGCCAAACGTTACTGCGCCGTTTCCTGTCAGCAGAGTTCCGGAGTAATCATTCTTCATCAGCACTTGCGCGACTGGATTTCCTGCTGCTGTGACGCTGATGGCGTGATTGGAGTTGCCTTGGTAGGTTCCTCCAGTTCCTGCGGCGATTTTCAGTCTTCCGTTTCTGATCGGTCCGAAGTTGTAGTTTGCGATGTGGGCAAATCGATTTGCGGTTGTGCTGTCGTCATCGGTGAGTTCCAGCGCGCCGTTGATGGTGCGCAGGTCGTCGATTCCATCCTGATCGTCGAGCACATTATTGCTGACCTGCCATCCGTCGGCGGTAAGCTGTGATAAGTTTTTGTCTTGAGCAAAATCGAAAGCAAAAGGTCCGCTGTAGGGATTTGCGATGACTTGGAGCGAATCGATTCTCAGGATCGCATTTGCTGGCGTTCCCCATCCGGCACTGAGTGCTACGGCATCGGGGACACCATTTGTTAGGAATTGTTGTTGGGCAACCGTGATGATAGATCCATTTGCCTTTTGGAATTTGACAGTGACCAGCCCATTGTGTCCGTCTGGGTCAACG
>JBGSVD010000146.1:0-20164 GCA_041753135.1 Planctomycetaceae bacterium
GGCCGAAGGCGAACATCATCGACTTGCAACGCGACGTTCGTTCCATGTGGAAGGGCGGTTCGTATCGAGCCCATCCAGCGGTGATGGGGATCCTTTACGAGACACCAGCCTCAGCATAATTCCAGTCTCGACGTCTGCAAGAATTCGAGCATTCCAGGATTCAAAGCCATAGTCTGGCGACGGGTCGAAAACTTCCAGGGTTTCCCATTCAGAGTTACCAAGGCAAATGACTGCGTGTCCCATCGTGGAGGCGAATCCGGATTCAAAAGAATGTTCGGCCGAGCGTTCTGCAAACGTCATCGCCAGAACACCTGGAGGATGAGATCCTTTTGTCAGATGCTGCGGCGAGACTTCTTCGACAACGACATCCCATTCTGTGCCTGCTGTTTTGATTTTCAGGCCGCGAAATACTCCGAGCCAATGTGTGCCGCGTCGCGTCAAACAGAGTCTTGCTAATTCATCCTCGGTTGCATCAATACCATGCATCCTGAGAAGACCCGCAGCACAGGCGGCCGAGCAAGTCTGATCGGTTGTTTGAAACTCAAGAAGGCGATCGCCTTGACCAGTCACTCGGCATTCCGGAGCATTTCCCAGGACAGGGCTGAGTAACGAGTAGCCGCACAGGCTACTCAATGTGACGCCCAGTAATACGCGGCGTCCAGGGACAATCTTTTTCGTTTGCAGGCAAACTCCTGCGAAAAACGCACCAACCACCGGCAGCCAGTTTCCCACAATGATGGCATTTGAGAATGGCAGAATCGTGGCGAGAAGCGGCCGGTTCCAGACCCAGGACAGATAAGCAGCCATCCCGATTGTCACGAAGGCAAGCACCGCGACAACCACCGGCTTGCTCGCTCGACGCTGCAACTGGCCTCCGCAAAGGCCAGCCGTCAAACAGAGAACAGTCATCCCCAACAAACTGAAAACCAGGTCAAGCATTTGTTTGTTCTCCAGATCACTGAAAGAGAACGATCATGCCGACCCGACGGGAAAGGAAAGGGCCAGCGGTTCAAATGGACATTTGTGAATTCTGTATGAAGATTGTGTGTGTTTTTCTTGAAGCCGACAATATCTTTCATCGTCCTCAGCCGTCGAATTGATAGCAAAAAGTCAAAAAAGTCGGGCTGATAAGCGTTTTTCGTTAGTGATCAGACGTTTCGAATCGTCGCAATCTCGCGAAACATGGAGTGTTGCCTCGACGGGCGGAACCTCCAGTCGCACAATGCGGCGGCTCTCCGTTCCTCATTTTCTTTTGAACATTGAGACCACCGTGCAGACTATTCGCGTCATCGATTCCCATACAGGCGGCGAACCTACTCGCATTATTGTAGAAGGTGGTCCTGACCTTGGCCGCGGCCCGCTTCCAGAACGGCTCGGAATTTTTCGCGACCGATTCGATGACATTCGCGCGGCGGTAATCAATGAACCTCGCGGATCGGATGTCCTTGTGGGCGGCTTGTTGTGTGAGCCGACAGATCCAACCTGTGCAGCGGGCATTATTTTCTTCAACAACGCTGGATACCTGCATATGTGTGGGCATGGGACAATTGGTCTCATGGTCACTTTGGCGTGGATGAAGAAACTCGGGCCAGGATCGCATCGCATTGAAACGCCGGTCGGTGTCGTCACTGCGACTCTGCTGGACGATCACCGGGCCTCTGTCCGCAATGTGCCATCCTGGCGATTTCGCAAAGCCGTGCCCGTTCACATACCTGGTCATGGCACAGTGACTGGCGACATCGCGTGGGGCGGAAACTGGTTTTTCCTGGTGAGTGATCATGGGCAGGATCTGCATCTGGGAAGATGGAAAGAACTGTCCGAGTTTACATTAAAGATTCGTGCGGCCCTGGAACGAGACGGAATCACGGGAGCGAACGGTGGGTTGATCGATCACATTGAACTGTTCGGTCCGCCATCATCTTCGCAGGCCGACAGCCAGAATTTTGTCATGTGCCCGGGCGGCGCCTATGATCGTTCGCCATGTGGAACCGGAACCAGTGCCAAGTTGGCTTGTCTGGCGGCGGATGGCAAGCTGGCAGCCGGTGCCAACTGGAATCAGGAGAGCATTGTCGGCAGCATTTTTGAGGGGAGCTGGGAGCCTGATTCTTCGCCAGCCGTTGCCGGAACCGATCCCGTCATTATTCCCACCATTACCGGTTCTGCCTGGGTGACAGGCGAATCGAATTTGATCCTTCAACCAACGGACCCGTTTCGCGCGGGGATTCGAACATGACATCGCAGAAACATACCGTCATCATTGGCGGTGGCATCATTGGTGGATTCGCCGCGTGGTATCTGGCGAAGACAGGCCGCAAGGTCACGTTGATTGACCAGTCGAAATTTGGCAAGGCGGCGTCTCACGGTAATTGTGGTTATGTGAGCCCCAGCCATGTGATTCCACTGGCGCGCCCCGGTCAGCTTTCCAAAGCGGTGAAGGGAATGCTCAGCCGTCAGACCGCTCTGCGCATCGAACCGACGAAGTTACTCAGCCTTGCACCGTGGCTGTTAAAGTTTGCCATGCGATGCAATGCCAAAGACATGATGGAGGCTGGCAAAGCCTGTCATCCGCTGCTGCAGTCGTCGGCTACGCTGTATCGGGAAGTCTTTGAGCAGCAGAACATGCAGGTCGAATGGAAGACCGATGGTCTGTTGTTTGTCTTTCGTGATCAGCATGAATTTGATGAATACGCTGCCGTGGATGCCTGGTTGAAGCAACACTTCGACATGGCGGCCGAACCGCTGGCGGGCAAAACGCTGACAGAACTGGAGCCCGCTCTGAAGCCAGGTTTGGCAGGAGCCTGGCTGTATCGCTGCGATGCTCATTTGCGTCCGAGCAAACTGATGAGCGAATTGCGGCGCATCATTACAGAGCAGGGCGTCACAGTGCTCGAGCAAACAGCGATGAAGGGGTTTTCGGGAACAAGCGACCGCGCCTCCGCTGTTTTGACGAACGGAGATTCCATCTCTGCTGATGAATTCGTGGTTGCCACAGGTGCGTGGACGCCGTTATTGAATGAAGCTCTCGGATGCAAGCTGCCGATTCAGCCGGGCAAGGGCTATTCGATTACGATGGCTCGTCCAAAGATCTGTCCAAAGTATCCAATGATTCTGGAAGAGTGTCACGTTGCGATCACTCCATTCGACGAAGGCTATCGAGTCGGCAGCACGATGGAGTTCGCTGGCTATGATTCGACACTTAACAAGCATCGACTCAACTACCTGCGATCGGGAGCCGCACAATATCTCCACGAACCCACGGCAGAGCCTGTCGAAGAAGAATGGTGCGGCTGGCGTCCGATGACAGCGGACGGTATTCCGTTTATCGATCGTTCACCACGTTACAGCAACGTCTGGCTGGCGGCTGGCCACAGCATGCTGGGAATTTCGATGGGCACGGGCACCGGCAAATTGATCGCCGAAATGATCAGCGGCGAAAAGCCTCATCTGGATATCACTCCCTATCGAGTGAGCCGTTAATGCATCCCCAGCAATGATACGCGCGGAAGGCGCGTATCATTGTTTTTGGAACAAACGCCGCCTCATGGCAGATCGCGAGGAGCATCCTGCGATCCAAAATCCTGCACCCCGAATTCTTGCTTCGAATGCGAGTGCTCTGTCAAGATAGAAAATGGGGGTTGGAGGTAGTGGATCTTGCTAAAGATCCCGTCACTGCAGAACCTTTCGCAAGGTCCAGTACCTCAAAAGTAAAGTTTGACGGAGCACTAGTTCGATCTCGGTCGGCCGAACGGTGCAGGTCTACTTCATGAGTTCCGGAAGCGGGTCAAAAGCGGCAGGTCCGGCGTTTTGTTTGGACGACGATGAAGCGCCGACCAGATCGAATACAAAACGATTGCCGTCGCCCTTAGCCACGCGAGCCACCAGGCCGCTCTTTCCGCTGGATCGATACTTCAGCGGCACGTCGCCACTTTTGTCGGCCGGCCATGTCACGTCTTTTGGTGACGCACCTTGATTCGGACCTGGTCGATCAAATGAAATCAGGTACTCCGCAACCGTCAACGGCTCTGTTGAAGCGAATTCGCCGTTCTCATTCAGGTTAAAAGCTCCTCCGCCGATTTCAGCGTTATAGAAATGGATCGCAGCGCCAGTGAAAGGCTTTCCATTCAAAGTGACCACGCCGGAAACACTCGCCGTTGGCCGCGACGCTTCACCGCATCCAGCGAGAAAGGCAAAAACAAAAATTGAAAATACGAAGTCAAACCTTTTCAAAAACACGGAGAAGCCTCTTCAAATTCTGAAATAACCTGGATGACCGACGCAGGAAGGTCAGATCAATCACGCTGTGACGGCAGAGATGCCGTGGACCCTGATGGCTCGCACAGAATCAGTCACAATGCGTCATGCGGAATCTTTTGTTCCACCCTGCGTCGGTAATGAGAAGTAATAATTGTCTGCCAGCATCTCGTGGACGAGCTGGATACTAAAACTCGCCAATCACGGCACCGTCGGACTTCATCCCAAGTGCCTTGAGCGTCACAAGGGAAATGTTCTCCGAGATGAATCGAACAGATCCATCGGCAAGTGCAAACTGCACGCCACCAGTGTGCTCAGAATTCAGATTGGCTGAATTCAGATAAGGAACCTGACATGCCCAGAAGTCAGAACATTTGGAGTTGAGCGGATACTGAATGGGGGTTATTCCGCTGCCGATAGCGGTTACGAATGCGGCTGTATTTTTGGTATCGTCAGGACCGTGCCAGCCACCTCGATAGCCGTTCCGTCGATCTCCGTAGAGCATTCCGGTATCGCGTCCGCTTTGCTCTCCCAGGATCAGAACGTTTGTCAGTCCATCGGTGAGATCTTTGAAATTCACCTTGTCGTTAATGATCATTGTGCCATTGTTGCAATGCCAGCCATAGTAGCTGTTACATCGGCCATCTGCGGCATTATTAGCGACCGTGGTATCGACTGCTCCGCCGATTCCGAGGTAGGTCGCATACTGCATTTTCTGACCATTTGCACCGTAAGCATTGTTGGTGAGAGGATCAACAACGCTGGACGGGCAAATCATCATTGCAAACACTTTGCCACCAAGGATAGCTGAGTTGGTCGTGACCGTGTCACCACGAAACGTCAGATTGAAGTCCAATTGGTTGTAGACGTTGCTTTGTTCAAGGAACGGCAAAATCGAGATTCGCCAGTTGATCCGGTGAACCATGCCCAGCGGCAGAGTGTTGTGAACATCATGGTAGTTGTGCATCGCCAGCGCCAACTGCTTCATGTTGTTTTTGCAGCTGGTTCGTCGCGCGGCTTCGCGAGCTTGTTGAACAGCCGGAAGCAACAACGCTATCAGGATCGCAATGATTGCGATGACCACGAGTAATTCAATCAGAGTAAATCCATGACGCCGAAGACTAGAACGCATTACCAACCTCAAATCCAGAAAGAAATGTTTCAGAACGATTCCGACTTTGCAGGCGGACCAAACAGTTTTGCAAATAGTGTGCCCGATGTTTGATCGTTGGCAGATCTGAGGAGAACATCAAAAAAGACTGATGATGAGATGTGTCGGGTGAACGAAAGGAAACTGAGTGGCATGCAATATGATTGGGCAACATCGCAGACGTTGTGTGGCCAGACTGCATGTTCAGTTTGTTTCTGTGCATCTGTGGTCAGAGGTTCTCAAGTGTTAGCAACGGAGAGCCCGCACTGTGATGGAATCAGTTCCCTGACCGCTTTGTTGGTGTCGATGAACGCTGGTTTGGTCTGCACTTTGGCGACGAGCGTCCGGATCGAGGACTCGTCAGGACTCCCTCGCATTACCCCTGGCCTGGCAAGCTGCCGCCTGGGCCGTCGTGCTTTCAAAGATTCTGATCGACCATGTCTCCCGCTGCGGCACTTCAGAGCCACTCAATATTCCATGGGAGGGCCTGAGTTTTTCCCGGGACGCAGGGAATCCCTTTTCTGCCGGAAAGGACTTTCGCCGCAAGGCGAACTCCGTGTGCAAGTGGCTGCGGGAAATCGGACTGGTTCGTTTGTTGACGTGCACACAGGTCGCGGCAAGCCGCGAAGTCCTGCCCGGCAGGCAGGACCTACAGAAATCCGCGACTGCACCCATTGCAAACTTGCAAAACGACTTCGGCAGGTCGAATTGACACTCCCATGGGGGTTGATATCGTGATATCGGGAGCAGTCATCAAGTCGCCCGTGTTTTTTGCTCTCCCGGCCAATATCACACGATGCGTGTAATTCAGAGTTCTGCCACTACCGAGCACCGTTTATGACTCGACGACGCAAGATCATCCTCGTCGGTCTTCTTTGCCTCTCCCCAGTGATCTACTGGCTCGGATGCGAAGCGTATAAGGCATACTTGATCTACCAGGTCATCACCATGATCGAAGAGGAAGGCCTCGACTTTACGAGCTATCGAGAACTCACGCTCGGCCCAAGCAACGAAGGGGCCGAATTTGACCTCGTCACTCCGGCTCTTGGATTTACTTTTCCTATCGGCACAAGATACGAACAGTGGGACGATACATGGGGCCTTCTTCACACTTGCTACACGCTTCCAGATGGGCTTGACCGCTTCATGGGATACGATGGCATACAACTGTCATCGCAACACCTCAAGGCAAACCAAGATATCGAAGGGCTGCAGACCAATCCGGTCATTCCCGGAGACTCAATTGTGTACGCTCTTTCAGACCCTCCCGATTTACTCTACCCGACACTGACAATCTACGCGCATGAGCCAAGCTCACGAGTCTGGGTTCGGTGTTGGTATCGACCTCCTTATGAGTAGGTGGCATAACATTTCGGTGCACGGGAATTGTGCATCACCCGCAATTTTCAACTGAAAGCCGTCCGGCACAATCCCGTGACCGTCGGCGTTATTTGCGGAGGCGGAAATTTCGCGGGTGCCACACGCTAATCATTCATCAATGCGAGTTCCGCCGAACGGCGAAGGGCGGCGGCTACTCATCGGGCTACTCTTACCGCACGTTCTCGTCGTAGTGCCCGCCACAATATTCGTGGGCATCACAAACGGAGATCTTTTCGTCGGGTCTGCTATTCTTCTTTTCACGGTATTCAGTATTCAGTGCATTGTTCCTTGGCATTCAGTCTCTGTTTTTTACGTTAATCATGGAATTCGGGATAAACCAAAAGGTGAAGTCGAATTCATTCTCAGTGCTGTTTGGTGGTTTTCTTGGACTGCTCTCTGGCATTCCTGTTTCCTTCCCGAAAACTGGTTTGGTTGTAGGTCTGTTTGTAGCATTGATACTGCGGATTCACTACACGCGATCAGCGATGAATTCTTGATGCTCTTGCCACAAATCCCTGGGTTTCCTCAGAAGGTCTATCACTAATTTACGCATGCGAATCCTGAGTTGCCGATTTCGCAAATTCAAAGAGCGGAATACAACAATTGCATGCACTGGAAAGCGGTATCTGCGGCTTCTCACTAAACAAATCGTCCCATCGCATCTGGTGATGCCGGTCTTTCGCCGCACAATCTGAAAATCCCGATTCACGACGTGTAGACTATGGCGCAGGACGTATCACAATACGATGATCGCATGGAACTGGCGGATTACCTTTGGCACAACTACGGCAGGTTCTACTCGGACAACGAAAACCTCGCCGCAAGAACGCTGCTTGCAGAACAAAAGATGGCATCGCCAAATATGTCGCAATCGATGCGCCGAGTAATGCAACGCGGTTGGGTCTCGCGTGGCAACCCAGAGGTCGATAGACTATTGACCAACGGCGCGACGGAATTCAAGATTCGCGCGGCCGAACGTGTTATGGAGACCCATGCCAACGAATTGTTTGTGAATCGTTGCGGTTTATGCGGCCAGGTTGTTGCTACTCCGCGAGCGAAACAGTGCTTGTGGTGTGGTCATGATTGGCATAGTGAATCGAACGGCACTTGAGAAAAGTGGCGAACAAACAGATGCAGCCGAGTTGTTGTCGGCGGTTTCCCACATACCAAGTCAACCGCGGCAACGGGCTGATCTTGGTCGTTCGCCCTTCAATCATCACCTGGAATTGTCGTCATGCGGCTCATTGCAATCGCGTTTGCTCTAACCTCGACAATCTCCGGGTGCGGGTCGCCGATTGAGTCATCGTCTTATTCGGAGACGACAAAATTGGCCGCGCCCGAAACTCCGACCGATGACGTCGTGGGCACATATTGTCAATCTGGCGGCTTCGATGCTCAATTCCTGACCCTAAAGAAGGACGGGACATTTACGTGTGAAATTGAAGGCTGTTTGGGCAACTATGGATCGACTTCTGGAACATGGGCACGTCTCGGCGATCGAATCTCTGTTACCACTATTGAATCCAGAGATTTCTATTCAGACAACGCTATCGGAGACATAAAGATCCTCAGCGATGACGGCAAGGTGCGGCTTCTTACTGAAGCTGATGCGGATCGCCTGAAGAATCAGCCTGATCTACTACAATACTTCTACTTTGATCGATCCAAAACCGAATGAGGCGAACAAGGCCATTCAGCGGAATGGCGATAGTTCGCGTTTTGACATGGATACCCTTCTCCCGTCGTTCGCTGATGGCGGTTGATATTTGCCGACCAATATGATGCTTCTTGATCGATACCGTTCTGGTGACTGCGAGCAGGTCTGGAGCCGCATCGTCGCTGAACGCCGAACAGCTGACGACATAGAGGCCATGGCCGTCGCTCAGGAAACGGTGCTTCGTGCGCGAGACAACCTCGCTGTTATCTATCGGCGGCTTGTCGAACTCGGCTATGAGTTTGCGGAGCCGAATGATGCATTCGTGACCACAAGCCCTGAAAGAGCTGCTGAAGAGATCGCAGTGATTGAGAAGCATTACGGTCCTCTGCCAGGCTTGGCACGCATCTGGTACTCGCATATCCACTCTGTAAACTTTGCGCAATCAGAAATCCAATGCAAAGATCCAGAGAGCGACTTGCGGAATCTGGGAATGTACCCGATGGCAATCTACCTTCCACTAAAACGGTGTCACGAATGGGGGCTGAAAATTCATGCCCAGTACCTCGAATGGTACCAGCGAATGCAGTCAGCGGTCCCTGACGGTTTTGACGCAATTGATTACCTCAATCGGTGTGGTAAAACCCCGGAAGAATCGGCTCGCTTTCTTCCTCTCGGCAGCTATGCGTCGAATAACGAAAACAAAGGGCTAACATTGCCGTGTGGCCTGATGGATTCGGAATTCTACAACGATGGTGATGTCACCTACTTCAACGAGGATCTGCGTTACGTAATCATGTCGGGATGTTTCCCCAAACTGACCTCAATGATGTATCGGGAAAAAGCTCCGGAATTCATGAGATTCGGTCACCCTGACCCTGATTCCTTACACGCTTTTCTCACTGGTGATCTTCAACCGATTTAAGGCGAGTAACTCAGCGGTGAGCCGGAGCCGCGGGCCGCGCGGTATCTGAAATCAATGTCGTTCGTCGCGATCCGTCGTTCGTCGGTGTGAAAGAGGTCGTAATGATTTATCGAATCATCGTGGATGAATGCTTCACGGGTCTGCCGACTGGCCAGGGACGAGTCGGAGGCTTGACGAACAGTCATTTGCTGAGCGGAATGTTGGATCGACTGGGCATTCGTGCTCCGGCGAGGCTCGACAATCGCAAAGTGCGCTTTTACTTCACTGAGAAAGGTTGGAGACAGGCGGGGCGGCTGATCGCAGTCGAGGCGAGGGAAAAAGGACATACCATTCGTGTCATCCGTCGCAAGGAGCCAGATGAATCACAAGTCGTGTTTCGCGACGAGTTGCAGCTTGCATTACTTCCCAGCCGTCGCGAAAAGCGGAATTAAGCTTTGAGCAGGAAGGAATGAGTTGCAACCGGATTCGTCACATACCCGATCTGAGGACAGATCGGGCTCCACAGGCTACATCTCTGAATACCCGGTTGACGTGGGGCTGCCTCCGCTGCGGAGAACGATTTCGGCTTTGGAGATGATAGACTCTTCTATTCCGCAGGATCGCATGTGACGAATCGTCTGGTCGATGTCGTAGGGGACTCGTCGGAATTCGACCTGACCTTTGTCAATAATTGCGTAGGCCGCGCGAGGGTCGCCGTCGCGGGGTTGGCCGACGCTGCCAGGATTAATCACCTGAGTCTTTTCCAGCTGAAGCTGCATCGGCATGTGCGTATGACCAACGCAGACGAAATCCACGTCAACGTGCTCGAGTCTTTGCTGCCAATGTTCGACATTGTCGCCGATATATTCGTCCATCGGATCGCGAGGCGTTGCATGGACCAGAAGAAAGCGATGCTCACCCAATGTCAGATATCGAGTAACCGGCATTTGAGCCAGCCAGGTCAGTTGTTCGTCCCCAAGCACTTCAAAATGACGAGGCCTCATCGCTGCTGCCATGCGACGAAAAGTGCCGCCAGGGCGAACGGTCACTCGTTGAGCCACTGAGTGGTCATGATTGCCACGCACTGACGCAGTGGCGTATCTTCGAACCCAGTCAATGCATGGCAGCGGATCGGTGGCGTAGTCGACCACGTCGCCCAGAAACAGGCACGCATCGAATCGCTCGTTAATCGCCGAAAGAGCCGGCCAGTTCGCATGAATATCGGCAAGCAGCAAAATTCGCATGTCGCGGTTACTCCCAGTCCAGCACTTCGATAAGGTTGCTGAAGTCATCCGTCCACAGCACGCGGCGTTCGACCGGTAATGAATCCTGAACGCGAATGTTCGTGAATCGCGAACCTTGAAGCAACTCGTCTTCGCGAGCCATCAGTACCCAGCGGCTTCCCGGTTCGATAAGACTCTGCATGCCGGTTGCTCGATCAACGACCGGGGCCGTTTCGAGTGTGACGGCATGCAGCCCGGCAGCCTCCGCCAATGCATCGGTGACTCGACGAAGATCAAAGTGGATGTTCGAAATATGAATCGCAATCAGCCCGTCAGCTCGCAGATGTTTGAGATACGACTGCATCGCTTCCTGAGTCAGCAGGTGCGTCGGAATCGCATCGCCCGAAAACGCATCCAGGACCAGCAAGTCGAATTCCTGAGCGGGCTCATTCTCCAGCATCAGCCTTGCGTCCCCATGGATAGTGGCCACTTCGGAAGGGCAGTTTTTCAGGAACGTGAAGTGAGCCCGAGCCAGTCGAGTGACGTTTTCGTTGATTTCATAGAATCGAAACGTGTCGCCTTGCTGACCATAAGCCGCCAGCGTTCCTGCTCCCAATCCGACAAGTCCAATGTTCAGAGGCCGCTTTCGTTCACGCAGTTCTTCGATCGCCTGGCCGACACCCGTCTTGAAGCCGTAGTACATTGTTGGGAGGCTGGGAATTCCGTTCAGCTGAATTCCGTGCATGATGCGTCCATGGCGAAGAATCACAGCGTCTTCGATGTCGTCGTTCTGGACTTCCAGCACGCCATAAAAATTTCGCAGCATGGCGACCGAATTTGAATAGCTGCCAATTGCCGCCGCAAACACAGTCCCCACACCCACAAACAAGACGATGGCCAGAACGCTCCAGATGAGAGGCGGACGTTCGCCATCTGCGGTCCAGCCACGATGATCGCTGTAGACAAGAATTGCGATGATGCACGCGGCAATCAACCCGATGTAGTGTTCCCAGAAGGCCGGGAAAATCAGGGGGGCGAGAAGGCCAACGAAAAGGCCGCCACCTGCACCACCCGCTGAAAGAGTAAGGTAAAACGCTGTCAGAGAGCTGGCCTTCGGTCGCAGTCGAGCCAACTCCCCGTGACACAGCATGCAGATACTGAACAGGCATCCGAAGTAGATCGCGAGCTGTAAAGGCAGAAACGTGCGGGAGCCAAAGCTCTGCAGCCAGCAAACGGCCAGCACCAGCATCGCGGTGCTCAATGAATACCAACTGCGGCGATACCAGCGATCACTTTCAAAGCAGAGAATAAACGACAGCAGGTAGAGTGAAAGCGGAATGACCCACAGAAATGGAATCACAGCCACGTCCTGGCAGACTTCGTTCGTTTCGGCCAGCAGCATTGTCGAAGCGACCATCGACAACAGAAACCACTTTCCAAACGCAAGTGGTTGATCGTCAGCTTTTCGTCTGGATTTTGAATTGGACGTCGCTGATTTTTTCGCAGCAGCAGCCTTCGGATCCGAGACGCCGCTCTGCGGCATTGCACTGGCTTCCTGATTCTCCTTCAGTCGCCAGATTTGGCTGATACATGTCAGGCACAACACTGCAAAGAAAATGTATCCGACGGACCAGCCGCTGGCCTGAGTCGAGATTCGCATTAACGGCTCAAAGAGCAGGGGATACGAAAGCAGAGCCAAAAGTGAGCCGGCATTGGAGAGTGCGTAAAGTCGATAGGGGGAAGCATCCGGTTGAGAAAAGCTGAACCATCTCAACAGCAATGGCCCGGTCGTCGACAGGATGAAGTAGGGCAGGCCGACAGTCGCAAGCAACAGCATTGCAATCAGGAACACCGGAGTTTCTGCGCCGCTGGGCTTCCATTCAATCGATGGAAGAATGTTGAGAAAGGCAAGCGAAATGGTCAGCAGTGCTGCGTGCAGGAGTCCCTGCCATCGTGGCGGAAGGCGGGTTGTGACAAGGTGTGAGTACGTGTAGCCACCGCAAAGCATCACCTGAAAGAACAGCATGCAGGTGGTCCAGACACTCGGAGTGCCACCGAACCAGGGCAAAATGGCTTTGCTGATTAACGGCTGGATCTGGAACAGCAAAAACGCGCTGGTGAAAACAGCGGCGGCAAACAGGAGGCCGACCCAGCGCTGGCTGGTGCGTGCAGAGGATGCTTCTGGCGAGCATCCTTCACTGGAGTTACTGACCTGTGCGCTCATTGGCTTTGTTCAAATTCTGAGACGCTGTGTCAGGGTTACACGTCAGCCCGAAAGAAATGGTTTGGCAGACGTGAGTTCTCAGTCATTCTTGTTTTGATTGATGGAAGCGATGGGTGGCACAAAGCGGAGCAGGGCCGGGGGTTCGCGATTGCCAACCCCGACGGCCCACAATCCACAGATACTTTTCACTAATTTTCCCTGGCCGAAGCCCATTCGTCCAGCATCGCCTGAATGCGAGCCGGGTTGAAGTTCCCTGGCACGTCATAATCCTGGTTGGCCTGCAGATCTTTCACCGAAGGATCCTTTGATGGCACACCGCCTTCAGGAACCTTGCCGTGTGCTGTCCAGACGATTGCGTTCAGAACCAGCGTTCGGAAGTCGCGATTGCCCCAGTTCCAGTGATCATGTCCGCCCGTGAAACCGAAGCCGCGGCCAGCGTCCTTGCGTGAACGAGCCCACGCGACAGTCTGAGGTTCTTTGCGCTCCAGCACGGCTGCTCGCACAGCCGGGTTGTTGCTGTGAGGACCATCTGGTCGTGAAAGGCTGCCATCTTCTTTTACGAGTGTATTTTCTGGTGGCAGTTCGGAAAGGACCGGAATGATGTCGGCATCCTCTGCAAATCGCATGTGGTAGTACCACTCGTCATTGACAGTGAATGGCTTCACGCCGTTGGCAATTTCGTGCTTTGGAAAACTGTCGAACGTTCCCGTCCAATGAGGATTCACGGACCAGTCGGTTTCAAAATAGCCGCCAGTCCAACCCAGAAAAGCTTCACCCGACGGACCCTTCGGAACTTCCACACCATAGTGAATGCAGACCATTCCGATGCCGCGCTTTTGCAGAGCCGGCAGACGATCCAGTTTGCTGTTGAACGGATGACCGCCTCCACCATCGGCATAGATGATGATCGTGTCGGCGTCATCCAGAACGGAATCATCCTCTGGCCAGCCGTTCGTATACACCGACGCTTCAACACCAAGATTGGCGGAGTTCAGGGCATCGGCCAGCAACATACAGCCGGCCTTATGCTCATGAGCTCCGTATCCGTGGCTTGGCTTACCGGCGATCAGTGCTATTTTTTTTTTTGCTGGCAGGCGTTTCAACTTGATGTTGCGGAACTGCACTTCCATTGCTGGACCAGCATGGGCCTGCAACGCCAGAAGTCCGGCCGCACGACGTTCAGCGACGTCATTGTCGGTCACATCAACGGTCTTGACATCATTGATGAAATGCTGGAAGTGGTATCCATCAGCAACAATGCGATATTTGTTCCAGTCTTCCTTCTTGATCTTTGCCTGGATTTCTTTTGTATCGCCGACGCTTCCCGTCACCTTCTTTTCGAACTTGCCATCGTTGCGGACGAGTTCGGTGGATTCTCCACGCAGAGCCAGAATGCCGCGGTATCGTTCGCCGTACAGAATTCCGGAGTACGTATCGCCCGCTTCAAAGTCAGCCTGATAGCCACCGATAACCCATTTGGCGTCGGGGACTTCGAAGCTTCGGTATTGAATGCCTGAGTTCCCGTTGACGATCTTGTATTCGAGCTCAAGTTCGAAATTGTCGACTTCGCCAGCGCGCCAGATGATGAAGGTGTTGCCCTTCAGCTTCTTGTCTTCTTCGTTGAAAGTTGTCCCGGTGATCGCACCATCTTTAACGCTCCACGTTTTGGGATCGCCGTCCCATCCGTCGAGGGTCTTGCCATCAAACAGAGTTTCCCATTCGTCGGCCGAACCGGAAACCGTCGCCGCGCACAGTGCGACGAAAAACAGAAAGCATCGCTGAAATCGCATAATGAGTCCTCTGATAACTTGGTGGGGTCCGGCTGATCAGGCAGGTCTGCGCACGCGCCGGATTTTGCAGATTTGAACACCGAACGGCAGCCGCTGCAATCCACTGACGAATTTCTTTGCGGAAGCGGACTGAACAGAGGTCTCGAAAGTCCTATGGCGAGTTCGAGGTGCCGACTTCTGTCGCGGGGGTAACAGCGGGAGTTACAGCTGGCAGAGCAGACTCCGCAGGGCCTGTTCCCGAGAGGAACTCAAGAGCGTGAAGCAGCTGCAGATCTTTAAAGCCGTTGATTTCGGCATCAATGGGTTGTCCGTGAATTGCGTCAACCGTTTCGCGATTCTTCGTCCAGTCAAGCCACTCTTCCTTATTGAGTTCCACCATGTGGCCTTCACGGGGTTTGACTCCCCAATCGTCTTCCTTTTTCGAGTCGGGAAATCGATGAATATTGACACCACTCGGGCGGAAATAGCTGGCCGTCGTAATTTTCAGCGCGCTGCGGCCGGATTCCATCGGAACAACATTCTGGACACTTCCCTTTCCCCACGAACGTTCGCCCACAATCGTGGCTCGGTCATTATCCTGCAAACATGCGCTGAGTACTTCGCTGGCCGAAGCGCTCAGGCGATTCACCAGCACGGTCATCGGGACAGCGCAAATGGTGTTTCCGCTTTTGGCTCGCCACTTTCGTTCGGGAACAGCTCGGCCTTTCATGCTGACAATAGAACCGGAATCCAGAAACATGTCGGCAATTTCGATGGAGGATTCCATCAATCCGCCGGGATTTGAACGCAGGTCCAGTACCAGAGATTTCATATCCTGACCGGCGAGACTCTGGAGAGCGGTTCGTAATTCATTGGCCGTGTTGCGACTAAAGTGCGTCAGGCGGACGTATCCGACTTTCTTCTGATCATCGAGCATGAACTTCCATTGTTGATCGTCGCCTCGCGTCATTCCAACAACCGTTGGCAATTGAATGAGTTCGCGAATGATCGTGACTTGTTCTGTTGTTTCGGCACTGGGCTTCCGAACGCCCATGACAACTGGCCGCCCGGGAGGACCTGAGAGAAGTTTGCCGATGTCAGCTGGCGTCATTCCCGCCGTCGACTTGCTGTCAATTTCGAGGATAACATCACCCGACCGAAGCCCTGCGCGAAAAGCGGGCGATCCGGGCAGCGGGCTTACGACTTCCAGTTTGCCACCTGCGGCATTGACATGGATACCGATGCCAACGAATTCCTGTTCGAGATATTGCTCGAACTTCGTCATATCCTTCGGCGGGATATAGGTTGAATACGGATCCAGATGGCTGGCCATGCCTCGAACTGCTGCATCAACGAGATCGCGTCGATCCACTTCGCGCACATAATTGGCGTCGATCTGTTCGTAGGCTTCTGCGAAAAGTCGCATCAGCTCAAAATCCTGCCGCGCACGCGCTGCCGCATCTTGTTTGCTGTCGACGGCGCTGAGTGATTTCGCTCCCAGAAATCCGGCAAGGGATGCGGCGAGACAAAGTGCTGCGACCGAGAGGCGATTCATCAAGTTTCTCCGGAGGAGATTATTTCGGCAGGATTTCTGAGGCGGGGTTCTTTGTTGGACTGTTCTACAAGATACCGCATTGAGGAATTGCGAGTGAAGACCTGAATTGTGATTCTGTGTGACAAATCCGCAATGAAATCAGCACCGCTTGTAACGTCTTTTGCCATTTGGGTAACGTTCACCGCAAGATTCAGCAGCGATAATGTCGTTGAAATGGATAATTGCAGGGCAGGGGCTCACAGATCAAAGTTTTCTTTTCAACCATGCGGCCGTCTATGGCAAATTGCTGCCCACCATCCGTTTTGGACACTGGTGGCCATGCATTTAGGCGAGCGGCAGGAGAGGATTTCCCACTGTGGAACGATTGTCCCAATCGTTCATGAGCATTTGAGACAACTGCCCTACTATGGGATGGTCATCCATTTCCTGCCGCTTGCCTTATAAACGTTGTCCTTTATTTGACGTCGCCTTCGACTTAATTTCCGAACTTCTCCATCCTTGACGCCTCCACATCCGGCCGGAGCACACATGACGATCATAGTTCGTTGCGATGAATGCGAAAAACGCTATCGAGTTCCAGATGATCGAGCCGGGAAGCGTGTCAAATGCAGGGAGTGTGGCGCGATCATTCTGGTGCCGCCGCCCGACGAACCGCCCAAGTCTCGGGATGGTACCGATATCCTCATTCACGAGGCGCGGGCAAGAGATTTTGAACCAGCGGTGGGAGATGAACAAAATATTGCCGCAATCTCCGACCATATCGAAAAGCACATCGGACCGGTGCATAAGGTCTTTCATGAACTGATTTCAGATCTGGTCCACATTGATGTCCATTGGGTCAAACCATCCAGAGATCGACGTTGGCATACGCTCGTCACAAGTGGAATGAGCGACCGGCCAATGGCTGTGCCAGACGAATGCCTGCATCTGCGATTTGCTGAGCTGTTGATTCTTCTTCCGGAAAACTGGAAGATCTCTCAGGAATCATTCAAAGACGATCGCAACTATTGGCCCGTGCGACTTCTAAAGAGCCTGGCGCGCCTGCCGCATGAATATGACACCTGGCTTGGTTCTGGCCACACGGTTCCAAACGGTGATCCTGCGGAACCGTACGCCGCCGACACGAATTTTTCCTGCGCGATGATACTTCCATCGCTGAGCTTTGGTGAAGACTTCGGCCAGTTGCCCATCGAAAGAGATCGCTCAATTTTGTTTTATTCAGTGATTCCCATGTACTCTGAAGAGACAAATTACAAGCTCGATTTTGGTCTTGAAAAACTGCTTGCCCAATTCGCTCGCCACGACATGTCCGAAATTATCGACATCAAACGTCCGAACACCTGTCGGCGAAAGAAGTGGTTTGGTCTGTTCTGAGCCCGCCACTTCAAAATCTGTGAGACGCTCCTCTGAGCCGACTGGTGACTTCACAAAATTGGACGCTGGTTTGATCCTTGTCGTCGGGTTGTGTCCAATACTGGTTGAACTTCGCTCAGAACTTTGCATGCGTTCGAATGCGCATTGGGGACACTTATGCTGAACCACAGATCTCTCTTTCGGCTGTCAGTCGTTTTCCTCTTCCTGTCGCTTGCTGCCCCTGGCCTGCATGCTGACGAACTCAAACCGCCGAAGGGATTTCGAGCCATTTTCAGCGGCAGCGACTTGTCCGGATGGTACGGATGGAATCCCCATACGTCAGCCAGTCTGACCGGCGAGAAAAAGGATGCAAACCTGGCTCAGCAGCGAGCGGAGTTCCCCGATCATTGGCGCATTGAGAATGGTGAGCTGGTCAACGACGGACACGGACCCTATGCGACCACAGAGGAAGAGTTTGGTGATATTGAGCTGTTGCTTGAGTACAAGACCGTGGCGTCAGCGGACAGTGGAATTTACCTTCGAGGAACTCCACAGGTGCAGATTTGGGACTGGAACCAAAAGTTCGATCCTGCAAAGCCGACGCGGTTGCCGCACATGGGTTCGGGTGGATTATTCAACAACACTCCCGGGAAAATCGGGCGAGACCCAGCGTTGGTCGCCGACAAGCCGTTCGGCCAGTGGAATCAGTTTCGCATAAGACAAATCGGAGCTCTCACCTGGGTAACTCTGAATGGCCGAGCGGTTGTCGAAGGCGCAGTGATGGAGAACTTCTGGGATCGCAGTCAGCCGCTGCCTGAACGCGGACCTATCATGCTGCAGACTCATGGTGGTGAAATTCGTTGGCGCAACATTTTTGTGCGAGAGATCTCGAAGGCGGAAGGCGAACGGTTCCTCGCATCGTTCAAGCCCGTTCCTGAACCGACAGCGTTCGATGTCTCGTACGGTCCGCACGTCAAGCAACGAATGCATTTCTGGAAGGCAGAGTCCGAAAAGCCGACGCCATTGTTGTTCTATATTCATGGTGGCGGCTGGCAAGGTGGCGGTCGCGTGTCCGGTATGGCGACATTAGTGCCAGAGATGCTGAAGGCAGGAATTTCTGTGGTGTCATTGGAATATCGTTTTATCAAAGAGGCTACCGCAGATGGTGTTGTTCCGCCGGTCAAAGGGCCTCTGCACGACGCCGCTCGCGCACTCCAGTTTGTTCGCAGCAAAGCGGACGAATGGAATCTCGATAAGACTCGCATCGCAGCATCTGGCGGATCTGCAGGAGCGTGCTCAAGTTTGTGGCTGGCCTTTCATCCCGACATGGCCGACCCCAACAGTGACGATCCAATCGCTCGCGAATCAACTCGGCTGTTGTGTGCGGCTGTGAATGGTGCGCAGACGACGTTGGATCCACAGCAGATGAAGGAGTGGACGCCCAACAGTCGTTACGGCGGACACGCGTTTGGCTTTACTGGAGATCCGGCGAAGAAGCTTTCGCAGTTTGACGAATTTCTCGCCGGGCGAGATACGATTCTGCCGTGGATTGCTGAGTACTCACCATACGCACTCGTCACGTCGGATGATCCGCCCGTTTATTTGTTCTTCAATGCTCCACCCGCTCTGGGGCAGGAACAGAAAGATCCGACGCATACTTCTAACTTTGGTGTCAAGCTGCAGGAGCATTGCCAGGCCAATGGAGTCGCCTGCGAATTGGTCTATCCTGGTGCTCCGGATGTGAAGCACGAAAACACGATTCAGTATTTGATTGACGCTTTGAAGGCCGATTAGAGTCGTCGTTCTGAATCTGTCAGCATACGTAGTTCTCAGCAAAATGGCCGCCGCACATTTCAGCGATCCTGTTCTGATGCGATGGGATTTTGATGAGTTGTAAAAATGCCGGAGAGACGCCCGGACTCCCGGATCGCGGGCGTCTCGCCCGCTAAACATTCTTCAATTTAGCGCTGACTGAGTACTGGTTGACAATGGCTTTATTGACATAGGTTTGAGAGTCCCACGACCTTGTTGGCTGCCAGAATTGCCTGTTTATCCGGATTTCGGTCATGATTTGCTTCAGAGACGGCGACATTTCGCCGATCAGGCTGGAAATTTAGTGAGTTCACGATTATCCTGCGTGGCTCGAATCAATTTGAACGGCAGCCTCTGCGCTCCGTTTGAGCGTTTTTCCCAGCTTTTTGACACGTTTTCGACCCAGTTTACGCCATGCCTAATTCAGCGTCTGCAGAAAAGTCACTTCGTAAGTCTCTCGTTCGTCGTGAGCGAAATCGTCATCAGCGAGGTGCTCTGCGAACACGCATCAAACGATTTCGCAGCTTTTTGACTGAAAAGCCGACTCAGGAAGCCGCCGACAAGGAATTCAGCCTTGTTGTGAAGTCATTGGATCAGGCTGCTGCCAAGAAGTTGATTCATAAAAACGCTGCTTCCCGCACCAAGTCTCGTTTGGCTGCTCTGAAGCGCAAGACCTTCGTCAGCTGATTTGACGTTGGCGATATAAACAACGACATTCCGAAGGCTGCCGTCTGAGAACAGACGGCAGCCTTTTTTGTTTGCCCAGCGAAGCAGGCAAACCCCGTCGCTGCTTGCCAGCGACCTCACCCCGTTCATGGAGATCGTGCAGCTTTTAGGTTGGCGTATTCGCTGAGTTTATGGCATCACGTTTGAGTCTGTCGAGGCGGAG
>JBGSVD010000147.1:0-24127 GCA_041753135.1 Planctomycetaceae bacterium
CTAGAGATGCCTGCGGTATCTCGGCATTGCCAGGCAAGCCGCTGGAGTGGCTTCCAAACATCTCGTGATTCACTGGAGGCGAGCAGATGATTATGGCAACTCCTAAGAATCACCTCGATGCAACGCAAAAGGCAGACAAAAGCATTTGGGTTGTCATCCCGGTTCGCAATGAAGAGGCTTCCTTACCGCTGGTGCTGCGAGAGCTTCCCCCAGTGAGTCGAATCATCGTGGCCGACAATGGTTCGACAGATCGCTCGCGACATGTGGCTGAAGACTTCGGGGCGCAAGTTGTGTACGAGCCGCAGCCAGGGTATGGCAAAGCATGTCTGGCTGGCCTGGCAGAGATATCGCGACGAATCGATGCGGGAGAAACGGCTCCTGAGATCGTTGTTTTCATCGACGGCGACTACAGCGACTTCCCTGAGTATCTCACTCAATTGGTGGAACCTATTGTGAGCGGATCACAGGACTTTGTTTTGGGGTCACGGCTAATGGGAGAACGCGAGCCGGGGGCCATGCCGCCTCAGAGCATTTACGGGAACATGCTGGCCTGCGGACTGATGCGTCTTTTCTGGGGCACGCGTTACACGGATCTCGGTCCATTTCGAGCGATCTCGTGGCGTACTTTGGAATCGCTGCGGATGGAGGACCAAAATTTTGGATGGACCGTTGAAATGCAGATTAAGGCCGCAATTGCGAATCTGCGCATTCTGGAGTTGCCGGTGCCCTATCGAAAACGCGTTGGCGTCAGCAAGATCAGTGGCACGATCTCGGGTACGTTTCGAGCCGGATACAAAATTCTCTGGACGATTGGGAAATATGCGTGGCTGATGCGGGGCTGGAAGCCATCCGCTCTTGCGGAACCGCTGGTTCCGGGACGCAATAGCGCGGCGGCCCATACACGCGAAGGGAACGAGGCAATCTCTTCAAATTGACTGAGTTTTCGCCGGAATGTGAGCACGATTACAGAGAAGCAACTGCGTTCTGGTAAGAATGCAGGCATGTCCAGTCAGGCTTGGTCAATCCAGCCTGTTTTTTCATTCAACGTCAGCTGATTCCACAAGGAAGTCAAACGTGCAGGATTCCGTCTCGACTCTTACCGATTCAACCGCCACTGGTTCACCTGAGGCATCGGTTTACGAACGCTATGCGGCTGCCTCGCAAAAGGTGGAGCCAGCGTTGTGTTGCCCGGTTCAGTATGTTGGCCAGTATCTGAAGGCCATACCTCAGGAAGTGATTGACAAGGACTACGGTTGCGGCGATCCCAGCGTTTATGTCAATGAGGGCGATACGGTGCTCGATCTGGGATCCGGAGCCGGCAAGCTGTGTTACATCATGGCTCAAGTGGTTGGGCCCAAAGGCCGAGTGATTGGAGTCGACTGCAACACAGAAATGCTGGCTCTGGCTCGAAAGTACCGACAGGAAGTGGCTCGCAACATCGGCTACTCCAACGTCGACTTCCGATATGGCATGATTCAGGACCTGAAGCTGGACCTCGAGCTGCTGAATGATCGCCTCAATCAGAATCCCGTCAACAGTTCGGCCGCATGGCTTGCCGGGCGACATCTGGAGGAGCAGCTTCGAGCAGAGCAGCCGCTGGTCGAGAGCGACTCCGTTGACTGCGTGGTCTCCAATTGTGTGCTGAACCTGGTACGACAACAGGACCGTCACCAATTGTTCGACGAGATCTTCCGCGTGCTGAGGCGTGGCGGGCGAGCGGTCATCAGCGACATTGTGAGCGATGAGACTGTCCCCGATCATATGCAGAAGGACGGCTATCTATGGTCTGGTTGCCTTTCCGGAGCGTTTCGCGAAGACCTGTTCCTGGAAGCGTTTGCGAGTGCCGGATTCCATGGCATCTCCATCGCGAAACGTCAATCCGAGCCGTGGCAGACCATTGAGGGGATCGAGTTCCGTTCAATGACCGTCGTGGCATGGAAGGGTAAGCAGGGACCATGTCTGGAACGCAACCAGGCACTGGTTTACAAAGGCCCGTTTCGCCGCGTGGAAGATGATGACGGCCATGTTTTCGTTCGCGGCCAGCGAATGGCGGTGTGTGACAAGACCTTTCGACTGCTGCAGCAGGCTCCCTATGAAAGCGTCTTTGAACCAATCGAGCCGATGGAGCAGATCCCACTCGATGCAGCGGAAGCTTTTGACTGCAAACGGCAGAAGCTGCGTAATCCTCGCGAGACCAAAGGCGCTGAATATGATGCAACGACGGAAGCCAGCAACGCGTGCTGTGGTCCCGATGAACCGTGTTGTTGACCTTCTAGCGTTCCGAGTTGTTAACAAATAGCGGAAGGGCGCAAGCCCTCCGGTGAGCCCCGTCGATTGACAGTGTAATCGGGACCTAGAGCGATTTTCGGCTTGCTTGCCGATCGCGGCATTGCCGGAACTCGCTGTCGCTCGGTCCGGCCTACAAAACTTGAGTGGCTGAACGTGGGATCTTGGTAGAATCCCGGAAAGAACGCACGCTCACCGGACGGCCTGCGCCAGTTCCGCTCATTGAATAGCCGTTCTTTGTACCGTCTTCCGGTTAAAGAATTTCCAGATCTATCGCACTTACCGCGAGGCAGGAATTTTACCAATGTCCGTACTCACCTTGCTTCGTCAGGGCAATCCGTTAGCCGATGTGGAACGGCAGCGAGAGATTCTTGACGACAGTCAAAACACCATGCTGCCGCAGTTTCATACTGTGCTTGCAAACAATGGTTTTCCGAAACTGCATCGAGATACGCTCGAAACGCTGCAGGTCAACGTTGGCAAACTGTGCAATCAGACGTGCCGACACTGTCACGTCGATGCCGGGCCGGATCGTCGTGAACTGATGACGCGCGAGACGTTCGAACAATGCCTGCGGATTGTCCGCGAATCCAACGTGAAGACGGTTGATATCACCGGTGGCGCTCCAGAGATGAATCCTCACTTCGAGTGGTTCGTGACAGAAGTGCGGAAACTAAATCGGCACGTGATTGATCGCTGCAATCTTACGATTCTGTCGGCTCCTGGATATACGCACTTCCCGCAGTTTCTGGCGGATCATCAGGTCGAAGTGGTTGCCTCACTGCCCTGCTATCTGGAAGAGAATTGCGACTCTCAGCGTGGAAACGGCGTCTTCCGAAAATCCATCGAAGCACTCAAGCTGCTGAACACTCTGGGCTATGGCAAAGACGGAGGTTCATTGACGTTGTCGCTGGTCTTTAATCCGACGGGGCTCTCATTGCCTCCGAATCAGCAGAAACTGGAGCAGAGCTATCGGGATCAGTTGCGACAACGCTTCGGCATTGAATTTAACCAGTTGCACACAATCACCAACATGCCGATCAGCCGATTTCTGGATGACCTGATCACAAGCGGTCGGTACGACGAATACATGTCGTTGCTGGTGCGTTCGTTCAATCGCGATGCAGTCGATGGACTCATGTGCCGTTCGACAATCTCGGTCGACTGGCAGGGGTATCTTTACGATTGCGACTTCAATCAGATGCTTGATCTACCCCTCGCCAATGCGCCACGCATCCATGTCAGCGAACTTCAAGCAGACAGCCTGAAAGATCAGCCCGTTGCCGTGGGGCGCCACTGCTTTGGATGCACAGCCGGTGCTGGTTCCAGTTGCCGCGGAGCATTGTTAGACAAATAAGTTAGCGGAAGGGCGCAAGCCCTCCGGTGAGTACAAATGGTACGCAAGTCAAACACACCGGACGGCTTGCGCCGTGCCGCTAAGTGACCTTTTTGTTGGTCGGTGACACGTTCTCAGGTGAGGATGGTTTGGTTCTGTTGGTGGAGATGCAGATGTCCTGGTACACCGCGATTACTGTCGTCGCCATCACTGTCTGCGGAGGAGTTCTTGTCTTACGTGGGGCTCGTCTTCCGGGCTCTGGTCGAGACGTTCCGGAAATCACGGCAACGGAATTGCGACAGCGTCAGCTTGAATTCGAGGCACGGCTTCAACAGGCCCGCATTGATGGCCTTCAGGAGCCAATATCGGGCTTCATCCTGGTGGATGTTCGATCTCCAGAAGAAACACAAGTTTCCGTCATCCCCAACGCACTGACGGTCGAACAGTTTGAGTCCATTCCAGATTCTTTTCGCGAGCGTACGGTCATCTGCTATTGCACCATCGGCGTGCGCAGCGAGAAGTTTGCTCGAAATTTGCGGCATGACGGGATCAATGCCTGGAACTTCAAAGGCAGCATTCTGGAGTGGTGCAAACACCACTATCCGCTCGTCGACCTCAATGGTCATTCTACTGGGCAAGTTCATACCTGGAGTGGTGCATACAGCGTGCCATCAGACTACGAAGCTGTCTGGTGAGAATCGTGTTGCCGGGGTGTATGCTCTGTTTTTGAGTCTGGTGCTACGCAGAATGCCGTCCGGTGAGTGCCGGAGACGTTTGAGTTTCGTACCTTTGAGTTTCAAAGGAAGCAGCTTTGTTTGTCCGTACAGTCGTATTGCTGGGTGTTGGGCATACGAATGCTCATATCCTGAAAGAGTGGGCTCGAAACCCGGTCCCGGATTGTCGGCTGGTTTGCATCTCTCGATTTCTGACCGCCACATATTCGGGAATGCTGCCCGGCACTCTGGCTGGCCAATTCTCGCCGGACGAGATGCAGATCGACTTACAAAAGCTGGTCGCTCGGGCCGGTGCCACGCTCATTCTTGCCGACGTGACTTCTGTAGACTGGAGTCGTAGAGTCCTGCACTTCGACAATGCGGAGTCGTTGAAGTTCGACATACTCTCCATCGGTGTGGGATCGAGACCAGCGGGCCTTCTAGAAGAAAACGCTGCGTGCCTGGTTCCTATTAAGCCAATGCAGACGTTCCTGCAACGTCTGGATGAGCGACTTGATATTGTCGCTCCAAAGCCGGGTCAGTTGTTGAAGATCGCCATTGTTGGAGGAGGCGTCGCAAGTATCGAAATCGCCCTGTGCCTGCAGAGGAGACTTCACTTTGACTTCCCCCAGGCCAATATCAGGATTCGCATTCTGACGTCGGCTGACGAGATTGTGGATGAGCTGCCAACGCCGAGCATCAAGCGAGTCAGATTGATTCTTCAGGCACGTGGTATCCAAGTCGTCACTCAGTCACGAGTTACAGATGCTGATGACTCCAGCATTACCATCAATGGAGTTGACCGACAGTCGGCCGACTGTGTCATCTGGTCGACAGGGGCCGCAGCACCGCCAGTGTTGTCAAGACTGGGGCTGCCGGAGGACTCACGTGGCTTTCTTGCGACGAAGCCGACCCTTCAGAGCACCGTCGATCCGCTTGTCTTTGCTGTTGGCGATTCGGGAAGTATTCCGGAAACGCCGTTCCCCAAGGCCGGTGTCTATGCCGTCCGACAGTCGCCGATTCTGTGGCACAACATCAAGGCGCTGCTCAACGGCGGTCCGCTCCTGGAATTCAAACCGCAGAGCGACTTTCTCAAGCTTTTAAACACCGGCGATGGCCGAGCACTATTGCTTTACAAGTCGCTGACCGTTCATGCTCGCTGGTGCTGGATTCTGAAGACATGGATTGACCGGAAGTTTCTGAAGAATTTTCAAATCCAGAATGGCAGGATCATCGAACGCTAAACGCCTGCATCTGACTGATCTGACTCAGGAATGCCGCGCTCTGCTGGATCGTGCGGGTGATCTGGTAGAAGTGAATCTTTCCGAGGACCCCCAGTATCACGTTGCGACGGATCGCATTATTCCGTCGCTGACGAAGCAACCCGAGCAAATTCAATCCGATCGTGCACCGGCGAGGGTCGTTGCGGGGTAACTAAGATGCAGATTGGCCACACAGGCTGAACGTTAAGTGCTCGCCTGAGGATATTTGACGGTCACCATGACCCGGATTGTGGCGCTGTCTTCAATTCTCAGTGTCGATCAAGAGAATGCGGATTCACGTTCCTTCGTGATCCGCGTGTTGCGATGTCCTCAGCCAACGAGCTATCGGCCATAGTAGCCGGATCCGTAGCCGATGCGATCATACGGGCAGTATCCTATGTTCCCACTGTAGCCGCTTCCGTAGCCCGAACCGTATTCGGTGCCATACGCCGGATAGTTGCTGTAACGGCTGGTGACCGGAGCCAGGCCGATTCGAGCAGGCACATGGCGATAGCCGCTGTTTGAGTAACCATAGCCGGAGCGGGGACGTCCGTAGTTCGGACCATACCCATCGTAGCGAGAATTCGCGGACGATCCGTATCCATTGCTGTAGTTATCATAGTGACCTGATGACCTGGCGTAGCCGGAACCCACATGTGACCGCGATGAACTTCCTGACCAGCCGTAGTCATCAGCCAAGGCTGACCCGGCAAGAATGATCATCGCAACGATGGCTGCCGATACTGAGTGTGTCTTCACGAGTGCTCTCCTGAAAAATTCCATGTCTGTTATTCAGATTCAATCACAGTAAACAATTCACTGTGACTGGGAACCAGAAAAGCACTTGCCATGCCACAAGGACACCATTCGCGTTTTGTTACGTTTCCTTTGTTGCTCGGCCTCGCAAAACCCAGTTGTGTGAGCTGCCTCACACATCAATGATGACAGGTGATGTCCAATTGAGGTCAGGTTAGGGCCCATTGCTGTGATCACGACCCTTGAAGTGAAAGACGATCAATTCTCGTCAGGACCGGGGCCTGAACGCCGACCATTTTCCGGCAACGACTGGAAGGGAAGCATCAGCATTGATGTCAGTCGATCGGCTTGTTCTTCGCTGCGGATCTGCCGTAATCCGATTGTCATTTTTTCATGACCGTCAGCGGGCTGAGAGCGATACGTGCGGAACAATATGTCCCACCACGGAAGGTTGAATCCAAAGTTGCTGTTCGTTTCTGCTCGATCCACCGAATGATGAACACGATGCATGTCGGGAGTGACAACGAATCCTCTCAAAAATCGATCCAGTCCGACGGCAATCCTGACATTGCTGTGATTGAACATGGCCGTTGCGTTCAAAAGTACTTCAAACACAATAACGGCTGTCGCAGATGATCCAAGCATCGCCACGATGAAGATCTTGATTCCCGCCGAAATCAGGATCTCCAAAGTGTGAAATCGCAGACCGGTTGTGACGTCGAAATCAAGGTCAGCGTGATTAACAAGATGCAGTCGCCAGAGCACCGGTACGGCATGAAACAAGACATGCTGCCAATAGATTGCCAGGTCTAGAATCAACACTGCCAGAGTCAGCTCGACCCACGGCAGCCAGGCCACTTGATGCAGCAATCCCCATCCCTGTTTCTCCGAAATCAAAGCTGCCCCGACCGCAGTGATTGGGATCAGAATGCGGGACAGAGCCATATTCAAAACAACAAGCCCAAGATTGCTGGCCCAGCGAGGACCCTTCCGCACAGTCAGGGAACGACGTGGCGCAATCAATTCCCAGACTGCCATCAATAGCAGGACACCGCCGAAAAACGACAAACGCACCACAACTTCGATTTGCTCAGGCATCGAAGTCAAATCACTTCACCGTCTTCAGCTCTTCTACAATCGTCTTTGCATCCAGCCGTTGGCGATAGTCGGGGTTGCTGTGGGCGAACACGATCGTGCCGGTCTTGTCCACGATGTAAACGGCGGGAATGGGCAAAGCGTGGTGTGGCTGACCAGAAGCTTTTTCGAGATCGATCCCGAATCCCTTGTACTTCGTTACTGTGGCGTCATCGACTTTGAATGCCAGGCCGAATGCCTTCGCTGCACTGACATCGGCATCAGACAGGATCGAGAAACCAATGTTATTCTTTTCGACATTCGCTTGAGAGCTTTCAACGGAATCGGGACTGATGCCGACCATCTCTGCACCAAGTTCCTTGATCTCTGGATAGACTTTAATCAGTTCGGCCGTGTGACGGGAACAAATCGGGCACCATCCGCCACGAAAGAAGACCAGCACCACAGGCTGCTTCTCGTGCAGTGATGCCAGCGAGACTTCATCGCCCTTCGCGTTCTTCAATTTCAATTCCGGAACCATTTCACCCACTTTCAGCGGCGCTGTTTTCTCCGGCGCGACAGCGATTGGTTTGTCATCGGCCGACACAGATGTTGACACGGTCAGCATCAGGGCTGTGGTGATTGTGATCGCAAAGAACTTCAACATCTTTGAACTCCAGGAGTTTGGTTTGTGACAGACTGACGGCAGTCTAGCAGTCTCTTGATGATCGGTTAAGGAGAGACTTCAACATAATCGCCTCTGACCGTCGCACGTAAATGCGTGGATCAAGTAGCGAAACTGCGCAAGCTGTCCGGTGACTGAACGGCCTTGAAGATTCCGCTTGAACTGTAAGTCAAATCACAGAGAACGCAGACTAAAGCAGGTATTTTTGCATTAGTCACGTCTTCCCAGCGTTCGGGCTGTTGGCCGGATGAGCTGTGAGATGTTGTTCGACTCTGGCGATTGAGGAATCGATCGATGGAGTCACTTGAGTGCATATTGTGGAAAGAGGGAGTTCTGATGCTTGTGCTGACTCGCAAAAACGGACAATCACTTATCATTTCTGACCAGATTCGAGTGTGTGTTGTTTCTGTGGGCAGTGGCCGCGTCCAGTTGGGGATCGAGGCCCCGGACTCTGTGACCGTCCGACGGATAGAAAACTCTGTCGGGAATAGGCCGAGCACCCCGAGTTGCCTGTCGACAGATCCACCAAGCCTGAGTTGATTGCTCTTCGCGGAAACAGTGGTCCGAGAAGCGGTGTTCTTTGCCGAAAACTTGTAGTTTTGAAATGCAACTCCTTCTGTGTGATAGATCACAGAAAAAACTTTCGTTCCAACTTATCGTCTGCGAAGTTCCGGAATTTGTTTGTCAAACATTGTTTTCAGATCGGAAAACGAGATGCGTAAACCATGCCAGTGTTCAAAGGGCTATTTGTTCGCGGCGATGTTTCTGATGGTCATCCTGAGCATCACCGGTTGCACTGAACAGGTCAGTTCTGAAGGAACGCCAGCCGGGTCCAGTGAGAAGTCATCTGATGGTTCGGGGACCTCAGCCCCCAAAGATGGTTCTGCATCGCGATAGAATGGCTGCTCACATGCGATCCTGGCAGTGGCTTTGGCCTGTGTGGGGACTGACACTTTGGGGCGTGCTTCAACTGAGCAACGCCCCTGTTCTGAGTTCGCACAGTATTTGTGGAATCTGGGGATGTGGCCCGCCGACGAATGCACTGCTGGCATGCCATCTTGGGTGGCTGGTCTTCCTCCTGCCTGTGTTGCCACTCACTCTGAGTTTTGGCCAGCGATTCCCAAAGACATCAGCGGCGGTCGTGAGTTCTTTCGTCGTTCTTGGAGTTCTCGGTCTATTGGCAGTTGGTCTGCATGACCTGATTTTTTGGTATCCGGCCGCTTCCGAGGCTGCTCGCGGCTATTTCATGCGGCGATGGGCCTTCACAACGATTACACAAACAGACGTTCCAATGCTTGAGTTGTTCGCAGTGGGGATCGCAGGAATCGGGATCAAAAGGTTCCAGTAATAAAAACGCCCAAGATTAGTAGCGGCACGGCGCGAGCCGTCCGGTGAGTGCCTGAAAGTCATGTGGTACTCACCGGAGGGCTTGCGCCCTTCCGCTAATTGACGACAACAACAACTAATTCAAATCACTGGCAAGCAGCACGTATTCTCGTCGTTCATTACGTGGTGACGTGCTCTGACGACCGGCGTGAGACTGTTCCTGCAGCTTCCGGGCGAGCTCCGCGCACATGGAACATTCCGCAAGATGCGTTTGGATCTTTGCAACCAATTCGGCATTGGCAGTACCGCTCATCATCAGCGGAAGTGAGTCCTTCACTTCCATGCATGAGATTCCGCCGTAAGGATAATCATCCGGCAGCGTTCCCTTCTGGTTCGAATACCAGGCTCCTGCGGTGACCATCATCAACAACGTTGCGACGCCGACAACAATCCTGCGACGCTGTTTGCGTTGCTCCACTTTTCGGAGACCCGACGCAAGTCCAGTAAGAGTGCCAGGCGGGCAGGAACGCCATTCATCATTTGATAGCTGCGGATTAGACATAAAACACCATCATTCATTCTGCGAGAAAGATCGCCAGAGTCATACAGTGTGCGTCTTGCAGTGACTGCAAGCATCCCGCTCATGCTGTAAGACTATCGATCAAATCCTTCAATTCGTGTGTGAGATTTCGAACACAACTCTCGGTTTTCAGTGTTTTGCTGGTCAGAAAAGGGGTCAGGAGCCAATAGCCAAATGGCCCGAAGGGTGCCGCGCACTATTGGTTCCTGACCCCTTTTCTGAGATTCTCACCAAGTTGGAGCCGGTCGAGGAACAGGAGTCACTTTCCCCGGAATCTGCGACTGACACGTTTTCTCACCGGCAGCTTGCGCGAGTTTGTCGTGAGATAGCACAACGATTCGCTGTCTCCCGACGGTAATCAGTCGCTCAAGCTGAAGTTCCCCCAATGTCAGGGTGACGGATTCTCTCGTGATTCCGATGAGTCCTGCAATGTCCTGATGCGACAGTTTGATATCAATCAGCAGTCCTTCATCAATGTGGCGTCCATACTGTTCCAGTAATTCACACAGTAAGCCGACCAGCCGCTCTCGATTCGAACGAAACAACAGATTACGCAGTCGGCGTTCGAGCTTCTTTCGCCGAAAGCCCACGAATTTTGTAATTGCGAGTGAGAGATCTGCATTCCTCAACAGGACAGACTCAACGGCATCTCTTGGGAGTGCCACGACCTTAGAATTGCCGACCGCCTGAGCATGTTCGTCACGCTCGTCACTGCCAAGAATTGCCAACTCGCCAAACAACTCGCCCGGTTCAACAATCGCAAGAATCGCCTATTTGCCGTCGGGTGTAATTGAGTAAAGCCGAATCCGACCTTCCGCAAGCACAAACACAGAATCCGCGGAATCACTGGGGAAGTAGACTGAAGAGTTTCGAGGAAAGACTCGCACCCGAGCCCGTGACTCAAGAAAACTGAGATCGGTGGCAGAAAGCTGCTCGAACAATCGGCACTTCTGGATGCACCAAATTCGTTCTGTCATAAACCTGCCCCGCAGTCTCAGCGGCCATGGAAACCTGCCAGTCGTCCGCACTTCGACATTCCCTGTGAACCAGGAGATGCCGTGCCAAAAATCAGAGGGGCAGCGAGTTTGAATTGTGCAAGAATAACAGGTTTTAACTGTGGAATAAACTGCTTTCAAAGTCGCCACCTTCAATTGCGGCAAATCTCTCCATGTGTGCCGAGGGACAGATCTTCCGCAAACGCGAGTTGGTGATCTGGCTCACAGACTTGAACATGATCGAAGCATAGACTGCTCAGTTTTCTTCAGGTAATTTTGTGAACTAAAACCGTCCGATGAGTGCGAAGTATGATCTGGTTCTCGCCAGAGGGCTTGCGACGTTCCGTTAATTCCAGGGGTAGTGAGCAGCCACAAAGGGAGATCGTCTCCGCACAACTATGTGGAGCACTCTTGTGGATTGGCTGGGGCGTTCTGACATTTGCCAGCGCGTCGTTCACGTTCGGGATTCCCACTCCGGATCGTCCTGTCTTCGCGGTCACGTCAATGCTGATTGTCATGTCGGCCATTCATCTGTACGCAATCTGGCGAATGCAAAAATCGGCCAGTCCGGCGATCTCCGTGACGGCCGTTATTGGCCTCGCGGTCGCCATGAGATTCGTGGCGGTGTTCTCAACTCCAATTCAGGAACTGGATTATTACAGATACCTGTGGGATGGTGAGACGGTGCTCGCTGGAGCGAATCCGTTTCGGGTCACGCCCGAGCAGATTCTGATGGCGGCTTCTCAATTCAACACGGAAGCCTCGGCAATCGCGGACAAC
The DNA here is from genome assembly GCA_041753135.1 of Planctomycetaceae bacterium. Classification (GTDB taxonomy): domain Bacteria; phylum Planctomycetota; class Planctomycetia; order Planctomycetales; family Planctomycetaceae; genus SXXK01. The sequence continues at coordinate 11,794 of JBGSVD010000147.1, forward strand.
GCCAAAAGTCCAGGTAACGCGGCGATCGCCCCCAGTGCGTCCAACAGGACACTGGTTGAAATCTGCAGACGGCGACCTCGCGTTCATGAGACAGCGGCTCGCGTGCATTACGGCGAACTGCCGTCCATTTATCCCCCAGTCAGCCTCGCGGTGTTTGCGGCGGCCGCAGCAATTACGCCAGCTTCAGCGTCTCTGGAAACAGCCGTTGTAGTTCTCAAGGCGTTCATTGTCCTGTTTGACCTGGGTGTGATGTATTGGCTCATTCGATTGTTCAAACACCTTGGCATCGCACCTCAACTCGTCATTTCATGGGCTTGGTGTCCGCTGGTTGTCAAGGAGTTCGCTAACAGCGGACATCTTGACGCGATCGCTGTGTTCTTCATGGTTGGGAGTGTAACGCTGCTGGTCGAGTGCCTCTTTGAACGTCACTGTGAAGACGTGAAAACTCACGGCACAACGGACGGAAGATTGCTGTCTCGACGCGGCATCGCATCCAGCGCTGGGCTGCTGGGACTCGCTGTCGGTGCAAAGCTATTCCCTGTTGTTTTGATGCCTGTGATGGCTGCTGTCATCTTTCATCGCGGCGGAATTCGACAAGCGTTTTCGTGGCTTCTTGTCGTCAGTGCTACAAGCGTAGTGTGTTGCTGGCCGATGCTTCCGGAGTCGCACGGGAATGACCTGCAATCGGCAAGCAGAGAAGTGGATACGGCCCTTACCAGCCTGGACATTATGGCAGGCAGCGATGAGATCTCTGATCCGCTCGACGCAGCGCCGACTGTCTATCAGCATGACCCACCACCCTCCCCACAAACCGTGATTCACGGCAGCGAATCATCCGCTAAGAACGCAGTTGATTTACCCGATGAAGGGTCTGAATCAATTGCCGGAACACCGGGCGAAGCACCGCGAAACAGCCTTAAGGTCTTTCTTTCTTCATGGAAAATGAATGACCTGATCTTTATGTTCGTTGAGGCCAATCTCACCCCGACCCAGCGGCAACTGCAGCAACGTGATCAGTGGTTCGTTTTTTTTCCTCAACCCGTTCGGGAATCACTGACCGCAGAAGCAGAATTCCGATTGGGGATGGATGCGGAGTTCGTTCCGTTCGTTCTCACCCGTGGAGCTCTTTCGCTTCTGTTCTTCTGTGCCGCCATCCATTGGGCCTGGCGAGCACGGAATCAAGTGAACGCGAAGGAATGGCTTTCATCCGTTTTCTCCACATTGGCCTGGTTCTGGGTGCTCTCCCCAACACTCAATCCCTGGTACTGGACATGGGCATTGCCCTTCATCCTCTTTACACGACACAAAACGTGGCATCTGATGTCCGTAATCGTTTTTGTCTACTACCTGCGATTTTGGTTCGCCTACCAATGGGGCGACCAGCCGGTCCTTGGAACGCGGTATCTCGGCGAAGCGTTCTTCCATTTCGTTGTTGTCTGGATCGAGCATCTGCCGTGGATGCTTCTGCTGTTTGTGGAAGCCGTGAAAGTAGCGGCAGGGCGCAAGCCCTCCGGTGAGTCCCTGCACGCCGCCGCCCAGGACCTAACCGACAGATTCCACCAGCAACGGCTGTAGCATATGGTCTCCTTCGAGCCATCTTGTCGGGCCGCGGTTGTCGCCGGGAAGCCACGCCATCGTGTGGCGAGTGCGTTGATTCGTGGAAACGCCTGAGATAAGACGAGTATAGAAGAAATGGGCTGGGTACTCACCGGAGGGCTCGCGCCCTTCCGCTACTTTTTTCCTGGGACTGTGTGCCGCCTCACAGACAATGACAACAGGACGTGGCGATACTGCTCCATCGTCAGGGAAGATTGCCCATAGAATTCCAGGAGATCGAAGATGCTTTCACGCCAAACGATGATGAAACTGTCAATGAGCGGATTCTTTGCCACTGCTGCGGCCGTCGCAATTGTGATCGTCACAAATGCGACTGCCTCCGCGAAGGAACCACTTGGCCGCGCATGGCCTGCCGGACAATACATTTCAATGGATGATGTTGATCATGCCATTTATGACCAACTGCTTCAGACGTATGTCAATGGCGACGGAATGGTGAACTATGCGGCGTGGCGTGGCTCGGATACGGATCGGAAGTCGCTTCAGAATTATTTGGTGAGACTCAGTCAGGCATCGCCAGCGGTCAAAGCGAGTCGAGCTGGACAGCTCGCGTTTTGGATCAATGCTTACAATGCCACGACGATCGAAGGGATTCTGCAGGTTTACCCAACTTCCAGTATTCGAAATCACACAGCTAAGGTTGCCGGATACAACTTGTGGAAAGACCTGCCGCTGCTCGTGGGAGGAAAACCACATTCTCTTGACGCGATGGAGCATCAGGTCCTGCGAAAAATGGGCGAACCAAGAATTCACTTTGCAATTGTCTGTGCTTCAGTCGGCTGCCCTCGGCTCATGAATGAAGCCTATACTCCGGACCGGATCGAAGAACAGTTAACGCTGAACACCAGAGACTTTTTCAGCCGTTCACAGAATTTTCAGGTGGACCAGTCAGGTGTCATGCACGTCAGCTCGATCCTTGACTGGTTTGGAGAAGATTTTGGGCCGACTCAACAAGCTCAGTTTACGGCTCTTCAACAATACCTTCCTGAGGACGCTCAGCGTATGGCAGTGAATCCTCGCACGAGACTCGTGTTCCAGGATTACGATTGGTCGCTGAATGAACAGCGGCGAGCACGCACGACAGGAACCACGAAATCGGGCAGTGGGAAACGATGATCAATCTTTGGGCGGATGGTCTTTAGGACGACTGGCGGGCTCCAGCATGCAAGACCTGCCTTCCTCATCCCGGGCCATCCGCTCTTTGTTGTCGAGCCGTGTTTTGTCACAAGTCGTCTGCACAGCGAAGAGACGGGCGAGATAGTTGAGCATCAAATGACCAACGTTCCAGCCGCAAGTTCAGCCTCGAATGTTCCTGATGTGCCATCCGGGAATTCTGGGAGATCGAGATTTATCCTGCTGATGCTGGTCATCTCTGTGGCGGCAGTGGCTGCGTGGTTGCTTCGTGACGAATTGTCTCTGCAAAAACTGGCAGCCCGCGAAGCGGCGTTTCGAACTTTCCAGACCGACCACCCCGTATTGGTTTACGTTGCTGCATTGGCGGCCTATGTCGTTGTCGCAGGATTGTCTCTGCCAGGCGCAACGGCTTTGACGTTGCTCATTGCCTGGCTATTGGGTTTCTGGCGAGGCATGTTGGTTGTCAGCTTCGGTTCAACAGCCGGAGCCACGGTTGCGTTTCTCCTGAGTCGATATCTACTTCGAGATGCCATTACGAAGAAGTTTGGCGACCGACTGATGGCCTTCAATGACGCACTGCAGCGAGAAGGTGCGTTCTACCTGTTTACGTTGCGACTGATTCCCGCGGTTCCTTTCTTTGTCATCAATGCCGTCATGGGATTGACGCCACTGGCCGTTCGGAAATTCTGGTGGGTCAGCCAGATTGGAATGCTGCCGGGAACGGCCGTCTATGTTTATGCGGGAGCCAGCGTTCCAAAGCTTCAAACGCTGGCAGACAAAGGCATCGGAGCCGTCTTTACGCCCTCGCAAATCACACAAATACTTATCGCATTCGCGCTGCTCGGCTTGTTTCCGTTGATTGTACGGTTCCTGATGAAACGCTTTTCATCGCGTGTCAAACCGGCAATGACCTCGACTTCTGAAAACTAACTACATGCCTCACTTGCCTCAACTGCTTCCGGCCGATGAATTCAACCTCAAGCTGGAGTCCGACGTTCATCCGCCAGACTGGAAGAACCCAACGCCAGCGGGGCGATACAATCTTGTCGTCATCGGTGCCGGGACAGCAGGACTTGTCACAGCCGCCGGAGCTTCCGGGCTTGGTGCGAAGGTCGCGCTCATTGAACGCAGCCTCATGGGAGGCGACTGCCTGAACGTGGGATGCGTTCCGTCCAAAGGCGTCATCAGTGCAGCTCGTGCCGCAGCGGCCGTTCGCAACGCGAGTGAATTCGGAGTCCACGTGCCGGAAGGTGTTCAGGTCGACTTCGCTGCCGCCATGCAGCGGATGCGAAGGCTGCGAGCCCGCATTAGCCCGAATGATTCTGCCAAACGGTTTCGTGACCTTGGCGTAGATGTCTATTTCGGCGACGCTCGTTTCATCAATTCGGACACCATCGACGTAGATGGCACAAAGCTGAACTTCAAACGCGCTGTGATTGCCACGGGTGCTCGTGCGTCGGCACCTCCGATCAGCGGGCTGGATTCCATTAACTATCTGACCAACGAAACACTCTTCTCGCTGACCGAGCTGCCACGGCGTTTTGGCATCATCGGTGCCGGACCAATCGGTTGCGAAATGGCTCAATCGTTCGCTCGATTTGGTTCTGAGGTATTCCTCGTGGAATCCGAACCCGGCATTCTGCCACGAGAAGATCGCGATGCGGCGGAGATCGTGCAGGCGTCGATGAAACGGGATGGAGTTCGTTTGCTGTGCTGTGGAAAGAACCTGAAGATCAGAAACGAAAATGGTCCGCGACTGAGTGTCGAATCTTACGGCAGGGTATACAACGAAGCCGTCGATCAGATTCTGGTATCCGTCGGACGAACCCCCAACATTGAAGGACTTAATCTGGAAGCCGTGGGTGTCGCGTATCACAAGCGAGGCGTCACGGTGAATGACAAGATGCAGACCACGAACCCGATGATCTACGCCGCGGGCGACGTGTGTTCGCCGTTTCAGTTCACTCACTCGGCCGACTTCATGGCTCGAATTGTCATCCAGAATGCGCTGTTCAAGGGACGCAAAAAGTCGTCGTCGCTCATCATTCCGTGGAGCACCTACACGAGCCCGGAGATTGCTCACGTCGGCTTGTACGAACATCAGGTGAAAGAGCAAAACATGGCGATCGATACGTACATTCAGAAGTTTCACGACGTCGATCGAGCCATTCTGGACGGCGAAGACGAAGGCTTCGTAAAGGTGCACGTGAAGAAGGGAACCGACAAGATTGTCGGAGCGACCATCGTCGCGTCTCATGCCGGAGATATGATCTCCGAAATCACTCTTGCGATGACGCACGGTCTTGGCCTCGGCAAAATCGGCAGCACAATTCATCCCTATCCAACCCAAGCCGAAGCCATTCGCCGACTGGGCGATCAGTACAGCAGAAGTCGGCTGACGCCTTTTGTGAAGTCGCTGTTCAGGAAGTGGCTTGCATGGACGAGATAGAGGTGATTCGCTCTGGCAAAGGAAGCGGACGACAGATGAATGCCGGAGCTTCAATGGCACGAGGGGAAGTGCTGCTCTTCCTTCATGCAGACTCTCGACTTCCACCTGACTTTGCACAGACGATCTGGAAACGCATGGAATCAGGTCACACGACCGTAGCCTTTCGGCTACGTATTGACGACTCCCATTGGGCTTATCGACTTGTCGAGTTTGGAGCAAACTGCTGACGACAGAGCAGGTTCGCCGCGCATGTCGTGGTGCAGTCGCTCAACCTTCCGCCACGCACTCGCGAACAACTCTATTGCGAAGAATCCGAACGCCAAAGCTACCACGCTCGCCGCAACGCCCAAGCCAGCAAGTCTCGCCGAAAAAACAGACGCAAGCGACTGGCCGAACTCGGCGTCGCTCCCGACAGAATCAAGTCCGTCCCACCAAATAACACTCAATCCAGGGGCTGGCGTTGATTGCTTCCAGTATGAGTGGATAATCCGAGGGGCGGACGAATATTAAGCGAATCTGCTTCATCGAAATCAATTCGACGAAGCAACGCAAGAAACGACCGTTCGGTGCGACACACGCAGAATTCAAGTTGCAATAGAATCGTGGCTCGTGAAGCTTTACCGTACAGAAATGGACCATGACCGATTATGTACCAGATTTGATGAGTGAAACTCAAGAGGCAATACCAATGAATGAACTTTCAATGACTAAACAAAGTGATGCCAGTCGAACGATGATTTCAGTTGCTCAGTCCATGCTCGGGATTTTCCTCTTGTTCGGTCTGGCGGAACCCGCGAGCGCCAACGATGGCGATCCGGTTGCCATCCGATACTGGCCGGGTGGTTGCTTTAGCATTGAATCGATGTGGAATATTCATGTCGCCATCGGAGTGGACGCTGGGAACCGGGCGGCCTTGCCACGCTCAGCAGATGTTGAGTTCGTAGACGATTTCTGGGCAGCTTCCGGGAGCGACAGCCTGGTGCTTGACCGAAAGCCGAATGAGCCCAACGCAATGCTCAAGCCCAGAAGCGAATGTCCTAACCCATCGAGCAACGCGATCCGGTTTGCACGCGTTGCTCTAGAGAATGAAGCGACCCACAAAACACTTTTCGTTAATGTGCTTTTTGTAGATGGAGTTACGATTCTTGATAGCAACAAGAATTCAGTCGGTGATCTTCTGGCAATTCTGAAAGAGGCTAACGATCTTCCGAAAGAGATACAAACCATCGATGCCTTTTTGATCGATGATGCGATTGCAGATCCAGCGAGTTTCGAAACGCTTCGAGGAATACTCAAGCCGCGCGTGATGGTACTTCGAAGCGCAGTGAAGTTCGACAAAGTTGGTGATGCTCTCGTGGAACCTATCGGACACAACACGCTATCGGTTTCCAGATCGGAGCCGACAAGCACATCCAGGTGGGTCAAGCTGAGCGAAATCCCTTGGTCAATGGACGCAGCCCTTGGCGATTTGTTTGATAAGAAAGAGGCTGCGTGCAAATCATCGCGGGCGGTGTTCAAAGAACTTTCCGTGAACCAGTTGAATTTTCGGCCCAGCAATGGAACGCATACGCCGCGATGGAACACCGAGCACATGATGGGTCGTGAGTTACTTTTTTTTTCTCAGATCTATCATGCCATGGATTCGAGCATCCCTATTTTGGATCTCAATCCCAAGCAGATGCCACCCGACTATCGGCCTGCACATGAAGACTGGACTGGCTTGGAAGAGTCCATGCAAATGGAGCGAGTGGAATCTTTCACTCGACGGTTTGCCTATTTGCTCAACGGGATGGATCTCAACAAGACCGCCAAGGGCAGCGCCTTCTGGACTCCGAAAGCATTGCTCAAGCAAATGGAAGCTCACTACAAGGAACACACGGCCAATGTGGTTAAGAAGAAGGATTTGCCGGATTGGCCTAAGGATTGACGCCCAACGGTTGCGAAAACTCCTTTGACAGAAGAAATCCTCAAATTTTTTATGATTTTTTTGCATTCAGGGTTTCGCGACCTAACTTTCTACGTATTGCGTTTTGCGAAGAGGTATTTCGTTCGGATCGGCGCGTTTTATCGATTCTGCCGATCCAGTTCGTTTGATATTCCAGTTGAATTCCTTGCGCCATGCGAAAATACATCCCATTACACGTTCGCAGATTTTTCAAAGAAGATTCCGGTCCGACTGCTGTCGAATATGCCGTAATGCTTGCGTTGATTATCGTCGTATGCGCCTCTACTGTGGGTTCTGTTGGCATGGCTACGTATAAATCGCTTTGGCAAGTGGTCGAGGTGTTGGACTAATGATGCGACCCTCTTTTTCTTTCCTCAATCTTCGAAGCAAATCGCAACTTGTTGAGTGGTTGGCTGGAACCCAAGTTGTTTTGTTGGCGATCGCGCTGGTCTGCTTTGGTGGGTGGATCAAGATCAAGCTGGGAGCACTTATTCGGGAACAAATTATCGCTGAGAATCAGCTCATCGCGGAACAAATGGGACGCGTTCTGGCAAGTGTTCAATCTGCTCCAGTTGAATTCGGCGACGAAAACTGGGGGCGGCTGCAAACCATCGTCGAAGACGCGAAACTTCCAAACGATGGTTACCTTTGTATCGCTAGTTCAGAAACGGGAAAGCTACTTTGCCATCCCGAAATGCGAACCAGCCCAGGACTGAGAAATTCAAGCGTTGGCCAAATGCAGCTCGAATTGCAAGACTCCGGCAAAAGGACATTACTTGCAGCGATTCATAATCTTGACAAAACGAAAATTGAGGTGGTCACGAGCCTTGTTGGTGCAGGAACTAGAACTGAAATCGTTTCCGCAGCAGTACTTCCTCAAATCAACGGGGTCCTGCTCGTGCATCAAGCGGAAGCCTCGACTCAGCAGGCCGTATCCAGAATCCTCACGCCACTGGGCTACATCGGCCTCGTTATCGGCCTATCGATGATTATCATCACCACCAAGGTTGCTGTTGCGATCATTAAGCGTTATGAAAACGAACTGGTGATTATCAATGAGGGACTTGAACAAACGGTTCGTGACCGAACCCGTGCGTTGACCAGAACTCGCGACGCCGTGATCTTCGGACTGGCTAAGCTCGCTGAATCGCGAGACAGCGATACAGGAGAGCATCTGGAACGTATCAGCTTGTTTTCAACGGAGTTAGCGGCTACGGTCGAGAGACGAGCCGGAAATTCACATTCGCTACTGGTCGACTCCATCGGGCTTGCATCTTCTCTGCACGACATTGGCAAGGTTGGCGTACCTGATCAAGTGCTGTTAAAGCCAGGCAGATTGGACGCAGAAGAACGGAAGATCATTGAGATCCATCCACAGGTTGGTGAGAATTGTTTGAATGCGATTGAGGAACGGCTGGGAAGTGACGGTTTCCTCTCGCTCGCCAAAGAGATCTGCGCTTATCACCATGAAAAATGGGACGGCAGTGGATATCCATACCATCTAGCTGGTTCTCAAATCCCAATCTCTGCTCGGATAGTGGCCGTGGCCGATGTGTATGATGCCTTGCGGTCGCGCCGGCCCTACAAAGACCCGATGACACACGATGCTGCTCGGCAAATAATTCTGCAAGGATCGGGAAAGCACTTTGATCCTGATATTGTCGAATCGTTCCTTGAATGCGAATCCGCCTTCGAACGTATTTCCTCTAACTACCTGGCAGCCAATCAAGTAAGTCCATGCGTTATAACCTCTATAAACACCCCACTTTTAATTTCGAGGGCTTTTTCTACCCCTTCGGTGATGCAAACCACACTTGAAGAATAATCTGGCACAATCCGTCGTCGACGCTCTTGCATTGGGGTAGCAAATAACCCTTTGCCAAAGACTCCAACCAATCTTCAGGAAAATTGATGTATTTCGGATAGATCACAGAGAGAAGAACAGCAATGAGGAGCCGTGCAATCTAACGGCTGGTCCAGCACCTATGGACTACTTGTCTTTTCTTCAAGTGTTCAAATGAAAACAAGAAGAATCAAAAAAAGGACGGTCTCAATCCTGTTCGGCACTGTCGTTGCTGTATGGCAGTTGATGGCGAGCGAGTCCATTGGCTTTGAGCGATGCCTGAGTGAGTGCGGTTGACGAGGAATCGCAAAAGCTGCTATGGCACGAAAAAAGGGGGGCCACGTACCAGGGGACATGGACTTTACTGAATGAGCACAATAGCAGCTTTTTGTGCTTCCAAAAGGGATGCTGGACCTGATTGGAGTTCCCTTAACTCCACGCCGACAGCAATGCGGCATTCGCCCGTTGATTGCGTTAGTGAATGCAATTCGCGTGAAATCTGAAGCGAGAAAGAACGGGCCGATTTGAATTAGGCGCAGCGACCGAACTGTCCGTATCCGATGCAGTTTCAGATCAAAGCTACCCGTTTAGCTAAAGCAGGCACGTGGCAGTACTCTTTACAGAAGTCGGTCCGCACGTCGGCCTCCGCTGCGTTGTGCCGTAACCTGCTCCGGTGAGACCGACCTACGCGAGTTTGCCCCCAACCGTTCACTGCTCCGGTCACATCGACCGACGCAGGGAACGCATTGGCGATGGAACCCGCTGGTAAGATCCATTTGATGGCGAATCCGACACCGATTCCGACGACACCTGTAGGTTCCGGACCCGGATCGTGAACCTACGATGTCGCCAGGCATTCGATCGTTTGCAATTCAGCGGGCTCCAGATGGAAATCAAAGATGTCGAGGTCTAATCGCATGTGATCAGAGTCCGTGGTTCCGGTTAAGGGCAGCATTCCGACATCAAGCGCGAATCGAAAAACAATCTGGCTGACCGTCCTACCACAGCGTTTGGCAATCTGAATCAGCTCAGGACGCGACATCACGTCTCTATTACCGGTCAACAAAGAAAAGCCCTGGTAAATCATATCGTTGGCGACACAGAACTCGCGGATGGGGCGATCCCAGCTGCGGACTGCATAGCACCGGTTCTGGATGAAACGCGGGCGGATGCGAGCCTCGCGACATAGCGACCGGAGCTGTTCGAGCGTCATGTTGCTGACACCCAGCAGACGGGCTCGACCGCTGTCGTGAATTTTCTCCATGGCACGCCAGGCCGCCCAATCGTCTGACGTCAGACCGATTCGCTGAGTGGGGCCGTGCAGCACGTATGAATCGATGAACTCAGTGCCCAGGTGCTCGAGCGAGCTGGCAAATGATTGCTCGACCTGTTTTGCGACAGAGGCAGCGGCATCGTATGGCAAACGATGATCCTGCCCGCTCTGGAAAGTAAATTTTGTTTGCAGAAACAGATCATCGCGGACGACCAGTCCGCTCTCAATTGCTGCCGTGATGGCTTGTCCCACCGCTGCTTCGTAGTAATGACGCCGCTGGTTTGCAGTATCGATCCCACGAAACCCTTGTCTCAAAGCCAGCTCGGTCAGACGCTGGGTTTCATTTTCTTTCCAGGCGGTCCCGTAGAGGAATCGGGGCACTGGAACATCTGCGACGTCTGTCTTCTGAAGTGTCATGTCGTTTCCGAATTCTCATACGCACTATGCAACTTAAGAGGAGAAGCACCCCGTGAAAACAAACAGGCTCGTCTGAACTGTCACCATGCATCGTAATCACGCGGAAGTCCAGCAACCATCGACAACGTTGAGGACGTCGCTGCCTTGCCCGCATGAAGCAACGGCCAACATCGCGGACCAGTGCCGAGGATTCAGCTTAATTCACGCCAAAAATGCGTCAGTTCATAGTGAAGGGATCTCTTATCCCTTTCAGATAGCCACCTTCGGGTGCCGTTTTTTGCTTCTGAATCAAACCGTTTGAACTGACAGACTATTCGCTCTGTGATCCAAACACCACTTCTGGCTGCGTGTCTGACTCATCTGCATTGCAGTTGAATCAGACACGGAGCTTTTTTCTTGCCTTCGCGGCGTGCGAGGGCGGTTGTGACATACCACGACCGCCCTTCACGGGTGGTCTCTGCGCGGAGGGAACATCATGAATCGATCGATGCTGAATCTGTCGCCGGCGGAACTGATCGCCATGGCGACGGGAAGGCGTGGCGCGGCGGCTTATGCCGATGCCCATAAGTTGGTTGAGAAACTGGGACTGAAGAAACTTGCCGACGCTGGAGAGGCTGAGATTCGGGAGGTCTGTCGCGGCATGACACCGGACGCGGTACAGCGATTGATGGCTGGGGTTGAAATCGGACTGCGAATTGCCGAGCTTCAGGCGGAGTATGAATCCAGTCCTCGGATTACGAGTCCCGCAACCGCCATTCAATTCTGCCGGGATCGATTCGGCCGCCTGGCTCGTGAGAGCAAGCAGGAAGAGTTCTGGGTCGTCACGCTCACGACAAGAAACGAACCCATCGATTGTCACCAAATCACAGTGGGAACGCTGCGAAACAGTCTCGTCCATCCACGGGAAGTGTTTCGTCCGGCGATTCGCGATGCCGCCAACTGCATTCTTGTGGTTCACAACCATCCGAGCGGTGACCCAACTCCGAGTGATCAGGACCTCAGTGTCACAGAGCGACTTGAGCAAACCGCTGAAGTGATTGGCATTCCACTGATCGACCACATCGTTGTGGCCGGCGATAGAGCACTGAGCATCCAGGAATGGCGATCCGGCAATCGCTGGTAGCTATTTGCTATGCGTTCTGCCCCGCAGTTGGGGCGGTTTCACGTTTTGTGCGACCGCTCCGAGTTCGGTGTGGTCGCTTTGTTTTTATGAAAGAACTCAAAGTCATGACCCAATCGGAATTGAATCACGCGATTGCCAAACAAACGGGCGAGTCCGTCACCAAGATCGCTCGTCACGGCTTCACGATTCTGGCTGAATTGCCGCAGGACGATGACGACGAACCGCTGCCAGTGGAAGTGGTGGCCAGGAAGGCGGAGGAATAGCAGAAGTTTTCAGTTTTCAGTTTTCAGTTTTCAGTTTTCAGAGAATCGCAGGATTGCAGGATTGCAGGATTGCAGGATTGCAGGATCGCAGGATTGCAGGATCGCAGGATTGCAGGATTGCAGGATTGCAGGATCGCAGGATTGCAGGATTGCAGGATTGCAGGATTGCAGGATTGCAGGATTGCAGGATTGCAGGATTGCAGGATTGCAGGATTGCAGGATTGCAGGATTGCAGGATTGCAGGATTGCAGGATTGCAGGATTGCAGGAT
>JBGSVD010000148.1:0-7556 GCA_041753135.1 Planctomycetaceae bacterium
GCCAAAACTACCACGCTCGCCGCAATGCCCAGGCCAGCAAGTCCCACCAAAAAACCAGACGAAAACGACTGGTAGAACTCGGTATTGACCCCGACAAAATCAAATCCGTCCCACCAAAAAACACTCAATAACTCGCCCAACATGGCGCTGTCCAGTTAGGACTGAGCGATAAACAAAAGTCGGAGATACGGGGAAAGAATGATCGCAACTCGTAGGGTGTGACCAGCGGAGCGCTGGCACACCAAATTCCGGAAAAACGGTGTGCCAGCGCTCCGCTGGTCACACCCTACGTATTGAGAAACTGGCCAAGTGTTATCATCCAGGTCAGACAGTTATTTCGGCGCCTGTCCTTAACTGCAAGTCTGCCTTCGTAAGCAAGCCAGTCAATTCATAGCGATTTACGTTCGGCCGGAGTGTCTTTGCCAAAGACAACTCCGGCCGTTTTCATTTTGCCGTCATACGCAAAATTTGAGTCAATAAGACACTCAAGCGACAATTGGCGAATGGTCAGAGCGAATCCTCTGCAAGTCACTCAATACAGCGAGCGAATGATTCTTAAGGCGAGCGGCAGGAGACGATTGTCCCAATCGTTCATGAGCAGTTGAGAACACTGCTCTACAATGGACGGGGACGCCATTTCCTGCCGCGCGCCTAACCTGTGCCGAACGAATGTCCCAATCATTCGGGAACGGTTGAAACAACAGCTTAGAAAAGTGATTTAGCAGGCTGTCACTTAGCGTTCGCGTTATAACGATTTCACATCCGGAAAAAGCATACTGACACTCGTGCGATCGTGAATGGAACGGATCGCCTGAGCGAATAGCGGTGCGACAGAAATAATTTCCATCTTGCTGCCAAGCGGCTCTACTGCGGGCTCAACGGTATCAGTGATGAACAATCGCCGAATCTCGCTGGATTCAATTCGTTCCACCGCGCCCTGAGACAGAACTCCGTGCGAAACGGCCGCGTAGATGTCCTTTGCACCGCGACTTTTCAAAACTTCAGCCATACTGACAAGTGATCCCCCGGTGATCGTAAAATCATCGACCATCAGGACATTGCAGCCTTCCACGGAGCCGATCACTTCCAGAACCTGAGCACGCTCGGTGTGATCTTTGCGTTGCTTGTTCCCGATCACCACCGGAACCCCAAGCAGATTTGCGAACGCTGATGCTGATTTTGCAAATCCGACATCCGGACTGCAGATCACAAGGTCTGGAATGTTCAACGACTTGATGTGGTCGCAAATCACCGATCGAGCGTACAAGTGATCGACCGGCACACTAAAAAAGCCCTGGATCTGAGGGCTGTGAAGATCCATGGTGAGAACCCGATCAGCACCAGCCGCTTCAATCGCATCCGCGCAAACTCTGGCACGGATCGAAACGCGAGGCTCGTCTTTCTTGTCACCCTTCGCGTAGCTGAAGTACGGAATCACCGCAGTGACCTGCGACGCGCTGGCCCGCTTGAGCGCATCGATCCAGAAAAGCAGCTCCACAAAGTTGTCGTTCACGGGACGATGAACGCCCTGAATCACGAAAGTATCACGGCCTCGAACATTCTCAAGGACGCGTACAAACACGTTGCCTTCACTAAAAATCTGCGCCTGACAAGGAGCGAGCTTAACACCGAGTGAATCAGCAATACGCTGCGCAAATACCGGATTGCCGGAACCAGCCAGGATCGCAAGATCCCCCATCGGAGAATCTGTCATGGGGCGAAACTGAGGTGCAGAGGTGGAATCAGAAGGCATGAGAATCATCGATTTCATTGAGCGATCAAGGGCTCGATTGACGGTAGTTGTCTGCAGCCTGTATCAGGTCAGGTCTGAAAAACACGGGGATACACCAGGAAACCCGATCTCACCGGTAACACGCTGCTAATTCGGCGCCAGCATTCCGAGCAATTCCAGCTTTGATCGGCATTCATCTCGCTCTCGGCTTCGAGTCAACGCGACCCAGGATGGGTCTTGTGCCGCAAGAAACTCCGTCTCTGAAAACGGTGGCGATGTCCTTGAAAGTGAAGCATTAGCAGTCAGTCGTTGAATGACCTCACGATCAAGCCGAGTCAAAAACATAGATTGCATGCGATAATCAAGGAACGCCTCCCAGACCATCGGAAACAGTGGTGCCACAATCTTTTCACCAATCGTGGTCGCATAATTGCGAATTTCCAATTGCGCGTGGCTATCCATTCGAAGCGCAAGAAAATGCAGCAGGTTATGCAGATCAATTTTCCAATAAGCCTCTGTATAAGTCGACAACGGAAGATCTTTTCTTGCCTGTTCTCGCGCGACCCCGCTTTCGATTCGGCTTTGATAAACGGAACGAATTCGGCCCTGGAGATCGTTTTCTTCAGCGGTCAGCTTTGTCCCAAGATCGAGCGGTAGTGCATCACCACTTCCCTGACGATTCGTTTCGGCCTGAGTCCGCCATTGTCCTTCCGGCGTTGTCTGAGCCGCTTCAATCGCGAGCGAGTACCGAGTGCTGTATTCGTTGATGTTCGCTGTACGATGACGAACCCATTGCCTCCAGCAGTCCATTGGCACACGGACCAGGAATTTTATCTCCGCCATTTCGAATGGAGTGGTATGTCGATGCCTCAGCAAGTATCGAATCAATGTTCGATCATCGCTGACTTTTTTTGTTCCGTCGCCATAACTGACGCGAGCGGCCTGGACTACGCTCGCGTCATCTCCCATCACATCAACCAGGCACACGAACCCATCATCAAGAACAGGGAACTTCTGCCATCGCAGCGCGCTCACCTGAACAAGTCGTTCGGCAGCGGATTGTCGGGATTCCGGTGTTGAAGTTTCCTGAGACATGGGCCTGTCAGTCGTAATTTGAAATGAGCGAGGGAGGAATTCAAAATTCGAAACGCGAACTGTAAGCTTCTGCCGATGGCTTTCCAATGCTGTCGTCTGATTCTCAGCAGAAGCTCTAAACAGTGGGCAATCAAATGTTTTATGCATTCCTCGATGAAACGCCAGTCGGCCGCCTCCTGGTGGTTGGAAGTGACTCCGGCCTGAAACATATCGCATTCAGTAAGGCCCATTTTAGTGCCACCGAACTACAACCTCGGGAAGACTGGGAGCTAAGTCCGATGCGGCTTCAGGAGCCGCTCAAGCAGCTGAGAGCGTATTTTTCTGGCAAATTGAAGAACTTTGACCTGCCTCTTAAGGCCGACGGTACCGATTTCCAAAAGAAGGTTTGGCACGCTCTTCTGCAAGTGCCGTTTGGGAAAACCGCAAGTTACGGTGAAATTGCAGCTTCAATTGGCTCCCCCGCGGCATCCCGCGCCGTGGGTATGGCCAATGGAAAAAACCCGGTTGCGATTGTCGTCCCTTGCCACCGCATCATTGGCGGGAATGGGAAACTTGTCGGCTACGGCGGAGGGCTGGACTACAAACGAGCATTGCTTCGTCTCGAAGGCGTTTTGGCATAGCTCCTGATGGCCCTGAAGACTTCAACCCTTATTTTCTTCCACAGACCCGATGAGGGCGTTCGATTGGGTACCAGATTCTGATCCGGGGCTCTATAGTGCCGCCACCATCCGGGCGGCACTGCATTTCTTGAGGCTATCAATGTCGGAAGTCAACGTATCTGATCAGGACTTTTCTCGCTACGTTGTTCGATATGGAACAATGCGTCTTCTGGGTGACTTTGAAGCTCGTCGGCAAGTCAGCTTTGCACGAAATGACGAAGTCATTGTTCGTTCTGAACGAGGAATCGAGTGGGGAACGGTGCTGTGTCCTGCAACCGATCAGACAGCTTCGTATCTGGGGAGTGCAAAGGCCTCAGGGGGACGAATTCTGAGAAGTGTCTCGGATGAAGATCGACGGTCTCGACAGGAAAATTCCGACCGCGAAAAAAAGTTCTTCCAGCAAGCGGTTGCGATGATTCGCGAGCGATCCATGCAGATGCAGGTGATCGATGTGGAACAGATTTTTGGCGGCGAAAGACTCATTATCTTCTACCTTTCCGAAAGTCGCGTTGACTTCCGTGACCTGGTCAAGCTAATGGCCCGCGAATTCAATACCCGCATCGAAATGCGACAGATTGGCATTCGTGATGAGGCCAAGCTTCTGGCAGACTACGGTGATTGCGGCAAGCCGGTTTGCTGTAACACACACCTGCAGGAAATGCCGCCCGTCTCGATGAAGATGGCAAAACTGCAAAAGGCAACGCTGGACCCGAACAAAATCTCAGGACGGTGCGGTCGACTCAAGTGTTGCCTGCGGTACGAGTACGATACCTACGAAGAGAATCGACGCGAACTACCTCCTATTGGAGCCACCGTGGTCACCAGGAACGGCACAGCCAGAGTCCTGTCACAGGAATTACTGGCAATGAAACTAGTTGTAGTCTACGAAGACGGACGACGAGTCATGACCGATGCCGCCGACATTGTCACCGTGGTTTCCCGAGGCGGCAAACCGCGGCGGTCAGACTCAGACGACACTGATTAAAATCGACAATCGGGGCTTCATTCGGTTCGACGGTTGTTGTAGAA
Source organism: Planctomycetaceae bacterium (assembly GCA_041753135.1). Classification (GTDB taxonomy): domain Bacteria; phylum Planctomycetota; class Planctomycetia; order Planctomycetales; family Planctomycetaceae; genus SXXK01. The sequence continues at coordinate 4,516 of JBGSVD010000148.1, forward strand.
TCGCCACACGTCCCTTTTTTGATGTTGCCTCTCCGCCTCAACGTCCCCGGATCGTTTCACCAATGACCTCCGTCAGAAACCAATCTTCGTGCCGGACCTACCATCCTCTGGCCTACAAGTTCGTGTTTTCTGCCCTGCGATTCACTCAGGAACAATTGGGACGTGACCGCTCAGCCGAAGCCACCGGCCATATTAGTGGACCGGAATTGCTGAATGGGATCCGGCTTCTTGGGCTGCAGCATTTCGGAATGCTTTCGATCACCGTTTTCAAGACTTGGGGTATCCAGGGCACAAACGACTTCGGTCACATCGTTTTCCAACTGATCGAAGCCGGTGAAATGCGAAAAACGGACAATGACCAATTGGCCGACTTCTTCGGTGTTTACGATTTCAACAAAGTCTTTCACGAAGATTACACGCTTGACACAAGCGAAGTGTTCAGCAAATAGTCAGCTCCTCAGGTCTCTCCTCATCGCAGCGGGCACCCAGACAACTCGCCGACCGTCCCGACAGATCCGCTTCAATGGTTGTGGGGTTCGAAAAATCTTCGAGCCGCCTATCTAAGTCGCCGACCGTTTCTGCAGGCATCGACGAGTTTCTCGAATCGGGAAGCTCGAGTTTCGTTTTTCCGTGCGGAGGTGATCCAATGGAGGATGACTTTGCGATAACTCGGTGGTGTGTCTTCGAAGAACTTCCAGGCAGCTTTGTCTCGCAGGAATTGCTTGAGTTCCTGTGCGGAAAGCTCGGCGATGGTTTCCTGCTCATAGGCGTAGACGACTGATCGCGAATCCTTCCGATGAGCGAAGGCCCGAGTTCCGGCTTCGGTCATTCGTCCTTCCGAAGACAGCTTTTCATACTTTGCGATGTTCACTGCACTCCAGATTGATGTCGGCTTTCGCGGCGTAAATCGGATCTGATAAGCATGCTCGTCAATTCGTTTGCGAACTCCATCGATCCAGCCGAAGCACAGAGCCTCGTCGACAGATTCAGGCCACGTCATGCTCGGTCGGCCAGAATCCACCTTGTGAAAACCCACGACAAGTTCCGATGCCGTCGCCGCATTGGCCTCCAGCCACTTGCGGAATATTGCTGCTGTGTTAAAGAAGACGGGTAATGTCATTCAGCCACCTTAAGAAACTGACATTTGAAAATGTTCAGCGGATGCTTACTGAGAAGTTTTCTGAACCATCGTCAGCAGATTCGCATCACGAGCAATTCGCCATTGGCCGCCTTCTCTTCTGAGCACAGACAACGTCTGCCCGGCACGATGAAGGGGCTCGCGAGCACCTGATGGCAAGACGTGGACGTCCAAATGAGTCCGCATGAAGGCGAAGTCGCCAGCGACCTGGATCTCCAGAATCACCGCGTTGATTTCAAAGTTCGGGCGAGCGATGCCAGCGGGACCTTTGAACATGGTTGCGAACTCAGTCTTGCCCGTAGGCTCCTGCCCGGGAGCAAGAAATACGACATCCTTCGTCATCAAGATCAGAACCGCGTCAACGTTCCCGGACTTCGTCGCCGCATGCCACGTTTCGACGAGGGCTCGGATTTGATCTTCATCGGATAGCATGGAATGCTCGGAAATGATGGGATGTTGATAAAAGGATCTACTCGCGCCACGTCCGTTTGTGTGACGAAAGCATATCAAAAGGAACGTCCACCTGCAGGTATCTCGCAGCTTGGTCGCATCGCCGACCCGTACAGCGAAGGGCATCCATGGTGAGGTCGAACGGGTCACGATGATTTCGGACCTGCGCTCGATCAAGAAGCAGAACGATCTAACGGCATGCAAGGAGTTGCATGCCAGCGTTGTTAGTGTCAGCATATGTGCTTCCGATCACGTCTGCGGCGGCGTCAGTTCGTTGATTACCCACAGCATCACTTCAACGCTGCGCACTCGAGAATCAATGGCTCTCCCCGATTTTCAAACCATCATGCTACCCTTGTTGCGCAGGATTTCCGACGGCAGAGATTGGGCGATGCGTGACGTAACGAGGGGTATCGAAGATGAGTTCGGTTTGACCACCGAAGAGCGATCCGCCATGCTTCCGAGTGGCTATTCGCGTGTCATAGTGAATCGTGTCGGGTGGGCAAAGTCGTATATGAAAGAGGCTGGACTGATCCAGTCGGTGCGCCGCGGCTTTGTTAAAATAACTGAGGACGGCCAAAAAGTTCTGGTCAGTCCACCAGATCGGATCGATATGAAGTTTTTGGAGCAGTTTCCGTCGTTTCTGGCATTTCGGAGCAGGAGCAGTTCTGAGGGCGATCAAGTCGTCGAGCCTGAGGAGAGTGAATCACTCGTTGAAACGACTCCGGACGAGCAGATTGAAACCGCGTATTCAGCCCTTCAGGCTGCCTTGATTGCTGAACTGCTGGATCAGATTCTTGAAATGTCAGATCGGTTCTTTGAAAAGCTGGTGGTCGAACTGCTGGTGGCCATGGGTTATGGCGGGTCCATCGCTGATGCGGGTCGAGCGGTTGGGAAGTCGGGCGATGGAGGGATTGATGGCGTCATCAAGGAAGACAAACTTGGGCTCGATGTTATTGTGTTACAAGCGAAGCGCTGGACGTCAAACGCTGTCGGTCGACCAGACATTCAGGCGTTTGTGGGAAGTATGGAAGCATACCGGGCAAACAAGGGCGTGTTCATAACGACCTCAACGTTCTCTGCGCCGGCCTACGAGTACGTTAAGCAGATTCAACGCAAAATCTCGCTGATCGATGGGAAAATGCTCGCAGAGCTGATGATAGACAACGGCGTTGGAGTTTCGACGTACAGGGCAATTCACCTCAAGAGGCTTGATACAGATTATTTTGTGGAATGATCGGATTCACGACGTTGAGGCACGGTGGCAGATCGCACGCATGCAACCCGAGCCCTTCCCGCTTCCCGCCGACGGAGAGATCGTGCAGCTTTTAGGTTGGCGTATTCGCTGAGTTTATGGCATCACGTTTGAGTCTGTCGAGGCGGAGCAGGTTTTGGGCGAGGACGAGCAGGCCGGTTTCAGTGCGGGCACGGTCGATGCCTCGACCGTGAAACC